>CAZHEH010000012.1:55367-78642 GCA_964531695.1 uncultured Planctomycetaceae bacterium | reverse complement strand
GGCGACGGCGTCGATTGGTCTACGGAACCGAAGGTTGCAGGTTCGAGTCCTGCCGCGCGTGATTACAGTTCCGGCGGCGGGTCAATATTGGCACCAGCTTCGTGCTAATCGGGAGGGCCGCCGACCAGCCGCTGCATCCATTGGGGCAGTTCGTTCCGCACGGCCGGGAGCTGCGTGTCGGGCTCGGACGGAGGCGGAGCGTCCCCTGGGTTATCCGCGGACCGTGTCGCCGGCGGATCGGGCGGGTAGGTAAGCGCCGGGCCGAGCTCGGCGAGGTACCGCCGGATCGCATCCGTCGCCACGAGGTACTGATACTTGCCGGCGACCTTCGCGTAGTGCTTGAGCCGTCCGGCCAACTCGTACGGCAGCTTGAAAGTGCACTTCCGGCAGTTCGCCCATGCGTCTTGGGTCAGCGGGAGCATCGTGGCCTCGGCCGCAACCGCTTCGGACGCTGTCACGACCGGTTCGGCGAACCGGACGGGCGTCTCGGGCGGCGCCGCGACCGGCGGCTCCGCAGCTTCATCCAAGAGCGGTGCCAGGTCCGCGGGAGACGGCTCGGTCTCGGCCTCGGCGGGAGGGGCCTGCTCTTCCGCGGCGGGGCAGATTCCCAAACGGCTGATTCCGTAGCTGCTCCGCCCGCGGTCCGGCTTTCGGGCCGGCCGGTCGGCTTCGGCTCCGGTCGGTCCCAGGCGTCCGATGATGAGGTTGGCGGCTTGGCTCATGGTTCCCTCTCGGGGTTGGCGTAGCGGCGGTTGGGGTTCGGCTCATTCGTCCTCGGGCGGGCTGTCGGGCTCCGCCTCTACCTCGGACTCCGCCTCCCCCTCCGGCTCCGCCTCGGCGACCGGGGCTTGCGGCCCGGCCGTGACATTGAACGTCTCACCGACCGCGACCGTGTGCGTCTTGCCGTCCAGCTCGATCTCAACGCCGGAGGGGACGACCCCCACAAGCCGGCCGTCGCCGATCCGCTGGCCGATCGAAACGATCTGCCCGTTGAGGATGGCCTGCGGGCGGTCGGGGCTCTCCAGCACGCACGAAACCTTCACCGAGGTCCAGCCCGCCAGCGAGATGTCTCCGAGCGAGATGATCTTCGGCTCCGCCGGCGGCTCAGGCGTGGCATCCTTCGTCATGGGCAACGGGTCGTCGGTCGGCACATCCGGCGTCGGGCCGGCCGTCTCGGAAGGGGCCTCCGGCAAGGCGGGTTCCGGCTCCGGTTCGGCTTCGGCAATCAACGGTGGCTCGGCCGTTATCGGTTCGGGAGTGTCCGCGGGGGGCAGCTTCGGTTCCGGATCCGTCGGCGGCACCTCGGCAACGAAATCCTCCATCGGCTCGGGGTCCGGCCCGAACGGCGGGGCGACGTACTCGGCTTCGGCCGGTTCCTCCACTTCGGGGATGGCTGGGTCCGGCACGGGCGTCGCTTCGCCCGGCGAATCTGGGGTCTGGCGGACAGTAGCCGGCTCGGGGCCCTCCGCGGCGGCCGGGCTCGGCTCGGCCTGCCGTGCCAGCAGGACGTATCCCGCGACGCCCGCGGCCACAAGGCAGGCGCCCACGGCGGACAGCGGCACCAGCTTGCGAAGCCGCGAACCCGACGCGGTGCGTTCCGCTTGCCACTCCTCGCCGTCCTCGGACGAGTCGGGCCGAGGCGGCTGCTGGTCTTCCGCCATGATGCTGACGACCGTCGGCGCAGGTGCCGCTTCTGCGGACGGCCCCGAAATCGGCTCGGGCGCATCCTCCGGCGCTGGCGGCGGGGGAGGGGAGGCGCTCGCCGTTCCGATCGTTGCGGCCGAATCGTCCGCGTCGGCCGTGTCATCCGGTGAACGCTTGTCCTCGACCCGGACCGTCTCTCCATTGTCGACGGTCTCGGCCGGCTCGTACTCCTGCACGTCCGCTGTGGGCGCCACCTCGGTGACGGATTCCTCGGCTTCAACGTCGGGTGCGGGGGTCTCCCCGGACGCGACGAATTCCACGGCTACGGGCGGGCCCTCATGGCACGCCTGGGACAACTCGCCCAGCGGGTGATTCGATGGCTCCACGCCGCATTCCGGCGAGGACGCTTCCTCGGGCGACGGCTCCTGCGCTTCGCTTTCGGCCGGGGGCTCGTCCGCCGCCGTATCGGACGGCTCGTCTGCCTCTGCCTCGGGCGCCTCGGGCGATTCCGGCTTGGGCTCGTCCGGGTCTTCGTCGAAATCGGCGGCGGGCTTCCGGCGGCCGCAGATCAGGTCCGCCGCCTTCTGGCGGAAGCCCAGCACGGCGTCTCGGTCCTCCTCGGTCAGCTCGTGGTGGCCCAGCAGGTCGCCCTCCGCCGCTCGCGTCTCGGCCGAGGCCGCGGGCCCACCCGCCAGGAGTTCCTCGGCCAGGGCGAGATAGTCCTCGGCCGCGTTGCAGTCCGGCGAGAAGGTCAGGATGCTCTCACCGCTGGCGGGGCACTCCTGCATGCGGACGGTCTCGCGGACCGTCGTGGCGAACACGTGTCCGGGCAGTGCCCGATTCAGCTCGGCCAGTACGAGTCGGCTCAGTCGCGTCCGCGTCTCGAAGCGGCAGACGACCACGCCGATCAGCTCGATGGGGTGGTCGAAGCCGTCGCGAACGTCCTGGAGCGTGGTCAGCAGCATGCGAAGCCCGTCGAGCGCCAGAACGGACGGCTCGACGGGGACAATCGCGTGTGAGGCGGCCAACAGCGCGTTGCCGATCAGTCGGTTGCCCAAGCTCGGGGGGCAGTCGATCAGGGCGTATTCGTAGTCATCGGACAGGGGGGCCAGAGCGCGGCGGAGTTGCCCGCCCTGTGTCGGCCGGAGTTCATGCGCGACCGAGTCCAGCTTCCCCGACGACGGCGCCAGCGACACTCCGGGCAGGACGTCGGGAATCGGCTCCAGCCCGCCGCCGCGGATGATGGCTTCGGCGAGGCGATGGTCCTCTTCGACGCCAACCCATCGCGACGCCGCCGCCTGACCGTCCAGGTCCACCAGGAGCGTCCGGCGACCGGCCCGGCCCAAGGCCGCTGCAAGGTTCACAGCGGTTGTGGTCTTGCCGGTTCCCCCCTTTTCGTTGACAACAGCGATCGTGCGCATTGCAGAACTCCACTATGGGACGCAAAGCGGCCCGCTACGTCGTATCTATCTTTCTTTCAGACGCTTACAAGAAGCTGGATCCCAGGTCGTTCCCGACCGCCCACGGACGCTCGGCTGGGGCTCCTCGACCCTATCGGCTGCATGCTGGGCGATGGTGAGTTACGATGAGGCGGAACATACCAGGGATTCCCCGGATCGGCCGGGCATACGCAATGGCGCCCTCGCAGGTCGCCTGTCAAAATGTAAATGGCCCTGCCGGAGAAGACCTCGCTCGAAGAAACTCCGGCACCCGCAGTGCGGCCCGTCCTCCGTAGAGTTCCGGACCCCGGCCGCACGAAATCCATCGGGAAACATACGATATGCCCCGAAAAGGCGCACGGAATCCCGCCCACGAGGGCGCTCAGGCCTTGGGCGGTTTCGTGGCTACTCGGCCAGTTCCCGCAGGTGTTCGAGCAAGCCCGACGCCGACGGGATCGACAGCGTGCCCTCCCGGCTCATGGGCACCCGAACGGGGCCCAGTGCGGGCAGGTCGACCGACAGGCCCAGGTCTGCCGTGTAGGGAATCTCGACGCCCGGGCGGGCCTGGCTGACCGTCTCCACCAACTCAACGAAGCTGATGCGGACCGGCACGCCGAGTGACTTCCGGCCGGCGGCGGGGACAGTGCCCTGGACGTCGGCCTTGCCGTCGAGGAAGCGGCGGCCCTGGCTGGAAAGGGCGTAGTCCACGTTCGCCAGAGGCAGGGAGAAGGCGTTGGGGTTCTCGACCTCAATGTCGAAGAGCATGGTGGCGTCCGTCGGCCGGACGTCTTGGAGTTGCACGCCCGTGATACGCGCGTCCGGTTCCTGCACCATGCCGCAGCCGCTCAAAGCCGCCAGGAGAAAGACGAGGGGAACCAAGGGTAGGGAACGCGTACAGGGGCAAGCCGGCATCATGCGGCCTCCTTCGCTATTCGGCGGGGCGCCGGCCGATAAGGGCCGGCCCATCTGCGAGAACCACTTCGCCCCCAGATTCTAAGCGCTCCAGGTGCCTTCTTGCCGCCCCGTAGTGGCCCAAGGCGAAAAAATTTCCATTTTCCCGGCAGATTCCGTTGACGGGTCTCATGGTGTGCTTTACGATACCCGAGAATAGTAATGGTTACTGATATGAATCAAGCAAGCCATAACGGCGAGTCGCCCATCCGGATGAATCAGCAGCGCCGGGCGATTCTGGCGGAGCTGTCCGTGCCGAACCGCCACCTGACCGCAGACATGGTCTACGAGCGGGTGCGGGAGCGGGTGCCCAACATCAGCTTGGGCACGGTATACCGAAACCTGGATCTTCTTAGCAGGCATGGACTTGTGCGGAAGCTGTGCTTGGGTGACGCCCAGAGTTGGTATGACGGCGGCCTGCACCGTCACTACCACGTACGCTGCATGAGCTGTGGGGCAGTCGCGGACGTGGCGGCGGGTGAGTTCGGCGAGCTGCTGGAGGCGGCGAACCGGGTAAGTGACTACGAAATAGTGGATTGCGAACTGAGCTTCCGCGGCTACTGCCCGGGATGCTCGGTAGAGGCCTTAGACGAGCCCAAGGTAACCGACCCGGACGAGTGTGGACAGGATGTATGACCGCCCCTCGGCCGAAAGGCCGGGTGGGCTGGAAAGGAGTCTTACGATGACCCCGACCATGAGCAAAGCGAATTGCGAGGCATGCGGGCCCAGATGCTCGCTCAGCGAGCGGCAGCACGAGTGCTATCGGCGAATCCCCGAGAAGATCGACCCGGTCTGGCACCCGACGTTTGACGAACCCACGGCTGGACAGCGGTATTTCGGCCCGGACGCCCCGGATATCGATGTGCCGAAGTGGACGCTGTTCCCCGAAGTGCCAGACGAAGCTGCGCCCAAGGCCGGCCGGAAGTCGGTACTCAGCAAGGACGAGGAGCGGGAGCTGTTCCTCCGCTACAACTACGCCCGCCATCGCCTGGCGCAGCTTGCGGAGCGGCAGCAGCGGGAGCCGAGCAGAACGCGGGCGCTGGCCATGCTGGAATGGCAGGACCGCGCGATGGAGCTGCGGGCGCAGCTCGTCTCGGCGAACATGGGGCTGGTGGTGGCGATGGCCAAGCGGACGCGGATTCCGAACGTGGCGTTCTCGGAGCTGATCTCCGAGGGCTACATGGCGCTGCTTCGATCCATCGAGAACTTCGACGTGTCCCGCGGCTTCAAGTTCTCGACCTATGCCTGCCGGGCGATCCTCAAGGGCTTCAACCGCATGGCAACCAAGGTGGGGCGCTACACGACCCGCTTCGGTGTGTCCTACGACCCGGAGCTGGAGCCCAGCGACTACGACGTCCACCGCCACGAGATGCAGCGTGACATCGCGGTCGATGAGCTTCGCGAGATGATCGCCCGCAACCGCGCCCGGCTCAGCGAGACCGAGCGGATGGTCGTCATCGAGCGGTTCGGCCTCGACGGTCGAGAGAAGGGCAAGACGCTGGCGGAGGTCGGCCAGGCCGTGGGGCTGAGTAACGAGCGCGTCCGCCAAGTGCAGAAGGAAGCCCTGGCCAAGATGCGGGATGCGATGGAACGTCGCGAGGCGCTGCCGGTCTGAGCGAGCCGCGCCGAGCCATACAAGGACAATCCAACTGCTGCCCAATCGGGAGCGCTGTCGCGGCCGCGGCGGCGCTCCCGGCGTTCTCCCGTACGGTGAAGGTTCAGTCGTCCAACTCGAAGTCTTTCGTCAGGACCGTCTGTCCGTCGTACACGAGCCGGGCCGCGAAGCGGTCGCCGTCCTCCGGGGAGGGCTCCTCGGGCGACGCCGGGAGCGTCGCCATATCAAACTCCAGTTCCAAGCGGTCCTGCGCCGCGGGCCAGACGATGGAGCGGGAGGCGACCTCGGCCGACCCACGTGCGATCACCACGCGGAAGGGGTTTCCGGCCGCGCCGGCCGGCAGGGCCAGCACGACGACGACCGTCCCGTCCGCCGAGTCGAAGTCGTCCGTGTATTGAAGCGTGCCGCCGTGGCGCCGCGCGGTGCGCAGCGCCTTGCCCGGATCGATCGTGATCTCGCGCGGGGCGACGGCGATCTGATCCACGATGAGCCGGGCCAATTCACGGGCGGCCGCGTCGAGCAGTTCTTCCTCCGTCGTGTAGGTGTACCCTGCGCCCGTACGTGCCTGGAAGCGCTCCGGCCCGAAGACGACTTGGCCCGCGGCATCGCGCACCTCGATGCGGGCCGCGGCGTAGCCATGGCCGCGTTCGCTATATCCGTAGACGGGGATATGCCCGATCATCCCGAAGCCCGTGGTATAGCTTCGCCAACCGTAGTAGCCGTAACCGTAGCCCCACGAGCCCCGGTCGAGCCAGATGCCGCGCGAGGCGTCCAGAGACCGCACACGCCCGTCGAGCACGAGATCGGCCTCGAGCGCAGGGACCGGTCCGGCCCCGCCCGCTTCGTCCGGCGTGAGCACCGTGTACGTGCCGTTAACGCGCAGGGCGGCGACGACGCGCTGGGTCACGAAGCGCCCGGCGTCCTCGCCGCGGATGGACTCGCTTTCGAACGGGCGGACGGCCAGCGTCTCCAGGTCGGCGGAGTAGAAGTCCGGGTAGTGCCGGACGGTCAGCTTTCGGCCGCAACCGGCCGACAGCACGGCCGGCAGGGCCAACAGCATCAGCATGCGAGATCGAGCCATGGGCTTCTCCCCATTCCGTGTCAGTGCATTGTATCGCCCGGTTGATGCCCTGACGAGCCGCTTGACGGGTGCGGAGCGGCCGCGTAGAAAGACCGAATTCATGGGAGAGCTGCAATGAGCACCGGAAGCGAAAAGCTGATTCAGGCGACGGACACGTACCTCATGCCGAACTACGGCACGCGGTTGCTGGCGGCCGAACGCGGCGAGGGGGCCCGCCTGTGGGACGCAGACGGCAAGGAGTACATCGACTTCTTCGCCGGCTTCGGCGGCGCGGGCGTGGCCGGCCACTGCCACCCGAAGATCGTCGAGGCCGTCAAACGCCAGGCCGAGACGCTCTGGTGCCACGGCAACTTCTTCACGAGCGAGCCGCAGGTGGAGCTGGCGCGTAAGCTGACGGGCCACGGCTTCGGCGGCAAGGCCTTCTTCGCTCATGCCGGCGCAGACGCCGTCGAGGCGGCGCTGAAGCTGGCCCGACTGGCCGCCGGCGACGGCCGGTACAAGATCATCAGCTTCCACGGATGCTTCCACGGGCGGACCATGGGGGCCCTGTCGCTGACGCCGGAGAAATACCAGCAGGGCTTCGAACCGATGCTGCCGGGCAACGCCAAGGCCGAGTACGGCGACCTGGCGAGCGTCGGGGCACTGATTGACGACGAGACGGCCGGCGTGATCGTGGAACCGATCCAGGGCGAGGGCGGCGTCCGCGTACCCGATGCGGCCTTCCTGCCGGGCCTGCGGAAGCTCTGCGACGAGCGCGGTCTGGTGCTGATCTGCGACGAGGTCTGGACCGGCCCGGCCCGAACGGGCAAGTGGTTCGCCCACCAGCACTTCGGTATCGAGCCGGACGTGATGACCGTCGCCAAGGCCCTCGGCGGCGGGGCGCCGCTGAGCGTGTGCATCGCCGCGCCGAAGTATCAGGACGTGCTCGGCCCGGGGAAGCACGCCTCCACGATGGGCGGCAACCCGCTGTGCGTCGCGGCCGGGCTGGCGGCCGTCGAGTTGATCGAGGAGGAGGGCCTCGTGGCACGGGCCGCGGAGAAGGGCGAGCGGATCACGGCGGCACTCCGCGACGCAGACATCGGCTGCATCCGGGAGGTCCGGGGCAAGGGCATGATGATCGGCATGGAGCTGGCCGTCGAGGCCAAGCCGGTGTTCCTCGAGGCGATGCGCCGCGGCCTGTTGGTGTGCATCGCCCAGACGCACGTGCTGCGGATCGCGCCTCCGCTGACGACGCCCGATGACGTGCTGGATCAGGGCGTCGACATGCTGATCGAACTGCTCCGCGGTTTCTGACCCGTTTACGGGGCTACAATGGCTCGAAAGGAATCTTCGTGCCATGTGGGACTACACGGACAAAGTCAGAGATCACTTCCTCAACCCGCGCCACGTCGGCGAGGTCGACGAGCCGGACCTGGACGCGACGGTCGGCAACATCACCTGCGGCGACGCGCTGCGATTGACCGCGCGCCTGGACGACGACGGTCGGATCGAGGACGCCAAGTTCCAGACGTTCGGCTGCGCCAGCGCCATCGCCTCCAGCGACGCCCTGATCGAGTTGATCAAGGGCAAAACCGTCGACGAGGCCGGAGCGGTGACGAATGACGACATCGCCGACTACCTCGGCGGGCTGCCAGAGGCCAAGCTGCACTGCTCGGTCATGGGCATGGAGGCGCTGCAGAAGGCGATTGCCACGCATCGCGGCCGGCCGTTCGAGCTGGAGGATGAGGGCGAGGTCGTCTGCCAGTGCTTTGGCGTAACCGACAAGCTCATCGCCAAGGTCGTGCGAGACCACGGGCTGGAGACCGTCGAGCAAGTCACGCACTACACCAAGGCCGGCGGCGGTTGCGGGGCGTGCCACCCGAAGATCGAGCAGATCATCTCCGAGGCCCGAGCCGAGGCGGGCGCTCCACCGGCCGAGACGGAGCCGCGACCGATGACGAACCTCGAGCGGATGTGTCGCGTCGAGGAGGTGATCGACGCCGAGCTGCGGCCGATTTTCCAGCAGGACGGCGGCGACATCGAGTTAGTGGACGTGATCGGGACGAAGGTGCAGGTCGCCTTCCGCGGCAAGTGCGCGTGGTGCCGGACGCGGGACTTCACGGCCGACAAGAACATCGGCGGCAAGCTTCGCGAACTGGTGGACCCGGAGATTCACGTCGAGGACGTCAGCGAACGCCTCGGCGACGAGGAATGACAACAGCAGCTTGCAGCATAGAGACCGCCAGTAACGCAAGGGAATGCAGGAAGAATGGGGCGGCGGTTCACAACTATCGGCGAACCCTGCGCCGGCTGCGTTGAGATGGGAACTGCAATGGATGACGTGACATACCTGGACAACAACGCCACAACACGCGTCGCCGACGAGGTCCGTGAGGCGATGACCCCGTTCCTCAGCGATCGGTACGGCAACGCGTCGAGCATCCACAGCTTCGGCGGGCGGATCAGTCGCGACGTTGACCGGGCACGGCAGCAGGTGGCCCACCTGCTCGGCTGCCATCCGACGGAGATCGTCTTCACCTCGTGTGGCACGGAGAGCGACAACACCGCCATCCGCAGCGCTTTGCACGTGTTTCCGGCGCGGCGCCGCCTCGTGACCACCCGCGTGGAACACCCGGCGGTGCGGAACCTCTGCCTGCGCCTGGCCAAGGGCGGCGGGCCGATGCCGCGATACCGGCTCATCGAGCTCCCGGTCGACGCCCTCGGCACGCTGGATTTACCGGATCTCGGCAATGCGCTGAGCGACGACACGGCCGTGGCGTCAATCATGTGGGCGAACAACGAGACCGGCGTCGTGTTCCCCGTCGAGAAGATCGGCGCCATGTGCCGGGACCAGGGCGTGCCGTTCCATACGGACGCCGTGCAGGCCGTCGGGAAGATCCCGATGCGGCTGGCGGACCTGCCGATCGACATGCTGAGCTTGTCCGGGCACAAGCTGCACGCGCCGAAGGGCGTCGGGGCCTTGTACGTTCGCCGCGGCTGTCGCTTCCAGCCGTTCATGGTCGGCGGGCACCAGGAGAGCAACCGGCGCGGCGGGACTGAAGCCGTCGCCCAGATCGTCGGACTGGGGCGGGCCGCGGAGTTGGCGGCCGAGCGGATGAACGAGGAGCGAACGCGCGTGGCCGAGCTGCGCGACCGGCTGGAGCGCGAGTTGCTGGCCCGTTGCCCGGACGCCCGCGTCAACGGCGACCCGGAACACCGCCTGCCGAACACGACGAACATCAGCTTCGAGTACATCGAGGGCGAGTCGATCCTGCTGATGCTGGACCAACACGGCATCTGCGCATCGAGCGGCTCGGCCTGCACGACGGGCAGCTTGGAGCCCAGCCACGTCCTGCGGGCCATGGGCGTGCCCTACACGGCCGCGCACGGGTCCATCCGCTTCTCGCTCAGCGTCTACAACACGGACGCGGACGTCGACAAGGTGATCGAAGTGCTTCCGCCGGTCATCCGCCGCCTGCGGGAGATCTCACCGTTCGGGCGAGAGCCCGCCAAGGTCGGCGGCGGACAGGCGGGCGCGTGACCGGCCGCGACGGCGACATCCGCGAGTCGCTCCGCCGCGTGCCCATGTTCGCGTCGCTTGGGGGGCCGACCATCGACTGGCTGGTCGGCCGTTGTCGCACGCGGACCTGCAAGGCCGGGGACCTCATCTTTGCCGAGGAGGGCGACGCGGAGCAGTTCTTCGTTGTGCTTGCCGGGCGCGTGGTCGTCTACAAGCTCTCACCGGCGGGGGACCGGCAGATCCTGCACATGTACGGGCCGGGCCAGACCTTCGCCGAGGCGGCCGTACTGGCCGGCGGGGTGTATCCGGCACATGCGGAAGCGGCCGAGGAAGTCCGGTTGCTGGCCGTGCCGGGGAGGGTCGTGCGGGAGGCGGTGGAGCGCGAGCCCCGGCTGGCGCTGGGGATGCTCGCGGGCATGGCGGCCAAGCTGCACGAGTTCGCGACGTTGATCGAGGCCCTGTCGCTGAAGGAAGTGCCGGCTCGCGTGGCGGGGGCGCTGCTGGAGGAAGCGGACCGGGCCGGGGGCGACCGGTTTCGCCTGCCAGGCACGAAAGGCGAGTTGGCGGCGCAGCTCGGCACGGCGGCCGAGACGCTCAGCCGGGCGCTGACGAAGCTGGGCCATGCGGGGGTCATCTCCGTGAAGGGGCGAGAGATTTCCATCCGCGACCGCACGCGCCTGGAGCAACTCGCCTCCGAGTAAGCCGTCCAGGATTGCACGGATCGGGCGAATCCGGGTTCGCCGCTACCCTCGCCTTACCGTGGACGGCCCTCGGCCCGGCGGGGGCCGAGAGTGGGACGCACCCGGCGATGCAGAATTCTCCCTGGGGTAACTATTTCTCTAAACTGAGTTTGCAGAAATTGTGCGCCATTCGTGGCGTGATTTGACCCACGTCAAGGTGTCCATCTCGCCCGGTTGCTACAACTGTACGGACACGGCCGGGGAGCCCGGTCGAAGGAGACAGCCATGACGACCCGGATGCGAGAGGTTGTTCGAATCGACGAGGACAAGTGCGACGGCTGCGGGCTGTGCGTGCCGAGCTGTGCCGAGGGCGCCATCCGTGTGATCGACGGCAAGGCCCGGCTCGTGGCTGACAACCTGTGCGACGGCCTGGGCAATTGCCTGGGCGCTTGCCCCAAGGACGCCATCACGATCGAGCGGCGCCCGGCGGCGGACTTCGACGAAGAGGCCGTCGAGGCGCACCTCGCCGGGGACGAAGCGCCGGCGGAGGAGCCCGCGGAAGAGGAGACCCCCGAGCCGCTGGCCTGCGGCTGCCCGGGCACGATGGTGCGAAAGCTCGACGGCGCCGCAGGGCCGCGGGAAGCCACCGAGCCGGCGGGCGACGCATCGGCGGGCGGCCCGTCCCGCCTGGGCCAGTGGCCGGTGCAGCTCGCGCTGCTGCCGCCCGGTGGTGAGATCTGGGACGGCGCGGACGTGCTGCTGGCGGCCGATTGTGCGGCTTACGCCGTCGGCGACTTCCACGACCGGTTCCTGGCCGGTCGGACCGTGGCCGTGGCCTGCCCCAAGCTCGATGAGACGGACGGATATGATTCCAAGTTGCGGCGGATCCTCGCCGGTAACGACATCCGCTCCGTAACGGTCGTGCGGATGGAGGTCCCGTGCTGCGGCGGCCTGGAGACGCTGGCGCGGAACGCCGTCGAGGCGTCGGGGCTGGATATGCCGCTGAACGTCGTGACCGTCACCGTCGACGGTCGCGTGCAGGAGGTAAACGGACTCAAGGTGGCCTGAGACGGCACCGGAAGGATGCCCGCATATGATTCGCATACGCACCGTAGACGAGACGGACCCGATGCCGAACCCGCATGACGTGGCGGCCCGGAAGCTGCACGACAGTGAGCACGCACAAGTCGTGCACCTGACGCTCCAGCCCGGCGAGGGGCTCAAGCCCCACATCACGCCGGTGGACGTGTGCTTCTACGTGCTGCACGGGCGGGGCCGGGTCGAGATCGGCGAAGAGCAGCGGGAGGTCGGCGCCGATGCACTGGTCGAGAGCCCCGGGGATATCCGCCACCGCTGGGAGAACACGGGCGATGAGCCGTTGGCCGTGCTGGTGATCAAGACGCCTCGGCCGACATCTCAGACGCGACTGCTGTGATACGAGCGAGACACCGCGGCCGGACCGCCGCAAGAAGCCGTATGGAACTGATACCGTATACGAACTCGAACCGAAGGAGCTAGACGATGAACATGTTCTGCTATCAATGCGAGCAAACCGCCAAGGGGACCGGCTGCACGGCCCACGGCGTGTGCGGCAAGGACCCGGAGACGGCCACGCTCCAGGACGTGCTGAACTACGCCGTCAAGGACATTGCCCGTTACGCGCACCGGGCCCGCGAGCTGGGCGCGAAGGACGACGAGGTCGACGCATTCGTGACGGAGGCGATGTTCGCCTGCGTGACGAACGTGGACTTCGACCCCGAGCGGCTTCAGGAGACGATCGCGCGCGGGGCGGAGATCCGCCGGAAGGCGGTCGAAATGTACGAGAAGGCCGCCCGCGAGGCCGGCAGGGAGCCCGAGCAACTCAATGCCGAGGTGGCGTGGTGGGAAAATACGGGCGACATGGACGATCTGCTCCGCACGGGCGAACAGGTCACGATTCAGAAGCGGATCGACAAGTACGGCGAGGACGTGGCCGGGCTGCAGGAACTGACGTACTACGGGCTCAAGGGTGCCGCGGCCTATACGGATCACGCCCGTGTCATGGGCTACACGGACGATGAGTTGTTCGGCAGATTCCACGAGACGTTGAGCTACCTCGCCGAGGAGCCGACGGACCCGCAGGCGCTGACCGCCAAGGCCCTCGGGGCCGGCGAGATCAACCTGAAGGCGATGGAGTTGCTCGACGGCGCGAACACCGGCCTGTACGGGAGCCCCGAGCCGACGCAGGTTCGCATCACCCCCGTGAAGGGCAAGTGCATCGTCGTCTCCGGGCACGACCTCAAGGACTTGTCCGAACTGCTGGAGCAGACCGCCGGCAAGGGCGTCAACGTCTATACGCACGGCGAGATGCTGCCCTGCCATGCCTACCCGGCGCTGAAGAAGCACCCGCACCTCGTCGGCAATTACGGCGGGGCGTGGCAGGACCAGCGTCAGGAGTTCGACGAGTTCCCCGGCGCGATTCTGATGACCACTAATTGCATCCAGAAGCCCAAGGACAGCTACAAGGATCGCATCTTCACCACGGGTCTTGTGGCCTGGCCGGGCGTGACGCACATCCCCGACAACCCCGGCGGGCCGAAGGACTTCTCTCCCGTGATCGAGGCGGCGATGGCGGCGCCGGGCTTCGCGGAGGACGCCGAGGAGAAGACGATCACGGTCGGCTTCGGCCACAATGCGGTGATGGGCGTGGCCGACAAGGTCGTCGAGGCCGTCAAGGCCGGCGACATCCGCCACTTCTTCCTGATCGGCGGCTGCGACGGGGCCAAGACCGGGCGGAACTACTACACGGAATTCGCCCAGCAGGTGCCGGACGACTGCGCCATCCTGACGCTGGCCTGCGGGAAGTACCGGTTCAACAAGATGGATTTCGGCGACATCGGCGGCATTCCGCGGCTGCTGGACGTGGGGCAGTGCAACGACGCCTACTCGGCCATCAAGATCGCCGGGGCCCTGGCGGAGGCCTTCGACTGCGAGATCAACGAGTTGCCGCTGTCGCTGATCCTAAGTTGGTACGAGCAGAAGGCCGTGGCGATCCTGCTGAGCTTGCTGCACCTCGGCGTCAAGGACATGCGGATCGGTCCGTCGCTGCCCGCCTTCGTCGGCCCGAACGTCCTCCAGGTGCTGGTGGACAACTTCGACCTCAAGCCGATCTCGACGCCGCAGGAGGACCTCCAGGCCGTGCTGGCGTAATGGAGCGGATCGACGGCTGAGGACCGAGCGTGGCGCGGCTGGCTTGCCCAGCCGCGCCCCCGGTCGGAGGTAGCCGAGCCATCCGCCGCCCGCGCCGCGGCAGGGGCGGGCCCCGAGCGATCGCGGCTCGCTCTAGCCGCGACCCGGAGTCGTGCGGGCGGGGGACATCAGCCCCCGCGCGAAGGCGGCCAGCTCGGCCAGCGTGGACACGAACGTCAGGTGTGCTCGCCGCATCGGGCAAAGCCGCTCGTGCACGCGCCCGCCGACGACCAGCTCAGTGCTGAGCCGGGCGAGGCGATCCGCGAGCTCGGGCAGGGCGGTCCGCACGTCCTCGACCACTTGCTCAGAGGAGACGCTCAGCCACACGACGGCGGCGTCTTCCCGCGCGGCGGCCTTGGGCAGGGCCGGCAGGGGTGTGTCCGGGCCAAGGTTGACGGCCTTCATGCCCAGATCGTGCAGGACCGTCGCGGCCGTCAAGCTCGGCAGGATATACGGATCACCCGTCGGTGCGCCGCCGACGGCGACCGGCGCGTCGTCCGCGGCCGGCGGCAGGGCGGCGCGGATGCGCCCGATCGCCTCGGCACAGATGCCCGTGGCGACATGCTCGACCACGATGCCGTCGGGGGAATCCTCCCATTGCGTCCCGATCCGGACCATGGCCGTGCGAAGCGGGCCGTCGAAGATCTCGGCCGGGGACCGGCCCGCGAGGAACCACGAGTGTATCAGTCCAATCGCGAGCCCACGGTCGGAGGCATTCAGCGCGGCGAATAGGCGTTCTGCGTCGTCTTCCGCCGGCTGGAGCGAAGTCGCCGGCGCCTCCGCCAGGCCCAGCACCCCCGGGTCGAGCACGCTGATGCCGGTGGCGCGGACAAACCTCACGGCCTCATGCCGCGGAATACGCCTGTGGCCACCGGCCGTCCGATGAGCCGCAATCAGTCCCTCGTCCGCCCACCTCTTCACGGAGGACTCGCTTGCATCAATCGCTCGGGCCAACTGCCTGGGGCTCAGCGTTGGAAGCATCAAACCCACTCCTGCAACCGTGTCACTTCACTATAGACGTTTTGAACGAAATAGGCGAGAGAAAATGTTCTAGATACAACATATTGTCAATGAAGCGATTGCGATCTATTGGCTTCCAATGCCTGGATTCATGTGGTGGTTTCTTCACCGCTGTGCATAGCATTCCTTGAATGAATTGAACGATTCTAGCAACGAAAGGATGGCCCAATGATCGCGACCTCAACCCAAACAGAAGTTCGGCAAGAAGAACTGGAACTCTCAGAACCTCTGGCGGCCCCAGCCGTCGATACCGAGCGGATCGAACAGGCGGTCCGGGAGATCCTGCTGGCCGTCGGCGACGACCCGGAGAGGCCGGGCCTTGTGGACACTCCTTCGCGGGTCGCGCGGGCCTACCAGGAGATTTTCGCCGGGCTTTGGAGTGATCCAGGCGAGCACCTCTCGCGCGTCTTCGACGAGTCTTCGGGCGAGCTGGTGCTTCTGAGGGACATCTCGTTCTTCAGCATGTGTGAGCATCATCTGTTGCCGTTCTACGGCCGGGCGCACGTGGCGTACCTGCCGGACGGCAAGCGGGTGGTCGGTCTGAGCAAGCTCGCCCGGACCGTTGAGGTGTTCGCCCGCCGCCCGCAGGTGCAGGAGCGGATGACCGGGCAGATCGCGGACGCGATCGACCGGCATCTATCGGCCCACGGCGTGCTGGTGGTCGTTGAGGGCCGGCACATGTGCATGCAAATGCGCGGCGTCCGCAGCACGGACGGCGCTATGATTACGACGGCCGCAAGGGGTATCTACGCTGTCGACCCGGCGGCCAGAGCGGAAGTGATGGCGTTGATTCACGGACAACGGCGCTCGTAGCGCCTCAGACAGAGGAGACATACCATGAAGACCTTGCAGACAATCGCGTTGGTGTTGTTGATCGTGGGCGGCCTCAATTGGGGCCTCGTGGCCCTGGCCGAGTTCGACCTCGTAGCGGCGATCTTCGGCGCGGGTAGCTTCCTCGCCCGCATCGTATACGGCTTGGTCGGCTTGTCGGCGCTCGTCGCGGCCGTGGGCTTGGTGGGCCATGCCGCCCATCACGGCGAGCCGAAGCACGCCGCCGCCTGAATTCACAAACCCGAAGCAGCACAGAAGGAGCAATGGAATGAGAATCTTACTGACGCTTCTGGCGGTATCGGCGGCGGCCGTAGCTGGCTGCGGGCCGCAAGCGGATTCGCACGGAGGCCATCAACACGGGCCTTCTTGCAGCCACGGCGAAGGAGCCAAGCCGGACATCGTGGACACGGCCGTAGCGGCGGGGTCTTTCGACACGCTCGTGACGGCGGTGCAGGCGGCCGAGCTCGTAGAGACGCTGAAGGGGCCTGGGCCCTACACGGTGTTCGCCCCGACGGATGAGGCGTTCGACAAGCTGCCGCACGGGACCTTGGAGTCCCTGCTGGCGGACAAGGATAAGTTGACCGCCGTGCTGCTGTACCACGTGGTGCCGGGCAAGGTGACCGCGTCCGAGGTGGTTAAGTTGGACGAGGCCGAGACGGCCGGCGGGCAGCACCTGCCGATCCGGGCCATGCACGGGCAGGTCCACGTCGGCAGCGCTCGGGTTACGCAGACGGACATCATGGCCTCCAACGGCGTGATTCACGTGATCGACACGGTCCTGATTCCGCCGAAGTGAGCCCGCGGCACGGCCGCGGCCGCAGAAGCAAGGGTGCGGTGGAGCATTTGTCTCTGCCGCACCTTGCTGCGCGGACGGTCTGAGCGGATACCCGGCGCCCGGATGCGGGAAGAGTAAGTGCCCGTTCGGCCCAACCGTACGAGTGGCGCGGGCGATCAGAACTCGAGCGGAAGCTGGACCTGCTTTCCGGTGGCGACGGCCTCGCGGGCCAGCTCGTAGGACTCGTTGTACTGTCCGGCGACGACGCCCCAGGACACGGTGTTGTCGAGGTACTGCTTGAGGTTCTCGCCCATGCGCATGCGGGCGTCCTCGTTGCAGGCCAGCTCGATGACGTGCCGCTTGAGCATCTCCTTGGTCGTGAAAAGCAGCCCGCCTCGGTTCTCCAGCGTCTGGGCGGTCAGCCCCTCGAGCGGCGCGGTGGTGATGTACGGTTTGTTCAGCGCGATGATCCGGGCCAGCGTGCCGGACTGCGTCTCGTCCGTGCTCGGCAGCACGATGAAGTCGCACACCGCCATCATCTGGTAGTACACGTCGCCGCGCGGGACGAACTCGTAGTAGTGGGCCAGGCCCTTGCTTTCGAGGAGCTGGACCTCGTCGCGGTACTTCTCGTAGTCCTTCTTGTGGTTCGGGTCGCGCATCGTACCCGCGGCCAGGAGGTCCCACTGCACGCCGGTCCGATCGTGGATTTCGCTGGCGATCTCCTCCCACATGCTCGTGAGGATGTCCCACCGCTTGTTCGACTGGATCCAGCCGATCAGGCCCACGAGGTGGTCGGAAAGGTAGGGGACATCGTTGAGTCCGAGTTTCTCGCGCAGTTCGGTGACCTCGGCGAGCGAGTAGCGGCGATCATCACGCGCGCCGTGCGGCACGACCAAGATGTTCCGAGGCGTGGGCCACCCCCGGCCGGCGAAGTTCCAGTCCAGCCGCCACTTCTGGTAGTGGCACTTGAACATGACCACGTCGGCCCGGTGGCACATCTTGAAGATGAAATCGGCCTCGAAATCGGTCAGCCGCCCGTGAACCGTGTGCGGCTCGACGACCGTCGGCACGTCGCTGATGGCGTCCAGCAGGTCGAGGAAGCCCTCGTTGCCGTCGCCCCGGCCGCGCTCGTCGTGGTACTCGTACAGGCCGTACTCATGCTCGATGTGCACGGCGTACGGCTCGAGGCGGTGGACTTCGTCGGCGACGGGCTTCCACCAGTCGCTCTTGGAGGTGTCCATCATCGGGATGACCCCGTCGCCGGCCCCGTCATTGTGGCTGATGACGAGGACCTCCCGGTCGGGATTGGCCTGCTGGATGAACTCCCTCGCTTCCTCGCAAAACGTCGCAATCCCGCACAAGCGCGGGGGGTAACTGCTAATCATCACGATCGGTGCGGCCATGACGCTTAACCTTCGCTCCTAGTACGGGTCCGCTGGGCTCGATGGCGCGCGGGGCGGGTCTCTGCTCAACATCTTTATCGGCAGGTGGCTCGCCCAGCGTCAACTCCATCTGGAGATCGTGCATCAGAAGCAAGCTCATCAGCCAGGCGAGCGTGCTCTCGGCCCCCTGGTTTTCGTTGACGTGGTCCTGGTGCAGGGAGTCCCGGCATCCGCTCGTGGTGAAGTCATGCAACGGGATCCGCAGGTCGTTGTCGCCCAGGTACCAGTTGAACGCCTTGCGGGCTCCGGCCAGCCAGTGCTTCTCGCGGGTTACGTGGAACGCCTCGATGCAGGCGTCGACCAGGGCGTGGGCCTCGACCGGCTGCTGATCGAACCGGGCCCGCTCGCCCCCGCGGGGGTACCAGCCGTTCGTGCCGATGATCGACAGATGCCCGTCCTCGTTGGTCTGGATCTTCAGCAGCCAATCGAGGGCACGCTTGCCCATGTCGATCATCTCGCCGTTCTGCAGCCATTTGCCGCTCATCAGCAGGGCGTGAGGCAGCTTGGCGTTGGCGTAGGTCACCACGTCCTCGCACCAGGGCCAGTCCGCCTCGGCGTGGTCGGCGAAGTAGCCCATCAGCTTGTCGGCCAGCAGTTGGCGGTGCCGCCGGACCTCGGAATCGCCGCCGAAGCGGCGCAGGTACTCGTGGATGCCCACGATGGCGTACGCCCATGCCCGCGGCGAGGCGAACTGCTCCGTCGCCTCCAGCCCCCGCAGGAACAGCCGCGTGGCCAGGGCAATCATCGACTGATACGGGCACAACGCCACACCGACACCCAGCGCCCACAGCGCCCGGGCGTGACAGTCCTCCGAGCCGTGCCCGCCGTCCCACGAACGGTTGTAGTGCATGTAGGCCCGGAACTGGCCCGAGTCCTCATCCATCGCGTGCGACAGAAACGACAGGTACGTCTGCATCAGGCCGAGCACATCGTTGTCCCGGCGCTGGTCCCAGTAGCGGGCGGCCACGATGAGCCCGCGGGCGTTGTCGTCGGTCGTGTAGCCGTGGTTGCGGTCGGGCGTGGCGAAGCGGCAGTGCTGGAGGACTCCGGTATCGTCGGTCAACGTCCGGAGGTGCCGCAGCTCGATCTCCGGCAACTCGTCTTGCTTGGCGTCGGTCATCGCGGCCGGGGCGCCGGTGCGGTGCTGGTGCTGCCGCTCGACCCAGGCCTCGCGGGCCGTCTGGAAAAGGTCGAGGTAGTCCTGGGCGACCCGCTTCCAGATCATCTTGCGGCAGTAGTTGTAGGCCCGCTTGCGGATGGCATGTCGCTCGGTCTCGTTGTCCAACAGGTCGAGGAGCTGGTCGGCGATGGCGTCCGAGTCCTGGAACGGCACGAGGCGTCCGCGCTCGTCAGCCAGCATCTCCTGGGCGTACCAGTAGGGCGTGGAGATGACGGCCTTGCCCGTGCCCATCGCGTAAGCCAGAGTCCCCGAGGTGATCTGCGCCTCGTTGAGGTAGGGCGTCACGTACAGATCGGCCGCGCCGAGGAACTGACACAGCTCGTCCAGCTCGACGAAGCGGTTGACCCACATCACGTTGTCCTGGATGCCCAGCTCGTCCACGCGGCGCATCAGACTGTTGCGGTATTCCTCGCCCGATTCCCGCTTGATGTGCGGGTGCGTCGCACCGAGAACGATGTAGATGACCTCGGGGTACTTGGCCACGACCCCGGGGAGGGCCTCGATCGCGTTCTCGATGCCCTTGCCGGGCGAGAGCAGGCCGAAGGTGAGGATCACCTTCCGCCCCTCGACCCCGAACTGATCCTTGTGGAACGTCGGGTCGACGAACGGCACGTCCGGGATCCCGTGGGGGATCATCACGACCTTCTCTTCCGGCACGTCGTAGATGTCGTGCAGCATTCCCCGGGCGACCTCGCTCATCACGACCAGCCGGTCGCACAGCTCGGCGATCTGCTTGAGTACCACGAGCTGCTGCCGGGTCGGCTCCTTCAGCACGGTGTGCAGCGTGACCACCAGGGGCCGCCGAAGCCGACGCAGCAACGCCAGGATGTGCGAGCCGCACTGCCCGCCGTAGATGCCGTACTCGTGCTGCATGCACACGGCCGAGACCTGCTGGATGTTCAGATAGTCCGCCGCGAGCCGGTAATCCGCCTGGACGGACTGCCGGACCTCGAAGCGGACCCGCTCCGGATAGGGATACCCCTCGGGGATGTCGTTCGTGGCGACGGTGAAAACGTCATACTTGCGCCCGGCCGCGGTCGCCACCGCCTCGCACAGGTCGGCCGTGAAGGTCGCGATGCCGCACCGGCGGGGCACGTAGTCGCTGAGAAACGCGATGGCCGGTCGGTCCTGGAGCGTCTTGGCTTGCGCCATGGGTCCTGCTTTCTGTCCTCTGGGGCCGCTTCCCCGGCGGGCATCCGTACCCGCCCGGCGGCGGCACAGCGAACAAGCCATGCTATCGGCTCGCCTCCGCCGAGTCCAGAAACTGCGGGCGGAGATGGTGGTGGGTGAATGGTGATGGGCGGATGGTGGTGGGCGAAGCGGTAGCCGCGGTGAGCCGCCTGTTCGGCCAGGGCGCGTGCAACGCCCGGCATTGGCGCGACTGAGGGGTCATACTCGCAATCAGCCCGCCGGGACGGGCGCCGCGCAATCGCTATGGCGCTTCGGCCGGGCGCGTCGCCGGTGCCGGGAACCGTTCGGCCAGCCAGGTCTCGACCTTCTGGAAGTCCACTTCCTCAGGGAAGTGCTCGGGATTCTCATCTGACGTGACTTCGCGCGCCGCGCCTCCGTCCATCGCCGCCAATAGGGTCTTGCTGAGTCCGCTGGGGGTGAGTTTGAGCCCGGTGGCCGCTTCCATCGCGTTCTTGAGTGTCTTGCGGTAGATGTAGTGCAGCGTCGCGCTCTCGGAACCTCTGACGGGGTAGTTATTCGCCTTGGCCGCCGCCAGGAGTGCCGGGACGGCGTCCGGGTCGGCGAGCCGCGCCAGCGCCCGGGCGGCGTAGATCTTGGCATCGACGTCCTCGTGATCCAGCAACGCCGCCAGAGCCCAGATCTTCTCCGCTTCCGCCAAGGCCCTAATCGCATCCTCCGCGCCGCGGCCGTCGGGGGCGATCTCGGCTCGGGCGAGATCGTCGTCCTGTCCGGATGCCTTCAGGATCGCCTGGAAGTCGAGCCCTGTGGGGTTCTGACCTGCCATGAGCCCCTCGGCCGGCTCCATCGCGATGGCTTTGCGGGCCAGGACCGCCAACGCCCCGTCCGGGCGCGTGGTGCGGTCCTTTTTCGGCGGGGCCTCGATGCACCGCCCGGTCTCGATGTCCATCAGGAATTCGCCATAGTCGTCATAGGGCATTGCTGGGTCGTAAGATACGCGGTTGTGCTCGTCGCGCTTGGGGGTGTCCAGCGGCATGTCGGAACGGACGCGGAGCCGCCGGTCGGACCAGCCGACGATCCTGATGTAACCGGGGTAGGGGTCGAGGGTGCGCAACGGCTCGACCTTTCCTTCGCCGGCCAGCACGGCCGACAGATCGAATACATCGAGAATCGGATGCCCTTCGCCGGCGGTCACGGTCACCAGCCGTCGCCGGTCGCCCGAGACGGCGAGTTGCTCCAGGCGCCCCATGCTGACCCGCGGATGCACCTGGCGCCGCTTGCCGCCGTCGGCAGGATCGAACAGCCACGTCCGGGTCTCGTCGCCGCGCTCGTGCCAGAAAGCACCTTCCCGCAGGGGCGCGATCACCAATTGGCGCACGGTGTCGTCCCATACGGTGTACAGCCGGTCCTTGGGACCGATGTCGGCGCGGGCGAGGTGCCCGGCCCAGAGACGCGCGTACGCCCGCCATTCCACGGTCTCGGGCTTGTCCGGCTTCAGCCCGGTCAGCTTCCGCAGGGCTGCGTCGAGGCATTCCGTGCCGCCGTCGCCGTGGAGATCTTCGAACTTCTCGACCAATAGCCAGGCGTCCTCGTGCCGGCCGCAGGTGGCCACGCCGTCGATGATCGCCGGTGGAGCGCAGCAGTAGAAGCTCTTGAGCCGGTGGAGAATCTTCAGCAGCTCCTCGCGGGCGCCAAGATCGGTCAGGTAGAGGATCAAGGCATGGCGGTCATGTAGCGTGCCCCGCGCTTCCCAGTGTTCGCCTGTCTGGAGAACTGCGATTTCGTCGGCGAAGAGCTTGACCAGCCCCTGCCGGGCCTCGGGCGACAGCTCGGCTATCTTGGCTTGGAAGACCGGCCGAACGTCTAGGTGCTCGCCGGGTGAAAAGCCGCGCTCGACGACGATCTTGCGAGCCAACTGCCGGGCGGATAAGGCCGCGAGCTTTCCGCGAAACTCCTCCAGCGACATCTCCGCCGCCCGTCCGGCCGGGCGCGTGGTGGTACCATCATCGGCCGGGCGCGTGGCGGGCGCTTCGGACGCGGCCGCGTCCTCGAGCATCTTCTCGAGGTGCGGGCCCATGGCGTTCAGCGTCGTCAGGTGCTTGCCGGCGCGGTCCAGATCACCGTCGGCCAGTGCCAACTCCAGGTCCTTGCAGGCCTTCGCGGCCGCGGCGATGGCGTCCTCCGACTCCGTGCCCTCCACGGCCGCCGCGAGGTCGCCGATGGCCGCATTGAGCCGCCGGACCAGCTCCAGCGCCGTCTCGGCCTCTTGGGCCTCCACGGCCTTGTTGATCCCCGCCCACAGCGGCTTGACGGACTGGGCGACCTCATGGGCCTTCCGGGCATCGGCGTGGGTCGGCTCTGGCGGTGTCTCGCCGTCGCGCGTCAGCGTGACGCGCACGTCGGGCAGAAGCAGATAAAGCCCGCCGTCCGCGTAGTGCAATCCCCGCACCTTCTCCTTGGCGATCAGCAGGACGATGGCGTCATCCTCCACGGTGTACTGACCGCGATAAAGCGCGTGCGCCTTGTGTGGGTTTTCCGGATTGATATCAAGCATGAACTGCGAGTCATCGGTCAGCTTCAGCCGGACTTCCGCGCCCGTGTCGGTCTCCGGCTCACCCACCCGGCCGCGCCACGTGCCAACGAACCGCGGATCCGTTCGTAGACGCTTGAACAAGAAGAGCGTGTCGCCCCCGAGCGCAGCCGCCAGGCCGTCGTGCGTAGGAGCCAGGGATCCTGTCTGG
>CAZHEH010000012.1:0-55267 GCA_964531695.1 uncultured Planctomycetaceae bacterium | reverse complement strand
CTGTCTGGGCCGGGCTTGGCTTCTGGCCCGCGCAGCCGTAGCCGACGACGGCGGCAAGGATGGCGGCGAGGACAAGCGTGCCGGCCAGCGCGGCCGTCCAGCGCCGCGACGGGCCGGCTTCGGCGCCCAGCAGCCGGCGGATACGGGCCAGAAGACTACCCGAGGCCCCGATCGCAACGCGGGCGTGGCGGCGCTGCTCTGCCGAAAGCTCTGCAAGGGCCGCCAGGGCGAAGGCGTAACTCTTGGCATGCACATCTTGCCCATGTGCGCCGCCAGCAGCTTGCCCTTGGGGCTGCAACGTGGTTGCCTTCAGCGCCGTCGGCACGGCCGCGGCACGCGCCTTCGCGGAAGCTCGGGCTCGCGGGCACGAAGGCGAGATGCCTTCGCTACGAGAACGGCCCGTGCCACGCGGGACGACCCGGCCGGAAAGGGCGGCAAGCGCCAAATCGTCGCAGCAGTGCTCACGCTCGGCGCGGATGCGCCGCGAAACCCACCACACGGCCGGGTGGTAGAACAGCAGCGTCTCGCCGACCGTCTGTAGCAGGTTCACGAGGTAATCGTGCCGGCGGATGTGGGCCAACTCGTGGGCGACGATGGCCCGGATCTGACCCGGCGCCAGCCCGGTCACCACGGCCGTAGGCACGAGCACAACGGGACGCAACACGCCGACCACGACCGGGCCGGCCAGCGTTGCCGCGCGGTCGGCCGTGACCTCCAGTAGACGCACCGTCCGCCGCAGGCCCAGCTTGGCCGAAAGCCCGCGCGCCGCGCCCGTCCAGGGGCCGGCCGCGCCGTCCGCCGCCAGCGGCCGCGCCCCCCGACGCAGCCGCTGGACCTTGAGCCATCCGATCACGTGCCACGCCGCCAGCGCCAGCACGCCCGCCAGCCAGGCCGTCACCGCATAGGGCATCTTCGGGCGCAGCCAAACCGCCAGGCCCGCGAGGTAGCCGTCTTCCGGTGCCGATGCGACCTGCGAGGCCGTGTCCTCCCGCGACTCGGCCGGGGTGGACCCCGACGGCGGCGCGGGCGCTATCTGCGGCTCGGGCTGCTCCGGTCGGGCGATTTCGACTGCCTCGCCGCGCGACGGGAGCATCGGGCTTGCCGGGCCCGCCGGGCCCGCCGGGCTTCGCGGCGGGTCGGCGGGCGGATTTGCCTCGTCTGCAAGGGGTCCGGGGGCATCGGCCGGCGGGGTATTGCCCTGTTCCTGCGCGGCCGCGAGCCGATCCGGCGCCACTTGCGGGGCGGGGCGGCCCGGCAGGAGTGCAAATGTCGCGGCCGGCGCCGCGACCAACAGAACGAGGGCCCCGCAGGCGAGGGCGTATCGCACGCTCGGCCGGTGGCGGGCCGACAGCCGCATCGCGAGCCACAGCAGCGCTGCGACCGCCGCTCCTTGCCAAAGGAAGTGCACCAAGGCCCAGCCGACGCGCTCGGCCCACCCGGCGTTCAGCCAATCAATGATTGCGATCATCTCTCGTCCCCGATTCTGCGCCGCGTTTGCGGGCGGTCCGGTGGGTCTTCTTGCTCAGCAGCTTGCGGATCTCCTGCAGTTCCCGCCCGGACAGGTCGCCGCTCTTCAGCGCGGTGATGACCAGCTTGCCGGCCGAGCCGCCGAATACGCGGTCCAGCAGGTGGCGGACGACGCGGCGCTGCGTGTGCGTCTCGGCCACGGCCGGCGAGTACAGGTGGCTGTGCCGGCTCTTGTCGCGCGTCACAAGACCCTTGTCCGCCATGTTCTGCATGGTCTTCAGCGTGGTGGTGTAGCGGACGTCGCCGCGATTTAGTTCCTCGTGAACCTCGCGGACGGTACACGCGCCGCGGTCCCACAGGATGCGCAACACGGCAAGCTCGGCGTCAGTGGGGCGGTTGTCCTGTGATTTGGCCATTGGCGTCTCCTTCTGCCCATTGGACGCCCAAGTCTACGACGGGTTTCGTAGATGTTCAAGAAAAAACTACGATGCTCGTCGTAGTTTTTCGCCGACCGTAAGTGTCGCCTCCGGCCAGGAGGGTTCGGCGCTCGCCCGGGAGATCGGGATGCACGGGGGTCAATCTCCCATGGGCTGGGTCCGGTCGCTGACGGAGGCCGCGCGGGCCGGCCCGCCAAGAGCGATGTGCGTGCCGACCGGCATGCCGATGTGCTCGGCGATGACCGAGCACTTGGCCTTGAGCAAGAAGAAGATGTCGCGGGGCACCTCGCTGAGGGACTCGTAGTTGCCCTGTCCCTTCGCGATGACCAGATCGGCCGCATCGAAGCGTCGGCGGAATGCATCGCTGCAATCTTGCAGCAGCGTGCCGGGAGCGTCCGAGCCGTTGTCGATGACCTCGACGAGATCGGTCAGGCCGACGGCCTCGGCGTCGAGTCGCGTGACGTCGTTGAGAATCGGCCGCCCACGGACGGCAACGGTGACGCGGTCGGTCGGCATCTGCTGGATCAGCAGGCGGTCAAAGACGATCTCCCCGGCGTTGTCGGCCAGGTAGAGGATGCTCCCGGCGGTGCGCACGGCCGCCGCGAGCTCATCCAGGTTGCCCGCGAACGGTTCATGCATCATGTTGCCAATGGCGCGCTCCGCCTCGGCCTCGGTCAGGTTGCCGTCCACGCCGAGGTCGATTACGTTGCCGGCGATCGCCAGGCGCACGGCCGTGGCCAGCGGGTCATCGGACCGAGCCACTTCCGCCGCCATCTCAGGCAGCATGGCCATGGCCATACGGTTGAACCGATCCTTCACGCCCCGGTAGGGGTCGTCCACACCGGTGAGCGTTCGCAGTTTGCGGTGAATCTGCTGGGCCATGGCGGGCGGCGACTGCTCGAGGTTCATCTCCGCGGCGGCGCGCAGTACCTCGCGCAGAAGCCGTTCGTGGACACGGGTCTCCCGCGTGGCGAACCGGACCGCTTCCAACGTCTGGCGGACGAAGCAGGGAATGCATTCCAGTGATGTACGCATGCGGCTAGACCCAGTGGCCCTCCACGTCGGCGCCATCGGCCGGCTGAAGCGTGCCCGCCTTGAGTTGCTCGATCGCCTCGCGTACGGTGCCGGTGGCGCCGATGTGCACGCGTATGCCGGCCGCCTGGAGCGTGCGGAACGCCTTGGGGCCCATGTGGCCGGTGACGACATCCGTAACGCCCAAAGCTGCAACGTTGCTTCCGGCCTGGATGCCGGCGCCTTGCGCCGCGTCGAAGCTCTGTCTGTTGTCGGCCACGGAGAAATCGCCGGTCTCCGTGTCAACGACGACGAAATGCCTCGCCCGGCCGAAACGCGGATCGACCTCCGCCTCCATGCTCTTGCCCTGTGCCGTCACGGCTGCCTTCATGGTATATCCCTTCTGCTTTCGCCGATTCAGTGCAGCGCGCGTGCCAAGCCGGCCGATACGGTTCGGGGCTCAGCGCCGCCGGCCCCGTCCGTCCGTTTCCGGCGTGTCGATGCCGAGCGTCTTGATCTTGCGGTAGAGCGTGCTGACGTTGATACCCAGGTCGCGTGCGGCGAGCTTGCGGCTGCCGCGGCGCCGCTGGAGCGCCTCGGTGATGAAGAGCTTTTCGATGGCATCCAAGCTCATCGGCTGCCCGGCCGTGGGGCCCGCGGTAGAGGAGGGGCGCAGCTCCGGCGGCAAGTGATTCAGTTCGATCAGGCCGCCGCGACACAGCACGAACGCCTGTTCGATGATGTTCTCCAACTCCCGTACGTTGCCGGGATAGTCGTGCTCCATCAGCCGTGCGAGAACCTCGTCCGACACGCCGGCGATGTGCTTGCCCTGAAGCCGGTTGAACTTCACGATCAGGTGGTCGATCAGCAGCGGAATGTCCTCTCGACGCTCGGCCAGTCCGGGCAACTCCAGGTGGACCACGCGGACGCGGTAGTAGAGGTCCTCGCGGAAGTCACCTGCTTGCAGGAGCTTGCCGAGGTCGCGGTTCGTCGCCGCGATGACGCGGACGTCCACGGGGACGGGCTCGACGCCCCCGAGGGGCTCGACAACGCGCTCCTGAAGCACGCGGAGCAGCCGCACCTGCATGGCCGGGGAAACGTCGCCGATCTCGTCCAGGAAGATCGTGCCGCCCTGGGCGAGCGCGAAGCGTCCGGGCTTGTCCCGCTTGGCGTCGGTAAAAGCGCCGGCCTTGTGGCCAAACAGCTCACTCTCCAGCAGTGTGTCCGGCAGGGCGGCGCAGTTGACGGGCACGAAGGGGCCGTCCTTCCGCGGAGAGAGGTTGTGAATGGCGCGCGCGAACAACTCCTTGCCCGTGCCGCTGGGACCCTCGATGAGCACCGTGGAGCTGCTGTCGGCGACCTGAGGCAGGATCTCGAACAGCCGCGTCATGGCCGGGCTCCGGCCGACGATGTCCTCGAACGTGTATCGGTGCTCCAACTCCTTCTGGAGCTGTTCCACCTGCGTCAGATCCTGGAAGGTCTCGACTCCGCCGATGATGCTGCCGTCCCCCTCCCGCAGGAGCGACGTGCCGATTCGAATCGGCACGCGGTCGCCATCGGCGTTGATGATATGTGCCGTGGCGTTCAGAACGGGCGTCCCGCTCTCCATCGTCCGGCGGAGCGGGCAGTTCGCCTCGCAGACGCTCGCCCGGAAGACGTCGCAGCAACGACTGCCGACCGCCTGATCGCGGGTTACGCCGGTGATCCGCTCGGCCGCGTGGTTGAAGGCGCTGATCCGCCAATCCGGATCGACCGTGAAGACGCCCTCGTTGACCGAGTCGAGGATCGCCATCTCTCGTTGACTGGCAACATCGCTGGACATTTCATACTCCCGTGTAGCCGCGGCATCCATGGCGGCACAATCGCTTATTCTACGGCATCAAAGGCATGCAATGCTATCATTCTGCACGAATAGCTTGGGGCTGTGGTGACGGGCGCCCGGCCGGAGGCCCTCAAATCGGATTCCGGGGGGGGCAGGAATCGTCGGCACGGGATTTGAAGGAAGGATCGGTGCGATGAAGGTGGCCATACCCCACTGGCAAGGGCGAATCAGCCCTGTCTTCGATGTCGCCGGCAACGTTCTGCTTGTGGAGTTCGCCGACGGCGCTGAGCGTTCGCGCTCGGATACTCGCCTGGACAGCCAGGATCCGCATGCGCGGGCTGCTCGCTTGGCGGAGTTGGGCGCGGACGTGCTGATATGCGGGGCGATCTCCCGCCCGATGGAATGGGCGGTAAGCAGCGTAGGCATCGAGGTGATTCCACAGATGTGCGGCGAAGTCGAAGGCGTTCTGGCGGCGTTCCTGGGCGGGCGACTGGGACAGGGGCCCTACCTGATGCCCGGCTGCCGGGGACGGCGGCGACGGGGTCGCGGGCGCGGCCGGGGGGCACGATGTGGCCGAGTGAATGAGGGGATGAGCGGAGGCCCCGCGGAATGAAGCTGGCGATCTGTAGCGGCAAGGGCGGCACGGGTAAGACCACTGTGGCGACGAACCTGGCAGCGGTTGCTGCCGACGACGGCCGGAGCGTGGCATATCTTGACTGCGACGTCGAAGAGCCGAACGGCGGGCTCTTCCTGCAACCTGAGATCGAGGTCGTACGCCCGGTTGAGGTGAGCGTTCCGCGAGTGGATGAGGCCCAGTGCACGGGCTGCGGCAAATGCGGAGAGATCTGCCGGTTCAACGCGATCGTGGTCGTTGGGGGCAAGCCGTTGCTCTTCCCCGAGCTTTGCCACGGCTGCGCGGGCTGCTGGCTTGTCTGCCCCACCGGCGCGGTCACCGAGGGATATCGACGCACCGGCGACGTGTCGATCGGCGCGGCCGGGGGTGTCCGGTTCGTGCAGGGGCAGCTCAACATCGGCGAGGCGATGAGCCCGCCGGTCATCTCGGCCGTCAAAGAGGCCGCGCCGCAGGTGGACCTCCGCATCGTGGACGCTCCGCCCGGCACCTCCTGCCCGGTGATCGAGGCGGTCCGCGACAGCGACTACGTGCTGCTGGTGACGGAGCCGACGCCCTTCGGGCTGAACGATTTGAAGCTCGCGGTGGAGATGGTCCGCGCCTTGGAGCTGCCCTTCGCCGTGGCAATCAACCGGGCCGTTCCCGACGAGCATGAGACACGGGCCTACTGCGAGGCCGAGAGCATACCCGTTGTGGCTGAGATCCCGGACGACCGCCGCGTCGCGGAGGCGTACTCACGCGGCGAGATGGCCTGCCGGGCCGTTCCCGACCACGCGGAACTGTACGGTGGTCTGCTGGCGAGGATCGAGGCGAAGGCCGGCGTGCCGCCGGCGGTGCGATAAGATCGACCATGGTTTCCCGAATCATGACAATCGTGGTGGAGAACGAAGCCGGCCTGCCGGGCTTCGCGTGCGAGCACGGGCTGTCCGTCTGGATCGACGTGGGGGAATCGCAAGTGCTCTTCGACACAGGGCAAGGCGATGCCTTCGGCGGCAACGCGCGTCAACTCGATCTTCCGCTGGCATCTACGACTGCGATCGTACTCAGCCATGGGCATTACGATCACACGGGCGGACTGGCCGAGGCGATTCGGGCCGCCGGCAGCCCTACGGTCTACGCGCACCCGGCCGCTTTCGAGCCGAAGTACGGGCGGAACCCGGACGGGACGAGCCGCGATCTCGGGATATCGGAAGCCAACGCCCGCGTCGCCCGAACGGAAGCACAGGTCGAGTGGGTCACCGGACCGAAGGAGATTGCCCCCGATCTCTTTCTGACCGGTCCCGTGCCGCGGGAGACCGACTACGAGAATACCGGCGGGCCGTTCTACCTCGATACCGAATGCACGCGGCCGGATGAGATGATCGACGACCAGGCCGCGTTCCTGCGGACGTCGGCCGGTACCGTGGTCGTCCTGGGTTGCGCCCACGCCGGGGTCGTCAACACGCTGCGCTACATTCGCGCCCTGACGGACAGCGACGCCATCCACACGGTCGCAGGCGGAATGCACCTCGTTCGTGCGAGCGAGCGGCGCATGGATCAGACCGTCGCCGAGCTCCAGCGCCTGGACGTGCAACGCATCATGCCCTGCCACTGCACGGGCCCCGCGGCGGTGTCCCGCCTGCGGGCCGAGCTGCCGAACCGCTTTGAGCCGTGCCACGCCGGCACGGTGATCGAGATTCCGACATAGCCGCCGAAAGCGGCTTGAACCCTGAGCCCAGAGGAAGGATTGATTCATGGCGCAAATCCCCGATGAGGTGATTCAAGCATGGGAGGACCGGGACGGCCCGGTCGTGCTGGCGACGGTGGGCCCGGAGGGCAAGCCAAACATCATCTACGCCACCTGTGTGGGCCGCTTCGGTGACGAGCGGCTGGTCGTGGCCGACAACTACTTCGACAAGACTCGCGGCAATCTCCGCGCGGGCGGTTGGGGCGCGCTGCTGTTCCTCACGAAGCAGGGCAAGGCGTTCCAGGCCAAAGGGACGCTGGAGTACCACACGGAGGGCGAGGTCTTCGACGACATGAAGACGTGGAACCCCGCGGAGCACCCCGGTCACGCCGCGGCCGCGCTGAGAGTGGAAGCGGTCTTCAGCGGGGCCGAGAGACTCCTGTGACCCGAGGCGTCAACCCCTAGGCCGCCCCGACGCCGGCGGCTGGGGGGTCACGCATCCCGGCCTTCGGGCCCGAACAGCACGGCGCCGCCATCGCCGGCCATCAGGTCGGCGAAGGGCTTGGTGATCTCGTTCTTGCTCAACATCGCCCGGATGACGGCCGTCATCGGTGTGGCCAGAACCATCCCCACGATGCCCCAGAGCATGCCCCAGAAGATCAACGCCAGCAGCACGGTAATCGCGTGCAACTGGCAGGACTTGCCCGTCATGCGGGGCTCGATGAAGTTGCCGATCACGAGCTGCACGCCGCCCGGCAGGATCAGTACGGCCAAGACGGTCAGCCAGCCCGTCTCGGGGTCGACGATCGCCACGGGAAGCGGCAGCAGCACGGACGTGATCGACCCGACCGACGGGATGAAGTTCAGCAGGAACGCCAGCAGCCCGAAGACCATCGCCAGCTCGATGCCGAGAATCCACAGGAACAGGCCGGTCAGGATGCCCGTCGCCGCGGACAGCAGGATTTTGACGATGAGATACTTCCGGATGGCCGGCTCGATCTCGCCCCACAGACCGCCGGGCGGCCCCGAGCGTGTCCGAGCGCCGAAAAGCAGGAAGCACAAAAAGATGAACATCATCAGCCCGTTGGAGACGATGGTCATCACGGCGTCGGCGACGCGCAGCAACAGGTCGCCGAGCCGTTCGGCCGGCACGTTGAACGGCTCGCCGGCCGGGGCGGCCGGGGCGCCTGTTGCCGACCGGAACCATGCGGCGGCGTCCTGGGCCAACTGCCCGAACTGCTCGGCGTAGCGGTCGGCGCTGGCGGCCATCTGCCGAACCGACGCCGAGACGAGCAGCCCCACGCCCCCCAGAACCAGCAGGGCTACGATGAGCGTCGTAACCACCGCCAGGAAGTGCGGCATGCGGAACCGCCGGACTTGCAGGTCCACCAGCGGCGTCAGCGCTACGGCGAAGAAGACCGCCAGCACGAACGGCATGAGTACGGGCCGAAACCACCAAAGCGCCGCGGCCACCGCCAGCGCCGCGATGACCAGCAGGCAAACCGTCCGGATTCGTTGCTCGCGCTCGGCTTCGTTCATACGGACCCCGGTGCCTCGGGCGGCGTCGGCACCTGCCCCGACTGCGGCAGGCCCAGACGCCGACCATCGTACTTCTCGGCCAGGAGGGTCTCGACCCACGAGCGGTTCTCGACGTACCAGCGCACGGTCGCGCCCAGGGCGGCCCGCATGTCGTGCCTCGCCCGCCAGCCCAGCTCTCGCTGGATGCGGGAGGCGTCGATGGCGTACCGCCGGTCGTGGCCGGGCCGGTCAGGGACGAAGGTGATGAGCTGCTCGTGCGGCTCACCGCCCGGCCGGGGGCGCAACTCGTCCATCAGCGAGCACAGCAGCCGGACCAGGTCGATGTTGCGCCACTCGTTGCCGCCGCCGACGTTGTAGGTCCGCCCGGCGCGGCCGCCGCGGAGAACCAACTCGATCGCCTCGCAATGGTCCTCGACGTACAGCCAATCACGGACGTTGCCGCCGTCACCGTACACCGGCAGCGGCCGCTCGTGCAGGCAGTTCGAGATCATCAGGGGCAGCAGCTTCTCCGGGAACTGAAACGGCCCGAAGTTGTTCGAGCAGTTCGACAGCGTCACGTTCAGGCCGTACGTGTGGGCCCATGCCCGCGCCAGATGGTCCGACGCGGCCTTCGATGCGCTGTACGGGCTGCGGGGATCGTACGGGGTGTCCTCGGTGAACCGGCCCGACTCGCCCAGCGAGCCGAAGACCTCGTCCGTGCTGACGTGATGGAATCGCACGCCGGTGCGGCCCTGCCAGACGGTCCGAGCGGCCTCGAGCAGGGAGTATGTCCCGACGATGTTGCTGTGGATGAACGGCTCGGCCGAGTCGATGGAGCGGTCCACGTGGCTTTCAGCGGCGAGGTGGACGACGGTGTCCACGCCCTCGTCCCGCATGAGGTCCGCCACGGCCGGGCCGTCGCAAATGTCCATCCTGACGAACCGGTGCCGCCCCGGCCACTGCTCGTCGATACCTTCGACGTTGGCCATGGAACCGGCGTAGGTCAGGGCGTCCAGGTTGACCACGCGGAGCGATTCGTCGCGCTCGAGCAGATGGCGGACGAGATTGCAGCCGATGAAGCCGGCCCCGCCGGTCACCAGCACGCCGGCAAGATGATGTTCGGGCTCAGCGATCGGGATACTCCTTGAGGAAACGCCCAAGCGCGTCGCGCCAGTTCGGCATGGGCGGAAGGCCGGCTAGGCGAAGCACGCGTTTCTCCAGGCGGGAATCGGCCGGCCGGGGCGCAGGCCGGGGGAACTCGTCGGTCGTGCAGGGCGTGACCTGCCGCTTGAGCCCCGCCAGGCGGAACAGCTCGCACGTCAGGTCATACCACGTGGCCTCGCCCTCGCAGCTCAGGTGGACTGTGCCGCTGAGGGCGGAGTCGACGAGCCCGGCGATCGCGGCGGCCAGGGCGTCGGTCGAGGTCGGATTGCCGCGCTGGTCATTCACGACCTTCAGCGGCTCGCCGTCCTCGGCGCCGAGCCGCAGCATCGTATGCACGAAGCTCGGCCCCCCGGAGCCGTACAGCCAGGCCGTCCGGGCAATCAGGTGATTCGGGCAAAGCTCACGGACGGCGCGCTCGCCCGCGAGCTTCGTGCGTCCGTAGACGGTGCGGGGAGCGGGCTCGTCCCACTCGTGGGCGGGTCGGCCGCGGTCGCCCGAGAAGACGTAGTCCGTCGAGAGGGCCAGCAGGCGGGCCCCGGCGCGGGCACAGGCGGAGGCCACGTTCGCGCTGCCCAGCGCGTTGACGGCCCAGGCGCGGTCCGGGTGGGTCTCGCAGTCGTCCACGGCCGTGAAGGCGGCACAGTGGATGACGCAATCCGGGGCGGCGTCGCCGACGGCGCGATCCACGTCGTCCGGGCGCGTAATGTCGCACTCGTCGACGTCAATGGCGACCGTCTCGTGGCCCGTCAGCGTCCGCAGGAGCGTCCGCCCCAGCATGCCCGCCGCACCTGTGACGAGCACCCTCATGCCTCGGCCCCCTCGCGCCGCGGCAAATCCTCGCGCGGCCGTGTGGCCAGCGTGCCGTATCCCGCGTCCTTGGCCGACAGTGTCGGCGGTTCATCGCCCAGCGGCCAATCGATCGCCAAGTCCGGATCGTCCCAGATCACGCCACGCTCGGCGTGCGGGGCGTAGAAGTCCGAGCATTTGTAGATCATCTCGGCCGTGTCGCTGAGTACGCAGAAGCCGTGGGCGAAGCCCTCCGGGATGAACAGCATCCGCCGGTTCTCGGCGCTGAGTTCGGCGGCGACCCAGCGGCCGAACGTCGGGCTGCCGAGCCGCACGTCGACCGCCACGTCGCAGATCCGGCCCACCGGGACGCGGACGAGCTTCGCCTGCGGTTGCGTGAGCTGGTAATGCAGCCCGCGGAGCACGCCGCGCCGCGAGCGGGAGTGGTTGTCTTGCACCCAATCGCGCTCGATGCCGAGCGACGCGAACGTCCGGCGGTTCCACGTTTCCATGAAGAACCCGCGCTCGTCGCCGTGCACGACCGGCTCGAGCAGCGCCACGCCCGGCAGTTCGGTTTCAATACGGTTCACGTCTCGCCCCTCCAGCGGAGGACTTGGTCCAGCCGCTCGGCGTAGGAGCTGGCGCCCATGCGGTCGATGGCCTCGCGGACGCTCTCGGCGCCGATCCAGCCGTTGCTCAGGGCGATCTCCTCCAGGCAGGCGATGGGGATGCCCTGGCGGTTCTGGATGGAGGCGACGAAGTGGCAGGCCTCGAGCAGGTCGCGGTGCGTGCCCGTGTCCAGCCAGGCGACGCCGCGCCCGAGCAACTCGACGTCGAGCGCGCCTTCGTCCATGTAGCTGCGGTTGAGGTCGGTGATCTCCAGCTCGCCGCGGGCGCCGGGCTCGAGACGCTTGGCCCGCTCGACGACCGTCGCGTCGTAGAAATACAGCCCCGGCACGGCCCAACTGCTCTTGGGTTCCGTCGGTTTCTCCTCGATCCTGACGGCCTTGCCGCCGGGGCCGACCTCGACCACGCCGTAGCGCTGCGGCTCGCCGACATGATATCCGAAGATGCCCGCTCCCTGTGTTCGCTGTGCGTTGCGGCGGAACACCTCGCCCAAGCCCCGGCCGAAGAAGAGGTTGTCGCCCAGCACGAGGCACGCCGGCTCGCCCGCCAGGAAGTCCTCTCCGATCATGAACGCCTGGGCCAGGCCCCCCGGCTCGGGCTGCTCGGCATAGGACAGCTCGAGGCCGAATTGCGACCCGTCGTCCAGCAGTCGGCGGAACAGCGGCAGGTGCTCCGGCGTGGAGATCACGAGGATCTCACGAAGCCCCGCGAGCATCAGAACGCTCAGCGGGTAGTAGATCATCGGCTTGTCGTATACCGGCAGAAGCTGCTTGCTGACCGCGGTGGTCAGCGGCCACAGGCGCGTGCCCGCGCCGCCGGCGAGGATGATGCCGCGCATGTCGCCTTCCTCTCTGGCCTGGTCCGCGTACGCGCGGCAGTCTAGCAGGGCGCCCGAAGGCCCGCAACGCGAAGCGCTTGTCGGCGGGGCGGCCGTTGACGGCCCGCGCCGGGGCGGGTACCGTTCCGGTCGTGGGCGATCAAAACCAACTGGACTACATTCGGCATCACCTCGGCGAGTTCCAAGGACCGTATCTGGAGGTCGGCTCGCGGGACTACGGCAGCACGGCCGACCTGCGGTCGCTCGTGCCCGCGGGCAGCCCGTACGTCGGCGTCGACATGAGCGCGGGCGACGGAGTTGACCTCGTGCTCGACCTGACCGTCGGATTTGAGGCGATCGACGAGGCACTTGGCGGCGAGCGGTTCGGCACGATCTTCTGCCTTTCGGTCATGGAGCACAGCGCCCGGCCGTTCCGCATGGCCGACAACATGACCCGCCTGCTGGCCGAGGGCGGCAAGCTCTGCATCTCCGTGCCGTTCGCGTGGAAGTTCCACGGGTATCCGTCCGACTACTGGCGGTTCACGCACGCGGGGGTGATGCAGCTCTTCCCGGACCTTCAGTTTGACCTGGACAAAGCGGCGCTGTCTACCGGGCGCGGCGGCGACCTCCGGCCGCTCGATGAAGGGCTGGGCCGGGTGACGTTCGGCGGCGGCAGGCGGCTCCGCCCTCTGCTGCGGCTGTGCCGGCGGATTCTCGGCTACCGCTACGTGATGCCGCCGACGCTGATCAACATGATCGGCCGGCGGGCCTAGCCCGAGCCGTCCCGCTTGACGGCCAGGCAGAAGATCTCGTCCCCCCGGCCGGCGCGGGCCGCTGACCGGGCCCTCAGTCCTACCCAGAGTCGCGACTTCGCTCGCCGCGGTGCGGCGCCGCCGGAGGACGCCTCTGCACGGCGTGCCCAGCTCTTGCGAACCCACGATGGGCGCGCGCGAGAGACCATTCTGACCACGCGGAAGCCGGCCGTCTCGACGTGGCGGGCCAGCGTCGCCCGCGAGAAGTGTGTCAGGTGGCGGGGCAGGTCCAGGCAGTACCAGCATGGGCCGAACCTCTCTCGCGAGGCCGAGTCCCACTGCGGGCAGGCCACCAGCAGTTGCCCGCCCGGCCGGAGGGCATCGTGGACCGCCCTCAGCGTGGCTAGCGGGCTGGGCACGTGCTCGATCACGTGTCGCATCGTCACGGTATCGTAGGACGCCGGGGACAGTTCGGCTCCCGGCAGCGTGCCTTGGTGAGCCGTCAGCCCGGCCGCGCGGACGTTGCGGACCGCCTCCTCGCTCATGTCCATGCCCTCGGCTTGCCAACCGGCGGCCGCCATGCGGGCGACGTACGCACCGCCGCCGCAGCCGAGGTCCAGCAGCTTGCCCTCGCCGACATAGGGCACGTAGCCCAATCCTTTGCGTCCGTTGAGCCGGCGCAGAGCGAGGGGGCGCATAAGCATCTGCAGAAGGGGGCCTCGCGGCGTCCCGAGCGGGTAGTCGCGGTAGTCGACCAGCGCCCGTCGGAGCAGGCCGCGAGGCGGCTCGGCGCTCGGCGGCCGGGCGTGCGGGCTGTAGCCGGCGGGGTATGCCGTCGGTAGGGATTCGGCCGTAGGACGGGGGCTGGTGCGGATCAGTCCGCATCCCCGGCAGGCCACGACCGGGAACTCGCCGGGAAGGCCGTGGAGTCGGTCCGGGCCGCGGAGCAGCTCATCCGCCTCGGTCGACCCGCAGTAGTCGCAGGGGACGTGCTCGAATTCCCAGGCGCCGTCGGGCTGCACGATCTTTGGCGGGCTCGTCGGGGCGTCCATTGGCTCTCGATGCTCATGCCGCGCGTCGGCCGATAGGGCGGGCTCGTCGGCATCGGCGTTGCACCGGCCGTGCGGGCATTGTAGAACTCCGCCCGAGGAGACCGTCACCGCCTTGTCCGCCAGCCCACACCTTCTGATTCTGTGCCGCGATCCGGACAACGCGTCCTTCCGCCAGCGGGTCGGCATCTACCTGCCGGACCTCCGGGCTCGCGGCATCGAGCCGGATGTGCAGCCGCTGGCTGGCGGCATGCTGGCGCGTCGTCGTCAGCTTCGGGCGGCCCGCGGCTTTGACGCCGTCCTGCTCCAGCGGAAGACGCTCACGGCCTGGGACGCGGCGGCGCTGCGGCCGCGCGGCGCGAAGCTCATCTACGACTTCGACGACGCGGTAATGTACAAGACCGGGCCGCGGGCCACCAGCCCGCACCCCGCGCGGCTGCGGCGGTTCCGCCGGACGGTGCGGGCGAGCCGGCTGGTGCTGGCGGGCAATTCGCTGCTGGCCGAGGTCGCACGCGAGGCCGGGGCCCCCGAGGCCGTCGTGATCCCCACGGGCCTCGACATCGCCCGCTACACGGCCAAGTCCGAGCACGCGGCCGCCGGTCCGCTTCGGCTGGTCTGGATCGGCAGCCGCAGCACGCTCAGGCAGATCACGTCCTTCCTGCCCGTGTTCGAGGCCATCGGGCGGCGGGCGCCCGGCACGGTGCTGCGAATCATCGCGGACGCGGCGCTGGAGGCACGGCATATCACGGTCGAGAACGTCCCATGGAGCCGCGAGGCGGAGGCGGCCCTGCTGGCCGAGTGCGACATCGGCCTGTCGCCCCTGCCCGATACGCCGTTCACGCGCGGGAAGTGCGCGTTCAAGATCGTGCAGTACATGGCCGCCGGGCTGCCGGTGATCACCAGCCCGGTGGGTGCGAACGCGGAGTACGTGCGCGACGGCGAGACGGGCCTGTGGGCCGAGACGCATGAGCAGTGGTTGGCGGCCTTCGACCGGCTGGCCGGCGATGCGGCGCTGCGGGCGTCGATGGGCCGGGCCGGACGGGCGTTTGCCGAGCGGCATCTGGCCCGCAACGTGCTGGCGGGGCGGCTGTGCGACGCGGTCAACCGCTGCCTGGCCGGCTGAGGGGGCTCAGAACAGCGTGTAGATGAACGGTGCGGCCGCGCCGCCGGAGAAGATCAGCAGTACGCCGAACAGCAGAAGGACGAGAAGGATCGGCAGCAGCCACCACTTCTTGTTCTGGCGCAGGAAGCCCCAGGTCTCGGCCAGGAAGCCGCGGCCCTTGACGTTCTGTCCGGCCTGCTCGAATTGGCTCTTCTGTTCACCCATCTCTACTCGCCTCTCCGCCAACACCATGCCGGATGGCCATGGCCGCGTCAATACTGGTGGTAGTAGCTCTCCGGTCCGGGCGGGGGCGGCTTCGGCAGCCAGTGGGTCTCGGCATCCGTCGTGCGGAGCCGCAACGGATCCCGGCCGATCAGTCGAAAGACGATGGCGATCGGGGTGAACAGGGCGAAAAAGATCACGCCCAGCAGCACGTGAGAGACGACCCAGCCGATCGGGAAGACGGCGATCATCCACCCGACGAACACCCAGCGCAGCGCCCGCGGCCGCACGAGGCCCAACACGCCGCCGACGCCCGCCAAGGCAAGGAAGACCCCACCCCAGACCGTCGCCCCGTGCGCCAGCCGCCAGCCGCCTGCGATGCCGAAGAACAGCAGGCACAGCAGGCCGAACTGCCGGAGCGTCTTGGTCGTCGGGTTGCGGGGGATGTCATTCCAGGTCATGTGCCTCTTCCTGCCGGGCGGACCGGCTCAATCCAATTGGAACTGCGCCAGATGCGCCTCGCGGACCTCCTCGCCCGCGCGGACGTCCATGTCCCGCTTGCGGATCACGAAGTTCTCCAGCACGAGCACGTCCATGTCCGTTGCCATGAAGCACCGGAGGGCGTCGCCGGGCGAGCAGACAATGGGCTCGCCCCGGACATTGAAGCTCGTGTTGACCAGGACGGGGCAGCCCGTCCGCCGGTGGAACGCCTGCATCAGCCCGTGCAGGCGCGGGTTGCGCGCCGCGTCCACCGTTTGCAGGCGGGCGCTGTAGTCCACGTGCGTCACGGCCGGAATCTTCGAGCGAGGCACGTTCACGCGCCGGCACAGGTCCGAGTCGGCGGTCATGATCCGCCGCTGCTCGTCGTCCAGCTTCGCCCGCCGGCTCTCCAAAACGGGTGCGACGATCAGCATGTAGGGGCTGTCCTGATCGGCCCGGATGTCGAACCACTCGTGGGCGTGCTCGGCCAGAACAATCGGAGCGAACGGCCGGAAGCTTTCCCGGAACTTGATCTTCAGGTTCAGCGTCGCCTGCATCTTCGTCGAACGCGCGTCGCCGAGAATACTGCGGGCGCCCAGGGCCCGCGGGCCGAACTCCATCCGCCCGTGGAACCACCCGACGACGTTCCCGTCCTCCAGCAACTCGGCCACGGTTTCGCATAGCTCCTGCTCGTCGGCGCACTCGTGGGCCGGCGCCTCCGCCTGGTTGAGGAAGCTGCGGATCTCCGCCGCCGAATAGGACGGGCCAAGCAAGCTGCCGTGCTGGGAATCCGCCTCGGGCGGCGTACGGGGGTTCTCCAGAAGCTGGTGCCACACGAACCAGGCCGCCCCGATCGAGCCGCCGGCGTCCCCGGCCGCGGGCTGGACCCAGATCCGCTCGAAGGGGGCCTCCCGCAATACCCGCCCGTTCGCGACGCAGTTCAGCGCCACACCGCCGGCCAACACGAGGTCTTTCTGCCCGCTCTGCTCGTGCAGATGGCGCGTCATCCTCAGCACGGCCTCCTCCGTCACGGCCTGGATGCTCGCGGCGATGTCCGTGTGCCGGTCGAGCAGGCGGCTCTCGGGGTTCCGAGGCGGGCCGCCGAACAGGTCGTGGAACCGCCGGCCGGTCATCGTCAAGCCCCGGCAGAAGTTGAAGTACTCCATGTGCAGGCGAATGCTGCCGTCCGGGCGGAGGTCGACGAGCTTGTCGAGGATCAGGTCCTTGTACTTCGGCTCACCGTAGGGCGCCAGGCCCATCAGCTTGTATTCGCCGCTGTTGACCTTGAACCCGCAGTAGTACGTGAAGGCCGAATACAGCAGCCCCAGCGAGTGCGGAAAGGACAGATGATGCGTCAGATCGATGCGATTGTCCCGTCCGGTGCCCATGCAGGTTGTGGACCACTCGCCCACGCCGTCCATGGTCAGGATGGCCGCCTCGTCGAAGGGACTGGGGAAGAACGCGCTGGCCGCGTGGCTCTCGTGGTGGTCCAGGAATACCAGCGGGTTCCTCGGTCGCCCGCCGAGGCCCTTACGGATGGCCCGGGGCAGGAACATCTTCTCCCGCAGCCACACGGGGATCGCCTGTCGAAAGCTGCGGAAACCGCGGGGCGCATAGGCGAGGTACGTCTCGAGCAGGCGCTCGAACTTGACGAGCGGCTTGTCATAGAAGGCGACATAGTCAACGTCCTCGATCGCCAAGCCCGCAGCGCTCAGGCAATATCCCGCCGCCTGCGTTGGGAAGGCGGAGTCGTGCTTCTTGCGGCTGAATCGCTCCTCTTGCGCAGCGGCCACCGCCCGGCCGTCCACAAGCAGCGCCGCGGCGCTGTCGTGGTAGAACGCTGAAATTCCCAGAATCGCTGTGATGGAACACCTCGTATGCGGTAAGCCCGTCGCCGGCGGTTGCCTCGATCCCCCGGCCCATTGACGGGGGACCGGTTGCGTCGGCGCGTCGGGACGCATTATACGCCCCGCGCGAAGCAGGCCAATGCCCGATCGCTCGGCCCGGAGCGTTGCAGGTCGACGGGGCCGTCGCTAGAATCCCCGCGTGCCCGACGAGAAGGACAACTCCGAGCCGGAAGCTCCTGCCTCGCCCGACGTTGCCTACGCACCGCAAGAGGCCGACGCCTCCGAGACCCCGGAGGCCAAGGCGAAGCCGTCGCTCCGCAAGCGAGCGCTGAAGATCGGTCTGTTCTGCCTCTACGTGCTGATTCTCCTGGAGGTTGGCTCCCGGGCATGGTGGGCCCTGAAGACGGACGTGCCATTCTTCTGCACGCCGGAGGATTTCTACTGCGACTTCTATCCGGAGGTGCGCGAATCCGGCGTGCTGGAGGCCGAGCTGGGCCCGGATGACGGCTACTACGACGTCCTCATGCTCGGCGGTAGCGCGATGCAGCTCTTCCACGTCTCGATGTGCCATCGCCATCGCCACTTCCAGGACGCCGTCGAGCCCGTCGTCGGCCGACCGGTGCGTGCCTGGAACCTGGCCAGGGCGGCCCTGACGACGCGCGACAGCGTCATCAAGTACGAGCGGCTCGGGGACCTGCACTTCGACCTCGTCATCTTCTACCACGGCATCAACGACCTGCGGATGAACAATGTCCCGCCGGAGAAGTTCGAGGACGATTACACCCACGCCGGTTGGTACGTGAAGGTCGATCGCATGATGGACTACGGCGGCATGCTCTCGGCGCTGACCTTCCCGTATACCATCGAATACGGGGCCATCGGCGTTCTCGACTCCCGAAGCGTCAACCACTACGTGCCGCGCCACGCACCGAACCCCGAATGGCAGCAGTACGCCGGCGAGATCCGCACGGCCGGGCCGTTCGCGGCGAATCTGCGGCGGATCATCTCCTTGGCCGCGCGCCGCGGGCAGCCCGTGATGCTCGGAACCTTCGCTTGGCATATTCCCGAGGGCTACTCGCTGGAGAAGCTCCAGGCGGGCGAACTGCCGTACGCCCACTCCGCCGAGCCGTCTCCCATCGAGATATGGGGGCGGGTGCCGCATGTCGCCAAGGGCATCCGCGTGCACAACGGAGTCACGCGCCGCGTCGGCCTCGAGGAGCGGGGCGAGCATACCGTTCTCGTGGTTCCGGTCGCGGAGCGAGTGGGCGACGAGCCCAAGCAGTTCATCGACGTATGCCACCTCTCGGCGGCGGGGAAGAAGAGCATGCTGGATGCCCTGGTCGATACGATCCGCTCCAACGCCGCGCCGCTGGGGTTGCCCGGCGGCCCCCCGTAGGTGCACGGGCCGACCCGTGGCCTCAGGCGGACGCGGAGCGGCTCGTTGCGTTCGAATCGTCGCGTCCGCTTCGCCGGCCGATGCGCATGGCAACGGGCCCGGCTGATCGGCCGGGCCCGTGTGTGGTTACGGCATGTCGCCGGAGGCGTTTTCAGGCCGTGATGCGGCGCCGGCGGAGATAGCCGCCGAGGCCCGCGATGCCGGCGAACATGCCGATCATCGTCAGCGGCTCGGGGATTACCGGGTCCGGCGGAGGGGTCGGCTCACCGGAGGGCGAGCCGCCCAGCGAGAACACGACCGAAGCCATTTCCGCGTCGGGGTCGAAATCGAAGGCGGATGTCGACTTCCGGATGCTCGGCGTGCAGTTCCGCGGCTGCTTCGACTTCGGCGTCGCCCTCCAGGATTACCGGGCGGGCGTGAAGATGAAGGGGAAAGTGTGACGGCATCAGGGCAACAGCTTGTGGAGCAGCAACTCCGCCGCGGGTTCGCCGGGAAGAAGGAAGTGGCCGACGTCGGCGTACCCGAGCTTCCGGTAGAAGTGCTGGGCGCTCTCGTTGGCCTGCGTGGAGGTCAGGACCTGCGTGTGGCCGAGTCCCTTCATCTCGCCTTCCCAGAAGGTAACGAGCTGCGTGCCGATGCCCTGCGCGCGGTGCGGCTCGACCACGAAGAGCATGTGCATGAAAGGGATCGTGTCCCAGAAGTAGCCGAATCGAAGGCAGCCCACGGGCTCAGATCCTAGCCGGGCGATGAGCACCTCGCGCCGGCGCACCTTCTCCGGCAGAACAGTGACGTGCGGGTCGTGGCGGGTGAGGAACGTAACGTCCGCGGTCGCCGCGTACTCGATGACTGCTTCGAGGCCCATGGGTTCATCCTAGCGACCGGAAAGGACCTGCAACATGGCAACGGCAACCTTGTGCATCACGGCCACAGCAACGCCTACCTCGGCAAGACGGTGAAGGCCGCCGGCGACGACGAGATGGTCCGCGTCCGGCCGAGCCAGCAGCGGCCTGTAACGGCGTAGCCCGAAGAGGCGAGGACGCATGGCGGACCTGCCGGCACAAGGCGCCGCGTGGCTCGGCGAGCGGCGCGGCAAGCATCCGGCCTCGACGGTCACGTATCGCCGGGGAGTGACCGAAGCGGACTTGCCCGCGATGTTCGGCCGTAACCGCTACGAGGTCGAGGACCGCACAACGGAGCGGCCATCTCCGACACCTGTCTATTCCGGGAACCCGATCGAGGCCGCGGCGAGTCCCTCGGCCCCCGGTCGTTCGGCTCCGGCCGAGCGAATCTGCTCCGCGCGACGGCGTGCCATGCGCCGGGCCTGGTTCACCTGCTCGGCAGGCATTTGCCGTGTCAGCAGGTCACGGCATCGCCGTGCCTCGCCGTGTCCGCGCGACGCGGCCAGCGCGAACCACATGCATGCCGATACGTCATCCTGCTTCACGCCGCGTCCGTACTGGTACATGAGCCCCAGCTTGTGCTGCGCTTGTGCCAGGCCCCGCCCGGCCGCTTCCGTGCACCACCGGGTCGCTTCAGCGTGGTTCTGCGGAACGCCCAGCCCGCGGAGTTGCATCAATGCGAGGTTGTACTGGGCCAGCGCGCGGCCGCCCTCTGCGGCGGCGCCGAGCCACTCAGCCGCCTTGCTGGGGCTCGGGGGGACGCCCTCGCCTCGAAGGTGCATCAACCCGAGGTTCGTCTGGGCCTGGGAGAAGCCCTGTTCGGCGGCGCGTTCAAACCACTCGGCCGCCTTGCGGCGATCCTGGGGGACGCCGAACCCTTTATAGTACATCCAGCCCAAGGCGTATTGCGACTGGGCCACCCCCTGCTCGGCCGCCGACCGAGACCAGCGGGCCGCGGCCTCGTAGTCCTGGGGGACGCCGTCGCCGACATAGTACAGCAGGGCCAGGTTGTTCTGAGACGGCCCGTAGCTCTGGTCGGCGGCCCGCCGGTACCACTTGGCGGCATCCTCGTACGACTGCGGCACGCCCTGTCCCTCGCTGTGCATCACGCCCAGCGTGTGCTGGGCATAGCTCAGCCCGTGCTCGGCGGCCAAGCGAAACCATTTCGCCGCGCGGCCGCAATCGCGGTCTACGCCCTTGGCCTCGTAGTACATCAAGCCCAATCCGAACTGGGCGGTCGCAGTGCCTTGGTCAGCGGCCTGACGGAACCAACGACGGGCCTGCTCGTAGTCTTGGGCGATGCCGTTGCCTTCAAGGTACATCACGGCCAGGTTGTTCTGGGCCAACGCGTATCCCTGCTTGGCCGCCCGGCGGTACCATTCGGCGGCTTGGGCGGGCACGCGGACAACGCCGCGACCTTCCTCGTACATCATGCCCAACGTGTGCTGGGCGGGGGGGACGCCCGCCTCGGCGGCTTTGCGGAGCCATTGGTAGGCCTTTGCATCGTTCTGCTCGCCCCCGCGCCCTGAGTAGTAGACCAGGCCGAGGACGTACTGGGCCTGGGCGTTGCCCTTCTTCGCGGCCCGCCAGATCAGCCCGCGGCCTTGGCTGCCGGCTTCCGACTCGACCTGCTCAAGCAGGTGCATCACCCCCAGGTTGTTCAGTGCTTGGGGATTGTCCTGTTCGGCGGCGCGGCGGTACCACGCGGCCGCCTCGTCTCGATCCTGCGGGACGCCATTGCCTTCGTAGTACATCAGCCCGAGGTTGGTTTGTGCAAAGGCGAAGCCCTGGTCGGCCGAGCGGCGATACCACTCGGCCGCCTTCTCCCGATCTTGGGGCGCGCCCTGGCCGTGGAAGTAGAGCGTTCCGAGGAAGAACTGGGCCTCCGGGTTGCCGCTCTGGGCCAGTGGCTCCCAGGCGCGGCGGGCGGCTTCGTAGTTGCCGCGGTCGAATTCGGCCCACCCCGTCCGCAGGGCGGAATTGCACCCCGACGCCAGAATCGTGGTCGCAAGCAGCGTCAGGCCGACGACGCACGCGGAGCCGGCGGCCTTCGATAGGGAGTTTGGCAGGGGGACACGGGTGGGACGATCTGCGTGGGGTGTCATTGCGCAATCCTTCGTGAAGAGCGTTGCCTTGCGGGATATCGGCGGGGTGGAGGAGGCGGTTTAGTAGCCGCCCATGCCGACAGAAGCACCGTCGGGGCCGGCGCAGATGCGGCATGCCCCGGCCGCGCAGACGCACACCTTAGCGCAAAGCTAAAGGGCGACTCATCGTGCCTGCACATGGCCGCGTTATTCAATGGCCAGTGACAACTGGCTGCGGTCGTGTCCCCTGAGCTCGGGGGCTGCGGCCCCGGAGGCGACGACCTGTCTCCTTGGCTGACCGGATGGTTGGCGAACTCGGGCCCGGATCGGGCATCGCGGGTGTGAGGCGGTTGAGGGACGGCTGGGCCAGCGTCTATATGACGGAGCAGGCAAACGAATGCGTACGCGAGGGTCCATGAACAAGGAGGCCAGATGACTTAACGCAATCTTAACGATCAGCTAATCAGACGCCAAGAAAAGCATGCTAGAGTTCGCGTGCTCATCAAGGCTCGTCAAGGAGATTCGTGGCCTCTCGCTACGATCACCCCATACGCAGTCCATGCGGATTCCAAGGCAGCTCACGTGCACCAAGACAAGTGTTCTTGTGCTCGGGTTGTCCGGGATGTGCGTTGAAGGAACGCGAACGGAAAACGGAGCAACCATGAAACGAGAAAGGAAGGCAACATGAAGGTCAAACTGATTGCCGTAGCAGCCATGGCGCTGTTGGCTGTCGGTACCGCGACCGCGGACGCGCAATGCCCCAGCAACGTGGGCGGCGTCAACATCGTCGAGGTGCCCGCCGGCCAAGACGTGTACACGTCGGTACCGTACACGCAGCCCTGCGACGGCGAGTTCACGGTCCAGACCAAGACGGGCAGCGGCGTGACCGTCACGGGTCCATTGGACGACGATGAGTACGCCGGACTCTACTATGTCCGCTTCACGGATGGCGACGCCGAGGGCCGCTGGAGCACGATTACCAGCAACACGGCGACCGAACTGGTCCTGGAAGACACCAGTTTTCTCGACGACGTGTCGGCCACGGATACGTTCCGCGTTTTTGCCCACCAGACGTTGGCGTCGGTCTTCCCAGACGGCGAAGACGACGAGTACAACCTGAACTTCAAGGGCTACTCGTTCGAGGAATCCTCCAGCCCCTTCATCCGGGCGACCGAGATTCTGTTCCCGGATGAGGATACGACGGACATCAACAAGGCCCCGGCCGAGACGTACTACTACTACAACGGCGCGTGGCGCAAGGTTGGCGAGCTGGCCACGGTCAGCTACGACGACACCATCATCTCGCCGGATCGCTTCTTCACGATCCGCAACAACGGCGACGAAGATCTGACCTTCCTGACGTACGGGCGGGTTCCGATGGTCGCCGGTCAGATGGCGACTCAGACGCGCGACTTGGAGACCGCTAGCGCCGACAACGACATTGCCGCGGTGACCGGCCGCGGGATCGCCACGACGCTCGCCGATCTGGATCTTGGCGGAACCGACGCCTTCGCGACCTCGGCATCGCCGTTCATTCGCGCTGACGAGTTGTTCGTGTATGACAACACGGACACCGACATCAATGGTTCGCCGAAGTGGACGTACTACTACTACAACGGCCATTGGCGGCGGGTCGGCGAGTTGGCGACCGAGAACTTTGATGATGAGGTCCTGCCGGCCGGCACGGCCCTGAAGATACGCAAGGCCGGCGGCACGCCCGACACGGACGAGTGGAGCCACTAGCCAAAAGGTGAAATAGGAGACAAATAATGCACAAAGCACTGTCACTAGTTGTGATTCTGGCGGTAGCCGCGGCGGCCCAAGCCGACACGGTTACGCTGAACATCGGCGCGGGCGTTCTGTATCAGGACGACGGGGCGACGCCCCTCCCGGCCGACAGCACTCTCGTGATCATCGCGGACGCCGACGAGGACGGCTTCGGTGCCTTCGACCAACCGGACGCTTGGTCGGACGATCCCGGTGACGTGGTTGCGGCGCACTTCGGCCTGAACCAGGCGGCCGGCGCGGGCACCGCGATGGCGGGCCTGGCAGGCATCACGCTGGCCACCGAGCCGGACGGACTGACCACCGGCGACCCCCTGATGCTGCTTTGGTACCGCACCCCGTTCGACGCCTCGGACACGGGCGCCGGTGAGAACGTGGATTTCGGCACGTTCCGCACGGATGACGCCATCGATGGGTCGAACACCGGGTGGGAGGTGCCGTCCGGCGGTGCCGCGATCACCCTGAACTTCCTCACCGCGGCTCTGGGCGGCTCGAACCCCGAGTCGGCCGGCGTGGCCGATCAGACGACGGTTCCGGAGCCGGCGACGATGCTGCTGCTGGCCCTGGGTGGTGGTGCCGCCATCGTGCGTCGCCGCCGCAGCGCCTGACCGTCAAGGCAAGAGAAGAATGCAAGCAAAGGATCTCCTTTACCTCAACAGAGGATCCCGAACAGAAAGCGAGATGAGAAACATGAGAATGATCAAGAACGCAGCAGTTCTGTGCTTGCTGGCCGGTGTCGCCTTCGGCGGCGTCGCGCAGGCGGCAACGGACGTGAACAGTGATATCACCACCTCCGAAACGTGGACCAAGGCGGGTTCGCCGTATCGCCTCAAGACGCAGATCTTCGTCAAGAACGGTGCGACGCTGACGATCGAGGCGGGCGTCGTAGTCGCCAGTCTCCCGGCGGATCAGGGAAGTCTGGCCGTTTCTCGGGGCTCGGATATCCACATCCAGGGCACCAAGGCCGAGCCGGTCGTGATGACCTCCACCAACGACGACCGCGAGAATTGGCGCGAGGCCGCCAACGAGTGGGGCAACCTGACCATCATGGGCCGCGGCATCATCTCCGCGTCCCACTTCGAGGGCAACCCCGTCGGTCCGGCCACGGACGGCGATCCGCAGAACCCGATGGTTCCCGACGGCACCGCCCAGAAGCAGATGGAGGGCTTGACGGCGACCCCGGGCCAGGAAGACGACGTCCGCTACGGCGGCAATGACGACTACGACGACAGCGGTTCGATCACCTACCTCTCGATCCGCTACACGGGTAAGGTCATCGGCCTGGGCAATGAGCTCAACGGCCTGTCGCTGGGCGCCATCGGCCGCGAGACCGATATCCACCACGTCGACATCATGAACAACGTCGACGATGGCATCGAGATCTGGGGCGGCACCGTCAACCTGAAGTACTGCAACATCTGGAACATCGGCGACGACAGCTTCGACATCGACGAGGGATGGCGCGGCAAGGCCCAGTTCATCTGCATCGTCCAGGGCTACGCCCTCGACGATAGCCAGGGATCGGGCGTCGGCGACAACATGTTCGAGCACGACGGCGCCGAGCGCCAGGATGCCCAGCCCGTCACGACGGGTGTGATCTACAACGCCACGGCAATCGGCCAGCCGACTGACGGCGACGGAGCGACCACGTGGCGCGACAACTGCCGCATGCAGTACCGCAACTGTGTGTTCATGGATTGTGGCGAGGAGGTTGTCCGCTTTGACGATGACGACGGCGATGGCGCCGGCGGCTACAGCGGCGACAAGAGCGGAAGCCGGACCACGTCGACCGACGGCACCCTGACCTGGGTCGAGCACTGGAACACGTCGTACGACTTCAGCCACGACGCCGATGCCGCCGGGCAGGTCAACGCCGCCGCGACGGACGCCGCGATGATGGAACTGTACCAGTCGCAGGTGGACGGCAACCTCTGCGAGATCCGCGATTCGGTGTTCTACAACAACACCGACTACACCGAGGCCGACCAAGCCGACCTGGGCATCTTTGATGCGGCCAACAACAACGTCAAGGAGCCGGCGAACATGCCGATCGTGTCGATCACGCGTGCGGCATTTGTCGTCAAGGGCGGCAAGATCATGCAGCGGGTCACCGGCCTGGATCCCCGTGCGGCCAATGACGCTGCCAGCAGCGTCGGCACGGCCCCGGCCGACGGCTTCTTCACGCCGGCTCCGTTCCGCGGTGCCTTCAGCCCCGACGTCAACTGGCTCGAGGGTTGGACGGCGGCGGCCGAGTACGGCTTCCTGGAGAACACGGGCGCCAACCCGGACGATCCGGCGGCGGATGTATCCGTGACGATCTCGACCGGTTTCCAGACCGATGCGGGCGTCCTGTACACCGTCGAGCAGTCGGAAGACGGCGTCCTCTGGTCTCCTATCGGCACCATCGAGGGTGACGGGTCGCTCATGACGATCACCGACCTCGAGGGGTTCGAGCCGGGCCAGTTGTACCGCGCTATCGCGCAGTAGTCGGATTCGCTCGCGACGGATCGACTACGCCGCGTACTGAGTGACCGAAGGGAGGGTCTGGCGGCAGGGATTCGACCCCTGCCGTCAGGCCTTCTTCCTTGTATCTGAAAAGCGGAGAGCCCCGATGGGCAAAGCAGGGATAAGGATAGCATGGCCGGCTCTACTGGCGCTGCTGGCGCTGGTGGGCGGCTGTGAGCAAGGCGAGCCGGAGGCCGGCGCAGGCGCGGCCGCCGAGGGCGGGGCGCCGTCAGCGGTTGCCCAGCAGGCCGGGGACGACGGCGACAAAGCGTATTTCCGCGACCGGCTACTGGAGCTGGCGCTCGATACGGCCAGCGCCATGCCGAATAACCCGCACATCAAGCCCAAGTCCCGTGCACAGGAAGGCCTGGTGGCGGTCTGCCTTGAGCTGGACCGGCCCGACCGCGCGCTGCGATGCATCAAGCAGATCGGAAACTGGCGCCGCGGGATGGGCTATGCGGACTTGGCCTACTACTTGGCCAAGCGAAACGAGAACAAGAACGTTCCCGAGTACCTGGATCGGGCGGCGGAGATCTCCCGGTTTGCCCGGCAGGCCTGGCGCCGGGATCGCATCCGAGTCCGCATGGCGCAGACCTACGCGCTGCTGGGGGAGCACGAGAAGGCGGCCGAGCTGCAGGGAACCGTGGTCGAGTCGGAAACGGGCAAGACGGCCGGGGTCGGGCGGTCCCTGGAAAGCGATGAGGCCTTCCAAGACGTGGTCCGGTCGCTCGACAAGATGGTCGAGTCCGGCAATTTCGACCTCATCAACAACGCGCTCCACGCTTATGCCCGCCTGTACGGGCGGTTTTACGAAAACGCCGAGCGGCGAGAACTCCTGGAGCGCAAGCTCCGGCAGGCATGGGAGAAGATGCCGCCGCTGGTCAAGATCCGCGTGCTCCGCCCGCTGACCGAGGCGGCGATTGAGCACGGGGACTCGGACAAGGCGCTGGAGCTGGCGGACGAGACCAAGGCGCTGATCGACGGCGCCCGCTGGCCGCCGCGGCACCACATCCCACTGCTGGCCGAGGAGGCCGAGCTTCGCTTCCGGGCGGGCGATGAGGCGGAGGCGCGCGCGAATACGGCCGCGGCACGGGAGCTTTTTGAGGCGAAGCTGGACGAGATCCAGAGCTTCGACCGGGCGGAGTCGCTTCGTCCCGTGGCCGTAACGTACCGGGTGATGGGCGACACTGAGACGGCCCTCGAGGTGTATCGACAGGTTGTGGAGCAGGGCGCCGTAAACCCCAACGCGATGCAGCGCGCGGTGGATCTGTCGGCCACGCTCGGGTCCATGGCCCTGCACGGGGTCGAGCCGGATGACAAGCTCTGGGGCCGTGTCCGCGAGATCCGCGCCGGGCTGGGGGACCCGTGGTGAGTCGCGGGTGGCCGTGGCACGTTGTGATCGCGACGGCATTGGCCTTCGCTGCGACGGCTTCCGCCCAGCAGGTGGGGCAGGTTCGCGGTACGGTGTATGACGAGGACTTTGACGTGCCGCTGGCGCTGGCCTCCGTGCGGATTGTGGAGTTGGAACGGGAGACGGAAGCGACCGGCCAAGGCAACTATGTCTTCAATGAAGTGCCTCCGGGCACCTACACGCTGGTCTTTTTCAAGAAGGGCTACCGACGGCAGGTGAAGGGCGACGTCGTGGTTCCTGGCGGAAAACAGGTTACGGTGGATGCGTATCTCTCCAATGAGTTCACCGAGATGGAGGTGTTCGTGGTTCAGGATCTCCAGATCGGAGGCGGCACGGAGCAGGGCATGCTGGAGCTGCGCCGCGTGAGCCCGGAATTCATGGATTCCATCAGCAGGGAACTCATGGAGGATGCCGGCGCCGGCGATGCGGCCGCGGCACTGAACCTCGTGGCCGGTGCAACTGTCGAAGAAGGTAAGTACGCGGTGGTTCGGGGCCTGCCGGACCGGTACGTCAACGCGCAGATGAACTCGGTCCGCCTGCCCACCGCGGACGAGGACAAGCGCGCGGTGCAATTGGACCAGTTTCCTTCGGATGCGATCGAAAGCGTCCGGGTGAGCAAGACGTTCACGCCGGATCAACAGGGGGACGCCTCCGGCGGAGCGGTGAACGTGGTGCTGAAGGGCGTACCGGATGAGACCGTCCTGAAGTTCGGCGTCGGAACAAGTTACAACACGGAGGCCGGCTGTGGCGAGAGCTTCCTGACCGATCGGGGGCGCAAGTTGAATTGCCTGGGCGTTCCGGAAAAGGTCTTGCCGACGGACCCGGCCGCACTCGACGCGGTGGGCGTCTCTTACGGCGATACGCCGATCCCCTACAATTGGTCGATGACGGCGGGCGGGAAGTTCGCGCTGCTCGACGGCCTGGACGTGGGGGGTCTGGCGACGATCTTCTACGAACGGGATTCTTCGGGCTACGAGGACGGAATCGAGGACGACTGGTGGGTCAAGAGCCCGGATGAGCCGATGAGCCCTCAGCTCAAGGGCCAAGGCCAGGTCGGCGAGCGCAAGACCGCGCTGTTCGATGTCGTGAAGGGCACCGAGTCGGTCCAATGGGGCGGCTTGGGCGTCGTGGGTATCGAGACGGAGGACCACTCACTGACGCTGGCGTACCTGCGGACCCAAGCGGCGGAGGACATCTCGATCCTGGCGGAGGACACGCGCGGCAAGGAGTTCTTCTACCCGGGGCACGATCCGGATGACCCGGAGTCGCCCGGACACGGCAACATCGGCAGTCTGGTGGACGACGCGCCCTACCGCCGGAACCAGACGCTCCGGTACATCGAGCGGACCACCGAGACGCTCCAGCTCGCCGGCAGGCACAAGTTCCCCTTCCTGAAGTTCGGCGCGGAGGGCGGATTCATGCTGCTGCCGCCGGAAATAGACTGGACCTTGGCGATGAGCCAATCCGGATGGGAAGAGCCGGACAAGCGCCTGTTCTCCACCAAGTGGCACCCGGCCCGGGTGTTCAACGATATCGTGCTCATTCCTGAAACGCATCGGAACGCGGATCCGTCAGCCAACTTCACGGTCGGGAACTTCCAGCGGACGTGGAAGAATATCGATGAGGAAAGCGACCAGTATTTTGCCAATATGAAGTTCCCGTTCACGCAATGGACCGGAACGGAGGGGTACGTCAAACTCGGCATTTTCCGTGACGAGGTGACGCGGACCTACAAAGAGGAGAGCTTCGGAAACTTCGGCGAGGCGGCCACGGAGTACGCCGGGCCGTGGGAGGCCTACTGGAGCGCTGTGTGGCCCTCGGAAGATCACCCGGTGCTCGAGGCACCCAGCGGCGATGACGACATCGACGGCGTGGACACGGATTACGACGGTAACCAGGAGATATCGGCTTGGTACTACATGGTCGACCTCCCGCTGTGCTCCTGGTTCAATGTCATCGGCGGGGTTAGGTACGAGACGACCAAGCTCAGCATCGTGAACCATCCCGAGCCGGGCGTGCAATTTGTCAACCTCGAAGAGCTGACCATCACGAACCCCGACCCGTCCTTCACGGACACCGAGTTTGAGCGGGACGATGTGCTGCCGGCCTTGGCGTTCCAGTTCAAGCCTTTCGACGAAATCACGCTGCGGGGGTCCTATGCGGAGACGGTGGCGCGCCAGACCTTCAAGGAGCTTTCCCCCATTCAGCAGCAGGAGTTCTTGGGCGCCGACGTCTTCATCGGGAATCCGGACCTGCGGATGAGTGAGCTGAGGAACTACGACCTCCGCGTGGACTACCGGCCGTACGCGGGCGGCCTGGTGTCGATGTCCTGGTTCCGGAAGGACATCAAGGCCCCGATCGAGTACGTCCAGAAGAGTGTGAGCGGATTCGCGTTCACGACGCCCTTGAACTTCCCGGAAGGACAGATGACCGGCTACGAGTTTGAGGTGCGCCAGGACCTGGGTCAGTACTGGGAGAAGCTCGAGGGGATTACGTTGGGCGGGAACGCGACGTTCATAGAGTCCGAGGTCACGTTGCCGGACGAGGAGTTCGACAAAGTTTCGGACATCGGCTTTCCCTTCCGGACTCGCCGGATGCTCAATGCTCCCGATCATCTCTACAACATGTATATGACGTATGATCTCAAGCAGACGGGCACGAGACTCGGGTTGTTCTACACCGTACGCGGCGACACGCTGGTGGTGGGGGCCGGCCAGCGAAAGGGCAGCGTCGTTCCGGACATCTACGAGACGGAGTATGGAACCTTGAACTTCAGCTTGTCGCAGGATCTGGGCGATCGCTGGACACTCAAGTTCCAGGGCAAGAACCTGACCAACCCGGCCATCCAGAGAGTGTACCGTTCGCAGTTCGTGGAGGACGAGAGAGTCAAAAGTTCGTACCGCAAGGGCATGGAATTCTCCATCAGTCTGAGTGTTAGCTTCTAGCCGGGGCCGGTTGATAAGAGACGGCCCAACGGGATCGGGATCATGAGAAGACTAAAGCCGGAAGCACGATGTGGCGCCGCCGAACGCAGGCGGCTTGGACGGCCCCATCGCTGGTTGACGATGTCGCCGGCGCTGGCGCTGATCGCAGGACTGATCTGGTCGGCGTACCCGCCGGTCGCTCCGGGCGAGGCCCCGGACTCGGCGCCCGATTCGGAGACGAGCGTCTCGGCCGAGCAGACGGAGCCCGTGACGGAGGACACCCCGGAGACGTCTCCGGCGGCGGAGGGCGATGCGGGCGCGGAGACCGAGGCCACAACCCGGCCGGCTGGTGACGAGGAGACGGCGGATGCGGGCCCGACAACACGCCCCGCCGGCGTCACCGGCGAGGCGGGTGAGGACCTGCAGGCGAATCGGACGGCCCTCGAGGAGTTGGTCAAGGTCCGAAAGCTGATCTCGGAGGAGCGGCAGGAATCCCGCCGGAAGCAGGAGATGCTCCGGGAGCGGATCGAGCTCATTCAGCAGGAGATAGATTCCATCCAAGCTGAGATCGAACAGGCCCAGGATAGCATCAGGCAGGCCAATGAGAAGCGATCGGAGCTCGTTGAGACGAACGACCGTCTGAAGGCACTGTCGACTCAGCTCGGTGAGGCGGTCGGCGGATTCGAGGCGCGCACCAAGGCGCTTCTGCCGCGGCTGCCCGCGCCGCTACGCGAGTTCGAGGGGATTGCCCGACTGAGCCAGGGGATCCCGGACGACCCCGAGAATGCCGAGCTGTCCCTCAGCCGTCGTTTCGAAAAGGTGATCGGAATCCTCACGAAGGTCAACGAGTGGCACAACAAGATCACAACGGAAGCGGAAGTGCTTGAGTTGCCCGACGGCCGCCAGGTGCATGTGACGTCGCTGTACCTCGGCGTCAGCCACGGTTACTACATCGGCGCCGAGAACACCGTGGCCGGCGTCGGCCACTCCACCAAGGACGGATGGGGTTGGGAACCGGCGGACGAAGCGGCTTCGATCATCGCCCGGGCCATTGCGATTCTGGACAACGAAGAGTCGGCGGCGTTCGTGCAGTTGCCCGTGGAAATCAAGTGAGCAGTGAGTCAAAGACCATGAGCAAGCTACGGATACTCGTTTTTGCGGTTCTGGCGGGTGCGGTCGGGTCGGCGGCCGGACAGGAAGGCGCCGACACCGAAGAGAACTCATTCGGTCGCGCCGCGATGAGCGTGCAGGAGGAGCTGCGGGAGAAGCTGGACGAGTTGGCCCGCCTGCGCGAGCGGATCGAAGAGGAGCGGATTCCGCTGAGCAAGCAGCTGCGCGATTTGGAGCGGAAGCGTGCCGAGGTCCGGGATGAGTACCAGCGGATCTCGCGCCAAGTGGATAAGCGGGACCTTGACCTGTCCAATCTTCAGAGGGAGATCAAGGCCCGCGAAAAGGAGGCGGGCTACCTGTCGAATCTGCTCAGCGGCTACATCCGCGAGCTCGACGGGAAGCTCCACGTGGCCGAGAAGCAGCGGTACGAGGACGTTTTCGAGGCGGCATACCAATCGCCGGACAACGACAAGCTGTCCCGGCAGGAGGTCTACGAGGCCCAGACAGACGTCGTCGCCGCTTCGCTGGACCGGCTGGAGGACGCGCTATCGGGCGCACGCTTTGCGGGGACCGCGGTGGTGGAAGGCGACGTGGTCCAAGACGGCATGTTCGTCATGTTCGGGCCGACCGCGCTGTTCCGCTCCATTGACGGCGAGAGCGTGGGAACGGTCCAAGAGCGCCGCAATTCCACCAAGCCGTGGGTGGTGCCCTTCTCCGACCCGGAGAACATGCAGGCGGCCGCCGAGGTGGTTCGCACGGGCCGCGGCAGTTTCCCGTTCGACCCGACGCTGGGCAAGGCCCACAAGCAGGAGCAGACGGAGACCACGCTGTGGGAGCATATCCGGAAGGGCGGACCGCTGATGATCCCCATCCTCGGTCTCGGCGGGATGGCCGTGCTGATCGCACTGTACAAGTGGGCGACCATGGCCTTCGTCCGCAAGCCCCGGCAACGGCAGATCGGCGCCTTGCTGGGCGCCATCGCCAAGCGGGACGAGCGGGCCGTGCGCCAGAAGCTGGCCGCGATCCGAGGGCCGGTGGGCGAGATGCTGGCCATCGGCGTCGAGCACATTCGTGAGCCGGTGGACCTGATCGAGGAGGTGATGTACGAGAAGATGCTCTCGGTCCGGCTGAAGCTGCAGGGGCTGCTTCCGCTCATACGCATCAGCGCTGCGGCCGCCCCGCTGCTGGGCCTGCTGGGCACCGTGGCGGGCATTATCACGACGTTCAGACGGATCACGGAATTCGGCTCCGGCGACGCGCAAATGCTCTCGGGCGGCATCAGCGTGGCGCTGATCACCACGGAGTTCGGGCTGATCGTGGCGATTACCTCGCTGCTGATGCACGCGTTGCTGTCGCGCAAGGCCCGCGGGCTGGTGGACGAGATGGAGAAGGCGGGTGTTGGTTTTGCCAACCAAGTGCGCAAGACGCCCTTTGAGGAGGAGGGCCGGGAGGCGGAGCAGACCCGCCCGGCCTCTTCGGAGGGGCCCGGCGACGTACTGGAGGAGCCGCTGCATGAGAAGCCGAACGTGGAGACCGAGGATGGCTGCGAACCGGAGATGAATGAGGTGGGCGCCGGAGCGGCGGAGCCGAGTACTAGATCATGATCGGGACGATGCCATCCCGGCCGGAAGAAGAGGACGTGTGATGATCGCCATGGTCGACATCCAGGTCGTCGTCACCCGGCTGCGCGCGCTGTGGGACGAGGCGTCGACCATCTGGGAGGCGGGCGGATGGGCGATGGTGGCCATCGCGGCCACCGGGCTGGTGATGTTTGTGCTGGGCATGCACGTTCTGTCGGGCCTTTGGCGCAAGGGCTTCCGTTCCCTGTCGCAGAAGAAGCTTTGGCGTTGGATTGAAGAACCGGCCGAGCGAGAGGGCCCGATCGGCGCCCTGCTCGACGCCGTTGCTGACGGCGATGTGCCGTCGAAGGTTGAGGCGGCGTTTCGGGAGGTGCGGTCGGCGGAAGTGGCGCCGTTCAAGCGGGACTTGTGGGTTATGAAGATCTGCGTGGGCGTGGCGCCGCTGCTGGGACTGTTGGGGACCGTCGTCGGCATGCTTGCGACGTTCTCGGCTCTGTCGGCGGGGCAGAGCGGCGACAAGACGATGGGCGAGATCGCCGACGGGATTTCGACCGCCCTGGTGACCACGGAAACCGGGCTGGTGGTAGCGCTGGCCGGCCTGTTCATGCAGCATCTGCTCTCGCGGATGCACGATCGCTACGAGGCGTTCCTGGCCACGGTTGAGGCGGCATGTACCCAGGCCGCCTATCGAAGACATCACAGTGCGAACGATCCGGCGACGAATGGGCGGGTTTTCGGGGGGCGGCCGGCGACTGAATCGGTTGCGGCGGGCGGCCTACCACATTCGGCCGGGTAGTAGAGAGCGAGGCACACCATGGGACGATTCCGACGAACGGCAAGCGAAGAGACGGCGGATACGGGGATCGATATCTCTCCGCTGATGGACTGCGTGTTCATCCTTCTGATCTTCTTCATCGTCACGACTGTGTTCGTGGAGGAAACCGGCGTTGAGGTGGACCGCCCTCAGGCCGCGTCCGGCGCCGAGCTCGAGAAGACGAGCATCCTGATCGCCGTGACGGCCAACGGAGAGGTCGTCTACGGCGGGGAGCGGATCAACATCAACCGCGTCGAGCCGCTCGTCAAGCGCATGCTGCAGGAGGAGGATGTGCCTGTGATCATCCAAGCGGACCAGAAGTCGGAAACCGGCGTGGTGGTTCGTGTGATCGATCAGGCCAAGCGAGCCGGGGCGAAGGTGAGCATCGCCACCAGGACGACGGAAGGGTAGGCAGGATGTCCGAGGCAAGTCAGCAGAGCAACGGGTCGTCCGTCCTGTGGGCGATGGTTTCCTGGGTGTTCGGCCGTCTGGTCGTGCTGGCGGGGGCGGCCGCGCTTACGCTTGCCTGCTTTCTGGTGCTTCCGTTGATGCAGGCAATTGCGAAGCCGCCGGTCAAGGAATACGAGGTTCGTTCGGTCGACACCGCCAGCTTGCCGACGCCTCCGCCTCCTCCCGAGCAGCAGCCCGAAGAGGAGCCGGAGCCGGAGGACCCGAAGCCGGAATTGGCCGAGCAGTCGGATCCGCTCTCCTACGAGCAGCTTCAGACGTTGCTGAACCCGAACTTCGGCAGTGGAGGAGGGGGGATGCTGGACATGGGAGACCTCAGCGAGCACCTTGCGGGCAATCGCGAGCAGGTACAGGGCCTCTTTCATGTCGCGGACCTCGACCAGAAGCCGCGCGTCGTGTATCAGCCAAGCCCGCGCTTGTCCGCGAGCGCGAGAGCCAAGACCCCAGGAACCGTGTACGTTATCTTCATTGTGGACGAGACCGGGGCGACGAGAAAACCAATCGCCCAGGATGCGACGAGCCCGGCTCTGGTGAAGCCCGCCGTCGCGGCCGTGAAGCGCTGGCGCTTCGAGCCGGGCAAGCGGGCCGGGAAGCCGGTCCGGTTCCGCATGCGTGTACCCATCAAATTCCCGGACATGCGATAGTGAAAAGAGGACTGAAATTGCGGACTTCACTCTTCAGTACCGCCGGACCTGACGGCCGTGCGAGGTGTAGCCGGCCGGCCGTGTGCCTCGGCGTGGCGGCGGTCGCGCTTCTGGCCACCGCCCTGGGCGGCTGCGGATCGCTGCACGACCTGTTCACGAGTTCGGACTCGGCCGCCCAGACGGGCGGCGACGGACCCGAATCCCCGGCGTTGACGACGCGCCCCTCCGATGATGACCGGAAATACACGACCGACGTGGAACTGGAGGTATGGCGCGACCCGGCGTTCCGCAAGCGGTTCGCCGAGAGCTACATGTCGGAGACCGAGGTCGAGCCGCGGATGAGCATGGAGGACCGAGAGCGGATGGAGAAGATCCTCTCATTGATCTCCGACGAGAAGATGGCCGAAGCGCTCGACATTCTGGAGCAGCACCGTGGCAAGAGTTCCAATGCCGTCTATGACTTCACGCGCGGGAATATTTACTTCAGCCGCGACGAGTTCGACAAGGCAGCAGAGGCCTACGCGACCGCGGTCAGCAAGCACCCGAAGTTCCTCCGGGCCTGGCGGAACCTCAGCATATGCCACGTCCGGCAGGAGGACTTCGCCAAGGCGGAGCGAGCCCTGGTCCGTGTGATCGAGCTCGGCGGGGATGACGCGACGATGTACGGGTTGCTGGGCTTCACGCATTCGGCCATGAACAACAGCGTGTCGGCCGAGTCGGCCTATCGAAAGGCCATCCTTCTGGCCCCGGAGACGCTGGATTGGCAAATGGGCTTGGCGCGCTGCTTCTTCCGGCAGGAGCGATTCGCCGAGGCGGTGGCCCTGTGCGAACGCCTGATCGCGGAGCATCCGGAGCGGCCCAATTTGTGGATGCTGCAGGCCAACGCGTACATCGGCGCCGGTAAGCCGCTCAAGGCCGCTGAGAACTACGAATTCGTGGACCGCCTCGGTGCCTCCACCCCCGAAAGTTTGACCACGCTCGGGGACATCTACGTCAACGAGGGCCTGTTCGGATCGGCCGTGGACAGCTACGTCCGAGCCATCGACATGCGCCGGGAGAAGCTTGCCGCGGATACGGAGAAGGTACCCGGTGTGGACCGGATGATGCGCGCGGTCAGGGTGCTGGCCGGACGCGGGGCTCACGAGGAAGCCCAGCGGCTGGTCCGCAAGATCGAGGAGGCCTTCGGAGACTACCTGACGGATGCGAACCGGAGGACCCTGCTGAAGCTGCGCGCTCGCATCGCGGTAGCGCAGGGCGACGACGAGGAGGCGGTCAAGATCCTCAAGGAGACCGTCGATCGCTACCCGCTGGATGCGGAGGCCCAGATCCTGCTGGGCCAATACTACGAACGGCAGAACGAATCCGAACGAGCCATGATCCACTACGAACGGGCCGCCAGAGTCGAGGGTCACGAGGCCGAGGCAAAGCTGCGTCACGGCCAACTTCTTGTCAAGGAAAGCGAGTACAAGAAGGCGTTGCCGTTGCTGCGCCGCTCTCACGAGTTGAAGCCGCGCGAGGATCTTAAGGAGTACATCGAGCAGGTGGAGCGCCTTGCGGATTCGCGCTGAACGCCGGGGCGTTTTCGCACCGGACGCCCCGATCACGGGTAGACGACATGCGAGTCGAAGTGGATTGGGCCGCCTCCCGGCGGCCGGCAGCCGGCGTGCCGGCTCGGCGGAGGGCCTTCCCGGGCGACCGGCGATCAGGAGGTTGATATGATGAATTCAAAGAGGTACCGGGCTGCCGCCTTGGTGTTCATCTTGTTTCTAGCTGTCTCGGCAAGCTTCACGCGAGGCGCCGATGAGCCGACGGGTCCTCGAAGCATGATTACCCTCTCCCTGCCCGAGAACGTGGAGCTCAAGGCGCTTATCGACTACGTGGGGAAACGGAAGGGAATCAACTTCCTGTACGACGAGCAGGTGGCCGGCAAGCGGGTCACCATCAAGACGCCGGCGCAGATCCCCGCGGATTCGCTGGTGACCCTACTGGGCAGCGCGTTGCGAATGAAGGGCCTAACCCTGAACGACACGGAGATTGAGGGCGTGGTGCGTATCGAGCGGACCCAGCCGCTGACCAAGGTCTCCTTGGGCCCCGGGGCGGACGACCCCGCTCCCGGAGAGGAACGCCCGATGCTGGCGATGACCCGCGTGTTTGAGTTGGAGCATGCCGGTGGCCGCCAGGTCGCGCCTATCGTCAAGCCGTTCCTGTCCTCTGCGACGGCCGACGTGACGGAACTGCCGGAGCACGGGCTGGTGATTGTCACCGATTACGCGAGCAACATGAAGCGCGTCGAGGGGCTTATTTCAGTGATCGACCGCCCGAGGCGCGAGGCGGAGGTGCGGTTCGTCACGCTCGAGAACACGACGGCCCGCGATGTCGCGGAGACGCTGCGGAAGCTATTGTCGGCCCGGTCCAAGGTTGGCGCGGGCGGCGCGGCTGCGGCACAGCCCATCCCGACGGTGGTGGCCCAGGACAGGGTGAACCAGGTTGCCATCGTTGGTGAAGCCGACGAGGTGGAGGAGGCCCTCACGCTTCTGCGCTCACTGGACGTGTCGCTCGGGCTTACGCGGCGGGTTTACACCCTGGAGACGGCCTCGGCCGAGCACCTGGATCGCTTGGCGGAGAACCTCCTCGGCAAGGACGCTTCGGACCGGCTTTACGAGTCCGTCGTGGATTACGAGGCAAACCTCCTGATTGCCACAACGACGCCGGAGATCCACGAGCAGATCGAATCGCTCCGCGAAAGATTGGACCAGCCCATCCCCGAATCGAGAAATCCGATTCGCTTTTACAAGCTGGAGAACGCCAAGGCAGCCGACGTCATGGTCACGCTCCGCAATATCGAGGGAGACACGGAGTTGGGAGACGTATACCTCCGAGAGTTGCCGGGCGCCTCCGAAGACGATAGTCCCGAATCCGTGATTCGCGGGCCGACCGAGGAGGCGGTCAACGCGAGCACGCAGGCCGGCGGCCCCGCGCCCGCCCAGGACGGCGTGGCCCTGGGCGGGGCGCGCGTTATCCCCGACGAGGCGACCAACAGCATCATCGTCGTGGCGAAGCCGAGCGCGCATGCAATCTATCGCAAGCTTATCGAGCAGTTGGACGTGCGCCGCCCGCAGGTCCTGATCGAGGCGACCGTGGTGACGGTTGACACGACCGACGGTTTCGAGCTGGGCGTGGAGATCCGAAGCGCGGAGGAGATCGACGGCTCGCAGCTTCTGAATTTCACTCAGTTCGGCCTGACGGCCACGGACGAGGATACCGGCATGCTGACTCTCCTGCCGGGCGTCGGCTACACCGGGGCCCTGCTCGATTCGGACGTGGCCGACGCCGTCATCCACGCCCTGGAAACGGACTCCCGCGTAAAGGTCGTCTCCCGCCCGAGCTTGCTGGTCGACGACAACGCCAAGGGCGAGCTGGCCAGCGAGAACGAGGAGCCGTTCGAAAGCGTCAATGCCGGTAGCACCGTGGCCACCACCAGTTTCGGGGGCTACTCGGCCGCGGGGACGAAGATCACAGTCAAGCCGACGATCAGCAAGGGCGAACACCTCAAGCTGGAATTCGAGATCGTGTTGAGCAGTTTCGGGGAGGACGGGTCGGACCGACTGCCTCCATCGCGGCAGACCAATCGCCTGATGAGCGAGGCGACAACCATCCCGGACGGGCACACGATCATCGTCGGCGGGCTGACCCGCGAGGACTTGAACGACACGACGGACCGGGTTCCGCTGCTGGGTCAGGTGCCGGGCCTGAAGTACCTGTTCTCCCACATCGACAACCAAGCCCGCAGGAAAACAATGTACGTGTTCCTCCGGGCGATCATACTGCGGGACGACAAGTTCGAGCGGCTCAAGGCCCTGTCGGAGGAGCCCGCGGCGCAGGCGGGGATCGAGGGGGACTTTCCGATCAGCGAACCCGTGGAGATTCGTTGAGTAGCGAGGTGTTCCATGAGCATGGGTTCTGTGGTGTCTAACCTGGAGGCCGAGCGGAAGCCGGTCGGCATGGAACCGGCCGCGGCGTGCTCGGCGGCGCCGGCCGGGCGGATGGCGTCCGCGGTCGCGTCTGAGGCACGGGCCCGCCCCGAGGCGGACGTACGCGGGGAGCCGCCCTCGGTCGCCTTCATCAAGCGCGTGCCGATCAGCTTCGCACGGGCCAAGCAGGTACTGGGTCTTGCGACGGACAACGGCGCGATGCGCATCGCCATGGCCGATCCGGAGGACCATCGAACCCGGGACATCCTGCGCCGCTGGCTGTGCGGACCGATCGAGGTGTACCCGGCTGACCCGAAGCAACTCGGCGCGGCGATCAACCGTGCCTACGGGCAGCAAACCGGTGCCGCGGAGGACTTTGTGGCGGAACTCGACCGCGATGCGGACGCGACAGTGAGCATCCGGGAAGAGGCGGAGGATCTGCTCAATGTGTCCGATCGACCGCCGGTGATCAAGCTGGTCAACCTGATCCTGTTCGACGCCGTGCAGCAGCAGGCATCCGACATCCACATTCAGCCGTACGAGGACCGCGTCGTGGTTCGGATGCGGATCGACGGCGTGCTGTTCGATGTGTTCGACCTGCCGTGGGACATGCGAGAGGAGTTGGTCAGCCGGGTGAAGGTCATGAGCAACATGAACATCGCCGAGAAGCGGCTGCCCCAGGATGGTCGGGCGACCGTCAGGGTCGGGGACCGGCCGGTCGACCTGCGCGTGTCCACCGTGCCGGCGAGCCACGGGGAGCGCGTGGTGATCCGCCTGCTGGACAAGAGCGCGCGGCTCTACACGCTCGACGAGCTGGGCATGGACTCGGGGACGCTGAGGCGTTTCGTCAACTGCATCAGTGCGGAACACGGCCTCATCCTCGTCACGGGGCCGACGGGCTCCGGCAAGACCACAACGCTCTACGCGGCCCTGGGGCAGATCAATGCCACGGAGCGCAACGTCATCACGCTCGAGGACCCGATCGAGTATCAGCTCGATGGGATCAGCCAGATACAGATTTCTGAGAAGAAGGGCATGACCTTCGCCAGCGGCCTGCGGAGCGTGCTCCGCCAAGATCCGGATGTGGTGATGGTCGGCGAAATCCGGGACCGCGAGACGGCCGTGATGGCGATTCAGTCAGCCCTCACAGGCCACCTGGTGTTCAGCACGCTGCACACCAATGACGCGGCCAGCGCGGTGACCCGCCTGCTGGATTTGGGCATCGAGCCCTACCTGGTCGGCAGTTCTCTGATCGGGGTACTGGCCCAACGTCTGGTGCGCCGGGTTTGCGGCAAGTGCGTAACGCAGCACGTGCCCGAGCCCGCGGAGCTCGAGGCGCTCGGGCAAGGCGGCACGCTCGATGCGGACGCGAGCTTCTGCCAGGGCGCCGGCTGCGAGTCGTGCCGCAACACGGGCTACTCCGGCCGGGCGGGGTGCTTCGAGTTGCTGACCGTGGACGACGAAATCCGCAAGCTGGTGCAAGCCCGTGCGACGGCCGCCCAGATCGATGAGGCGGCTGTCCGGGCTGGCATGCAGAGCTTGCGAGACGACGGACTGTGCAAAGCTGCGGACGGCCGCACCACGCTCGAGGAGGTGGCCCGGGTGTCCATGCGGGTGAAGTTCTGATGGCCGTGTACGCATACAAGGCGCTTAGCGATGGGGCTGCCGACGCGGCGGCGCTGGAGGGGACGATCTCCGCCGACTCGCCACGGCAGGCGCGTGACCGGCTCCGGGCTCGTGGGCTGTCCGTGACGGATCTCGCCGAGCAGAGGCCCGAATCGCGCCCGGGACGCTGGCATGACTATTTCACGCGGCGACAGGCGGGGAAGGTCACGGGCTTTCTGCAGGAGGTCTCGACGCTTCTGAACGCGGGCATCCCGTTGCTGGACGCTCTCGACACGATTGCGCGCCAGCACACGGGCGCGTTCCAGAGGTCGATCCTGCTGTTGCGGGACCATGTGGCGGCCGGCGGAAGCTTGGCTGAGGCCATGGCCCTCCAGCCGGCCCTGTTCGACGATTTGTGCCGGAACATCGTGGAAGTCGGCGAGAACACGGGCACTCTGGAGCGGGCGCTGGACCGGTTGGTGGAGTTCAGACAACGCTCGGCCGGGCTCAAGAACCGCGTTGCCACGGCGTTGACCTACCCGTGTATCCTGCTGCTGGTGGGCCTGGGCGTGAGCATCTTCCTGATGACCTATGTAGTGCCGAATCTGCTGGACGTCCTGCAGCGAAGCAATAAGGACCTGCCCCTGGCGACGGTCATCGTGCGCAACGTCAGCGACTTCCTCGTCGGCTGGTGGTGGGCGCTACTGCTGGGTGTGGGCCTGCTGGCAGTCGGGGGCGCGGCGGCCCTGAGGACCGACCGCGGCCGGATGGCCTGGCACCGCCTGCAGCTCCGGATCCCGCTGCTGGGCGAGTTGATCCGCAAGCAGGCGATCGCGCGGCTCTCGATGGTCATGGCCACGCTTCTGAAGAGCAACGTCCCCTTCGTTCGAGCGATAAAGCTGGCCCAGCGCACGGTCCACAATCGGGTTATCCGCGGCGCGCTGGATACGTGCGAGCGGGCGGTCTATTCGGGCCGGGACATCTCGGTGGCCCTGGAAACGACCAACGCCTTTCCCCCCTTGGTGATACAGATATTCGCCGTGGGTCAGGCCTCGGGTGAGCTCGAGCAGATGCTGGAGAACCTCGCTGTGAATTATGATACACAGGTCAATATCGCGCTGAACCGTCTGACGACACTGCTGGAGCCGATCATGATGATCCTGCTGGCGATCATGGTCGGTTGCATCGCGTTCGCGACGATTCTCCCGATTCTGGAGGCCGGAGATGTTCTATGACACGCCAAGAGAGGGCCTTGCGGGACGGCGTGGGGCGGGGCCTCGCCCGCGGGTCGCAGTGGGCCTGACGCTTATCGAGATCATGGTCGTCGTTGTGATCCTCGGCATGCTCGCGGGCGCCGTGTCCCTGAAGGTCGTCGATTACATCGACGACGCGCGGGTCGAGCGGGCCGCGTCTGACATCGCTACGATCGTCGGCGCCGTAGAGAAGCACAAGCTCGACCATCACCGATACCCGACAAGCGAGGAAGGGCTGGAGAACCTCCCGCTTCGGAACCGGACGGATCCTTGGGGTGAGCCGTACATGTACAACCGCCCCGGCCCGGACGGCGAACCGTTCGAGGTGTTCAGTTACGGCGAGGACGGCCGGCCCGGCGGCGAGGGCGTAGATGCGGATATCTACTCATGGGAGTTGGGGGAGGTCGAGCAGGAGGAGTGACCGGTGCGCAGGTGCGGCTTCACACTGCTGGAGATGATGGCCGTGGTCGTACTGCTGGGGCTCTTGGCCGGCGCGGTCGGCTGGTCGATGGCTCAGGACGCCCGGCGGGCCGCGCGGACCGATGCCGTCGGGCAGATCGGCCATGCGGATCGGCTCGCACGACTGGCGGCGCAGCGCTTCGGGCGCCCGTGTGTTCTGCGGATTGACCTTCGGGAACAGACGCTCCGGAGAATCGAGTACGGCCCCAACGCCCAACCCGAGGCCGCGCACACCGTCACGCTCTCGAAGTCGCAGCGAATTGCCGAGGTGCTGGTGGGGCGGTCGACGGCCCGGTTAGGCAATGCGTCCCGTCCCCCGGCTGTGACTTCGGGCGCCGTGGACGTCGCGTACTCGCGGGATGGACGCAGCGCAAGCTACGCGATCCGCCTGGCCTCCGGCGGCACGCAGCAGTGGCTGATCGTCTCGGGCCTTACCGGCCAGATCACGATCGAGGAATATGGTAAGGACATACACAACCTCCTCCGGCCGGGCGCGACACGGCGGCCTGACGCTCGTTGAGGTCGTCGCCGGGATCGCAATCCTGGGTTCGGTGCTCGTGGGCGTGGTGCTGGCCAAGTCGCGTCACACGCGGCAGCTTGCCTTGGCGCAGCGCAGGCAGGCCGCTGTGCGCGCGGCGGACAGCTTGATCAACGAGTGGTGGACGGGCTCGGAGGGCATCCCCGTCAACGAGTCAGGCGCGGTGCCGTCGGCCCCGTCTCTCGTGTGGGAGACGCGGATTGTGGACAACCGCGACGTGGAGCGTCTTGGGGCGCGGGTCGTGCGCGTGGAGCTGCGCGAATCCGAGTCGAGCACGTACCGGGAGGATGCGGACCGGCCGCTGGTGACTGTGGAGCTCGTGTTGCCGATGCCGCCCCCGCCCGGCGACCGGGCGACAAGGAGGCCGAAATGACCAAGGCACAGGGCTTCACGCTGCTGGAGTTATGCATCGCGATCATGCTTTCGAGCGTGCTGATGATCGGCGTGCTGGCCGTGATCACCGATCTTCAGAACACGACGCTCGCCGACGATGGCGACGATCCCCCGCGAGGTCGGGAGGAGCTCGGCGGCGACGCGGCCGACATGGAGTCCGCCCTCAACGGCTTGGTCGAGCTGCTGCGCGACGACCTAAGGCATGCCGGCATGATCGAGGTGGTCCGGACGGGCGAGGTCGCGCTGACGGGCTATTGTGCCCTGGACAAGCCCCGATGCGAACGGGTGCACCGGCCGGTGCGGGTTGTCTATGCCTTGGAGAACATGGCTGGGCGTTCGTGGCTCGTCCGGCGACAGGAGTATCTGGATGTAGCCACGAACCGTCACGTGCAGCGGGATCTCGTGTGCAGCGGCGTGAGGCGATTTGAACTGGTTAGCATGATCGACGGACGTGAGACGGCGGTGTCGGCGAAATCCGGCGGTGTGCGCCTTGCCTCGCCGGGCGCGGGCGGAGGGGATCCGACGCCGGGGCAGCCCGGCGCGGAAGAGCCCGATGCCGACCCCTCCGGCGAGGAAGGTGAGCGGCAGAACTCCGGGAGCGACGGGACAGGCCCCGGCGCCCCGTCGGCGAAGAACGAGAAGGACCAGTGCATCCTGGTCAACGGGCTTCTGTTCTACCCGCACTATGCGCCCCGATGGGCCCTGAAGAATGGCTCGGCCGAGTCCGACGCCGACGCCCCGGCCGAGGCCGAGCAGGACCTGGCGGAGATGGGCGACGATGGGTCGGACGCCGCGGCGAGAAACGCCGACGGGACGAAGACAGGCCGAGCGAGTGACCTCGCCGAGACTGAGGAAGGCGTCACTCGGATTGTATGGCGGCTGCGCGTCTGGACGGGCGCGGGAGACGAGCCCGACTACGACCGCATGGTTCGCGCGCAGGTCAGCGGGGCGTACCCATGAGACACCACGCACGGCAATCCGGGTTCATCCTGTTGATGTCTCTGGTTCTGGTGTTGCTGGTGGGCGTCGCACTGGCCGGCCTCGCCCGGCGCAGCGCTGTGACCGCCCTGCAATGCCAGGAGTCCGTCGACCGGCTGCAGCGCCGCTGGGCGGCCAAGAGCTGCCGGGCATCGCTGCTGCACCGCGTGCCCGAGCTTCTCGAGCGAGGCGCGGACGAGCCGGGCCGGGGCCGCGAGGACGTCGGGGTCGGCCCGTCCACAGCGAAGTTGCGACTGACGGTGCATCTGGCCGGCCGACCGTACGAGCTCGTCCTCACCGACGAGCAGGCGAAAGCCAACATCAACGATCTGCTAGGGCAGACCGACCGGGCCGAGACGCAGTCGATCGCCAGGCGATTGGTTCGGGAGAGCGACGCCGGCGGCGCCGACACAGTACTGACGCCGTTGCTGCCGGTGCAGGACTCGCCGGGCCGCCCGCTCTTGGCGGCTGTGGGGGGGTACGGGCAGATCTTCCCCACCGCGTCACCGGACCGCCTAGTCGGAAGCGACGGCAACGGCCTGGCCGATGCGGTGACATGTTGGGGCGACGGCCTAATCAACATCCACCGCGCTCCCGACTATGTGGTCAAGAGCGTCTGCGACAAGCCGCTCGGGCGCGATCTGGTCGCGGCGCTGCTCGCCGCGCGAACGCAGGAGCCGGGTCGCAAGTTGGCCGCAATGCTCGCCGGCCTCGACGAGTTCAATGCCCAGCGCAAGGCGAAGGTGAGCCGATTCCTGACCGATGAATCGACCTGCTACGGGCTCTGGGTCATCGTCAGAGGTGAGCAACGGCGGTGGTATACGCTTGCCGTAGGCGTCATGGAGGACGAAGGACCTCGGCGGGACGGCGGCCAGCGCCGCTGGGGCGTCCGTCAATGGTACGAGTTCTCATGGTGATGACGTGAAGGTCCAGCAGAACAAGCGCATAATCATTGCGGCCGCTGTCCTAGTGGGAGGCGGCGCTGTGGCAATCGCCGCGTGGGGGTTCACCGCGCCGATCGAGCTGGCTTCTGAGGCAGGGCAGGAGGATGTGCGGCGCCCGACGACAACCGCCTCCGCGGATCCGCCCGCGGAGCAGCACCAAACCCCGTCGTTGCCGCCGCTGGCGGAGCTACGGCGACTGTGGGTCCTGGACCTGCGCCGACCGCTCTACGATGAACCGACGGAGGCGTCGGATGGCAACGATCCGCCTCCAAAGCCGGAGAAGCCGCTGCGGGTGAAGTTGATCGGCACGGCCGTCGAGGAGGGCAAGTCCGAAGCGATCCTTCAGATGACCGACGGTTCGATTGAAATCGTCGGTGTTGGGCAGAGCGTCAAAGACGGCGAGGAGGTGTTGCGGGTCACCCGCATTGAGCCGGGCAAGGTTGCCGTGGAGTACCGCGGTCGGTCACATGAGCTGATCGGTCCGAAGCCCGAGAATGGGGCTGCCCGGCCATGAGGAACGCCTACATCATTTTCGTCGGCGACCCTTCCTGGCAGGTGGCCATGGCACAGGGCAGCGAGGTGCGCCCGGAGCCATTGTCTGTTCCCGCAGACGCATCGCTCGACGACCGCGCGCAGGCCGCCAGGCGGCAGATGGAGGCGATGGGTTACGCGGGCCAGCCGGTCCTTCTGGCCGTCAGCTCGTCCCACTGTCTCTGTGCACCGATCTCGACCGGGCGGTTGGAGCGCGGCAAGCGTCGCCGGGCGATGGCGTTCCGGCTCGAGGAAGACCTGCCGGTGTCTGCCGAGGACGTCGTGGCCGACTACGTCCAGACGAGCAAGGACGAGGCCCTCGGCGTGTGCTGTGAGCTGGGCAAACTCCAGTCCCTGCTTGAGGCGATCGATTCCGCGGGAATCCGCGTGCGGCATGTGTGTCCGTCGGCGCTGCTGGCGGCGGCCTATGCCGTTGACCAGGGCGAGGAGGCCGACGCCGTTCTGGTTTCGGCGGGAGTCGACGGTGCGGCCCATTCAGGGCGCGATTTCGACTTGATCGAGTTGCAGAGCGCGCGGCCGTGCAACTGGTGGTGGCCGGCGGGCGATCTCGACGAACTCCGGGAGCGGCTCAGCGCGTGGGCGGCTTCCTTTGACCGCCCGCCGCGTCTGATCCTGGCGGGCGTGGAAGACGAGGTACGGGGCGTGGCCCGGCAACAGCCGGGCATCGAGCTGGTCGAGGCACCGGTGACCGACCGTGCCCGCCCGGCGGCGTTGCGTGCGGCGGCGATCCTTGCGGGGGCAGAATCGCCGTGGATTGAACTACGGCGCGACGCCCTGTCGCCGCCGGATCGGTACGAGACATACCGGCGGCCGCTGAAGGCGCTGGTGACCGCCGCGATGGTTTTGCTCGTGTGTGTCTCGGTGGTCACTCGCTGGCGCGGGCACCGGTATGGGTCACGAGGCGCGCAATACGTTCAGCAGCGCGAGGATCTGTACCGGGGGCTGTTCCCGGATCAGCGGAACCTCCCGCCCAGCGTCCGTGCCCGACTGCTGGGCGAGCAGCGGCGGCTGGTCGGGATGAGCGGTGCGTCTTTGGCCGAAGCCCGCGAGCTGCGTCTCGGGCGGAGGTCGGCGCTCGTCCAGCTCCACCGAATCTTGAGCGCACTACCGCGAGACGAACGATACCGCATACTCGACCTCAAGATCGAACCTAGCTTGGTTCGCGTCGCGGGGGAGGCGCGCAGACATGTGGAGGCCGAGCGCCTGGCCTTGGCTCTTGGCAGGTCCGGGTCATATGACGTCCAGTTGCCGGAGACCAAGGCGTTGCGGGACCGAGGCGTGAGCTTCGTGTTCCCGGCCAAGCCGATTGTCGAGCCGATCGACACGGAGGAAGATGGGCCATGATTGCCAGACAGAAGCAGACCGTGCTGCTCGGCGCGCTGGCCGTACTGCTGGTGGCTGCGGCCCTGTGGAACGTTCGCTGGATGCTGGCCCAGCGGGGCGAGGCCCGGTATGAGGCCGAGGAACTGGCCGCCTGCCGCAACCTGGCGGGCCGGATCAAGGCACTGCGCCAGGAGCAGCAGGCGGACTCGGACGGCGCCGAGGCCGTCAAGAAGCCCGGCGAGCACATCCATACCGCCTTGCGACGGGCGGGCGTCGGCGCGGAGAGCGGCCGCGCCACGCTGGAGGGCATCTACCGGCAGCCCGCCCGCCCCCTTCAGGATGCGCCCTATGTCCGAAAACCGACGTCACTTACGCTCCGAGATGTCTCACTATTGCAGTTGGGCAATTTCCTGTACCATGTCACGGAGGACTCGGGTTTGAGCGCTAGCGACCTCCGGTTGCGAAGTCCGCACGGCGAGGTCAGCGGCGATGTGTGGAACGCCGAGATCACACTGAGCTATCTTGTCTACTCGCCGTCCGAGGAGGAGGCGACCCGGTGAATTGCGCCATGTACCTCAGAATCGCATGGGTCCTGAGCGCCGTGTCCGTCTTGTGGGGACTGGGCGGCTGCAACGGAGGCGGAAACTACCGGATCGTCAGCACCGAGGTGCTCCGCAACACCGAGGCCGCCAAGCGGGCCAACCGGGAGGGGTTGGAGCATCTCGCCGAAGGCCGGTTGACCGAAGCGGCCGAGGCCTTCGAGCAGGCCCGGAAGGCGGACGTGGAGTACGGTCCGGCCTACAACAACCTCGGCAAGGTCTACTTCAAGCAGCGCAAGTGGCATGAGGCCGCTCGGGAGTTTGACAACGCCAAGCGGCTGCTGCCTTACCACCCGGGCCCGCCGAACAACCTGGGTTTGGTTTTCCAGCAGGCGGGGTGGTTCGACGAGGCGGTCAAGCAGCACCGGCAGGCCGTCAATCTGGCCCCCGGTGACGTGGAATATGCCGGAAACCTCGCGATGGCCCTCATCCGGCGTGGCGACGAGACGGACGAGGTCCGCGACCTCTTGGGGCAACTCACGAAACAGACGACCAACCGCGAATGGCTCCTGTGGGCCCGAAAGCAGCAGACCCGGCTGGACCTCGCTCCGGAGTGACCCGCCCGAACAAGCCCACCTGTGGGCATACTCTGAGAACGCCAAAGGCGGCTGGGACGCCACGAACCTGTGGACGGGCAAGAAGATGCGCATCAAGTCCGCCCAGCGCCTGCAGGGCGGGGCGCGCGGCCCCGGCGAGCGTGCCAGGCCGGCGGCGCAGGACTCGGGGAGATCAGAAAGAGATCGTGGAAGCATAGCGCGCCTCGATCCCCGTGGCATCCGGGCCGAGTGTTTGTTGACCGTGATTCAATCACGAACTGACGCGATCATTCGACCATTATGCACTGTCATATGCGCACGCGCATCCCGATATGCACGACTGTGGCCTGCAGGGGGCGGCCTATTAGGCCCAATCTAAGGATTAGCTGTACTTAACAATTTTCTCCCCGTGTGGCGCGCCGTTTGAGGGCATATCCACGAGGATCAACCGCGTGAAGGACTGCGGCTCGCGTCGACGTAAGAGCGTACGTCGGGGAGGTACCCCAAATGCCGGCACGCGATGGAACAGGACCGATGGGACAGGGACCGCGAACGGGACGCGGAGCCGGCTTCTACGCCGGATTCGCGGGCCAGGGATATATGAACGCCATTCGACGCGGGGCAGCGGGGATCCCGGCGCCGCGGTACGCAATGGTGCCGTATACGTGCGGGGTGGCTCGGCGGGGCTACGGCGGCCGCATGGGCGGTGGGCGCGGCTTGGGTCGGCATCGCGGTCGGGGCTTGGGACGCGTAGGTTGGGGGCGCGGCCGATTCGGCTGGTAGCCCCCGGCTTGGCCATTTGGCGGATGGCGCGAGGAACCGCACGACCAGCGAATGACTGAAAGGAACTGGCAAGAGGAAATCCGCCTCCTGCAGGAGCGCGAGCGTAAGGCCCGTGAGTTGCTGGGCGTCGGGCCGACAGCCGGACGGGCCGAGATCCAGCGGGCGTTCCGGCAAGCTGCTCTGGCGCATCACCCCGACGCCGGTGGCGATGATGAGGAAGGGCGGCGGTTCCGTTGGATACGTTGCGCGTACCAGTGCTTGACGGGCAGTGAATGCTGCGCGGAGCTGGACGAAATTGACCGGCCCTCGCGCCAGCGCGTGCGCAATGGCTATCGCGTGGACAATGGGTGGGGCTACTGGTGCTGGTGGCGGGACGCCTTCTTCGGTGACGGATCGTCGACTGAGGGATGGCGCCCCGCTTCCGGACGCCGACGAAGGTAAGACGGCAAATGGAAACATTCGTTTACGCGTCCGAGGAGTTTCAGAAGGTGCTTGCGACCGATGCCCACCACATCGGCGAGGTAAGGTTCCTGCAGGCGATTGCTCGGGCCGGCATGTGCGCGCTGGACGTTGGTGCAAACCGAGGCGTGACGACCATCGCGCTAGCCCGTGAGGTCGGCCGTAGCGGCTGCGTCTGCGCCTTCGAGCCGGTGCCGGAATACTGCGAGCAGCTGCGGGGCAATCTCTCGGCCAACGGGGCGACGAACGTAAGCGCCCATATGCTGGCCTTGTCGGATCGGAAGGGTCGGATCGCTTTCCACAAGCATGGGGAAGGCAGCGGCGTGACCCCGGCTGAGGACGCGACCAACATCGAGGTGGATGCCATCACGTTGCCGGAGTTTCTGGCGACACATGGTATCGGCGAAGTCAACCTTATCAATATGGACTGCGAGGGCAGCGAACTGCGGGCACTGGACGCGGCGGCCGACGTGCTGCGACGGGATGCGCCCCGCTTGCTCTGCGAGATCCACCATGGCTGCCTCGGGGAGCTGGGCCAGTCGGCGGCGGATGTAGTGAACTTGCTTGAGTGGCTGGACTACGACGTTCGGCCGGTCCGTGTGGAGAACCCGCGTGAGAGAGTAGACCTGAACGATTGCACGCACATCTACGCCAGCAGCCGCTCCGCGAACGACCGGCCGGAGGCGGCCGTGCGACGGGCCGTTAGGATCAGCAGGGAGGCCACTGACGGGAACAGCATGAGTTCGCAGCGCGCCTCGGTCACGCAAGGAGAAGTGTGAAATGGAGCAGGTCAAACGGGTTGTTGTCGTCGGCTGTTCCGGCTGCGGCGCGCTGGCGGCCGTGACGGTGAAAAAGCTCGACCCAGAATTGCATGTGACAATCATCCGTGAGCAAGAGGAGAGAGGCCTGCTGACACGGTGCGCAACGCCGTACATCTGCTGCGGCAGCGTAATGGTGGATCCGTCCTACAAGAGCGACCGCATTTTTACGGATCTGGGGATCGAACTGGTCAATGTCCGCGCGGTGGCAATCGACCGGGACACGAAGCAAGTCACGACGGCTGACGGCAACACATACCCGTACGATAAGCTCGTCCTTGCTACGGGCGCAAGGCCGGCCAGACCGCCGATTCCCGGGGCGGATCTGCCGGGCGTGTTCACACTGCGAACCAGCGGTGACGCCGTAAGCATTCTTCATTGGATCAATTCCCGGCGCGTGTCCGATGCCGTTCTGGTGGGCGCGGGCGCCATCGGCGTGGAGGAGGCCTACCTGCTTCGCCGACGAGGACTGCGCGTGACGCTCGTGGAGATGCGCGACCGCGTGATGCCCGCCAGTCTCGACGCGGACATGAGCGAGGATCTCGCCGAGTACATGTGTGGGGAGGGCCTGACGCTGTCCCTGGGTCAGCAGATCACAGCCATAGAGGGCGCTGGGGCCGTGGAGAACATCACGCTGGGATCCGGCGAACGGATTGAGGCCGGACTGGTCATCCTCTCAGTCGGCGCCCGGCCTAACGATAAGCTTAACCAAAACGCCGGGCTTACCAAGGGCAGAGTCGGGCAGCAGGTGGATGAGTATCTTCGCACCGACGACCCGGATATCTATGCCGGCGGCGACCTGATCGAGTATCCGCACCACGTCACCGGCAGGCCAGTTATGGGGCAACTGCGTCCCAATGCCGTCATCGCCGGCCGTACCATCGCGCGGAACATCCTCGGTCGTCATACGCGCTATCCTCGGTTGATCAACTCGTTCTGCACCAAGTGCTTCGACAAGTCAATCGGCGCGGCCGGGCTTACCGAAGACCATGCCGAGCGGGAGGGTATTGAGGTGATTACGGCCAAGCAGGCCGCAACGAGCAAGCACTCCATGATGCCCGGCCGCCAGTCGTATGTCGTCAAGCTGATCTTCGATGCCAACAACAGGCGACTCATCGGCGGCCAGGTAGTCAGCGACAGCGAAGGGCCCGTGCGGACCATCGATGTAGTTGCGCTGGCGATACGCTGCGATCAGACGGCAGGGGACCTCGCGACGTTCCGTAGCGCGGGTCAGCCCGAACTCTCGTCGGACCCCGGCAAGGAACCGATTGCATTGGCCGCCCAGACGGCGCTGTGGGAGTTCGAGAGTCGCGCTCCGCAAAAACCGGGCACCGGGGCGACCAAGGTAGCGACATAGGAGACGGAGCGGTGAACGAGTGCATGCGACACGGTGAGGTGATGATACGTCTGAAGGGAGTCGGATTATGCCATGGGTAAGCCAAGAAATGTGCACGGGATGCGGCCTATGCGTCGCCCAGTGCCCTGTCAGCGCGATCCAACTGGGCAGTGACGGTTTGGCCGTAATCGATGAGTCGGAATGCATCCGCTGTGGGCGTTGCCACGATGCCTGTCCACGTCAAGCTGTGCGACATGATCGTGAACGTATCCGTGGCGAAGTAGCAACGAATCTGCAGTGGGTCCGCAAGTTGCTGAGACATTTCGACGCACCGGACGAGCAGGCGGCATTCATGGATCGCATGCAGCGGTTCTTCAGGAAGGAACGGACGGTCAGCGAGCAGACTCTGGCCGTCCTTGAGTCCGTGGCCGGTTCGCCTGGGACGGAACTCGACGCTGCCATCGCAGACCTCGATGAGCCCGCGATCAAGAGCTCGGCCCATCAGCGGCCCAGGTCTTGACACCGCTTTACCGCGGCCAAATAGGCGCTATGGCACCATGATATGCAAGTCGAACAGACTGTTTGACTTCGGGCGGTTCGCGGCCGAGTACGACCGGTGGTACGACACCGCGGCCGGGCGGGCGCACGACCGCGTGCAGAAGCGCAACGTGCGGCGCCTGCTGCCTCCGGCCCTCTTGGGACAACGTCTGCTTGATGTTGGCTGCGGCACAGGGCACTGGAGCGCCTTCTTCGGGGAGATGGGCTATCAGGTTACAGGCGTAGATATCTCGCCTGAGATGGTCGATGAGGCACGCGAGGCATCTTCGGAATGCAGTTTCCAGGTGGCGGATGCCTGCGAACTCCCGTTCCCGGCCAAGACCTTCGATGTTGTCGCGGCCATGGCGACGATCGAGTTCATCCCGAAACCAGAGGTCGCCGTTCGAGAGATGGGCCGCTGCACACGGCGGGGCGGGTGCCTGCTGATTGGAACACTCAACCGGCTGGCGCCACTGAACCAGCGGCGTGTGAGTCGCCGCAGGGAGCCCTACGCGTCGGCACATATGCTTTCGCCAGCCGAGCTAGAGGATTTGCTCGCATCCTACGGTCGGGTTCGGATGTGTGCGACTCCGCGGCCGACACTCGGTCGAACGTCACTGCAGCGGCGCACCGCCACGCAGATGGAGATTCGCAGACCGCAGCTCCGCGGGGCGTTCCTCGTCGCGGAGGTCCGTACGTGAACGTGCAAGCCGAAATCAGTCTGTACCCGCTCCGCGCCCTCGACATCGGCGAAGCGATCCGGGGGTTCAATCAGCGCCTGCAACGAAGTGGGATCGAAGTGCGCCCAAGCGATATGAGCACTGTCCTGTCAGGCGAAAGCTCCGTGGTCTTCACGGCTGTGAGCGATGCGTTTACAGCCGCCTCCGAAGAGGGCGACGTCGTCATGATCATGAAGGCCTCGAACGCATGCCCGGGCGGAGGTCCAGACTCCGCAGATGCGCCTTGAGATAACACGCACTCCGCCGGCGCTATCGGAGAACAGCTCTTCGACCGGCGGGTGCTGGTAATTGGACTTGGGGTGTATCCCCATGGGAAACGGAATGAGCATGACAGAGGCAGACATCGTCGTCTTGGGCGGTAGTGCCGCGGGAATCACGGCGGCCATCACCGCCCGCCGTCATCATCCGGACAAGAAGATATTGCTGGTCCGCAAGGAAAAGCAGGTTCCCATCCCATGTGGGATTCCCTACGTTTTCGGCACTCTCAGTGGTCCGGATGCGAATCTCATCCCGGATACGGTCCTGGAAGATAACCAGGTCGACCTTCAGATTGCCGAGGCGACGGGCATCGACCGGGAAAACCGTCGAATCGCCACCAACGAGGCAAAGATCTCGTATGAGCGGCTGATCATGGCGACGGGCTCGTTGCCGGCCCGACCGCCCATCAAGGGCATGGACCTCGACGCGGTGTACGTGATCCTCAAAGATGTAGACTACCTCAAGACACTGCATCAACGCCTTCGCACGGCCGACAACATCGTCGTCATCGGCGGCGGATTCATCGGCATCGAGTTTGCCGACGAAATCAACAAGATCGACTCAAAGCACGTCACCGTTCTGGAACTGGCCGACCACTGTCTGAGTCTTTCCTATGACTTGGAGTTCTGCACGGAGATGGAACAGCATCTCCGCCAGCGCGGTGTAAGCGTGCGGACTTTGGCCACCGTGCAACGCATTACCGGCAACGGGCACGTGGCGGGGGTGCAGTTAAAGGACGGAACGCACCTCCCTGCAGACATGGTTATCCTTGGCATCGGCGCCCGCGCTAATGTGGACCTGGCCCAGGCCAGCGGGCTGAGAATCGGCTTGAGCGGCGGTATCGCGGTCGACCGAACCATGCAGACGTCCGACCCGGCGATCTTTGCCTGCGGTGACTGCGCCGAGAAGATCTCGTTTTTTGGCGGTGGTCCGTCCACGCTGAAGCTGGCCTCGATCGCTCAACTCGAAGCCCGCATCGCGGGCGCGAATGCATACGGACTCCGCCGCGAGAGCGACGGCACGGTCGGCGTCTGGTCTACGGCCGTGGGGGATTTGGCGATGGGAACCGCCGGTTTGACCGAGACGATGGCCGTGGACCGCGGATACGAGGTCGCGTGCGGCACTGTCGAAACGCCCAACCGCCACCCGGGCAAGATGCCGGACGCGGCGCCGATGAAGGTCAAGCTTGTTTTTGAGCGGCACTCGCAGGTTCTCATCGGCGGACAGGTCCGGGGCAGTGCGGCCGTGGGTGAGATGATCAACGCCATCGCCGCGTGCGTTCAGAAGCGCATGACCGCGGAGGACATCGCCATGTTCCAGATGGGCACCCACCCGGCGCTGACGGCCTCGCCCATAGCGTACCCGTTGGTGAACGCTGCGGAGGTGGCGATAGGCTGTATGCAGTAGAGTCTTGCTGAAGGATTCCGTTGGTGTGACGACGAAAGGCAAAAACCAGGAGACCGAAAGAGGCAACCGGCCTCAGAATTGTCACCTTACCGGTTCCGCCATCGCGCCTGGGCTGGCCGAAGGCAAATCCTTCGTCTACCGGGATATCCTATCGCAGGGGGAGGTCGTATCTGTCCGGTCCACGCCAAACGTTGATGTTGAGCATGCGCGACTCGATGAGGCCCGCGAACTCGGCATCGCACGCATTCCATCGCTCGTCGCGATGATCGAGACTCCGGCGGCAGCATTGAGCGTCAGCGACATCCTGCGGTCGGCGGATGCGATCAGCATCGGCAACAAAGACCTGACGCAGTACGTCATGGCAGCCGGACGCCAGAACCCCTTGGCAAACGAGTACTTCCGGGAAGATCACCCGGCCATGATGCGCCTGATCCGCATCATCTTTCAGGACTCTGGCGGATCGACGGTCGGCATGTGCGGCGAACTCGCCGGCAGGCCGCAGGCCATACCTGAACTGCTGCACGCCGGGATTCGCCTGTTCAGCGTTGCGCCCTAACTGATTCCTCTCATCAAGGAAGCCGTACGCCGGGCGGCAGCAACCCCGAAACCGGCCTGAATGCTCAGCCCTGAACAGACAGGCCGAGATAGGAGAGCAACATGCAGAAGTCGAAACTGAAAGACTGCAAGGCCTGCGGCAAGGAAATCAGGGCCCTTCTTCACTTTCGCTGGTCGCATTCCAGTGATTGCTGCCTGAGCTTGA
>CAZHEH010000011.1:0-86004 GCA_964531695.1 uncultured Planctomycetaceae bacterium | reverse complement strand
CAGGCGTGCAAAGCTGAACGAGCTATTGAACCGCGATTATCTTGGACAGCAGTGATCCCAGTACTTGAGTTCTTGGCGAAATGCAAGTTCGGTGAGGAACAGGGAGATCAGGATCAGACCCACAGACACGCCTAATAGGACCAAGCCAAGTTTCCAAGTATATAGACCATGCGTGGACCGGTTTGGGTTGTCGACGACGTGTTGCACAAACGCAAGGCTTAGCGCGATAGCCCCCGTGGAGATCAGCACAAACGTTCGATTACACGCATTCGTGCTGCTCATCTCGCCTTGACGCAAATACGTACGGTGGGCGATGTAGCATTCGTACAGTTGCGCAGCGCTCTCCGGTGTAAGATCGTCCACCGGTGGATCGTTCGTAAGCTTCCCGTCTGCCATCAGTGATCTCCTGCCTAAAACAACCCGCCCTGCTTGGTCTTACCCTTGTGTCTCGGCGCTTCGGGCAGTGTGTGTTGCGTGGTTCCGCCCGGGATGCGGCAGCAGCGGGGGTTGGGCACGTCGGGGTCGGCGAGGAGGTCTTCGACGGTCAGCAGTTGGATGCGCGGATAGGCCCGCTCGTCCCACGGGCTTGTGTACATGCCCGCGGCCGCGGCCTCCTTGCGCATCGGCTCGGTCGGGTCTTTGAGCGTGATAAACGCGCCCATCTCGGCGTCCTCGCGCTCCAGCGTGCCGCGGAAGTCCCGCACGTCGCGGGAGCCCACCTTGCCGCTTTTGACCTGGACGAGCATCCGCTTGAACTGCGGGCGCTTGCCCTTGAACGCGTCCACGAAGTACCGCACGCCGTCGATGCCCTCGTCGGCGCCTTTCTTCTTGCGCCCGCCGGCCGGGCGGGCGCCGATCAGCCCCAACGCCCAGAACTGGAACTGGAAAGGGTCCTGCTGTGCCAGTGCGGCCGCGCCGTTGACGCTGGCCGGCTCGCCGACGACCTCGTAGTCCGGCAGCGGGTCGAACCGCGTCAGACGGTGCTTGATGAGGTTGATCGACAGGTGCGTGATGTCGATGCCGATCCAACGGCGCGACGCGTCCTCGGGTTTGTCACGATTGAGCGTCTCAACGGCGTCGATCGTCGTCCCGCAGCCGCAGAAGGGGTCCAGTATCACGTCCCCCGGATTGCTGCTGGCCGCAATGATACGCTTCAGCAACGCAAGCGGCTTTTGCGTGGGGTAGCCGAGGCGTTCGGCGGCGAGATTGTGCATTGTGGGAATGTCTGTCCAAACATCCTGCAAGGGCACACCGGGCATATCATCCAAGTACTGTTTCAGACGCGGCATGCCGCCCCGTTTCTTGGGCCAGTGTATGCGCCCTTGCTTATCCAGATTGTCCAATTCAGAAGGTGGATAGGCCCAGTGTCGCCCCTTCGATGTGATGTCTATTCCGCGCCACGTCTGTCCCGTCTCTCCCCGGCGCGTGCCGGCACCCGTCAAATCCATACGCTTCCATCGGTTGCCGTCGGGGTCTGTATGGTCGAAGAATGCCTCGACATATTGCGGATCGTATGCCTGGTAGTCTGCGTTCCACGTGTATTGTTCGCTCTTGGCATAGAACAGCAGCACGTCGTGAACGGGCCCGCAGCGCTTGGCGCTCGAATGAGCGCTCGTCCGCTTCCAGATGATCTCGTTCATAAACCGCCGCGGTGCGAAAACCGCGTCGAGTATGAGCTTGAGGTAGTGGCTGGCGGTGGGGTCGCAGTGGAGGTAGAGCGAGCCGGTGGGCTTGAGCACGCGGTGGAGGTGGACCAGGCGGATGGCCATCTGTACCAGGTAGGCCATCATCGGGCTGGGGCGCAGGAAGCTGATGAAGGTTTTCATCAATTCGGCCAGCGGCGCCGGCACGGCCGGGTCGGTGTGAACCTGCGTGAGCGCCTCGTTGGCGGCCTGGTCCCAGCGCCAGGTGTCCTCGAAGGCCTTGATCTGGGCGGCGGCGGGCGTGCCCTCGGCCTCCTTGAACAGCACGTTGTAGCTCTGCTGGCTGTTGAACGGCGGGTCGAGGTAGACCAGGTCGATGCACTCGTCGGGGAATAGCCCCGAGTCCCGCAGGAAGTGCAGGTTGTCCCCGTAGCACAGCAGGTTCTTGTCGTCCCATTCGGGCATCGCTTCTCCCGTCGGCCGTGGGCGTGCAGCTTGCTGCACGCGCAAGGGCCGCCCCGCGAGTCGCGCGGGCAACCCGTTGCCGGCCCACACATGCAACGAGCATACGCGCCGGCAGTGGCGAAGCAAGGGGCGGTGGACGTGGCGCGGCACCCTCCTCCGCCACGGCTTCGGAGGGCAAGCACCAAGGCGGGACGCCTTGCTTACAGGCCGGGGCGGGACGCGATCGTGCGCACAGGCGTTTCCGATTCATGGATATCGACGCGATCGTGCGCAGAAACGTGTGCGCAAGCGATGTTCCACGTGGAACAATCGCACTTGCGCCGGCAGCTCTCAGCCGCCCTCGCACGGCGGCGCGAAAGGTCTTGAATCGCCGCGCCCCGCGGATATGATGGCCGGCCCCGGCCGCGCGGAGCGAACCGGCTAACGCGAAGCTTCCCCCCGACCCGATAGATCAGGAAGGAACCCCCACGATGTCCACGAAGATTCAGGCGATAAAAGGCAGGCAGATCCTCGACTCCCGCGGCAATCCGACGGTCGAGGTGGACGTGCATCTCGAAGACGGCACGCTCGGGCGGGCGGCCGTGCCGAGCGGGGCGTCGACCGGCGAGAACGAGGCCGTCGAGCTGCGGGACGGCGACAAGGGCGTGTACCTCGGCAAGGGCGTCCTCAAGGCCGTCGGGCACGTGAATGACGACCTGGCCAAGGTCGTCGCGGGCATGGACGCGGCCGACCAGGCGGCGCTCGACCAGGCGATGATCGAGGCGGACGGGTCGGACAACAAGGGCAACTTCGGCGCCAATGCGATTCTCGGCGTGTCCATGGCGGCGGCCCGCGCCGCCGCGGACTCGGCCGGCAAGCCGCTGTACGCCTTCCTCGGCGGCGACGCGGCCGTCACGCTGCCCGTGCCGATGATGAATATCCTCAACGGCGGCAAGCACGCCGACGGAACGGTCGATTTCCAGGAGTTCATGGTCCAGCCGTGGGGCGCCGAGAGCTTCTCCGAGGGGCTCCGGATGGGTGCTGAGGTCTTCCACGCGCTGAAGAAGGTTTTGAAGGACAAGGGCTACAACACGGCCGTCGGGGACGAGGGCGGCTACGCCCCGTCGCTCAGGAGCAACGACGAAGCCCCCGAGCTGATCCTGCGGGCCATCGAGGCCGCGGGCTACAAGCCGGGCGAGGACCTGTGGATCGCCCTGGACCCGGCCGCCAGCGAGATGGTCAACGAGGCCCGCGAGAAGGGCAAGGAGGGCTACTGCTTCTTCAAGTCGGACCCGGACCGCGTCGCGAGCAGCGACGAGATGATCGACATCTGGCGGAGCTGGTGCGAGAAGTACCCGATCCGCAGCATCGAGGACGGGCTCGGCGAGGACGACTGGGCCGGCTGGAAGAAGCTCACCGACGCCCTCGGCGAGAAGGTCCAGCTCGTCGGCGACGACCTGTTCGTCACGAACGTCAAGTTCCTCCGGCGCGGCATCGACGAGGGCTGCGGGAACTCGATCCTCATCAAGGTCAACCAGATCGGCACGCTGACGGAGACGTTCGAGGCGATCGACCTGGCCCATTCGAACGGCTGCACGGCCGTGGTGAGCCACCGCAGCGGCGAGACCGAGGACACGACCATCGCCGACCTCGTCGTCGCCAAGAACACCGGGCAGATCAAGACCGGCTCGGCCAGCCGCACCGACCGCGTCTGCAAGTACAACCAGCTCCTGAGGATCGAGGAGGAGCTGGGCGGCCGTGCCAAGTACGGCGCGTCAACCTGGAACAAGGGCTAGACCCGCGAAGCGGCGGGCGAGCCCACGGAAGGGCGGCAATGCCCCGCAAGGATGCAGTCAGGCAGCGGCGTGAGACGAGCGGGCCGGCGGAAGAACGCCGGGCGGGGGTGCTGTTCGCCTTCGGGCGGATGGTCGGGTTCCTCGTGTTCGCGGCGATCGGGCTGGGCATCCTGGCGGCGATCGTCCTGCTGCCGGCCTACGACCGCATGCGTGCCGCCCGGTACGAGCGGGACCGGGCGTCGGCGTCCGTCGAGCGGCTGGAGGCGGAGTTGTCCACCAAGGCCCGCCTGGCCGAGGCCCTGCCGCACGACCGCGAGCTGACGATCCAGCTCATGGCGATTCACACCGGGCGGATGCCCGCCGACGAGATGATCTACGGGGACCCGGCCCTGCGCCCGGCCACGCTGGAGCAGATGATTCACCTGCCGGAGCCGCAAGCGCCCGCCCGGCCGGATGGCCCGCTGGTCAGCGCGGCCGGGCGGATCGAAAATGCCCGCACGCGGCGGGGGCTGTTCGCCATGTCGGCCATCGCGCTGGCGACGGCGCTGCTGCTGTTCGCCCCGCCGTCCTGTCGTCGGCAACCGCATCTCGCCACAGAGGACGCCGAGTAACGCGGAGGGTAGCAGGGCGTCTCAGCGCGGTCCTCGGGCATGCGGTTTCGTTCCGACCGGCGAGCATGGCGGACGGGTCCACTTGATATCTCAGAGCTCTCTGCGTTCTCTGCGGTGAAGCAGTCGAGCTACCTTCTGACCACGACGTTATGCAGTTCCTTGAACCGCCAGTTGACCTGGTGCAGCAGCACGCCGAGGAAGGCGCTCAGCGCCGCGAGGATCACGAGGCCCGTCGCCAGGATCGCCCGCGGGAAGTGGGGCACCTTCCCCGTTGTGACGTAGTCGTGGATCGGCGCGATGCCGGCCAGCAGCCCGAGCACGAGCAGCACGAGGCCGACCGAGCCGAAGAACGTGAGCGGCTTGACCGAGCGGAGCAGCGAGAAAATCTTCCAAAGCACGCGGGCGCCGTCGGGGAGGGTCCGCAGCTTGGAGCGGCTCCCGGCCGGGCGCGGGCGGTAGGGCACCGGCACCTCCTCGATCACCAGCCGATAGTACAGCGTCTGGATCGTCAGCTCCGTCTCGACCTCGAAGCCGCTGGAGACGATCGGCACGGTCCGCGCCACGCGGGCGTTGAATGCCCGGTAGCCGGACAGGATGTCCGTCAGCTCCGCGCGGAACAGCCGATTGATCAGCCCCCGCACGAGCCGGTTGCCGCCGACGTGCAGCCGGGGGAACGCGTGCTCGCCCTCGGCCGGGCGCCGCGCGCCGACGACCATGTCCGCCCGCCCGGCCCGCACGGGCGCCAGCAACTCGCGGGCCTTGTCGGCAGGGTACGTGTCGTCCCCGTCGGCCATCACGTAGTACTCCGCCTCGACGCGGTCGAGCATCGCGGCGACCACGTGTCCCTTGCCCTCGCGCGGCTCGGGAATCACCCTGGCCCCATGCTCGGCCGCGACGGCCGCCGTGTCGTCCGTCGAGCGGTTGTCGAACACGTACACCTCCGCCTCCGGCAGGGCGGCGCGGAAGTCGTCCACGACCGTGCCGATCGTGGCCGCCTCGTTGCGGCACGGCAGCAGCACGGCGATGTGCGGGGGAGCGGTCATGGCTGCGACCTATCGTAGCTCGTGCCCGTGCCCCGTGCCAGCGGTGCGGCCGGAGGCAGGCGCCGGGGCAGGCCAGCCGCCGTCCGCAAGCCATGGCTTGCGATGCGGCATGTGAACGGTAGAATCTCTGAAGCGTTTGTCGCAAGGATCGGCAGAGCATCGTTCGTTACCCCCTGGAAACTGCCTTGAGGATCATCATGGCCAACAAATCACTCGCCCTGCTCATTCTGGCCGTAGGAATTGCCATTGGCGCATGCGCGGAGCCGCCGAGCCCAATACCGACGAAGGCGGGTCCGCCCGCGGACATCACCGAGGCCCCCGTGGCGGTTTCCGAGGACATCCCGGATTCTCGATACGTTCAGGTGAATGAGGAAGGTCACCTCGAGCTGGACGGCAAGCGAGTGCGTTACTGGGGCCACATCGGGCATTTCCCCGCCGGGGGGGACGACGGCCCGGCCGGGCGGCGGAACCGCGAGCTGATGGCCCAGCGACTGGTGGACCTCGGGTTCAACCTGCACCGGCTGTGGCACTTTCCGCAGAGCGACGACTTCACGAAGGGCGACAATTCGGCGGATGACCTGAAGGACTACGGGTACTTCCTGCTGAAGCAGCATGGGATCAAGATCTGGTTCGCCGGGCTGAACATGCTGGGCACGGTCAATGGCGAGCGGGACGTGAAGGTCGTCGATGATCCGGACACGGCCGAGGCGTGGACGGCCGCGATCGAGTCCATGGCGCACGAGAGTTGGCGGTGGGAGGGCAAGCAGGTCGGGCTCGGGCGCCACCTGGCCCAGCACTGGGATCCCCGGCTCCAGGCATTGACGCTCCAACGCATGCGAAAGGTCGCCACGCGGCGCAACAAGTACACCGGGATGCGCTATTGCGACGATCCGGACATCGTCGTCTGGGAGCTGAGCAACGAGGAGTGGTGGCTGCCGAAGATGACCGGCGGGCAGTGGATGAAGCTGCCGGAGTTCTTCCAGGCCCAGCTCATCGCCAAATGGAACGCGTGGCTGAAGCGGAAATACGAGACCGACGAGGCCCTGGCCGAAGCGTGGGGCTTCCTGTTCCCCGGCGAGGGGCTGGACGACGGGACGGTCATGCTGGCTCCGACGGCCAAGGCCGCGACGCCGGCGCAGCTCAACGACCCGAACCCGAACGCGAAGAAAGCGCTGGAGATGGGCGTCGAGGCGATCGGCCGGGACGAGTGCACCGAGCAGCGGGCCTCAGACGTGATCGCGTTTTTCGTCGAGATGATCACGGCCAGCAAGAACGCTCAGGCGGAATACGTCAAGTCGCTCGGCAAATCCACCCGGCTCAGCCCGATGCTCTACGACACGGGCACGGGCTGGCAGATCCAGTGCCAGTACCTCCACCAGCAGGCGGATGCGGTGACGCACTGCACCTACGTCAACAACAAGCATCACGACCGGACGGATGAGGAGTTTCCGTTCAACTCGTCGCTGACCGAGCTGCCCAAGCTCTGCTGGGACGTGCCCTGGGTGGAGCACAACAAGGTCGAGGGCATGCCCTTCTTCGTCTACGAGATCCAAGTCAAGAACTCCACGAAGTACCGAGCGGAGTTCCCGATGCTCGTGGCGAGCTTGGGCAGCATCCAGGACTGGGACATCATCAACTGGCACAGCTACGGGCCCGGACCTGATTCCACCCAAGACGAGCCGCATACCCGCCCGATCGAGGTCGGCCACTCGCTGGACCTGCACTTCGGCGGCGACGAGGTACAGCTCTCCGCGATGCGCGCCGCCAGCGAGATCTTCCGCCACGAACACCTCGCCCCGGCCCCGACGCCGACGAAGTTCGTCTACGGCAAGCCGATGCTGCTGGCTTCCGAGAGCATGGACTACTCCGGCAGCTACGGCGACATCGGCCGGGCCATGCTGCCGACGACCTACCGCTACGGCATGCGCATCGAGATCGATCCGACGCTGGCCGAGCGCCCCGACGATCCGCTCTTTGAGCAGGCCCGCCAGGCGAGACACGGGGACCCAGCCGACGCCGAGCAGAGGGCCGAGCAGCTTAAGGCCGTGTACGACGACTTCCGCAAGAACGGCTACATGGTGATCGGCCCGTACTACAAGCCCCGCGTCTTCGAGCCGAACCCCATTACCCCGACCGACGAGATCACCTACAACTGGCGGCAGGGGTTCTGCCGGTTCGACGCGCCGGGCACGGCCATGTTCACCGGCTTCCGCGGGCAGTTGCTCGAGCCCGAGAAGACGCTGACCTTCGACAGGGCGGGCGTCGAGCTTCACGGCGTGGAAGTGCACAATCCCGACGGCATGCCGTACCCCGTGACCGAAGATGAGGGCTACGTGACCTTCGCCCTGGCCAGTTGCGACGGCAAGCCGCTGGACGAGACGAGCAAGGCCGTCCTGTCGATGGTGTCCACCAGCTTCAACAAGGGCTTCCGCCTGAACACGGACAAGAAGTTGCACGAGTACTTCGGCGCCGCCACGGCCGAAGGCAAGGCCGGCGAACTGCCGGTGCTGGTGGCGCGGGTCTCGGGCACGATCCGGGGCGAGGCGATCGACGGCATGGACTGGACGTTCTACGACTACGAGATGAACGTCCTCGGCCGGGGCACGGTGACCGGCGACACATTGCGGATCCCGGCGGACCAGCCGGTCTTCTACGTGACGCTGGAACGATAGGCCACCGAGCGGCGGATCGAGCGATGCGCCTCGGCCGCGCCGGGGCGCCGGCGACCGCGGCCGGTCTTCAGGCCGACACGGTCACGTTGTCGAAAACGGCGGTGGACAGCACCGTGTTGTCGTGGCTCGTCACGAAGAGCCCGACCCGGGCGGTATCGCTCAGGTCCGTCGTGTGCGTGGCGATCTGGGTCCAACTGCTTCCGTCGATGGAGTAGTACCCGGTGAAGGTGTCGCCGCTGCGGATCAGCTTTACGAACTTGACCGACGACGTTCCGCCGGCAAGCGTACCGGCATAGCCCGCGTAGTCTCCGGTCGCATCCCGCCATTGCATCGTCACCTGGTTGTCCGGCCTCTGCATGACCATCACGAACTTCGCGTCGGGGGCTGTCGATTCGCGGAACATCACGCCGGCCTTGGCCCACGCGTCCGTGTTCTGCACGCTCGCGACGCGGGCGACGATCTCGCCGTTGCCGGTGAGGTCCTCGTGGAGATAATGGAATTCGTCGCTGGTGGCCCAGATGTCCCAGCCGCTGCCTTCCAACGTGTAGACGCCGGCGTTATGCGACGACGATCCTGCCGCGCCGACGTCGCCGATATCCTCGGCCACCTCGAAAAGGCCCACTTCCTGCGTCGGCGGCGTGATCAGGTTCAGGCAGTTGCGCCCGGAGGTCGGATGCTCGCGCACCCACGCACCGTCCACGGCGGTGACGAACCGATCGCGGTTGATGTCCCACGCGTAGTCGATCGGGGCGGGATTCCTGCCGGATCGAGGATGCTCCCGCACGCCCGCGCCGTCCACGGCGTTGACGTGCGCATCCGTCGTCGAGTCGCCCGTCTCGCCCACCGCGTTGCCGAAGTAGAACACGTCGTCGCTCAGCAGGCCGGTGTTGGCGTTGGCCTTGACCGTCACCCTGAGCCAGTCCTTGGCGACGGCCTCGTTGGCATCCACGATTCCGTCATGGTTGTTGTCGACCCAGATCAGCGTCACCCGGTCCGAGCCGTCCACGCCGGCACCGGGTCGGACCGTTACGCTGGACGGCTCCGGCGCGGCGTCCCAACCCGACGGGACGTTGTCGTTGCCCGCGGCGAAGCTGAAGTCCGCCGCGCCGAGCCCGGCCGGATCGGCCAGCCCGTCAATGTCGATCATGACGCCGTTGATGCCCCTGTGGTAGCTGGTGTAGTTGGCGAAGCTCGCCTGCTGTCCCGGCAGCAACGCGACCTTGTCCGGGGCGATGGCGTCGTCGTCGTTCCCGTTATCGCCGGGGTCATACCCGTCCCACGCCGAATCGTTGTAGAACACGTGACGGTTGACGACCGAAGCGTCGTGGCTCCCGCTGTGGCCGAAATACGCGACGACCGCCCGGCCGTCGCCGGTCGCCCAGCCATCGCCAAGCCCCCCATCCTCGCGCGCCACGGTCCGGGATTCCCCTCCGCGGGTGTCCTCGACGAACACGTCGAAGGTGTCCGACATGAAGCTGCTCGTGCGGAAGCCCACCAAACTCATCGCCGCATTCGTTCCCCGGAATATGGGACTGGCGTTTCCGGTTGTGGTTTCGGCAATGTGTCCTCCAAGCAGTTCCGTTCGCCCCCCGTTCTTCGTGTCGATTTTCACGCCGCCCCTCTCCGTCTTGAGTCCGAAGACCCAAAGCTGTCCCCCATCGTTGATGTTGCCGATACTCGGCTCGTCATTTTCGGTGTTCAGGCCTCTGGCCCACACTTCGCGACCGTGGCTGACCCGGATGTTTCCGGAGATATCCCGGGTGAACATGGGACCGTTGCCTTCGGCGCCGGCGCGGGCTTCGGTGACGTACACGCCGTCCAACACCAGGGTGCGATCCGAACGGTGTTCAATTCCATGATCATTGTTGAACAACCAGAAATGCTGCATCGTCACCGCGTCCGGCAGGTCCGCCGGGTCCACCGTGTTTCCATTCACATCCTGGTCCACGAGAATGAACTTGGCGCTGACATTCGTGCGGCTGAACGAGATGATCCGCTGCACGTTGCCCCGAATATACACATCCTGGCCGATCTTCCACGTCGCCGTGCCGGGGAGGTAGATCGTGGTCGCTCCCGAATCGATCGCCGCCTGCAGGGCCGCCGCGTCGTCCCCCGAGTCGCCCGCCACCCCGCCATGATTGTGGGGTCCGTCCCAGTTGGCCATGTTCGTTTCCCAGGGAATCTCGGGCACTTCGGGAATGACGCCGCCTTCCGTCAGATGCAAGCTCTCGGTTTCGGACGGCCACTCGGTGATGTACGGGTCTTCCTCCAGCGCGCCCCCGTTCGCGCCCAGACGACGCACGGAATACTCATCCACATCTGGGCCGGTTACGAGGGTCTGCCCACCGTCCGGCCAGCCGATGGCCGCCCCATACCCCTCCGTCTGCACGTTGCGCACGAAGAGATTGCCCCAGTCGATTTCGATCGCTGCGTTGCTCGCGTCGCCCCCGGTCAATGAGGAGTCGATCAGAACCAGCACACCCGAGGATGCGCCCATCCGGATGGCCGGCACGCTGTTGACGCTGGTGAATCCGCGCAGACTGGTCGTCATGGAGCCCTTCGAATAGCCGACGACGTTCTGATCCTCCACGCGAATGTGTTCCAGGGTGTGCTGCCACAGACCGTAGACATCCTCGATTCCTTTGTCGAATCCCACGATCTCCAGATCCCGGATCATGGACGGTCCGTTGTTGTCGTTGCGCATATTCAGGCCCGAAACCCCCGCGCGCGTCCCGCCCCGTTCCCGAGCCACGATCTTCACGTTCGCCAACGTACCGCCGTTGTTGCTGAACCAGGTGATGCCGCGCGCGCCCTCGTTCCCGGCGCCCACATCGAAAGTCATGTTCTTCACAGTGCTCTCGAATCCGAAACCATGGCTCGATTCCATGCCGAACACCGCAACCGGATTGCCCGCATTCTGGAAATCCGCATGGTCGTCCTTCACCCGGAACACCACTCCGTCGCGGCTTTCACCCAGGTAGTTCGTCCGCTGGTTGTTGTTGACGAACAAAGCCGCTTCCGCGCCGGCCGGCAAGGCGTGGACGATGTCATACTGCCCGTTGGGGAAGTAGATCGTGCGACGCTGGTCGCCGTCGTTGTCGTCCAGCGCCTGCTGGATCGCGGCTCGGTCGTCCAACCCGTCGTTCGGCACGGCGTTGTAGGGCGCTTGGGTGACGTCGATCACTCCCGCGTCGGCCGGGAGCAGCATGTCCACGCCGCTGAGCAGCAGGCGCGGCTCGAGCGGCTCCAGCAGCACGCCGAGCGCCCCCTTGCCCGCCGTTGCGCGCGTCGATGGTGACGCGTTGTCCCGCGATCCTGCCGATGCCTTGCGCCAGGGGAGCACTGTTTCAACGAAGCCCATCGTTCGCCTCACAAGGGAGCCGGGACCGAGTACACCATCCGGGCTCCCGACCCGATGGGACCCGCAGAAAACCGCCGGCATTTGTTGCCGACGGGCACGGCCGGCGTTGGTGCGCGCCCTACGACCGACGGCGGCGCAGCAGCGCCACGGAGCCGACGCCGAGCAGCGTCAAGCTCACCGGCTCGGGAACGACCGTCAGCGAGCCGGAGGTCAGTTGGCCCGTCACGTCGCCCGTGCCCTCGAGCAACTGGGTGGTCGTGCCGAAATCATCGATCAAGTGGATGTCCCAGGCGTTGCCGGCCGTCGAGAACCCGGTCAGGTCCACGGTGACGGTTGCCAGCAGGCCGTTGCCTGACACGGGTGAGGAGCCAGAAACGGCGGTGACGTTGAGGTCGATGATCTCATCCGGGGGCGGGAAAGCCGACGACGTCGCGTAGCCGTTCGAGAGGTTCTCCCAGACCGTCCCAGTCAGGTCGACCGCACTGAAAACCGGCACGGCGGGGTTGCCGGTCACGGTTCCGCCGTTGCCCATCTGCAGCGCGAGAACCATGTCCGTCACGTCCTGTGTGCCCGTGCCGTATATCGGAATGTCAACCGACGTTGTGCCTTCGACCACAGTCACGTCGTCGACACTGACGTTCAACTGGCCGTGGGCGTGCGAACCGAGCACAAGAATTGCCAAGCATCCCAGCAGCGCCGCAAGCTTCATCACCTTCATCACCTGCTCCCTTCGAACTGTCTGTTCCATCCGGCCTGTGCGGGCGACGCCCTCCCGACGCGTCCACACCGAATCGCCATGGAAACCGGACCCAACAGGGCCCTCGAGGCAGGCAGCAGGGGAGCGAATCCTCGCCTTGACCTCACGGTAGGCCGGCGGATCGCCGGCGTTCCTCTCCGCGGCTTCCTCTTCGCGGAGGTCGGAGCGTAACCTGAGTATACTTTCGCCGCGGGATTGTCAAGCTTCGTTGCCACGGAATCGCCCAACGATCGTGGAGGATTCCGGGCCGGCCTTCCGGGGGGCGGCTCAAATCACGGCGCCCGCTCCGGCATCCCTCGACGGCGCGACGGGCGAAAAAACGCCGGAAAGACCTGCGCCGCGGCGCGCGGGCTTCCGATAGGGCAGTGTTGCAGTTGCATGGCGGCAGGCCCGGTCGTGCGAACCCGCCAAGCCCCGACCCGCCGGGCCTGCCGTTTTCTTTCCATGCGTCAGACTGCCGGCTGCGGGCCGCCGGGGCCGGGCTTCCGCACCCAGGCGGCGCACAGAGGCGTTGTGGCGGGTGGCCGACGGCCGGCTACTCGCCCGTCTCGTCCGTCTCGTCCGACTTGGCCGGTGCCAGACCGCGCGGCAGGGCACCGACGTCAAGGGCCGGGTCCGCGCGGTAGGGGTTGTAGAGGGGGTCGCAGATCAGTGTCATCATCCAGCTCGTGCTGGGGACGGTTCGCCAGTAGCACTCAGCCACGGTGCACTGGCCGGTCAGCAGCAGGGGGAAGAACTCCTGCGGCAGCGGGAAGGCCTGCAGGAACGGCTCCTTGACGGGTCCGAGCGTGGCCGCGACGCCGTTCTGGAGCATCTTGACGCACCATTCGCGGCTGTCCGGGTCGCGCAGGTGCATGGCTTCGAAACTCGCGATGTGCCAGCCGACCGCGCCCTGCTTCCACTCGAAGGCGGGCACGTACCGCCGCAAGCTGTACCAGCCGACGTACAGCGCCGCGTCGGGTGCCTCGCCGGGCCCGAGCACGGCCTCGGCGCTGTCCAGCCGGACCTCGATCCGGTCGCGGTTGAGGCGCGGGCGGACGATGTCGGCGAGCTTCCGCAGGTTGGCGTTGTAGGGGTTTTCAAGGCCCTTGTCGGCGGGGGTGCGCCCGCCGGCGTCGATGTAGAACCGGCCGGACGGGCCGCCTTCCTCCGCGGCGATGGAGTCCCTGAAGATCCGCCGCGCGATCTCCGGCGTCGGGCCGTCGATGCGGCAGGTCATCAGCGTCGGCGGCGCGCCCTTGCCCTCGACCGACGGGGCCACCCGCCAGTGCAGCAGGTTCGGGCGCCAGCCGGACGTCTCGTATCCGCCCCACCACAGCATCGACAGCTCGCTGTCCACCGAGGCGGCCGTGTCTCCCATCTTCCCCCGGAACCTCTGGGACATCTGCTGCGCGTTGTTGGCGGCCATGCCCACACCCGTCAGCTCGGCGAGCTTCTCGACGTGGGCCTCGGCGCGTTCCGGCGTGTAGCGCACGGCCTGGAGGTCGCGGAGTTCCTCGGCCAGCTTCTTCATGCGCTTGAGCATCGGGCCCAACTTCGGATGCTCCTCGGGGTCGGTCTGCTTGATGTACAGCACCAGCCCGCGCAGCCCGTTCACCTCGCGCATGACGCCCATGAGCTGCCGCTCGGCGATCCGTCGCTGGTCGGGGTCCTCGATCTCCGTCACGGCCTTGTGCTTGCGTCCGAAGAGTGCGGCTTGCTCCCGCCCCAGCAGCTTGCCGAGCTCCGGCAACGGGTCGGGGTCCACTCGCCGACGCGGGAACAGCTTGCCCAGCGGCGTCAAGTCGTCCGTCTCGGGCTCGGGGAATACGTCTCCCACCGAATCGAGCAGCTCGTAGGCGATCGCAAGCCGGTAGTGCAGCTTGTCCCCGGCCCGATCAAACGCCGCCTGCACCGCCTTGACCCGGGCCTCATCCCCGGCCGCCACGCGGACCGGAACGCCCCACGTCAGCACGAGGGACTTGATCCTGTCCTTCGCGTCGCGCTCCTCCAGCGCCGCGCGGATCGGGTCGCGGATCTCGCTGACGTACGCATCCCGGCCGACCTCGTACTTCGTGGTTGTCCGGATGAGGATCAGGTTCTCCTCGGGGATGCTCCGGGCGGCCATGTACTCCCGGGCGATGGCCTGCGACGGCTCGCTGTCGGCGTTGGCGACGACGCCGACCTCGGCCGGCTCCAGTGCGTGCATGCGCCCGGCCGGTCCCAGACAGATCAGAACGGCCAGGGTCATCGTGAAGTGCCCGTGGATCTTGTACATAGGCGGTTCCCTATCCTGTCGGTCGATATGAGTATAACCCATGCGCAACATGCGTGGGGCGGGATACTTCGAGTTCGCCCGCGCGGCGAGCGCTCGGTGTCGGCGACCGGGGAGGGTATACTCGGTCCGCAGGAGAGATCGCCATGAGACGAATCGTCGTCGCCGCGTTGCTGCTGACCGTGTGCTCGGGCTGTCCGGTGTTCCAGAGCCAGGAGGTGCCGCATGACCCGGCCTGGCGCGAGGAACCCGTCACCGGCCGGGACTACCGCGAGTACGTGCCATCGGACTACACGCCCGAGAAGCAGTGGCCGCTGGTCATCACGCTACACGGCACGGACGTTCCGGCCTACGATACGTCTCGTAAGCAGATCGACGCGTGGAAGAAGCTGGCGGAGGACGAGGGCTTCATCGTCGCCGCGCCGGAGCTTACGAGCGTGCAGGGTGTCGTGCCGGTCATCAAGTCTCTGTGGTACGACGACCTCGCCGAGGACGAGCAGGCCATCCTGGCCGTGCTGGACGACCTCCGCCGGCGGTACAGCATCGACGACGGCCGCGTGATGCTCACGGGCTTCTCCTCCGGCGGGTTCCCGCTGTTCTACACGGGTCTGCGGAACCCGGAGCGCTTCAACTGCCTGGCCTCGCGGTCGTGCAACGTGGAGCTGAGCATGCTCGAGCGCGTCGGCGTGACGGACGCGGCCCGCGAGCTGCCGATCCTGCTGATCTGGGGCAAGGACGACTTCACCAAGATCCGCCACCAGTCTTGGGCGGCCTTCGAGTACCTCCGACGCCACGGCTTCGACAAGACCGAGGCCGACCGCTTCCGCGGCGGGCACATCCGCCGGCCGGACCTGGCATACGACTTCTGGAAGCGTCAGCCGGCGCGCCGCGGCCGGTAGCAGTCCGTTGAACCACGGGTTCCGCCGATCGCGGCGGCAATGGCTTGCTCGACGGGCTCCCGCACCGGCGGCCGCCGGCTTGGCGCAAATGCGATTGTTCCACGTGGAACACCCGTTGGCCGGACGCGATCCTGCGCACGATCGCGTCGTTTCATGCGTGCCTTTCCCCGCTTCCCCCGGCCGCGGCGGAACTTGCGCCGCCCGCCCCGGCCGCATGTTTTGACGTTCCGAGGGGGAGCGCCCGTGCGCACAAACGCGTCGCTGTTCCACAATGCGACGTGATCCTGCGCGAAATCGCGTTGCCCCGACGGGGCGACAGGAGACGGCCGTGCGAGAGCATCCTGAAAGGATGCGGGGCGCCACGGGCGCGAGGACACGCCTGTGAAGCGCAGGCCACGACGTTCGCACGAACGCCCGAGACGCCGGCAACACCCGAGTTGGGAGTTGGGTGTTGGGAGCAACGGCACATCGCTCCGCTCGGCGGCGCTTGCTGAGCACTGAGTACCGATGGCTGAGAACTGCTAGCTGGTCCGTCATCCCCCGGATAGAGTGTGCAGGATGCGAAGAATACACTGGCGGAAGATTCCGGCATTGCTGCGTCTGGCCTGGCTGGGCGCGCTGATCGCCATCGCCTTCGGCAAGGGCTGCGCGTGTGCGCACCGCGAGCAGATCAAGACGGCCATGCTCGAGCCGAAATGCCTGGACGCCGGCGGCGAGCCGGTCTCCGGGGAGGCCCGGCGGGGGGAGCCGCGGCTGGAAGTCCACGGGCACATTCCCGTCCTGCACCTCTACGGTACGGGCGAGGAGATGGCCGAGCAGTACGGGCGGCTGCTCCGGCCGGCGATCCAGGGGTTGGTCGGCTACGCCGAGGCCCTGTTGCCGGAGGGCACGATGCGCCGTTACGTCGCCTACGGTCGGGCGGCCGAGCGGCACCTGCCCGAGGACCTGCGGGCCGAGCTTCGCATCGCGGCCGAGGCGGCCGACGTGCCGCACGAGTACCTGCTGGCGCTGAACCTGGTGCCGCGGGCGGCGTGCAGCACGCTGGCGATGTGGGGCGAGGCCACGCCCGACGGCGAGATGCTCATGGGCCGCAACGCGGACTACTTCGACATGGGCCTGGGAGATCGCGGCAGCTTGCTGATCGTCTTCCACGCGACGGACCGCCGGCCGGTCGTGGCGGTCGGCTTCGTCGGCATGCTCGGGGCGTTCACGGGCGTCAACGCCGACGGCGTGGCGTTCGGCAACATGCTCGTGTTCAACACGGACAACGCCGCCCCGCCGGGCATCGCGGCCGGGACGAAAGGCCTGCCGATCCAGCTCGCCATGCGTCGGGCCGCCGCGCGGAGCGCCTCCGCGGCGGAGATGGCGGACGCGCTGCGGACCATGCCGCACGCGATCCCGATGAACGTGATGGTCGCCGACCCGCGCGAGGCCCTCGTGCTGGAGCTGGACCCGCTGGGGCACACCGTCCGGCGAGGCGAGCGGGGCGTGCTGGCCTCGACGAACTATTTCGTCGAGAACCCGGCGATGCGCTCAGCCGCGCGGTGCGAGCGGCTCGACCGGCTGACCCGCGACGCGGGCGAGCGCCGCGGGACGATGAGCGTCGAGCAGATGCAGCAGTCGCTCCACGCCGTGCGGATCGAGAAGTGGGGGATGATCCACAACGTGCATTCCGTCGTCTTCGAGCCGGGCGTGATGCGCATGCACGTGTCGCTCAACCGTATCCCTGCGACCAAGGGTCCGTGGAAGACGTACGACCTGCGAGCGCTGCTCGCGGAATGACACCGCGGCCGGCAAGTCTTGTGGGGCGATCAGGACCCGTGCACGTCGGGGCTGCGCGCGCAACTGGGGGGCGGGAGCCACCGTCGTCTCCGGGGCTGGTGCCAATACCGTCATTGCCCTCCAGGGGCGGGAGGACACGCCCGCCGCGCCCCGCTTGCCACGAGTTGCGGGCTACTTCCTCCGCCGTCGCGCGACGGCCAAGCCGCACAGCAGCAGCGTCAGGCAGCCGGGTTCGGGCACCACGCGGATATTGATGTCGTCCACGAAGCCGTAGGCCGAGCCCGAATCCGCCGCCGTTGCGAACTGGAGGAACGTATCGCTCCCCTGAATCGATGCGAGGTCGCCGGCGCCGAGCTTTTCACCGTCGAGGTACCACACGGCCTGTCCGGTCATGACGTCGCCGCCGTTGAACTCGGCCTCGAGGTCGTACCATGCGTCCGGCTGGATGACCGGTGGCGGGTCGTCGCCCGCGCCGCGCAGCTCCCAGTGGCTGTCCACGTCGTCCCAGCCGACGTACACGCCCGTGGCGCCCCACGTGTCCGGGCCGTACAGGCCGAACGCGACGGTGTGCCCGGTCGCCTGCGTGCTGTTGCCGCTGATCATCAAAGAGAAGGACAGCTTCCACGGCGTGTTGACGCCCGGCGTCCAGGCGTAGCGGGCCTCGGTCGTCCCGCCCGTGGCCTCTTCGTAGAACGACTGGTCGCCCGTCCGGGCTTGGGCGCCGGTCACGAACGGGGTCGCGCGGATGTCCGTCCAACCGGCCGGCATGGCCGACGGCGCGTCGGTCTCGAAGCTGGTGGCGTACGGAGCGTCCCCCGCCGCGGCCGGCGAGGCGAGCGATGCCAACGACACAGCGAGGATGCAGAGCGAAACGGGGATCGAACGCATGAACGGCCTCCTTCGTCGGTTGCCGGCGTGGCTTACGCCAGGCGGCCCGCGAGCTTCCGGGCCGCCGACTCCGATTGTACCACGGCCCGAAAATGCGCCAACCCCTCCGGCGTTCGACTCGTCCCCCTTCGACTCGCTGAGGGCACGGGGTCGCTGCGGCTCAGGGCCGGGGCTACCTGCTTACGGGCCCGATCACTTCGCCTCCATCCAGTTCTCGCCGATGCCGACGTCGACCTTGAGGGGCACGCGGAGATCGGCCGCGGCGGACATCTCCTCGGAGATCATGGCGCCTTCCTCCCCGGCCGTGTCGGCGGGGGCCTCGAAGACCAACTCGTCGTGGATCTGCAGCAGCATGCGCGAGGGGCGGCCCTCGCGGCGGACGCGGTCGTCGATCCGCAGCATGGCCCGCTTGATGATGTCCGCGGCCGAGCCCTGCACAACCGAGTTGATCGCCAGGCGCTCGGCCAGCGCCCTCCGCTGCGGGTTGCGGGCGTCGATGTCCGTGATGCGTCGGCGGCGCCCGAGGATCGTCTGCACGTAGCCGTGCTCGCGGGCGTGGCGGACGCAGGCATTGAGGAAATCGTCGATCCGCCGGAAGCGGCGGCGGTAGCGCTCGATGAACTCGGCCGCCTCGGCGCGCGGGATGCGGAGCGTGACGGACAGCCCGAAGGCCGTCTGCCCGTAGATGATGCCGAAGTTGACCGTCTTCGCGCGGGAGCGCTGCTCGGGCGTGACGTCTTCGACCGGCACGCCGAAGACCTCGGCGGCGACGGTCCGGTGGATGTCCTCGTCCCGCTCGAAGGCGTCGATGAGCGTCTCGTCATCGCACAGGTGGGCCAGCACGCGCAGCTCGACCTGCGAGTAGTCTGCCGAAAGCAGTACCCACCCGGGCGGGGCGACGAAGGCGGAGCGGATCTTGCGGCCTTCCGTCGTGCGAATGGGGATGTTCTGGAGGTTCGGGTCGCTGCTCGAGAGCCGCCCGGTGGAGGTGCCCGTCGGGTGGAAGACGGTGTGGATGCGTCCGGTCGAGGGATGGATGCACTCGCCGAGCGCCTTGAGGTAGGTGCCGATGAGCTTGGTGAGCTTGCGGTAGTCCAGCACGAGGCCGGGCAGCTCGTGCTCGACGGCAAGCTGCTCGAGAACGGTCGAGTTCGTGCTCGCGCCGGTCTTGGTCTTCTTGAGCACGGGCAGGCCGAGTTCGTCGAAGAGGATGACGGAGAGCTGCTTCGGCGAGTCGACGTTGAACTCGCGCCCGGCCGCGGCGATGACGCGCTCGCGGAGGGCGTCCGCCTGCGAGGACAGCTCGGCCTCCATGCGCTTCAGCGCGGCCGGGTCGACGAGCACGCCCGTCCGCTCCATCGTCGTCAGCACGGGCAGCAGGGGCATCTCCAGCTCGGCGAAGAGCGATTCGAGACCCTCGTCGCGCAGGCGCGGGCGGAGGACCTCGCTCAGGCGAAGCGCCACGTCGGCGTCCTCGGCCGCGTAGGGCGCGACGGTCTCGACCGGCACGGCGTCCATCGTCGTCCGGTTGCGGCCGCTGCCGATGACCTCGGACGTGGGGATGCAGCGATGCCCGAGCAACTCGGCCGAGAGGGCGTCGAGCCCATAGCTGGAGCGGGTCGAGTCCAGCACGTGGGCGGCGACCATCGTGTCGAAGATCTGCCCGGCGATCGGCATGTCCGCCTGGGCGAGGACGATCATGTCGTACTTGAGGTTCTGCCCGATCTTCTCGATCGCGGGGTCGGCCAAGATGGGCGCGAGGGCCTCGCGGACGCGCTCGACGGGCAGCGTGGTCGCCCCAAGCGGCCCGCGGACCGGGAGATACACCGCCTTGCCGGGCTCCCACGCCAGTGAGACGCCGACCAGCTCGGCCCGCATCGGCAGCTTGGCGGTCGTCTCCGTATCGACCGCGAGCCGCTCGACGCCGTCGAGTTGCCGCACCAGCGCGTCGAGCGCGTCTTCCGTGTCGATGCAGGCGTACTCGAAGTCCGCGGCCGTGGTGAGATCCGCCGGCGGGGCCACGGGTTCGCGCGGCGGCGGGTCGCCAGGGTCCGCCCGGCCGGCCTCCTCGAGCTTGTCGAGCCGCTCGATCAGCGAGTTGAAGCCGAGCTCGCGGAAGATCGGTTTCAGCGCTGCGGTCGGCAGGCCTTCGTAGCGCATCGTGCCCAGGTCGAACTCGATCTGCACGTTCCGGTCGAGCGTCACGAGCCGGCGCGACAGGCGGATCGCCTCGGCGTGCTCGGCGATGGTCTTGCCCGTCTTTCCGCCGATGTCGTCGGCATGCTCGATGACGGCCTCGGCGCTGCCGTACTCGGCGATGAGCTTGGCGGCCTTCTTCGGGCCGATGCCGGGCACGCCGGGGATGTTGTCGATCGAATCGCCCATGAGCGCCTGGGCCTCGACGGCACGCCCGGGCGGGTAGCCGCGAGTGCGCTCGACGGCTTCGGCGTCAATGACCTCATCCTTCATCGGGTCGTACAAGCTCACACGGCCGGTGACGAGCTGGTCGAGGTCCTTGTCGCGACTGACGAGGACGACCTCGCAGTCGGCGGCGAGCCGCTCGGCCGCGGTAGCCATCAGGTCGTCCGCCTCGTGTCCGGTCACGCGGAGGATCGGCACGTTCATCGCGCGGACGATCTCGAAGATCCGCTCCTCCTGCGGGCGGAGGTCGTCCGGCATCGGCGGGCGCGTGGCCTTATACTCGGGGTAGAGCTTCGTCCGCTCCAGTTCCGCGACCGGGCCGTCGATCGCCATCGCGAGGTAATCCGGGCGCTTCTCGGCGATGAGCTTGAGCAGCATGTTCGTGAAGACGTACGTCGCCCAGGTCGGCTCGCCGGCGGGGCTCGTCATGCTCCCGGGGCGAAGTGCGTGATAGGCCCGGTAGATCTGCGAGTGCCCGTCGACGATGTAAATCTGTTTTTGCATGGGGCTTAGGGGCCGTCCGGCGTGGGTGTGCCTTCGCCCGGGCCGGGCGGCGGCCCGTTCTCCGGCGGCGCGGCGTCGGGCGCGTTGGGCTCCGTGGGCGGCTCCGGCGGAGTCGTACCGGCATCGGCGGCCTGCGAGGGGGCGGCGCGGGCGATGAACTCGTCGGCCAGGGCGTTGTAGTCCCGCGCGCCGTGCGAAGCCGGCTCGTACTCGAAGATCGTCGTGCCGTAGGACGGGCACTCGGCCAGCTTGACGTTGCGGCGGATGACGGTGTCGAACACGACCATGTCGGCCCAGGGCACGTCCGTGCCGCGCGCGTCGGCGACGAAGTGCTTGAGATCCTCGAGCACCTCGGCGGCGAGGCGCGTGTTCGACTCGTGCATGCAGAGTACAACGCCGGCGACGCGCAGCCGCGGGTTGATGCGGCGCTGCACGAGCAGCACCGTCTCGAGCAGCTTGCCGAGCCCTTGCAGCGCGAGGAAGTGCGCCTGAAGCGGGATCAGCACCTCGTCGGACGCGGCCAGCGCGTTGAGGGTCAGCAGGCCCAAGCTCGGCGCGCAGTCGATCAGCGTGATATCGGCCGGAGGGGGCGCGTCGCGCAGCTTGTCGGCGAGGATCTGCTCCCGCCCGATCGTTCCGGACAGCTCGACCTCCGCGGCGGCGAGGTCGATCACGGAGGGGATGACGTGCAGCTCGCGGCGCACCCGCACGGACGCGTCCGGCGGCAGCGCATCGCCGGTGAGGATGTCGTAGGCGCCGGCGGGGCTTCCGCCGGGCTCGAGGCCGAAGTGCAGCGTCAGATGCGCCTGGGGGTCGAGGTCGACGAGGCATACGCGCCGTCCGCGGTCGGCCAGCGCCGCGCCGAGGTTCGCCACGGTGGTGGTCTTCCCGACGCCGCCTTTCTGGTTGATCACGGAGATCGTGCGCACGGTCGGCATTATAGGGCCCGTGCAGTCGGGGGCAACCTCGCGCCGGTGTCGGGCGGCCGCATGGCACGGCGCGCCGGCCGCCGAGACGGGCCGGCTCCGCCAGGGCGGGTACCCGCGCAAAAACAACAGGCATCGCAATTTAGCGATGCCTGCCGTTTGCCTTTCTCGCTGCCGCGCGGCACCGCCGGCATGGCTGCCGGCGGGACTTCGAAGCCGGCAAGGCCTACTTGGAACTCTTCTTGCGAGAGGTCCGCTTGGCGGCCTTCTTGCGCGAGGACTTCTTGGCGGAAGACTTCTTGGCGGCCTTCTTGCGAGTCGACTTCTTACGGGTCGACTTCTTGGCGGCCGTCTTACGCGTGGACTTCTTCGCGCGCTTCTTGGCCGTCTTCTTGGGGGCCTTCTTCCGCGTGGTCTTCTTGGCGGCCTTCTTGCGACCTGTCTTCTTCGCCGCCTTCTTCGAGGACTTCTTGCGCGTTGCCTTCTTGGCTGCGCTCTTCTTCGCCGTCTTACGAGAGGTGCTCTTCTTCGACGACTTCCTCGGGGAACTGCGTTTCTTCGATGTTCGTTTTGCGGCTTTCTTGGCCATGTTGATCTCCTTCCGTGTCCGACCAATACGCCAGCTTCGAAGAAAGGCGATTACGTATTACACATCTCTGCGCGACGCGGGCAAGCTTTTAGTTGCTTTTTTTCTCGTCATCTTGGCGACGGAATGTCCACACTTTCTCGCGCGTTTGGCAAGAGACACGGCGCGCCGCCGATGCGCCCGCATACGATGATCGTGCGGAGACCGCCATGAACGATTCCGCAGTGCCTGCGCATCTGCCCGAGCTATCCGACAACGCGCGCGTCACGCTGGAGGCGCGGTATCTCAAGCGCGACGAGTCCGGGCGCGTCGCCGAGACGCCGCGCGAGATGTTCCAGCGCGTCGCGCGCTTCGTCGCCGGCGCCGAATCCGAGTACGGCGCTTCGGACGCGGACGCGCGCCGGCGGCGGGACGAGTTCGCCGGGGCGATGATGCGCGGGGAGTTTCTGCCGAACAGCCCGACGCTGATGAACGCCGGACGCGAGCTGGGCCTGCTCAGCGCGTGCTTCGTGCTGCCCGTGCCGGACAGCATCGAGGGCATCTTCGAGTCGATCAAGCGCACGGCCGAGATCCAGAAGGCGGGCGGCGGAACGGGGTTTTCGTTCGATCTCTTGCGCCCGACCGGAGATACGATCTCGTCGTCCGGCGGCCGAACCTCCGGGCCGATCAGATTCTGGCGTGTATTCGCCGAGGCCACGCGGGCCATTCAGCAAGGGGCGTTCCGGCGCGGGGCGAACATGGGCATGATGTCGCTGAGCCACCCGGACATCCTGAAGTTCATCGCCGCCAAGGATGACCCGTCCGCGTTCGAGAATTTCAACATCTCGGTCAAGATCACCGAGGAGTCGTGGCGCCTGCTGGAGGAGGAGCCCGACGGAGCGCTCATCGTGGTCAACCCGCGCACCGGGCGGCGCTATCATCTGCCGCGCTCGTTGGACGTGTCGAGTTATGCGCTGTCGGACTTGCGCCCGGTCGAGGATGGGCCGGAGCGCTGCTACTCCCGCCGCGACGTGTGGAACCGGATCGTCCGGGGCGCGTGGAAGACGGCCGAGCCGGGGCTGTGCTTCATCGACGCGGTCAACGCCGACAACCCGACTCCGCACGTCGGGCGCATCGAGGCGACGAATCCGTGCGGCGAGCAGCCGTTGCTCGACTACGAGGCATGCAATCTCGGTTCGGTCGACGTGTCGAAGTTCGTGCGCGACGGCGCGCTGGACGAGGATGCCTTGCGGTGGGCGGTCCGCCTGGGCGTGCGCTTCCTCGACGATGTGATCGACGTGAGCCACTACGTCGCCGACGAGATCGCCGAGCGCTGTCGCGCCAACCGCAAGATCGGCCTGGGGGTGATGGGCTTCGCCGACGCGCTGTACGAGCTGGACGTCCGGTATGACAGCGACGAGGGGCTCCACGTCGCCCATCGCGTCGCGCGGCTCGTGGCGGAGGAGGCCTTCGCCGCGAGCGAGGCGCTGGCCGGAGAGCGGGGGAGCTTCCCGAACCACCCGGGCAGCGTGTGGGACGACCGCGGCCGCGCGATGCGGAACGCGGCCGTCACGTGCGTGGCGCCCACCGGCACGCTGAGCATCCTCGCCGGCTGCACGGGCGGCATCGAGCCGGCCTACGCGCTGGCGTTCTACCGGCATGTCCTGGAGGGGCGCAAGCTGCGAGAGGTCAACCGGCCGCTGCGTCGCCACGCGGAGGGCCGCGGGCTCTGGAGCGAGGAGGTGGCCGACCGCCTGGCCGGGGGCACCCCGCTGGCCGAGCTGCCGGGCTTCGACGAACGGGACGCGGCCCGGTTCGTCACGGCCCACGACGTATCGCCGGAGTGGCACGTGCGGATGCAGGCGGCCTTTCAGGAGCACATGGACGGGGCGATCTCCAAGACGATCAACCTGCCCCACGGGGCGTGCGTCGAGGACGTGGGCCGGGTGTACGAGCTGGCGCATGCGTTGGGCTGCAAGGGGATTACGGTATATCGGGACGGTTGTCGTTCGGGCCAGCCGATGTCGGGCGAGCGGCAAGGCCGCTGTCCCCGTTGCGGCGGAGAGATCGCCGACGAGGCCGCCTGTGCCCGCTGCCCGAGCTGCGGCGGCACGCTTTGCCCGTAGCGGAGGCCGGGCGTGCGGAACGCGTTGCATCGCGGGCCCCCGAGAGGGTATGTTGCCTGGGGGCGGGTCACTCCGGGAGACCACTCGTGAGAGTACGACTGACAGTGCTGTTGTTGCTTGCCACGGCCGTGCTGGGCGGCTGCCACGTGCCGCCGCACCTGGAGCAGGGCGCCGGCCCGCATCACTACGGGCGGGATCCGGCGACGGGTCGCGGCTTCTACTACTACATCCCGACGACCTACCGGCACGACAGTGCGGCGCCGGTGATCATCTCGTGCCACGGCACGCCGCCGTACGACGTGGCGTCGCATCACATTCGGATGTGGAAGGGCCTGGCGGAGAAGAACGGCTGCATCGTGATCGCGCCCGAGTTGGTCGCGACGGACGGCATTCTCGGCGACGGGCCGCTGGTGGGCATGTTCGCGGATGAGCGGTATATCGTCAGCTTGATCAGCTTGCTCGGCTACAAGTACAACATCGACCGGGCGAATATCATGATCACGGGTTTCTCGGGCGGCGGCTTCCCGATGTACTGGGTGGGGCTTCGGCATCCGAACGTCTTCAGCGTCATCGCCTCGCACTGCTGCAATTTCTCCCGAAGCAACACGCACGGCTGGTATCCGCCGGAGGCCCGCGCCACGCCCGTCATCGTCTACTACGGCAGCAACGACGTGTTCAACGTGGCCGGGCAGTCCAAGCAGGCCATCAAGTACCTGCGCGGCGAGGGCTTCGAGGTGGAGACGAAGGTCTTGCAGGGCCTGGGCCACCAGCGGCGCCCGGAGATCGCCATGGACTTCTTCCGGCGGAATTGGAACCCGCCCGATCCGTCGATGCCGTCGGCCCGATAGCCGCGTCCTGCGCATGAGAAGGCCCGCGGGTTCGGGCCCGCGGGCCTTCGCTTAGCCGACGTTGTACCGTCCCGGCGCCCCGGTGCGCAGCCGTACCGATCACATCGCCGGGTCCCGCCTGGCCGTCCCGGCCGGGCGCGACGCGCTCGCTTGCCCGCCCGCCTTACGGCAGAAGCATGAACATGAACACGAACGCGAAGATGCCGACCGTCTCGGCGATGCCCATGGCGATGATCGTGTTGGCGAACGGCTTGCCTTCGGCCTCCGACATCGCCCGCACGCCGCCGGCGCCGATCTGGCCCTGCATCCAGGCGCTGAACAGCTCGCCCAGGCCCGCGGCCAGTCCGATCACCAACAGGGCCCCCGCGTTGGCGCTGACGTACGCCGGATCGCCCAGTCGCGGCAGGATCACCAGCAACGAGACCAACAGGCCGTAGATCGTCTGGCTGAGAGGCATGCCCAGCAGGACGATGTACTTGAAGTTCATCTGCTCGCCCGCGCGGGCCTCCTTGGCCCAGGCGCCCGTCGCGGCCCGGCCGGCTGCTCCGATGCCGAGGGCGCTTCCGACCGCGCCGAGGCCCAGCGGCAGGGCGAATCCGATCTGACCTAACCATTCCATATCAACGGTCTCCTTGGTCTACGGCTGTCTTCAGGGAGAAGGGGGCGTATGGGTGTCCGACCCACTGCACCCCCGCGTTCATCGAGAACTCGAGCATGTTCAGTCGCACACCGTGTGCGAATATCGCGATCAGGCACAGGCCGATGTTCAGCGAGTGCGCAAGCACCAGCACGAGGATGGTCAGCGGCAGCGCCAGCATGGAGGCCTCCAGCAACTTCAGCGAGAGATCGTTGAAGGCCACGGCGATGTAGTAGCTCGCCAGCCCGACGGCCATCAGGCGGATGTAGCTGAGCATGTCGCCGAAGGCCCCGGGGATGCCCATCAGGTTTCCGAGGACGCCGAAGCCGATCCGCTTGAGCGGGTTCCTCGACGGCGACGTGAAAAGGGCGATCACCGCGAAGCTGCCGACAAGCACCCACAGCGTGGCCATCGGCGGGATCAGCGGATCGAAGAACAGCAGCCACACCAGCGTGAACATCCCGAAGATGAAGCCCATCCAGCCGATTTCGGCGACGCCGCGCTGATCCGGCAGGAGCATCACCGCCTGTTGGAGGTGGGCCAGCACGAGGTGCACGCAGCCGAGGATGAAAGCGATCTGCATGACCAGATCGCGCCCGGCCTTGGGGTCCTCTCGCCACCAGACCGCGATGTGTTCCCAGGAGCTTCCCAGGACGGCCCCGATGCCGCCGGCGCCGACCATCTGCCCCGGCGCGACGCCGAATGCGTTGCCGGTCAGGAGGCCCCACGCCAGCGTGGCCAGCGCGAAGACCAGCACCAGTTGGGCGGTCTCCTTGGCCCCGGCGCGGGCGAGCTTGCCGTAGGCCAGCAGCCCGATGATCGTGAAGATGAGGCCGTAGCCCGCATCGCCCACCAGCATTGCCGCGAAGATGGGCATCGCGACCATGAAGTAGGGCGACGGGTCGAATTCGCGATAGCCGGGGCTCGTGCCCAGCATGTCCAGCAGCGCCTTGATCGGGCGCGCCCAGCGGGGGTAGCGGATCAGCGTCGGCGGCTGCTCGTCCTCGGCCGGGTCGATCGCCTCGGCCGCCGCTTCGACGTCCCTTTCGGCCAGCCCGCGGGTCAGCCCCGTCGCGCCGAGGTCCGCCGGCACCCAGCCCTGCACGGCGTACAAGGCGCCCTCGGTCATGCCGCTGCGCCGGGCCGTGGTGTACTCGGCCTCGGCGGCGAGCTTGTCTCGCTCCTCGCGCATCGCATCGGTCAGGTGTGCCAGCCGGGCCAGCCGACGGCCGCTCTGCTTGAGCTGCTCGTCGATCTCGTGGGCCTCGGCCCGCAGGGAAGGACGGTCCCGCGAGGGCCATTCGACCGGCACGGCAGATTCCGGGACGCGCGGCTCGTCGCCGCGTGTCACGGCCGCCACGAGCACGAGCTTGTCCGGCATCTCCGCGATGGTCTCAATGCATTCGGCTTCGATGCGGCCGACCTCTTCGGGAGGCACCTCGTAGAACCACAGAGTCAGGCCGCGGTCCCGGAGTTGACGGAGCTGCTCCAGCCGCACGTCGCCCCAGACGGCCAGTTGCTCGATCTGGCGGTGCAGCGAGGCCAGCCGACTGCGTCGCTCGGCGTCGTCGCGATGAATCCGCAGCGCCTCGGCGGCGGCTTCCGCCGGCTCCAAGTCGGGCGCCTCGCCCACGGGCTCCACGTCCTCGAGCAACTGCATCGCCCGGTCGAGCGAGCCGATGGCGGCCGTGGTCTGCTCGTCGGGAGCGGCGCGTTCGGCGTCGACGGGCTCGATGTGAACCACGCCGAGCGCGCCGAGCCCGTTGACCAGCCGATCGCGGTCGGCGGCGCGGGCTACGACGAACACCTTGACCATCCGGGCGATCATAGGGTGGCGGCCTCCGGGGCGCCGCCGGCGCCGGGCCCGCCGCTGTAGGCGGACTCGGCCTCGGAGAGCTTGCCCTTGGCGATCTTCGCTCGGGCGACCTGGGCGGTCTGACGGTCGCCGAGCGCGATGCGGATGCGGCGGATGTTCTCGCGGGTCTCGGGGATTTTGACCTTCTCGAACAGGTTCACGCGCTGGGTGACCTTCGTCAGCTCGCGCGAGAGCAGGTCGTATTCTTCCTCCAGGATTTTCAGCTCGGCCTCCTGGCGGGAGATCTCGCGGAGGTCGGCCAGGGCCCGGTCCACCCATGGGGGGGTGGCGAACAAGCTGTATCGCGGCTCGGCGAAGCTCGCGCTGTCGAACCGCGGCACGTCGACTCCGGCGACGTTTGCCCTGCTCGTCTTGACGTCTTGGACCTCGGCCAGGCCGCGGACATCCACGCCGGCCACGTCGTCCAGCACCCGCTCGTAGGGCTGGAGCTTGCCGCGGGCCTCCTCGGCGGCGCGCTTGACGGCCTCCTGCCGGGCGGCCGTCTCGCGGACGGACACCTGGAGCTGCTGCTGCTTGAGCTTCAGGATCGGCAGGAACCGCTCGTAGCGGCGCAACTGATCCCGCTGCCGTCGCAGCTCAGGACGCGTGAGTTTGATCTTCTTCGCCATTTCCTTCGGTCAACAACTCAGCAGGGACAAGGGGCATGGAGAGGACGGAGCCGAGTCAACCAGCATCCGCGTTCACCAGCTTTCGTCCTTGCTGCTATCACGATTCAACGCGAGAGACTCCGCACTCCTCAATCCGCATTCCGCAATCGTCAGGCGCTGGCCGTCTCGGCCGCCTCTTCTTCCTGTTCGCTCTCGCTCTCGGGCTTCTCCTCGCCGGATGCCTTGGGCCAGTGGTTGTCGATGATGTTCCGCCGGATGCCGGTCTCCTCGGGGTCGAAGCACTCGGCCAGAATCTCCCAGCAGCGGTCGAGCGCCTCGAACAGCGGGATGTTGACCTCGAGGTCCATGATGCGGTCCTCGAAGATGTCGCCGTACTTGAGCAGGTTGTTGTCCCAGGCGGACATCTCGAAGCCCATGTCGCGCTTCTCGCGGCTCTCGGTGCATTCGGCGTAGAGCTGAATGCACGCGTTCATGATCGCGCGGTGGTCGTCGCGCGTGTCGCCGTTGACCTGCTGCTTGAGGCGCGACAGCGAGCCGAACGGCTCGATCCGCTGGTTCCGCAGGTAGAACTGGCCCTCGGTGATGTAGCCCGTGTTGTCCGGGACGGGGTGGGTCACGTCGTCGCCGGGCATCGTCACGCAGGCCAGGACGGTCATCGAGCCGGCCTCGTCGAAGTCTACGGCCTTCTCGTAGCGGCGGGCCATCTGTGTGTAGAGGTCGCCCGGGTAGCCGCGATTCGACGGAATCTGCTCCATCGTGATGGCGATTTCCTTCAGCGCGTCGGCGAAGGCCGTCATGTCCGTCAGCAGCACGAGCACCCGCTTGCCCTGCAGGGCGAACTGCTCGCCGACCGCCAGGCACAGATCCGGCACCATCAGCGTCTCGACCGTCGGATCGGCGGCCGTGTGGACGAACATGATCGTCCGCCCGAGCACGCCGCCTTCCTCGAAGCGGTTGCGGAACTTGAGGTAGTCGTCGTGCCGCAGGCCCATGCCGCCGAGGATGATCACGTCCGCGTCGGCCTGTAGCCCCACGCGGCCGAGGACCTCGTTGTACGGCTCGCCGGCGACGGAGAAGATCGGCAGCTTCTGTGACTCGACGAGCGAGTTGAAGATGTCGATCATCGGGATTCCGGTTTCGATCATGTGATCGGGCATGCGCCGGCGGACGGGATTGACGGCGGGGGAGCCGATGTCGACGGACTCGGCCTCGACCTCGGGCTTGCCGTCGCGCGGGCGGCCGGAGCCGTCGAAGACGCGCCCGAGCAGGTCGTCCGCGAACGGCACCTGCATTGGCCGGCCGAGGAAGCGGACCTTGTCGCCGGTGGAAACGCCGCTGGTGCCCGCGAAGATCTGGAGGGAGACCTGGTCGCCCTCCAAGCTGATCACCTGGGCCAGGGACGGCCCGCGATCCGTGGTGATGACGGCCAGCTCGTCATAGCTGACGCCCTCGGCCCGGACCGTGACGACGTTGCCGGCGATGCGGGTGATTTCGTCGTAGTACTTTCTCATGGTTCCTGAGTCCTGACCTCAGTTCCGCGTCGCTATGTGCGAAACGAGTTCGACGCTCGACGCTCGACGTTCGACGTGCCGCGCGAGGTATCGAAACGCGAACTTCGAATACCGAACGCTTCGCGTGCTCTGTTTCTCTGTCGCTCTGTGTCGCATCCGCTCGATCACTCCGCAGCGGCGGCGGGTTGCTTCCGCTCTTCCTCTGCGTTCTCGGATTCGCTCGTCTCGCCCTTCCGGCCCTTGGCCTCGATGAAGGCGTCGATCTCGCCGAGGATGCGCTTGAACTCCTCGCTGCGGCCTTCGATCATCGCTTCCGGCTGCTCTTCTTCCTCGCCCTTGTCGGCCTCGGCGTCGGCCTCGTGCGCGGCTTCGCCCTCGGGCAGCCATGGGGCGTAGTTCCAGTTCCGGAACAGGTCCGTCACGCGGAACATGATCTTCCGGGCGCTGTCCTTGTCCTCGAAGTCGAACTCCAGGTTCATCACCTCCAGGACCTTGCCGAACACGAACTCTTGCCGCTGGCGGGGGGTGGCGGCGTCGACGGGATCGAAGGCATTCTGCTGGAGGTACACGCTGTCGAAGAACTCGGCCTTGAGCATGACCTCGAAGTCGTCGATGGGGGTGCCTTCCTCGCCCACGACGGTCATCATCTGCCGGACCTCGTTGCCGCGCCGGAGCATGGCCCGCACCTTCCCGACCTTGGCCGCGTCGATGATGCCGACGTACTGGCTCCAGGAATCGAGCGGGTCGATGGCCGGGTAGCGCCGGGCGTCCGACCGCTCGCGGCTGAGTCCGTGGAACGCGCCGACGACCTTCAGCGTGCCCTGCGTGACCGGCTCCTCGAAGTTGCCGCCCGCGGGGCTGACCGTGCCGCCGATGGTCACCGAGGCCGTACGTCCGTCGTTCAGCTCGACCGCGCCCGCCCGCTCGTAGAAGTCGGCGATGCGGCTCTCCAGGTAGGCCGGGTAGGCCTCCTCGCCGGGGATCTCCTCCAGACGGCCGGAGATTTCGCGCATCGCCTGGGCCCAGCGGCTGGTCGAGTCGGCCAGCAGCAGTACGTCGAGGCCCATCTGGCGGTAGTACTCGGCCAGCGTCACGCCGGTGTAGACGGACGCCTCGCGGGCCGCGACCGGCATGGCCGACGTATTGCAGATGATGATGGTCCGCTCCATGAGCGACTTGCCCGTTCGCGGGTCGGTCAGCTCGGGGAACTCGCGGATGGTCTCGACGACCTCGCCGGCTCGCTCGCCGCAGGCGGTCAGCACCACCACGTCGATCTCGGCGTGGCGGGAGGTGATCTGTTGGAGGACCGTCTTGCCGGCGCCGAACGGCCCGGGGATGCAGTACGTGCCGCCGCGGACGACGGGGAACATCGTGTCGATGATGCGCACGCGGGTCACGAGCGGATCGGTCGGCATCAGGCGGGTCTTGTAGGCCTCGATCGGTCGCTTGACCGGCCAGTCCTGCTGCATCGTGATCGAGCGCTGCTCCCCCTCGGAGTCGGTGACCTTGGCGATTTCCTGATCGACGGTGTACTCTCCCGCCTCGGCCAGCGATTCCAGCGTGAACTCGCCCTGCCACGAGAACGGCACCATGATCTGGTGCTCGAAGATGCCTTCGGGCACTTGTCCGAGCACGTCGCCGGCACGGACCTTGCTTCCGGTCTCGGCGGTGGGGGTGAACCGCCACTTCGTCTCCGTGTTGAGCCCGTGGATGTAGTGCCCGGGCTCGAGGAAGTAGCCGACCTCCTCGGCGAGTTGGGGCAGGGGGTTCTGGAGGCCGTCGTAGATCTGCCCCAGCAGGCCCGGCCCGACGGTGACCGCGAGCATGTCATCCTGGAACTCGACGCGGTCGCCGACCTTCAGGCCGCGGGTCTCCTCGAACACCTGGAGGTCCGCCAGCTTGCCGCGGACGCGGATGACCTCGCTGAGGAGCTTGGCCCCGTCCTCGCGGTGACACACGCCGGTGGCGTTCTGCACGACGCGCCCGTCCGACTCGGCGATGACCATGTTTCCGTAGACTGCGACGATTTTTCCGGTCACGGCTCGTACCTCGCTAATGACGAATGAGAAAACCGGGATGGCGAACCAAGCCCGAATGACAAAGCACCGACGGCTCCGCGGCCGGGCGTGCGTTCGTCATTCGCGATTCGCCATGGGTTCATCATTCGTGCTTCGTCATTCGGACTTCTCGGTTTCCAGCCGCTGCCAGCGGTGCAACAGGACGATCCGCGCGGTGTAGGCGGCCACCTCGTCGTCGGCGAAGGTGAACCAGGCGTCGTGGTCGTCGATCCACTCCCAGCGGCGGCGGTCCAGCGCCCGCAGGGCCGCCAGCGGATCGCTCGCGGTGCTCCAGGCGTTCAGCGACGCCGTGTAGTCCTCGTCCGCCGCCAGCTCCGGCGCGACGAGGTAGTTCTGAGGGTCCAGCTCCAGGGCCTTCGCCCGTTCCCGGGCCAGGGCGTTCCGCAGCCCGATCTCCCAACCGACCCATTCGGACAGGAACGCATTGCCCGTCTGCCGGGCCATGACGGCCGCGTGGTGGAAGTACGCCTCCCACACGACATCCACGGCCGCGGGTCGCGTCGCGGCGGGCTGCCGGCTTTCTCCCGCGTGCGCCAAGTAGGGGGGGAGCGGCGCGTCATCGCGGAGTTGGTCGCCCGTCAGCACGGCCGGCTCGAGGCGGGGGTCCTCGGCCCCGGCCGCGGGGTCGACCTCGCCAGCCAGCACGGCGTCCCGCAGCCGCAGGTCATCCGACAGCAGGATCGTGTCGACCACGACCAGCGGCCCGTCCGCCTCGGCCACCATGCCCCGCAGCGCCGCCTTGCTCAGCGGCGGGGCGGCGCCCGGTTCGGGCAGGCCCGGAAGGACGGTCAGAAGGTAGTAGTTCGTGGCGCCCATCGGCCCGGTTCGCTACTCGCTGTCCTTGCCTGCATCGTCTCCGGCCTCGGCCTGCTCGGACGGGGACGAGGGCGTCTCCTGCTCGCTCATGGCGTCCCGCAGAAGGTCGGCCAGCGACGGCTTGACGATGTCCGTCAGCGACTGCACGACGGCGTCGAGGGTGACCTCCACGTTGCCGCCGTCGGCGATTTCGTATTCGAAGCCCGCCTCGCGGAGTGTGCCCTTCAGGTCGATGGCGGTATGTCCGCTGTCGATCGTCTCCTGGCCCAGCTCGCGGAGGGCCCACTCGACGAGCTTGTCCCGCATCTGGTCCGGCACGTTGATCCGGATCGCCCGCCGGTGCTCGCACTCGGACCGGGCGTACATCGTGACCAGGTCGTGCAGGACGCCGCCGACGAAGTCGGGGTCGGAGAGCTTCTGCCGCGCCGCGTGCGACGCCAGGGCGGACAGCGCGGCGCCGAGCCGCTCCCGCAGCTTCAGGGCGGTGTCGCGAGCCGCGATCTGCAAGTCCGTCTGGCCGCGGGCCACCAGCCGGTCGGCCTCCTGCTTGGCGTCGGCGACGATCCGCTCGGCTTGCTCGCGGGCCTCGGCGAGGAGCTGCTCTCGCTCCTTCTCGGCCTGGGCCTTGAGCTTGTCGGCTTCCTGCTTGCCGGCCTCCACGCCCTCGGCCTGAAGCTTGGCGACGAAATTCTCGATGGTCTCTGGCATGGCACACTCCCGTGAAACTTGCCGGGCTGTGGTTGTTGTCGTCGGCCGAACCGAAGCGCCCGGCCGCGAGCAGAGGGATGGCGGCTCTTGGCCCGTCCCGAACGCAAAGGCCCGCACGGGCGGAAGGGCATAGTATAGTAGCAGCGCCGCGTCGAGATAAACCCAATTCTCGGACTCGCCGATCGGGCCGGCGCGGGCCCGGACCGCCACGATATGCACCCATGCACCCCTGGAATCATCATTTCGGCATGCGCGGCCACCGTGCTAAGCAAATTCCGGACCTCGTGTTGCCCTTCCGGACCTCAGACGAGCCCTCGCATCTTCATGGCCGCCACGATGTGCTTGGCGATCTGCGCCAGCGTGAAGGCCGAGCAGTCGTAGATGAGGTGATAGGCGGGGGTGCGGGGCAGCCGCTTGGCGTAGATCTTCCGGAGCGATTCGCGCTCTTTCTCCATTTCCCGGACGCGCTTGCGCGCCTGGGCCTCGGTCAGCCCCTCCCGCAGGGCCACCTCGCGCGCCGTCCACTCCTCGGGGGCTTCCAGGCGGACCCACAGTCCGTTGGGCAGGTCGTGCGTGGCGGAGGCCCCGGCCTGCCCGACGATGATGGCGTGCCCCTCGGCCGCCAGGCCGCGGATGATCGTCGTAATGCGGTTGCGGATTTCGTAGCCGGAGGGGACCTTCTCGCGGCGAAGAGATCGGAACAGGTCGGTCACCATGCCGGGGCGGCTCTTGCGTTCCCGGTCGATGATGTCGGCGGCCATGTTGGTCTCGGTGGCGAGACGCTCGAGGATTTCCCGCTGGTAGATCTTCCAGACGTCGCCCTCCTCGGCCTGGTCGTTAAGAATCTCCAGCAGCAGCAGGCCGAGGGAGAAGCCGTAGCAGCCGAACTGGCGCGAGATGGTGACGAAGGGGCCCACGTCTTCCCCGCCGCCGTCCGCCGGCTGCTCCATCATGTGCTCGGCCAGGGAAAGCTTCGCCATCGGGTACTCCTTCCGCCTCGGGACCGTAAAAGGCTCAGTTGCCGGCCGCCCGCGGGGACAGCCCGTCGACAGCAGCAGATTCTACATCGCGGGCGTTGCCGGTCAACTGCAGCCGTTGGTTAGGCGACTTCCCCCGGCGACTCATGAACCACCAGAACGGCAGCCACAGGAGGAACCAGAACATCGCGTAGAAACCGGCAGGCACCCAGCCGAGGATCAGATAGAAGACGCGGCTCGCACCGTCCGCCGTGGCGTCCATCGCCTGTTGCTCGGTCGCGTTCGCCGGCAGAAATGCGATACGCAGGTCCCAGTGGCGATCCACAGCGAAGTGAATCAAGACCCAGCCGACGAGGACGGCAATGCCACAGCGGAGCACGCCGAGGATCAACGACCGCCAACCACAGAAGATGATGAGCGGAGCCGCGACGAAGAACAGCAGAAACCAATGGTTTTGGGTGATGTACGGTGACATCGCTGTTGTCGCCTACCCACCCATTCTACGGCGAGGCGGCCGCCCACGCCAGCCCGCCGGGGTTGCTACGAGGACGGGCCGGCTGCCGGGGCGCGCTCGCGCCTCAATTGCCCGAAGATCATCCGTCCGGCGGACGTCTGCAACACGCTGGTGACCGTGATCTGCACGTCGTGTCCCACGTGGCTCCGCCCGCCCTCGACCACGACCATCGTACCGTCCTCCAGGTAGCCGACGCCCTGTCCGGACTCCTCGCCCGGCTTGATGACCTTCACCTGCACCGCCTCGCCCGGCAGCACGATGGGCTTGAGCGCGTTGGCGAGGTCATTGACGTTGATCACCGTGACCTCCTGGAGTTGGGCGATCTTGTTGAGATTATAGTCGTTCGTCACGATGCGCCCGTCCATGCGCTTGGCCATCGCCACGAGCTTGGCGTCCACCTTCGGCACGTCGATGACGGACGACGCGGTCGGCTCGACGATGCGGATGTCCAGCTTCTCGTCGGCGCGGAGACGGTTGAGAACGTCCAGGCCCCGCCGGCCGCGGTTACGCTTGAGCTTGTCCCCGGAGTCGGCGATGCCCTGAAGCTCGGCCAGGATGAAGCGGGGGATGATGATCTCCGCGTCGAGGATTCGCGTGTCCGCGATGTCCGCGATCCGCCCGTCGATGATGGCGGACGTGTCGAGCAGAATCGGCTTGGGGCCCTTGGCCTGCCGTGAGAACTCGACGTAGGGAATGACGAAGCGGAAATCGTCCTTCGTCTGGAGCACGAAGCTGACGCAGATGAACACGGCCGCCACACCCAACAGCGCTTTGACAAGCTGGACGAGCACGACGTCCTGGAGCGCGGGGTAGACCGGCACGACGATGTCGATGACCTTGGCCAGGGCCCAGGCGATCACCATGCCCGCCAGCAGGCCGAAGAACAGCCCGCTCAGGGCGTCCAGCCGCTTGCGCCGCCAGAACATGTCCACCAGGATCAGCGCGAACGCCCCCAGCGCGGGCAGCAGGATGTAGGCCGAGACCGAGAGGAACCGCCATGTCGAGTATTCCTGCTCGACCACGGGGGGCTGGAATACGTAGGAGAGCGTGATGGCCACGACGACCAGCAGGAACAACACCCGTATCACGTGCAGGACCATCGCGATTCTCCCTTGCGTCGCCGCGTCGCGCCGCCATCTCGCGAGGGACTATACCGCGCGCAGGGAGAGCGGGGAAGCGCCGCTCTACAGCGGGTGTATATCCAGCTCGTCCAGACGGGCGCGGATCGCCGTCTTACGGAGCTTGAGCGTGTGCGTGCGCGGCAGTTCCCCCGGCCATGCCGCGAAGTACCTCGGCTGCTTGTAGCCCGCCAGCGGCCGGCAGCGCCGGCGGACCTCGGCCATCAGCCGCGGCTCGGGCGGCCCTTCGCCCGGCGGCGGGTCGTCCGGGTCGGGCGTGACGATCACCAGCGGCGCCTCGCCGGCGCCGGGGCGGTCCTCCGGGCGGTACCCGAGCACGCAGACCCCGCGGAGGTGCGGGCTGAGCACGAGCACCGCCTCGATCTCCTCCGGGTATACATTCTTGCCCGACTCGCCGACGATCACGTCCTTCAGCCGGCCGCAGATCCACAGGAAGCCGCGCTTGTCCACGCGTCCGAGGTCGCCCGTGCGGAGCCAGCCGTCAGCGGCGAAGGCCTCGCCCGTCGCGCGGTCGTCGGCGAAGTAGCCCGGCATGACGTTCGGGCCGCGAACCTGCACCTCGCCCACGTCGGCGCCCGGCGGGGCGTCCACGCGGACCTCCACGCCCGGCAGGGGCTTGCCGACCGAGCCCATTGCATGCTCGCCCAGCCGGTTGACGCTGACGATGGGCCCGGCCTCCGAGAGCCCGTAGCCCTGGAGCACGGGCAGGCCCACGTCCCGGAAGAACGCGGCCGGCTCGGCATCGAGCGGCGCGCCGCCGCAGACGATGAACCGCATCCGCCCGCCGAAGGCCTCGTGAATCCGCCGCAGCAGCCGGCGCTCCGGGCGCAGCCCGACCGCGCGGGCCGTGCGGCAGAGCCCGAGTGCGGCGCGGAAGCCGGCCCGCCGCCAAGCCGGGCCGCTCGTGAGGGCCGAGGCGATCCGCTTGTGCAGCAGGCGGACGAGGCCCGGCACCATCGTCGTCAGTGTCGCGCGAGAAGCCCGCATCGCCTCGACGATCGTTCGCGGATTCCGGGAGCCGGCGTAGTAGATGCTCGCCCCGCTGGCGATCGGGATCATCAGCCCGGCCGTCTGCTCGAACATGTGGTTCAGCGGCAGGATCGACAGGTAGCGGTCCTCCGGCGTCGTGCCGAGCCATTCGGCCCCGGCCCGCGCGTTCGCCGCGATGTTGCGATGCGTCAGCACCACGCCCTTGGCCCGCCCGGACGTGCCGGAGGTGAACACGATCACGGCCGGGTCGTCCTCGCCCGCGATCTCGCCGTACGGGGCGGATGACGCGCCCGCAGCGTCCGCGCCCGACGCCAGCTCTTCCAGGGACAGCACGCGCGGCCCGTTCTCTCCGGCGGCCGTCGCGGCGGCGTCCCGCAGCGCGTCCGAGGCGATCAGCAGCCCCGAGCCGCTGACGCGCAGGATGCCCCCGGCCTCCGCGGGCGAGAGCAGCGGGTCCAGCGGAACACAGACCGCGCCGCGCAGGTGCAGGGCGCAGTAGGCCACCACCCATTCGGGGCTGTTGCCGCCGAGCAGGGCGACGGGGTCGCCCGGCCCCACGCCGCGCGCCGCCAGCCGTGCGGCCGCGCCCGAGGCCGCCCGCCCGAGCCGGGCGTAGGTGTACGCATCGGGCTCGGGCCTTCCGTGCATCTGAAGGGCCGGCCGGTCGGCGTGCCGCCGGACGCTGCCAGTCAGAATCGCCGGGATGGTGTGCACGTTGGTCGTCGCCGGGTCGAACGGTCGCCGCCCGCCGTCAGACGAGCTGCCGCAGGAGGCCCTGGACCTCGACCTGGTCGTCCTCGCCGCAACTGTAGGAGAACGCCGCCTTGGGCGTCAGGTTCACCGTTGCGCGGCCGGCCGCTGCGTGGAACCGCACCCGCGCGGACGTGACGAACTCGCCGTACTCGGCCAGGAAGTCCCGCCCGTGCTGGCTGTCGAGGAACTTCGGGGCGTACGCGCCGGACATGTACGCGTTGTGGGCGTACTCGCTGACCCGCGCCGCGATGAGTTGCGCCCGCTTGGCGGTCTCGAGCAGCTTGTCCACGGCCGACAGCACGTCCAGCTCGATCGGCTCGACTACCGCCGGCAGCGCCAGGCAGCTCGCCAGGAACACGCCGATCTGCTCGGCCGCGGTGGTCCCGCCGGCGTAGATCTCCAGCACCTCGCGGGCGGGGATGGCGCCGAAGGGATAGACCGTGACCTTCTCCACCGGCTCGGCCGTGACTTCCTGCCGGTCCGCGTCCAGCCGGGGGATGGCGGTTTGCGTCCGGCGGATGACGGTGGCGAAGGCGGCCGAGTCCGTCGCCGTGTGCTGGAGCACGCCGAACTCCTCCGTCTCCGGCAGGCCGAAGCGCTCGCAGGCCGTGTCCACCTGTGCCGGCGGCGGGCAACCGCGGATTCTCGCCACATTCAGCTTGTACGTCGCCATATTCTCTCCCTGCCGGACGCCGCCTCGCGCGGCCGGATCGGGCTAAGGTGCTACGGTACCAAGTTACGAGGACTCGGAGCCGCCGGAGGGCTTCTTCTTCCGCCGCCTGCGGCGTTTCTTCTTCTTGCTCGAGCCGCCGGACTGACCGGAGCCGCCCTGTCCGCCCTTGGAGTGGGTCTTGTGGCTCTTGCCGCCCGAGCCGCTCTTGGACTTGCCGCGCCCCCGTCGGCCGCCGCGGCGCCTCTTGCGGGGCTTGCCTTCTTCGGGCTTGTCGCCGCCCTCGGAGGGCGTCGCGTCCTGCGGCGCCGGTTCGGGCTTCGGCCTCTCCTCCCGGCGCGACTTCTCCGTGGCGGCCTTCTGCCGGGCCTGGGCCGCCGCGGACATCCGCGTCCCGCCGCGTCCGCCGCGGGACCGCTCGCCGGAGCCCTCCGCCGGCTTGCGGGGGGCGGGCAGGTCTCGCTCGGTGATCTCCTCGCACGCGACGACGACGTACGTGCCGTCCGTCCGGGCGAGCTTGACGAGTTGCGTCAGAATCTGCGCGTCCACCACACGCCCGACGTATTCACCCGCGCGGACCCACGTATTGCGCCGGGGCAGACGGGCGCGAAGCTCCTTGTAGCCGTCGTCCTCGTACCGCAGGCAGCACATCAGCCGCCCGCATCGCCCGGAGATCTTGTTCGGGTCGAGCGTTGCCTTCTGCGTCTTGGCCATGCGCATGGAGACCGGGCGGAGGTCCTTCAGGTATGCCTGGCAACAGCACTGGCGGCCGCACCGCTCGTAGTCGGCCTTGAGGCGGGCCTCGTCGCGGGCGCCGACCTGCCGCATCTCGATCCGAGTGTGGTACTGGTTCGCCAGCCGCCGAACCAGCTCGCGGAAGTCCACGCGGTTCTCGGCCGAGAAGTAGAACACGATCCGCTCGCCGCCCAGGAGGTGCTCGACGGCCACGAGCTTCATGTCGAGCTTCAGCTCCTCGATCTCCTGGCGGCAGTAGGACGCCTCCTCGCCGGCGGAGCTGTTGAGGTGGCGTTGGTCGATCAGGTCCTGCTGGTTGGCGGGGCGGAGCAGCTTGCCGTTTCGTCGGAAGGGGTAGTCCGAGCCGCACGCCTTGACGAACTCGTCCAATTGGTCGTGCCCGATGCTGAAAGGGCCGGTCTCGTTGCAGACCCGCGCGATGACCTTGCCCAGCTCCACGCCGCGCTCCGTCCGGACGACGACGTCGGCCCGGACCGGCGGCAGCTTGCCGCCGCCGCAGCGGAAGCCGCCGATCTGGCCCATGCGCCCGTAGCGGACGACGACCATCGGGCGGCGCTTCGGACGGTCCTGCGGCTCCTCGGCCGGGGGGGCTTGGACGCCCGATGCACCGGAGTCCTGCGCCGCCTCGCCGGCCCCGGTGGCCCCGCCCGGTTGCGGCGTCTCGCCTTCGCTCGAGTCCCTTGTCTCGGCCCGCGACGGATTCGCGTCGGCGTTTTGTGCGTCCGGCTCGTCTGCCTGCGCGTCCCCGGCCTCCGGGCCGGCGCGCAGCGGTTGCTCTTCTGACATGGGTCCGGTCCCCCGCGAGGGGGCATCATTCTTCCGCGGCGGCCCGCGGCGGGGTGCATCGGTTCCGTCCCCCGGCCCGTCACCGGGGTCCAAACGCCTTCTCGGCGTGGGCGCCGCCTCACCCGTCCGCCTTCACGGTCGGCAGCGACGACGCGCGGACGCAGTGTAGCAGATGACCGGCGGAATAGGCAAGGCGGGTTCGACGCTCGGGGTTCGATGTTCGACGCTACGCCGATCTCCGACCTCCCGTCCCGGAGTTGCCCCGGCGGAGCGCCCGTGGTAGCTTCCGGCCATGCAGCGCGTACGTGTCAAGATCGAAGGTCTCCGCGAGCCGCGGGACGCGATGCGGGTCGCTCAGATGGGCGCCGATGCGGTCGGGTTGGTCTTTGCCGATTCCCCGCGATGGGTCTCCCCGGAGCAGGCACGGGCGGTGGTGGACATCCTGCCGCCGTGGGTGGCGACGGTCGGCGTGTTCGTCGACGCCGACGCCTTCGCGATCAACCGGGTCGTCGAGCGGACGCGGATCGGCTACGTCCAGCTCCACGGGGACGAGCCGCCCGAGATCGTCGCGGAAGTGGACCGCCCGTGCATCAAGGCCTTCCGCGTGCGGGACGAGAACTGGCTGGCCGGGATTCGCGATTGGCTCTCCGGCGTGACCGCCCCGATGAACCTCGCGGCCGTGCTGCTGGATGCCTACGCCCCTGACGCTCGCGGCGGGACGGGGCGGAAATTCAACTGGGAGTTGGTCGCGGATGCCCGGGCGGCCGGGGCCATGGCCGGGCTCGACCCCATCATCCTTGCCGGCGGGCTGGACGCCCATTGCGTCGGCCGGGCGATCGATATCGTCCAGCCGTGGGCGGTCGACGTGGCCAGCGGCGTAGAGAAGTCTCCCGGCATTAAGGACTTCGGCAAGGTCGAGGATTTCATCCGCGCCACGCGCGAGGGCGACGAGCTGCGGACGGAGTTCTGGCTTTGAGTTCGGAGTTCGACGCAGCCCGCTGAAGCCGTTGCGAAGGAGAGAGCCCGCCAAGGCGGGTGATTGCGGCGTGCAATCGCCCCGATGGGGCTCCCGCCTCAATGTGTCCCGTCACCCCGGGCTGCGACCCTGCGCTCACTCCGTTCGCTGGAGTCTGCGTCCGGGGTTACGAACAGACGTGCCTGACGGCACTCCCGCATTCCGAGACCGGGCCCTGACAGATCGCATCCTAGGGCAGCGCAGTCGGGCGCCCCGGCGGGGGCGACGGAATCGCCGATCTACGGCTCTGTCGCCCCTCGGCTACAAACGGCGGCGCATTTCTTATCGAGGCCGGAACGGCCCCCGTATACGAAGGCGGGCTTGTCCGACGTAGCCGCAGGCGAAGTCGGGAAGCTCTTCGGCGAGCTCAGGACTGGCCTTCGCCACAAGCGGCACCCCCGCGGCGTGACCTGTTCCCCGCCCTCCGGCCGACGCTGCGCGTCGAGCTCACGCGCGGGGAACACCGCGCGGAGTCGGACGGGTGCGTTGCTTTTCGGTGGAAAGCCGCTTGCCGCTTGCATAGCATACGCTGCTCACACGCGGGCGGACCCGGCACGGTGGAAGGCCGAGCCGGGCGGCCGGGACGGCTCCGGCCCCGCCGTTGGCAACCCCCGAGGCAAGAGGAAGACATGGCCAAAGCAAGCAAGTACGACGTGAAGGACCTCAAGCTCGCCGCCGAGGGCAAGCGGCGCATCGAGTGGGCGGACAATGACATGCCCGTGCTCCAGCAGGTGCGGGACCGGTTCACCGAGGAAAAACCCCTCAAGGGCCGCCGCATGAGCGCGTGCCTGCACGTGACGGCCGAGACGGCGAACCTGTGCCGGACGCTGAAGGCCGGCGGGGCGGACCTGGTGCTCTGCGCGTCGAACCCGCTGAGCACGCAGGACGACGTGGCCGCCAGCTTGGTCAAGGACTACGGCATCAAGGTGTTCTCGATCAAGGGCGAGAACCGCGACACATACTACTCGCACATCAAGGCGGCCGCGGAGCACCGACCGTCCGTGACGATGGACGACGGGGCGGACCTGGTCAACGCGCTGCTGGGCGACTTTTCCGACTGCGCCGACGACGTGGTCGCCTCGATGGAGGAGACGACGACCGGCGTGATCCGCCTGCGTGCGATGGCGGCCGCGGGCGTGCTGAAGTTCCCGGTGATCGCGGTCAACGACGCGATGACCAAGCACCTGTTCGACAACCGCTACGGCACGGGCCAGAGTACGATCGACGGCATCATCCGGGCGACGGACTTCCTGCTTGCGGGCAAGACGGTCGTGGTGGCCGGTTACGGCTGGTGCGGCCGGGGCGTCTCGACCCGTGCCCGCGGCATGGGCGCCAACGTGGTGATCTGCGAGGTGGACCCGGTCCGGGCGCTCGAGGCGGCGATGGACGGCTTCCGCGTGATGCCGATCAAGCAGGCCGCGAAGATCGGCGACCTGTTCGTGACCGTCACGGGCGACGTGAACGTGATCGACCTTCCGCACTTCAAGGCGATGAAGGACGGCGCGATCGTCGCCAACAGCGGGCACTTCAACGTCGAGCTGAACATCGAGGGCCTGACGAAGGAAGCGTCGAAGGTCAACCGCGGCGTCCGCAACGGCGTGGACGAGTACGTCCTCAAGGACGGCAAGAAGACCAAGCGGATCTTCCTGCTCGGCGAGGGGCGGCTGGTGAACCTGGCCTGCGCCGAAGGCCACCCGGCGAGCGTGATGGACATGTCCTTCGCCACGCAGGCGCTGACCACCGAATGGGCCCTGGGCCAGGAAGGCATGCTGGACAACACCGTCCACAACGTGCCGGACAAGATCGACCAGTGGGTCGCCCGGCTGAAGCTCAAGTCGATGGGCATCAAGATCGACAAGCTCACGGCCGAGCAGAAGGAATACCTCGCCTCGTTCCACATGGGGACGTGACCCCCGGCCGGGCGGCGGGACGCAGGACGGCCCGGCGAGACGCTGGTGCGGAACCGGCGCATACGGCAGGGGTCCGGCCCGTTGCCTCCCTGCCGCAATATCGGAGAGGCAGCGTATGTCAGGCAAATCGCCCGGTTCCGCCCCGCCGGCCGCGCAACCGCCTCCGCTGCCGCACAAGAGATCGAGTGGACGGCCGGTCGACAGCGGCCTGCTCCAGCGGCTGGTGCCCGATCAAAACTTGCCGGCCCTCCTCGCATACTATGCCGGCGTTTTCGCCGCCGTGCCGCCGATTGGCTGCCTGCTCGGACCGGCGGCCTTCATTCTGGGCATCTTGGGGCTGGACCGGGCGGCCGCCAGGCCCGAGGCCAAAGGCAAGGCCCATGCCTGGGCCGGCATCGTACTTGGTTTCGTCTTCGGGCTGGGGCAGGCGCTAGGTGTCGTGTACCTGGTGACCCACGCCGGCTCGTTCGAACGACTGATGGAGTTTCTGACGGGGTATTGAGTGGTGCGGAGTGAGCACGTGAAACGCGAGTATGACGTAATCGTTGCCGGCGGCGGGCCTGCCGGCGTGGCGGCGGCCGTCGCGGCCGGGCGCGCGGGCGCCCGGACCGCGCTGATCGAGAAGACGCACATACCCGGCGGCATCACGACCGGCGGGATGATGACCACGATCTGGGATCACGAGAACAAGCCCGGCCTGGTCCGCGAGATGCTCGACCGGCTGGACGCCCGCGGCGCGCTGACCGGCGGGCGCTGGTGGCATCCGGACGAGCTGGTGATGGTGCTGGATGAGCTGCTGGCGGAGGCGAAGGTCGACGTCCGCTATCACACACTCGCCCAGGGGGCGGATCGCGACGGCGACCGGTTGACGACGCTGCACACCGCGTCGAAGTCCGGGCCCGAGCAATGGCGGGCGAAGGTGTACGTCGATGCGACGGGCGACGGTGACCTGGCGGCTCTGTCCGGCTGCGGGTTCGACCTCGGCCGCCCGGAAGACGGCGGCATGCAGCCGGCCAGCACGTTCGCCTTGGTCCGGGGGATCAAGCGTCCGCTGCCCGGCCCCGGCGACACCCAGGCCGTGCTGGACAAGGTCGGCTTTCACATGACCTACCGCAGCGGGTGCTTCCGCGAGGTGCCCGGCTGCCCGGACGTGGCCAAGTTCGTGGCGGTGCACGTCAATGGCGTGGACCCGACGGACGCGGATTCGCTCTCGGCCGCGGAGGTCGACGGGCGGCGGCAACTGCATGAGACCGTCGAGGCCCTGCGAGACAGCGGCGACGAGCGCTACGCGGACATGCGGATCATCTGGACCGGCACGCTGGCCCTCCGGGAGGGTCGGCGGATCCACGGGCTCTATACGCTGACGGGCGAGGACTGCAGGGCCGGGCGGACCTTCGACGACGCGGTCATCACGGCGACCTTCCCTCTGGACATTCATCACGTCAAGCAGGAGGAGGGCCAGACCTGGCTGAGTGGGATGAAGGTCGCGCCGTACCAGGTCCCGTATCGCTGCCTGGTCGCAGAGGATGCAAGCAACCTGCTGACGGCCGGGCGATGCATCTCGGGCGACTTCCTCGCCCATGGCAGCTATCGCGTCGTGGGCGACGTGGTACCGCTCGGCGAGGTGGCGGGCGAGGCGGCCGCGGTCGCCTGCCGCGAGGGCGTCGCCGTCGCGGAGGTACCGGCGGCGGGCGTGGCACGCTTGCCACGGCCGGAGGAAGCAAGGGAGCCGGAGTGTCCGCCCGGGTTCTAGCATTCGGCGAGGTGCTGTGGGACCGGCTGCCGTCGGGCAAGCGGCTTGGCGGGGCGGTGTTGAATTTCGCCGTCCGCATGGCGGGGCTGGGCGAGCGGGCCCTGGTCGCCAGCCGGCTCGGCGCCGATGCGCTGGGCGACGAGGCGATGCGGCGGATGCAGGCCCTCGGCCTGGACACGCGGCTGATTCAGCGCGACGGCGAGCGCGCGACCGGCACGGTGGACGTGAAGCTCGATGCCGAGGGGGTGCCGGATTTCACCATCAATCCCGACGCCGCCTACGATTGCATCGAGCCGACGGATGAGCTGCTCGCCGAGGCGGCCGGGGCGGAGTGCATCTGTTTCGGCACGCTCTCGCAACGCTCGACGGTGTCGCGGGAAACCTGTGCTCGCGTGCTTGCCGCGGCCGGCGACGCGGTCAAGCTGCTGGACATCAACCTTCGGCGCGACTGCTATACGCCCGAGACCGTCCGAGACTCGCTCGACCGGGCCGATGTGCTTAAGCTCAACGAGGACGAACTGGCCGAGCTGGGAGACGATTTCGGACTGGCGACGGGTTTGGTTTCGCGGGTGGCCGCGCTGAACGAGAGCTTCCGCCTGCGGCTGTGCGTGGTGACGCTCGGCGGCAGGGGCGCCGTGGCCGTGCCGCGCGAGGGCCCGCCCGTGTACGAGCCCGGCTATCGCGTGGCAGTCGCCGACACGGTGGGCTCCGGCGATGCCTTTACCGCGGGCTTCGCGCACAAGTACCTCGCCGGGGCGGACCTGGCCGAGTGCTGCCGCTACGGCAACGCGCTCGGGGCTCTTGTCGCGACACAACCGGGCGGGACGGAGCCAATCGGCGACGCCGAGGTTGCGGCCTTCCTGGCCGAGGCGCGGGAGCGGGTGAGCGAGTTCTCGCTCGGGCGGTCGATGTGAGGGAGCGCGGAGGGACGGCGGAGCGGACCGGAGACGGCCCGAGGGATCCGCGGGTCCCCGGCGCGCGTGCTGCGGGCCCGGAAGTGACAGTGTCCGCGCTTCTTTTGTCCCGCCTACGCGATGTCGCCTGAGTGCTTCGCCAGCGTTTGGCGGATCGTCGCGTGGTCCTCGGTGGAAAGCTGCACGTCGGCGGCCGCGGCGTTCTCCTTCGCCTGCTTCGGGTTCCGCGCGCCGACCAGCGCGTGCGTCACGCCCGGGTAGGCAATCGTCCAAGCGATGGTGAGCTGGGCCAGCGTGATGCCGTGGCGCTCGGCGACCGGCCGGAATTCGTCCAGCATCGCCTGCACCTTTCGCAGGTTGTCCTCGCTGAAGCGCTTGCTGCCCCTGCGCATGTCCCCTTCCTCGAACTCCCGGTCGGGCCCCATCTTGCCGGTCAGAAGGCCCTGCTCGATGGGGGAGTACGCGAGGATGGCGATCCCGCGCTCGCGGCAGTAGGGGAGCTGCCTGCTGTCGATCCGGCGATCGAGCATGCTGAACCGTTCCTGGTCGCTGTCGATCGGCCCCACATGACGGTACTCGTTCATCTGCTCGCTCGATGCGTTCGACACGCCGATCGCGCGGATTTTGCCTTCGTCCTTCAGCTTCATCAGCTCGCCCATCGTGTCGGCGATGGGCGTGGTCGATTCCTGCCAGTGCGTCTGGTACAGGTCGATCACGTCGACGTCGAGCCGCCGCAAGCTGGCCTCGACCTCGTCGCGGATCGACTCCGGACGGAGGCAGCGGTAGACCGTCTTTGTGGCCTTGTCGGGGTCCTTCTGGACGGCCTTCTCGTTCGAGCGGAAGTAGAAATCGCCGCACTCGCGGTCCCAGACGAGGCCGCATTTCGTGGCCAGCACAACCTTGTCGCGGAGGCCCGCAATGGCCTTGCCCACCAGCTCCTCCGACGCACCGAAGCCGTAGATCGGCGCCGTGTCGATCAGCGTCACGCCGTTGTCCACGGCCGCCCGGATGGCGTCGATGGCCTCCCGCTCGTCTTGGCCGCCCCACATCCATCCGCCCGCGGCCCATGCGCCGAACCCCACGGCCGAGGCCTGAATTCCCGATGCGCCCAATGGTCGATACTGCATGCTTACCTCTCTGTTTGTCCGGTGGTTTCGTTCGGGTTGCCCGTGGCGGACCCGCTAGCCGCCGGCCGTCTTGCCCGACGCCGCCCACAGCATGCCGCGTTCGATGAGGGTCAGCGCCTCGGGCACGTCGAGGTCCGCGGCCACGTGGCCGAGGGAGGAGTAGAACACTCGGCCCCGGCCCCACATTCGCTTCCAGGCGACGGGCATGGTACAGCCGTTGCACTCGAAGGTCGTAGTCGCCAGCACGTGGTTGGACGGATCGACGTGCATGTAGTACTGCTCGGAGTGCATGTCGAAGTGGTCCAGCCCCGCCGTGATGGGGTCGGCCTGATCGACGATGTGCACCCGGTAGTCGATGATGCCGCCGGGGTGAGCGACCCACTGCCCGCCGACCATGAACTGGTAGTCCGTGTTCTGGCGGAAGGAGTCGCCCATGCCGCCATGCACCCCGGCGACGCCGACGCCGCTCCTGACGGCCTCGCTGAGACCGTGCCACTGCTCCTTGGCGATCTCGCCCATGGTCCAATGAGGGACGATCAGGTCGAGCCCCTTGAGCTTCTCGACGTCGAGATAGCTGTCCAGCGTGTCGGACACCTCCACCTCGAAGCCGTGGCCCGTGAGGACTCGCTCGAACACCTCGGAAACCTGTAGCGGCTCGTGGCCTTCCCAGCCGCCGTAGACGATCAGTGCCTTCATCTGTTGCTCCGCTTCGTGCCGCCTGGAACCGGCGGCGTCTTCCGGCTTCGCTTCCTGTCGCTTGTCGCTGTGCGGCGTCCGTTGCCCCGGCGCCCGGCCGCGCCTTGGCCCCGCGACAATCGTCACCGCTCCGTACTCAGCAAACAGTAGTCCTCAATGCGTTAATTCGCCGCGCTTGCGTCGTCTGCAGGGGGCTCGCCCGGTGATGGCTGACTCCTGACAACGTAGGGGCGACAACAGACGGCTCACGGTCACGCGTGCTTCGCCGTCTGCGCCTTGCCCTTCTCCGCGCTCTTGCAGGCCAGGTCCAGGATGTGGATCGGCCGGCGGGACCACTCGGGGGTGATGATGAGCTTCGTGCCCTTGACCAGGTGGTCGGCGACGTTCTGGTAGAACCGCCAGCCCTCTCCGCTCGGGTTCTTGCCCTCGGTGGTGACGGTGCCGTTCTTGCCGGGGATGACCGTCCGGAAGGTGCCGCCGTCGAAGACGTACGCGCCCTTCGTTCCGATGATCTCCAACTGTCCGGGCTTGGGCATCGGGTCGATGTTCGTGATGCGAAGCGTCAGCCACTGGCCCGACGCGAAGCGGACCACGGCGAAGCCCTCATCCTCGATCGTGTCATCCTTCCAGGCGGTCTTGGGGCCCCAGTGACCCTCGTGCTTGTAGCCGCTGACCTCGACGATGTCCGAGTCGATCAGTTGCAGCGAGTATTCCAGAAGGTGCACGCCCCAGTCGTACAGGATGCCGCCCGAGATCGTCTTGCTGGAGCGCCACCAGTCGCCCGGCCGGCTGTAGCCGCCCATGTGGCACTCGATGCGGACGATGTCGCCGATGACGTTGCGGTCCCGGATCTGGCGGACCGCCTCCAGAATGCAGCCGTCCCAGTGGCGGTTGTGATAGGTGCTCAGAACGACTCCCGACTTCTCGGCCGCGGCGATCATCCGGTCGCATTCGCCGGTCGTGATCGCCAGCGGCTTCTCGCACACGACGTGGCGGCCGGATCGCAACGCCGAAAGCGCCAGATCGGCGTGCGTGTTGTGCGGCGTGATGATGGTAATCAGGTTTACGTCCGACTTCTTGAGCATCTCCTTGAGCGTGGTGTACGTCTCGATGCCGGGGAAGTCGCTCTCCGCCCGGTCCAGCCGCTCCGTGTCGGGGTCGGCGACGGAAACGGGCGTCATGCCCGCACGCTTCATTTCCTGCAAATGGGTCCGCCCCATCTCGAAGGCGCCGCCGTAACCGACTACGCCCACCTTGATGTCGCTTGCCTTCTTGAACCGCTGCATTCTGCTTTGCCTCGCTGTGTTTTCGTATGACAAACCGGGCTATGCCCGTCGCGGCCCACGCGGCCGGGAGGGAGAAACGTGCTTACCACCTTCGCGCGATTATGCAAGGGTTTTCCGCAACGTTCCGGCCGGGCCCGGCAGGGTCGCTTGTCGAGCTTGGCTATACTTGTGGTAGCCCGATGAGCGGGAAGAACGGAGCCGACCATGGCCAAGCTGCTCTACATCCAGGCCTCGCCGCGAGGCGAGCGGTCGAAGTCCGTGGCGGTGGCGGATGCCTTCGTCGAGAGTTACCGGACGAGGCACTCGGGCGACGAGGTGGACACGTTGAACGTCTTCGAGGCCGACCTGCCCGCGTTCGACGGCCCGGCGTTGAACGCGAAGTACGCCGTTCTCCACGGACACGAGGTCACGCGCGAGATGCGCTCCGGCTGGTCGGCGGTCGAGGCGGTCATCGAGCGGTTCACGTCGGCGGACAAGTATCTTCTGGCCGTGCCGATGTGGAACTTCGCCATTCCGTACCGGCTGAAGCAGTACATCGACGTGCTGGTGCAGCCCGGCTACACCTTCAGCTTCGATCCGGAGGCGGGGTATGGCGGGCTCGTGACGGGCAGGCCCGCGTGCGTCGTCTATGCCAGCGGCGGTGACTACTCCGGCCCGGAGCACGCGCAGATGGACATGCAGAAGCCGTACGTGGAAGCCATCCTCGGCTTCATGGGGTTCGAGGACATCCGGAGCATCGTCGTCGCGCCGACGCTGGCGGGCGGGCCGGAAGTGGCGGCCGAGCGGATTGCGGCCGCCATCGACGAGGCCCAGCGGCTCGCGTCGGCCTTCTGACCGGCGCCGGGCCGCCTCCGAGGACGCTCTTCGGCGCGTGCAAGCGGGTGCCCCTTCCCTGCACCGGGCTGCCCGCGTTACGATAGCCCGCCGCTTCGGCGGCGGCGCGTGCCGGCCGTGGCGGAATCGCAGGCGGTGGCTGCAATCTGCGGCCCGGCGGCGGATGCTTCCCGGAGCGCACGGTATGCCCGAGCCCTACACATACGAAGACATCGCGGCGATGATCGACCACGCGCTGCTCAAGCCGACGCTGACGGACCCGGAACTGCGGCAGGGCCTCGAGCTGTGCATCCGCTATGCGGTGGGCAGCGTGTGCATCATGCCCTGCGCGGCCGGGATGGCGGCGGAGATGCTCGCCGGCTCGTCCGTCGAGCCCAGCACGGTCATCGGCTTCCCGCTCGGGGTGCACACGACCGAGGTCAAGGTCGCCGAAGCGAAGCGAGCCCTGGCCGACGGCTGCACGGAGCTGGACATGGTGTGCAATATCTCGAAGGTCCGGTCGGGCGAGTGGGGCTACGTGCGGGACGACATCGCGGCCGTGACGGACGTGACCCACGAAGCGGGGCGGAAGGTCAAGGTCATCTTCGAGAACTGCTACCTGTCGGACACGCAGAAGGTGCGGCTGTGCGAGATCTGCGGCGAGGCGGGGTCCGACTGGGTCAAGACCTCGACGGGCTTCGGCGCGGACGGGGCGACGGACGCTGACGTGAAGCTGATGCGGGCCCACGCGGCGCCGAACGTGCAGATCAAGGCCGCCGGCGGCATCCGGACGCTGGACCGGCTGCTGGAGTTCCGGGCGCTGGGCTGCTCGCGGGTCGGGGCTTCCGCGACGCGGGCCATTCTGGACGAGGCCCGCCGACGGCTGGGGCTGGCACCTGTCGGGTAGGGGGCCAACATTCGCCCCCGTTTCCGCTTGAAGGTCGTATAATGACGGGCCGCTTGACGCCGGCGGGACGATGTGCATGATGCCCGGTCCGCCGGCCGGGCGACCGGAAGCGGCGGATGCGAGTCCAGAAACGGCGGGGCCCCACCCCGCACAGCGAGGGAGCGGTGACGATGTTCCGCCCGGAAATCAAGGTAGTGGACTGCACGATCCGCGACGGCGGATTGACGAACAATTCGCACTTCACGCTGGAGACGGTTCGGGCGGCGTACAACGCCGCCTGCCGGGCCGGCGTGGATTACGTCGAGCTGGGGTACCGCAACAGCCGCGAGATGCTCTCGCCGGACGACTACGGACCGTGGCGCTTCTGCGACGATTCGCAGCTCGCGGAGGTCACCGAGGGCATCGACCCGGGCCAGACCAAGCTGGCCGTGATGATGGACGCCCACAAGTCCGAGCCCGACGACGTGAAGCCGCGCGAGGACTCGCCGGTGGACCTGATCCGCGTTGCCACCTACGTCAAGGACGTGGACAAGGCCATCCATCTGGCCAAGACCGCCCACGAGCGCGGCTACGAGACGACGCTCAACATCATGGCCATCTCCACCGAGGCCGGCCCGACGCTGGATGAGGCGCTCCAGCAGATCGAGGCCGAGACCCACGCGCTGGCGGTGTACGTGGTCGACAGCTACGGCGCCCTGTACAGCGAGGAGGTCCACTTCCTGGTCGAGCGGTACAAGATGTTCGTCAAGACCAAGGAAGTCGGCGTCCACATGCACAACAATCAGCAGCTCGCCTTCGCCAACACGATCGAGGGCATCATCAAGGGCGCCAACTACGTGGACGGCACGCTGTACGGCCTCGGGCGCGGGGCGGGCAACTGCCCCACCGAACTGCTGCTGGGCTTCCTCAAGAACCCGAAGTTCGACATCGAGCCGCTGCTCGAGGTGGTCGGCGAGCACATCCTGCCGCTCCAGCGCGAGATCGACTGGGGCTATCACGTGCCGTACATGCTCACCGGCATCCGCAACCTCCACCCGCAGGTCGCCATCCAGTGGATGAACAGCGACGCCAAGAACGACGTGGCCGAGTTCTACCGCAAGCTCGAGACGGAATTCGAATAGCGGCGGCAGTGACCAGTCAGCGGTCGTTCCCGTGACGCGTCATCAGCCGGTTCGCGTACGGATCGCCCGGCCGGTCAGCCATGCCTCGATCAGTGCGTCATCGGCGCTGATTCGGCCGAATACACGATATCGCGAGGCGCCCAGCACGGGCGACTCGGCGGCGCGCTCTCGGACCACTTCTTTCGGTGCGACGCCCTGGGAATGGACGAAGAACACGCCCTCCGGTCCGCAGGTCAGCAGCCCGACGTGGTAGTCCAGCCCGACGACGTAGACGCCCTCGCCACAGGCCCGCACGGCCGCGACGAAACGCGCCAGCGACGCGTTGGAGAAGCGTCGCACGTGGGGCGCGCCGGTCAGCGACAGGATGATCCGCTCAGCCGGCTGCCGGGCGAGTCGCACGCGCTCCACGCGTAGCCCCGCGTCCCGCAGCACCGTCGAGACGAAGTACCCGCAGGCGATCGCGCCGGTGCCGGGCGTTTCGCTGGTCCCGTGAAATGCCCACGGCGTCCCGAGCCAGCGCGGGGCGATGTCGCGTGTAATCGCCTCGACCAGTACGTGGCGGGCCTCATTGAGCACGTGGCGGCGTTCGGCGGTCGTGGCGGCGGCGCGATAGCGACCGGCCAGGGCGTCACGGCGAGCGCGAACATCTGCCAAGACCTGTCGGTACGGTCGTGGGGCGGGCTGCGGCGTGGCTCGCTCGCGGTGCGGGATCGGGGCGGGTGTCGCCGATTCCGGCGGTGCGTCGGAATCGCACCCGAGCGAAGCGACCGACAGGATCGCGGCGAGCATGACCGATATGCACACAATGCGAGCTTGCCGCTCCGCCGGTGCCCGCCACGTGCGTGATTGTGCCATGTACCCCTGTCCCTGCCGCTAGAACACCAGCTTGTCGTACTTGCGGTGATCGGGGCTGCGCCACCAGCGGGCGGCCTCCTGCACGCCTTCCTCGCTCCGGTCGAAATCCTGGTTCGTCAGCTTACCCAGCGCGTGGGCGCAGGCCTGTCGGAGTTCGGAGTTGCTCACTTCGTCGTCCACGTCGCCGAAGGTCGCCTGCTGGGCGAGATAGAACGCCGTCCGCGTGTCGTCCAGTTCCGCCAGGGCGTCGACGACGTGAATCTTCATCTCGATGGCGTTTTCCGCTTGGTCGGGCCGGCGATAGCTCTCCAGCATTCGCAGCAGGGGCAGCACGGCCAGGCGGTCGTAGTCGGCCAGCTCGCGGAACTTCGCCTGCCGCGTCGATTCGTCCCACTCGGCGAAGTGCGCGTAGATGTCCCGAACCTTGGCCTCGATCCGGGCCTCCTCCTCGGGCGTCGGCTCGAACTGCCGCACCATCCCGTCGATGTCGCCCGCCGTCAGACCCACGCGGCTCCCGAGACGGTGCAGGATGTCCCGCTCGACCTCGCCGATCTGCCCGTCGGCGGCCGCCGCCTCCACGAGCAGCCGAACGGTGTCCTGGGCCAGGTCCCGATCCTTCGGGACGTGCACCGTCTGGCGGTTCTTCTTGACGTCCTCGACGAGCTTGGCGAACTGCCCCGGCTCCACGCCCAGCTTGCCTCGCAACCGCTCGATGTACTGCTGCTCGGCCTCGTCCAGCTCGCCATCGGCCAGGGAAAGGACCATGGCGTTCTTCAGGCACTCATGCGCTCGTTCCACGTCGGGCATAGCCGACTCCTCTCGTCAGATGACGGGTCTATTCTACCGACCGGACCTGACCGACGGAAGCCCGAGTCCGCCTGGGCCACACGGAAGGGCACCCGTGCCGCGCCGGTCGACGGACGCCTCGAAACCCGTCTGCTCGACTCAGTCCGGAATCCGGCCGTCCGGGTGGCTACAAGCCCAGCCACTCCTCGGCCGCGGCACGGTCGCGGAACACGCGGATCGGCGCGCCGCGATTGACCGCGACGGTCTCGCCGAACTCGTTGCTCGGGTCGTGGTCGGACTCGTGGTCGAGAAAGGCGATTCGGAGGCGATCGGTCGGCATGCGCGCCACGGCCGCTCCCACCGCGAACGTCTCCATCGTGTCCAGCCGGTTCGGGAAGCTCTCCTCCACGAGCAGGCGATTTCGCCCGCGGCGGCGGCACTCGTCGATGCAGCGCCGCCAGAAGTCCACAGACACCGAGACGCTGTCGCGAGGACCGGAAACACGGGCGTGGAGGTATTCCGGCCGGTCCTCGAAGAGGATGTCAGCCGCGTTGTCGCCGTTGATTGGCATAGGGAAGATCGCACCTTCGCACTGAGACGGTTCCAGTAGGGGGGATGAGCAAACACTACCCGGTAGCCCTCAAAACGGCCTATTGGATCATAGGGAGGTTGCCGGGCATTCGACTGAGCAACTGCCCTGTCGAGAGCATGAGTTCCAACGGGGCGGTAACCGCCGGGTGGCTCCTACCAGGTTGATTCGGGGGGTGTTCGCCCCGGCAGGCCACGGCCCGGACGCATACAAGCGGCGGCCCGGGATGGCTCCCGAGCCGCCGCGGTTTCGTGATCGTCCTGCACGGGGCCCGATGCATCGGGCCCCGCGGCGCCGGCTACCGCCTGCGGGAGGCCTTCTTGGCCCGCTTGGCGGTTTTCTTGGCCGACTTCTTGGCCCGCTTTGCGGTTTTCTTGGCGGATTTCCCGGCCTTCTTGGAGGCCTTCTTGGCTGACTTCTTCGCGCTCTTCTTGCCGGTCAGGGCCTCAGCGCCCTGGATGGCGGCCTGTGCGGCGGCCAGGCGTGCGACCGGCACGCGGAACGGCGAGCAGCTCACGTAGTCGAGGCCGATCTCGTGGCAGAAGGCCACGCTGGCGGGGTCGCCGCCGTGCTCTCCGCAGATGCCGAGCTTGATGTCGGCGCGGGCCCGGCGGCCCTTGTCGACGGCGATTCGCATCAGCTCGCCGACGCCGTCGATGTCCAGCGACTGGAACGGATCGGCGTCGTAGATGCCCTGCTCGACGTACTGCGTGAGGAACGCGCCGGCGTCGTCGCGGCTGAAGCCGCAGCCCATCTGGGTCAGGTCGTTGGTGCCGAAGCTGAAGAACTCGGCCTCCTCGGCGATCCGGTCGGCCGTCACGGCGCCGCGGGGCACCTCGATCATCGTGCCGATCTTGATCTCCGGCGGCTTCTTGCCCTTGTTGGCCTGCTTGACCTCGTCGATGACCCGCTCGACGATCTTCTTCTGGTGGGCCAGTTCCTTCACGTTGCCGACCAGCGGGATCATGATCTCGGCCTTCGCGCCCTTGACGGCGTAGGCCGCCTCGACGACGGCGCGGGCCTGCATTTCGGTGATCTCGGGGTAGGCGATGCCCAGGCGGCAGCCGCGATGGCCCAGCATCGGGTTGAACTCGTGCAGCGAGTCGACCTTGCGGGTGATCTTCTCGACGGGCACGCCCATGGCCTTGGCCATGTCCTTCTGGCCCTGCTCGTCGTGCGGGACGAACTCGTGCAGCGGCGGGTCGAGGAAGCGGATGGTGGCGGGCCGGCCCTTGAGGGCCTTGAAGATTCCGATGAAGTCGTCCCGCTGGAGCGGCTCGAGGTCGGCCAGGGCCTTGCGCCGGCCTTCCTCGTCGTCGGCGAGGATCATCTTCCGCATCGAGACGATCCGGTCGCCCTCGAAGAACATGTGCTCGGTGCGGCACAGGCCGATGCCCTCGGCGCCGAACTTGACGGCCACTTCGGTGTCGTGCGGCGTGTCGGCGTTGGTGCGGACGCCCAGCTCGCGGTACTTGTCCGACAGCTTCATCAGCGTGGCGAACGGGCCGGTGAGCTTGGGCTCGACGGTGTCGATCTGCCCGGCGTAGACGGCGCCCTTCGTGCCGTCGAGGGAAAGCCAGTCGCCCTCCTTGAGCGTCTTGCCGTCGGCCGTGAGGGTCTTGCTCTTGTAGTTGATCGTCAGTTCGCCGCAGCCGGCGACGCAGCACTTGCCCATGCCGCGGGCCACCACGGCCGCGTGCGAGGTCATGCCGCCGCGCGTCGTCAGGATGCCCTTGGCCGCGTGCATGCCGCCGATGTCCTCGGGGCTCGTCTCGATGCGGCAGAGGATGACCTGCTGCCCGTCGGCGACCTTCGCCTCGGCGTCGTCGGCGTTGAAGACGATTCGCCCGGTCGCGGCGCCGGGGCTGGCGGGCAGGCCGGAGCCGATCTGCTCGGCCCGCCCCAGCGCGTCGGTGTCGAACACCGGGTGCAGGAGCTGGTCCAGCGATTTCGGATCGACGCGGCAGACGGACTTCTCCTCGTCGATCAGGCCTTCCTTGAGCATGTCGGCGGCGATCTTGACGGCCGCGGGGGCGGTGCGCTTGCCGGTCCGCGTCTGGAGCATGAACAACTCGCCCTGCTCGATCGTGAACTCGATATCCTGCATGTCCCGGTAGTGGTCTTCGAGCTTGTCGCGGATATCCAGGAGCTGGCGGTAGATCTTGCGGTTCTGCTTGGCCAGGTCGCCGATGGGGTGGGGCGTGCGGATACCGGCGACCACGTCCTCGCCCTGGGCGTTCATCAGGTACTCGCCGTAGAACTTGTTCTCGCCGGTCGAGGGGTTTCGGGTGAAGGCCACGCCGGTGCCGCTGTCGTCGCCCATGTTGCCGAAGACCATGGTCTGGACGTTGACGGCCGTGCCCTTGAGCCCTCGGATGTCGTTGAGCTGGCGATACTTGATGGCCCGCGGGTTGTTCCACGAGCCGAAGACCGCGTCGACGGAGGCCATGAGCTGCTCCCGCGCGTCTTGCGGGAAGCTCTTTCCGTCCCGCTTGTATACCTTGCGGTAGGCCTCGACGACGTCCTTGAGCCCGTTGACATCGAGGTCCGTGTCGAGGTCGGCGCCGCGCTTGTCCTTGACGTTCTGGAGGGCCTCCTCGAAGTGCTCGTGCTCCATGCCGAGCACGACGTCGCCGAACATCTGCATGAAGCGGCGATAGGCGTCCCAGACGAAGCGCTCGTTGCCGGTCAGGTCGATCATCGCCTGGAGCGTCTCGTCGTTGAGGCCGAGGTTCAGGACGGTGTCCATCATGCCCGGCATCGAGACCGCGGCGCCCGAGCGGACGGAGACGAGCAACGGCTGGTCGCCGCCCCCGAAGGTCTTGCCCGTGGCCTTCTCGAGCTTCTTGATGTTCTGCTCGACCTGCTCGTCGAGCCCGGCGGGGTACTGCTTGCCGTTCTCGTAGTACAGCTCGCAGACCTCGGTGGTGATGGTGAAACCGGGCGGGACGGGCAGCCCGATAGCGCTCATCTCGGCGAGGTTGGCGCCCTTGCCGCCGAGCAGGGCCTTCATCTGGGTCTTGCCCTCGGCCTTGCCGGCTCCGAAGAAGTACACGTACTTGTCTTTCTTGGCCATCGAGAGTCTCCGTTGGTGCGTTGCCGCGATCCCTGGCTCGCGCGTTGGTCGGCCCCGCGGGGACACGGCGCCCGGAAGGCGTTGGGAATCGTGCGGCCGCGGGGGGTGCTCTGCCGGTCCGCCCGAGCGGACCGTAACGAGCCGGTCAGGATAGGAAAGGGGGGCGTGAGTGTCAACGCATTTTGGTTGTTGAGGCGGGAGTTCGTGGCGCGGTCGGTATGCGACGCGGGATCGGCGGCTTATCGGGGCGGCGGCCGGTTCGACGTCCGGTGTTCGACGTTCGGGGTTCGACGTGTGGGCGGCTGCGGTCGGAGCCGTTCAAGCGTCCGCGCCGCGCGGAGCGCTCACTGAGCACTGATAACGGACAGCTTGCCGTGCGCGATTCCCGACGCGCCGGGCGCCGGGCCGTGCCCCCGTCGAACGCCGAACGTCGAGCGCGGACCGTCGAACGCCGATGGAAAATGCTTGCGTTGGTCAAGCGGGCGGGTACGGTCGTACAATTAGACACCTAAGGTCGCCCCTGGCCGGGGCATGTGAACGGTTCAAGGAGAAACGAAATGCTCGGTGGTTTCCTAGCGATATTGACGGCTGCTCTGTTGTGTGTCCCCATTCTCGGCTTCCATCTGTGGCTGTTGACCCGCTGGTCGGATGTGAAGCGCCCTTGGGCGTGGTTCCTCGGCGCCGGCGGCGTGGCACTGGTCATCCTCGCGCAGTTCTTCATCGTCGGAGGGCCGGACGGCGATTCGGCGTTGTACATCGTGACGGGCGTCTTCTCGATCGCTGGTACGCTGGCGGGGCTGGCCGGTGCGTTCCTGAGCACGTTCTCGGGAGAATTGGGCGGGTCGAAGCAGCAGGCCTCCTACGGTCAGCCGATACAGGCCCAGCCGGTGCAGGCCCAGCCGATGCAGGCGCAGCCGATGCAGGGCCAGCCCGTTCAGCCCCAGCAGACGCAGCAGCCCCCGCAGCAGCAACAGCCGCCCCAGGGCTGAGCGAGAGCCGATGCCGTCGCGGCGCGCGGGCTGTGCCTGCGCGCCGCGCGCCGGCCCGATAGCGGGCTGGGTGGCGTGTCGATCTTGACTTGGCGGACAATGGCGCCGAGGGCCTCGCGATGGCGGGCGAACGTAAATTCACCTGCGAGATTCTCTCGCCGGCCGGACGCGTCGAGACCCTGGAGGCCCACTCCGCGGTCTTCCCCGCCGCCGACGGCATGATGGGCATGTGGGCCGGGCGCGCCCCGGCCGTGGTGTTGCTGGGCGCGGGGCCCTTGCGTATCGACGCCGCGGACGGGGGCAAGCGGCAGTACTTCATCGCCGGGGGCGTGGCGCAGATCAACGAGTCCGGGCTGACCTTGCTGGCCGACGAATGCACGCCTAAGGACGACCTGGACTCGGCGGCCGTGTGGGATGAAATCCAGACGGCCAGACGCATGCCCGCGGAGACAGACGAGGAAGTCGCCGCCCGAGACCGGGCCGTGGAGATCGCTCGGGCGAAGTTCCGCTTGGCACAGGAGGGCCGCCCCACGCAGAGCTGGGGCGTCGAGTAGAGCCGGGGGCACGGTGCATGTCCGTGAGATCGCCCGAGACAATCCGGATCGGAACGCGCCGCAGCGCGCTGGCCCAAGCGCAGGCGGGCACGGTGGCGGACCGGCTTCGCGCGGCCCGGCCGGGCGCTCGGGTCGAGATCGTGGCGATGTCCACGCGCGGGGACCGCACGCCCGGGCCGCTGCGCAATACGGGCGGCAAGGGGCTGTTCTGCGCCGCGTTGGAAGAGGCGCTGCGGGCGGGACGGATCGACCTGGCGGTGCACTCGGCCAAGGATGTTCCGGCCGAGCTGGTGCCCGACATGTGCATCGCGGCCGTGCCGGAACGGGCCGATCCGCGTGATGCGTTGGTCTGCCGTGTCGGCGGCGGGCCGGATGAGCTGCCCGTCGAGCCGCGCGTGGGCACGGGCAGCGCCCGACGGGCGGCTCAGTTCCTACTGCTGCGGCCGGACGCCCGAATCCTGCCGCTGCGAGGCAACGTGGACACGCGGCTGGCGAAGGTCCTGAGCGAACACGCGGAACTCGACGCGACCGTGCTGGCGATGGCCGGACTGGTCCGGCTCGGCTTGGGGGCGAGCGAAGGGAATCGTATTCATCCCTTGGACGCATGGCGCTTCGTTCCTGCGGCGGGGCAGGGCGCGCTGGCCGTGGAGGCCCGTGCGGGCTCGACGGCGTGCGAATGGGCCGCCGCGATCGACGAGTCGACGGCTCGCGATGCCCTGGAGGCCGAGCGGTCCGTCCTGCGGGCCGTGGGTGCGGACTGCCATAGCTGCGTGGGCGTACACTTGGCGCCGCACAGCGGCGGATGGCGTGGCGTGGCGATGGCGACGGACGCGGAGGAGCGGCCGGGTCACGCCGAGGCGCATGGCCGGTCGGCGCGGGCGGTCGGCGAGGCGCTTGCGGATGCCCTCGTTCGTGGGGGTTTCAGCGTATGAGGCATAGAATTGCACTTGACGCCAGTGCGGTGTACACCCTAGACTAAGATCTCCAAGCTCGCTCCGGAGGCGCACACAGACATGACTGGCCAGAACACCGACCTGCGGCGGCTGCTCGTGCTGCGGGCGCATGGGATCGAGCAATCCGGCGTGCTGGAAGTCTTGCGCCGGCACTTCCACGTCGAGGAATCCCCCGACGCTGAGCAGGCCCTGGCGGATATCCGCAAGGGTCGTTTCGATGCGGTTCTTGCCCCGACGGCCGAGTTTCTGCCCTTGGAGCGGGGTCTGGTGCATCAGCGGGCCCAGGTCGTGCTCGACACGCTGGGAGACGGCGTGTGCATTGTGGGGCCTCGGGGTGAGTTGGTTTGGGCCAACCGCCGGTTTCAGGACTTCCCGGCGGAGGTGATCCAGCGCTTGCGTGAGGTTTGTCGCCAGGCCTACGAGCATTTCGCCTCGGCGGCGGCCGGGAGCGGCGCCCGGTACAAGCGGTACTCGATCATCCCCGAGCAGGGCACCTACTACGAGGCGATCTGCTCCCCGGTGCGTGACCGCGAGGGTCTGCTGCGTCAGGTGGCGGCCGTGGTGGTGGACGCCACCAACCAGCGCCGCCAGCAGCTCAAGCTCAATGCCATCGATAAGGCCGGCCGGGAGCTGGTGCGGCTGGACAGCGGGGACGGCGAGCCGCGCAGCGTGCCGGAGCGTCTGCGGGTGTTCGAGGAGCGGATCATCCGGTACAGCCGGGACGTGTTCGACTTTCAGCACTTCGCGGTGCTGTTGGTCAACCAGCGGACGAACCGGCTGGAGGTGATCGTCTCGGAGGGGCTCAACGAGGAGGCCCAGAAGTACGAGCTGTGCGCCAACGCCGAGGGCAACGGCATCTGCGGCTACGTCGCGGCCACGGGGCGCAGCTACGTGTGTCCGGACGTGCGGAGCGACCCGCGGTATCTGAAGGGGCTGGACCGGGCGCGGAGCAGCTTGACCGTGCCGCTCCGCCTGCGGGACCGCGTGGTGGGCGTGCTGAACGTGGAGTCCACGCGGACGGGCGCCTTCAGCGAGGAGGACCGGCAGTTCGCCGAGATTTTCGCGCATTACGTGGCGTTGTCGCTGCACATTCTGAACCTGCTGGTCTTTGAGCGGCACGACGCGCGGGCGCAGGTCAGCGGCTCGATTTCCGCGGAACTGGCCGGGCCGCTGGGGGACGTGATCTCGGAGGCCTCGGAACTGGCTGAGGACTACATCGGCCACGACGACCTGCGCAAGCGGCTCAACGGGATCATCGACAAGGTGACCGACGCCCGCTCGCGTCTTCAGGAGATGGCCGAGGCCCCCTCGCCGGGCATTCTGACGGACGGCGGCCAGCCGTGCGCCTGCAAGGCGGACCCGCAGTTCGCCGGCAAGCGGGTGCTCGTGGCCGACGACGAGGACCTGATCCGCCAGACGATCTGCGACGTTCTGCAGTCCCGCGGCTGCGAGGTGGACTCCGTCTCCGACGGCGCGGCGGCCAAGGCGATGCTGGAGTCGACGCGCTACGATCTGGTCATCTCCGACATCAAGATGCCCGGAGCGGACGGCTACAGTGTCTTCGCCACGGCCAAGGAGCGGGACCCGGACACGGCGGTCATCTTGATGACCGCGTTCGGCTACGATCCGGGCCATTCGATCGTACGGGCCAACCGCGAGGGGCTCAGCACCGTGCTGTTCAAGCCGTTCAAGGTCGATCATCTGCTCGATGAGTGTCGCTCGGCCCTCTCGCCCGCCGATTCGTCCTGACCTCGGCTGGCGGCCGGCGTTTGCCTCAAGTCCTGGGGGATTCTGGTCGATTCCACCTCTTGACGCGCCAATGGGATGTGTGTGTGCGCGGAGGATGCAGATGCGCCGAGGCAATGGATTGCTGATGTTGTTCTTCGCGGCCTTTCCGGTTGCGGCCGGGGGCTGCGCGACCGAACTGTCCCCCGAGGCGAAGCAGCAGCTCGCGGTGGGCAAGGCCGCCTACGAGACGGACGACGACCGGCAGGCGGTCGCCACGCTCGATCGGTTCCTGGAAGCGCACGGTGACGCCCGAGAGGCGGCGCAGGCCTACTACTACCGCGGGCTGGCCCGCTATCGGATGGAGCGGTACGGCCCGGCCCGTGCGGACCTGGCCGAGGCGCTCGACCGGGCGCGGGACGACGAGCTGCGGCTGTTCGCGCGAATCGCACTGGCCGACCTGGCGTATGACACGGGCGACATGTCGACGGCCCGCGAGCGGTACGAGCAGGCCCTGGACGCCATCGAGCCGGGCGAGGCGCCGGCGGATCACGTTCATTACCGTCTCGGCCGGGTCTTGCAGCGCCAGGGCCGCTGGGATGACGCGGAGCTGCACTTCCGTCGTGTCGTGCACTACTTCCCGGCCGGCGAGTTGGCCCGGCGGGCCGAGCGGCTCGCCCCCAGCCGCGCCTGGACGGTACAGGCCGGGGCGTTCGAATCCGAGGCCAATGCCCGCAAGGCGGCGGAGGTCCTGCAGTCGGCGGGCCTTCGGGCCACCGTGACGCCCTCTTTGCAGGAAGGTGACCTGATGTTCCTGGTGAACGTGGGCCGCTACAACTCATACGAGGGAGCACGGGCGATGCTGCCGAACGTCCGCGCGCGCCGGGCCGACGCGTTCATCACGACCCTGAGGTGAGACCCATGAGTGACCGCTCTTCATGCAGGGCCGCCCGGGCGGCCGTGTTGCTCGCCGCGGCCGCGTTGGCCGGCGGATGCGAGCCCCAGGCCGCGGTCGATCCGGAGCCCGAGCCCATCGAGGCCCGATACCCCCGCGAGTTCCTCCAGGAGCAGTGGGAGGCGCAGGAAGTCCCCGTGGCGCACATTGTGCGGCGGGATTACCGCATTCGCGAGGGCGACTTCCTGGAGATCATCTACCACGTCAAGCACCGCACGAGCGAGGTGTACCGCATCAAGGTGCAGGACGTGATCGAGGTTCGGTTCCCGTTCAACCCGGACCTGAACCAGACGGAGACGGTGCAGTCGGACGGCAAGCTGTACCTGGACATGGTCGAGCCGGAGCCCGTGATCGGGCGGACGATCGAGGAAGTTCGCGCGAGCTTGATGCGGAAGTACGCCCGGTACATCAAGAACCCGAAGCTGACGGTGAGCTTCGAGCAGTCGAACGTGAAGACGGCCGAGCTGAAAAAAGCCATCACGACCAGCCCGCGCGGCCAGAGCCGCCTGGTGCCGGTAACGCCGGACGGGACGATCTCGCTGCCGTTCGTCGTGGACGTTCGGGCGGCGGGGCGGACCATCGGAGAACTGCACAAGGCCCTCAACGACGCGTACAAGGAGATCGACCTGCCGCAGCTCGAGGTGACGGTGAACCTCCAGCAGGTCGCGCCGATGCGCGTGTACGTGCTGGGCGAGGTCCGGAACCCGGGCGTGCTGCTGAACCGTTCCGGCACGGCGAGCGACACGGGCGAGGTCTCGCTGCTTCAGGCCATCGCGCAGGCGGGGAGTTACATCCCGGCGCGGGCCGAGCTGAGCCAGGTCATGGTCATCCGGCGGCGGCACCTGCCGCGGCCGCAGGCGGCCATCATCAACGTGCATCAACTCCTCGAGAATCGCTCGCACACCGAGGGCGAGCCGGTCGTCGCCGACATGAGCGGCTACCGGTATGACATCTGGCTGGAGGACGGCGACATCGTCTACGTGCCTACCAGCAACATCGCCAAGCGGGCCGACTACATCGAGTACGTCTGGGCCCGCGGCATCCGCGCCGTGGGCGGGTTCAGCAGCTTCTACGGGATCTCGGACGACGTGGACTGGCTCGGCCCGAACCCGTAGGGCCGCCCGACGAGGGTACCATGCCCGAATACACGACAAGCCGGACGTTGCGTGAGATCACGCGGATCATCGCCAGCCGCTTCTGGATGATGCTGATCATCCTGGCGATCCCCATCGCGGCCGTGTGGTATGTCACCGCAATCACGCCCAAGCAGTACCGAAGCCGGGTGCAGCTCCTCACGCGCCTGGACGCCGGCACCGGAACAGACGACTTGACGGCGAGACAGGCGGCCACGCTGGAGTCGGAGCTCTCGCTGTTCGTCAAGACACAGCGCGAGATCATCAAGAGCGACTACGTGATCGGCTCGGCGATGCTGATGCTGGACGGGGCCGAAGGGCCGGAGCCGTTCTCGGACGCCGAGCTGCTGGCCGAGCGCGACGCGGCCCTGGTCGCCCTCGCGGAGCGGCAAGGCGCGATGACGCCCGAGGAGTACGAGCGTCGCCGCGACAAGATCCTCAACGAGTACGAGGCCAAGCGGGCGGAGGCCGTGCGGCGCTGGCGGGCGACGCTGCGCGACTGGGACAAGACCGTGGCGGAGTACATTCGCGCGAACACGCGCGAGCTTCGCGAGGTGAACAAGCGGGTCGAGATCGTCACGCCGGGCGGCCCGGAGGCGTCCTTCACGCGGCTGTTCACGATTCGCGTGGACTGGCCCGAGGAGCCGGATCTGGCGGCCGAACGAGACGCCTCGAGCACGGAGCTGGCCACAGATCGCGCCCGCGCGATGGCCGGGCACATCGTCGACGCCTACCAGGTCCGCTGGACGCAGCTCAAGAGCGAGGAGGCGGAGCTGGCGGCGGAGCGAGTCGTTGACATCGAGGTGTATCGCCAGGAACTCCAGCAGGCGAACCGAAGCATGCGGGAGTTCGTCGAGCGTCCGGAAGTCCGGGGGCACGTCAACGTGTTGCAGAACATGTACGGCCCTCAGGCCCGCGGCCTGGAGACGGGCATCGCGGCGAATCTGCGCCGCTTCGCCGCCGACGCGGACGACATGCGGATCGACGAGGCCCGCTGGGAGCACCGCATGAGCGTCCTGGAGCGCGAGGCGGACAAGGCCGAACGGATCGCCGAGCTTCGCGCGCGGTACGACCGGCTCCGGGCGGCCTACGCCGGAGAGCCGATGAGCCCTGCCGACCGCGCCGCGTGGGAGCGGCGCGAGGCGGAACTCGCGGCGGTGGTGCGGGATGAGGCCGGCGAGCCGGTGCCGGACATGCGTTCGGCCGTCTTCGAGCGCGGCTTCCGCGAGCTGATCGAGGAAGTGCGCGCGTTCGACATCGTCCTTCCGGACCCGTCGCCGGGGGTGACGTCGGCCTTGCAGGACGTGAACGCCCGAGCGGTGGCGCTGAAGCTGCAACTGAACAACCTGACGACGATGCTCAGCTACCTGCACGAGGACGTGCTGCGTGCCGGTCGGGAGCTGCTGAGCGTGTGGGAGACGCTGGCTCTTGAAGTGGAAAGCGAGCGGCAGCGGGTGGCCGACATGCTGGCCGGGCTCGACGCCCGAGTGGCGGCGGTCTCGGAAGTGCTCGGCACGGGCGAGGGCGGACAGGGCCTGCGGGACCAGATCCAGCGGCTCGAGCCGCTGGCGGTGGAATACCATCAACTTCAGGACGCGGTGAACCGCGCTCAAAGCATCTACGACGAAGCGAAGCGGGAGCAGATCCGCGCCCGTGAGGCCCGACAGGCCGGCCCCGAGCCGATCCTGCCGATGGTCGTCGACGGGCCGAACCGGCCGGACCCCGCGGAGCCGCATTGGCCGATCCTGTGGCTCAACGTGCTGATCGCCGCGGTCGCGGGCCTGGTGCTCGCGCTCGTGTACGCGTTCCTTTCGGACCACTTCGACCACACGATCAAGAGCATCGACGATGCCGAGCGACACGTCGGCGCGCCGGTGCTGGCCTCCGTCCCGAAGCTGGGCTGGGGCATCATACGCACGTGAGCAAGCCATGAGCGAAATCCAGGACATCACCGCCACGCAGGACTCGCCCGAAGCTCCCGAGCCGGCCGGGCGCCGCGGGCCGCGCTTGAAGCGCAAGGCGGACGAGGTCTTCCGCGGGCTCTGGGCGTCTCTGTTCTACTCCGGGCGGACGACGGGCAAGTCGGTTCTGATCTGCTCGTCGGACCGGCGCGAGGGCTCGTCGACCGTGGCCTGCGGGCTTGCGGTCGCCGGCAGCGAGCCGGCCGGCGTCTCGCGGATCGCCCTGGTCGACATGAACCTTCGCAAGCCGAAGCTGCACAGAATGGTGCATGTCAAGGCCTCCCCGGGCGTGGCCAACGCGCTGCTGAACGGCTCCGCGCCGGAGCAGGCGATTCAACGGATCAGCCCCAGCTTGGACGTGTACGCCGCCGGGGATGTGCGCGGCCGGGAGTTGCAGATCCTGCGTAGCGAGAACCTCGAGCGGTTCCTGCGCGATCTGGCCTCGGCGTACGACCACGTGCTGATCGACGCGGCGCCGGTCAACCACTTCCCGGATGCCCAGGTGCTGGCCCGGCACATCAAGGACGTGGTGCTCGTGGCCCACACGCAGCGGACGCCGCGCGAAGCGGTGGCGCAGGCCCGCAAGCGAATTGAGGCCGGCGGCGCGAAAGTGGCCGGGCTCGTGCTGAACCGCCGGACCTATCCGATTCCGCGCTTCCTGTACCGGCGCGTCTGACGCCCGTCCGGCGGCGCGCGAAACCTGCAAGCCATGCTGAGCGTCGGGCAACAACGTGTCGACCCACTCGCCGTGGCCGCCGCCGGGCTGCTGGCCCTCGCCGCCGTGGCCGTGTCGCTGGCGGCGCCCGTTACGATGCCGTGGAGCTTCCTGGCGATCGGTGCGGCCGGGGTGTTCCTGTTCTGGGCGGCGCGGTGGGAGATCACCGCCTGGACCTGGCTTTGGGTGCTGTCCTACGGGCTGCTGGACTGGCCGGGCTGGAAGATCGAGATCCCGGGCTTTCTGAACCTGACGGTGCCCCGGCTGATCTTCCTGGCGGCCGTGGCGGCCTTCGGGCTGCACTACCTGCTGCATCGGCGGCGGCTGCACTTCGACCGCGGGCTGATGTGGGTCATGCTGCTGCTGGCGATCTGCGTCGGCGTCAGTGCGGCCGTGTCGGGCTGGACCACCGAGGTGCAGGTTCGCCCCGAGATCGTCAGCGCCCCGTACTACCGCTTCCTCGGCTCGATCGTTCTGCCCTTCGTAATGTTCCTGCTGGTCTACAACGCCGTGCGCGGGGAGAAGCAGATCGTCTGGGCCCTGGTGCTGATCTCGCTGTACGGCTGGTTCGCGCTGTACCTGGGCTACCTCCAGTACGCGGCCATACGGGGCGTGGACATGGCCCGAACGTTCATCTGGCCGGCGTACGTGAACGACCCGTCCTACGGCATCCACTTCGACCGGGCCCGGGGCGCCTTCGCCGGCGCGGGGCCGCAGGGCGTGTTCCTGGTGTTGCTGTTCTACGTGGACCTGTTCCTTTTCCACCGGCTGCGGCATCCGGCGAAGGTCCTGTTTCTGCTTCAGGCGCTGCTCGTGCCCCCGGCGATCTTCTTCACCGGCATGCGGAGCGCGTATCTTTCGTTCGGGCTGTGCGGGGTCGTGTGGTTGCTCTGGGCGGCGCGGCACCGGCTGGGCACGGCGAAGCTCGTGCTGGCCGGGCTTGTGCTGGTGATCGGCGTTGTAGCCGGCTGGGAGCGGCTCAAAGGCACCGACCGTTCCGCCGGCGGGGTCGGGCAGGCCCGGCCGGTCCATGCCCGCAAGGTGCTGGTCGTGCAGACCTGGAAGATGGTCCAGGAGAATCCGTTGTTCGGCGTGGGCTTCGGGCATTTCGTCGACGCCCAGTGGGAGATGAAGCGCGACCCCGGCTCCCTCGCCGCCATGACCAGCGGCGTGCTCGTGGAGCACAACCTGTTTCTCAACATGGCTGCCGAGACGGGGCTGGTGGGGCTCGCGCTGACGGTGCTGGTGTTCGTGCTGCTGTTTCGGGAGTCGGTGCTGCTGTATCGACGCCTTCCCGAGCGGGCGCACGGCCCGTTGTGCCGCAGCTTCGTCGTGCTGTTCTGGGTGGTGATGGTCAACTATCTCACCGACGCCATGTTCCGCGATACGTTGTGGGATGTGTTCGCCAACGGGCTGTTCTGGTCGCTGGCGGCGCTGCTCGTGGCGTACAACCGCCTCCTGGCCCCCCAGCCGCTGCCCGAAATCACCGCGGCCGAGCGATAGGAGGTGTCTCCTGAGCCCCTGGCGACGATTGCTGAGGGTCGGCTCCGTCGCCGGCTCGATGAGCGTGTACGTGCCCGCCGTTGTCCTGCACAAGGGGCTCGGGCTCGGCCGCGTGCTGCTGTTCGCCTACTTCATGTCCGAAGCGCAGGCCCAGTACGGTCTCTGGGCCCTGGCGCTGATGCTGTTCAACCTCGGCGCCCCGCTGATGTCGCTCGGCAGCAATCAGGGGCTCGTACGATACGTCAGCCACTATGAGGCCCGCGGGCGGCTGGCGGAGTTCTACGCCCGTGCGCGGCGCGGCGTACTGATCTGCACGGCGCTGACCTTCGCGGCCGCGGCGCTGGCGGCGCCGGGCGTGTCGCGACTGCTCGTGTGGTTCCGCGCACCGGGGGCGGGGGATGCCTCGCTGGGCGAGCTGACGCAGGTCTGCCTGGCGGCCGTGGTCAACGCCTTCGCGCTGGCGCTGTACATGAACATGATCGGCTTCATGGTCGGGCTGCGGGTGTATCGGCTCGTATCGGCCGTGGAGGTGCTGTTCAGCGTGGCGTTCACCGTGTTCGGCGTGGGGGCGCTGGCGATCGCGCCGCTGAGCTTGAGCGTGCTTACGGCCCACGTGGCCGCATTGGCGGTCGCCCTGGCCTTCGGCGCGGCGATGCTGCACCTGGCCGTGCGGAGCCGGGAAAGTCGGGACGGGGCGGAATCGCCCGCCGGTGCCGCGGACGCGGTCGTGATGGAGCCGATGGGCGAGTCCGACGGCGTGACGGGCACGACGGCCTACGCCCCGGCCGACGAGGAGCCGGGCGAGCCGGAGGCGGGGCGACCGGCCGTCATGCGGCGAGTGCTCCGCTACGGCGCGGTGGCGATGGTCGGCAACCTGCTGTGGCTGGCGGCTCAGTACGTGAGCTTCCTGGCGGTCTACCTTGGCGGAGGCGAGGCCGAGGCGGGCGTGTTCGCCATCTTCCTGCAACTGAGCCAGCCGACGCTCTTCCTGGCGAACGCGGCGTGGGCGGTGCTGCTCAGCCACGTCGCTCGCCGCTGGGAGGGCAGGCAGCGGGCGACCGCCATGCTCGTGCTGGAGACCTCATACAAGGCGGTGGCCCTCGGGATGATGGCTTTGAGCTTGGCGATCTACGCGGCGGCGCCGCTGTGGGTCCGCGTGTTGCCGGAATCCTACCGCGAGGGGCTGCCGCTGGTCGGCGGGCTGCTGCTGATGTTCCAGACGGTGATCCATCTGGCGGTGATGACGATCCTCGCCAAGCTGCATGAGCGTCCGGCCGCGATCGCGCTGGCGGCGCTGGCGGGCGCCGCCTGCAACGCATTGCTCGCCTGGCGCTGGATGGGTCGCTTCCCGACGCCCGCCGAGGGCGCCGCCTGGGCGGCGGGGGTCGGCATGCTCGCCGGAGCGGGCGCGGTCGCGACGGGCTACCTTGTTTTCTCCGGGGTCCGGCTGCGCGCCGGCACGTGGTTCCTGCTGGCCGGCCCGGCGCTGCTGCTCGGCGGCCTCGTTGTGCCGGCGTGGTGGCTGCTGGCGGCATGGGGCGGCGTCTGCCTGACGGCCGTGGCAACGCCGCTGCTGTTCGACGCGCGCGAGAAGCACCTGCTGGCCGTTTCCGTGAAGCGAGTGCTGAACGCCCTCCGGCGGGCGGCGGGCCGAGCATGAGGATCTCTCTGGTCATCCCGACGCACGACCGTCCGGCGGGCCTCGCCGCGGCCGTGGAATCCGCGCTGGCGGGCCACCGCAAGCCGGACGAGCTGATCGTCGTCCACGACGGTCCGGGCGGCGAGCCCGACCTGGCCGGGCCGTTGGGCGGCGCCGGCGTCGGCTACCGCTACGTCCGCGGCGACCGCCCGTCGCTGCCGCGCTCCCGGAACCTGGGCATCGACGCCGCGGAGGGGGACGTGATCGTCTTCGGAGAGGATGACCTCGCTTTCCCGCCGGAGTACTTCGCTCGCGTGGAGGCGCTCTACGCGGCCGACGCGGAGGAGCAGGTCGGCGGCATCGGGGCGGTCATTCGGGAGCCGGGCCCGCGGCGGCTGCCGCGCCGCGCGTGGGACGTGCTGGCAAGATGGCTCGGCGAGGGAAGCTGGCGCCCCCGGCAGGGCGTGGCCCGCTACGTGGAGCTGCCGGCGCCGCTGGCGGGGCGGCTCGTGCCGGCTTCGCGGCTGTCGGGCGGGGGGCTGACGCTTCGCCGAGAGACCGCCGCGGAACGGTTCGACGAGAGCTTATCGGGCTATGCGCTGGGGGAGGACATGGAGTTCTGCTTCCGCGCCGGACGGCGGCACGCGCTGTTCCGGGCGCCGGAGCTGACGGCGCTGCACGACCCCGCGCCGACCGGGCGCCCGGATGCGCGGGCCCGCGGGAGAATGTACGCCGCGAACCTTCTGCACATCGCCCGTCGGAGCACGGACGGCGGCGCCGGCACGTGGTTGCTGGCTGCATATCAGCTCGCGGGCATGAGCGCGCTGTACGCGATGTGGTCGCTGCTGAGCTTGCGCGGCCACAACGCGCGGTTCGCGGCGGGCGTCGTCGGCGAGCTGTGGCGACGCGGACTTCGCGAGGCGAGGACGCTGGCATGCGGGTGATGATGGTGCTCTGCGACCTGAGGATCGGCGGCGCGGAGCTGGCCGCCCTGGACCTCGTCCGCGCGCTACGCGGGCGTGTGGACTTTCTCGTCGCCCCCGCGCGGGGCGGCGGGGGGCTGGCCGGCGCCTTCGCGGATGCCGGAGCAGCCGTGATGCCGCCGCTGACCCGCCGGCGGCTCGACCCCGCCGGCCCGATGCGCGCCGCGGGCATCCTCGGCGGCTCCCGCGTGGACGTGCTGCTGATCGTCGATGTCGCCCGCAACGCGATGTTCCACGGGCTCTGGGGCGCGGCGCTGTCCGGCCGGCGGGTCGCGCGTGTCTGCTGGTGCCACTCGGCGCCCGGCGGGCAGGGGGGAGACTTCGTGCCGCGACTCCGGCGAGCGCAGCGCCGCGGCCGGCTGGACGCGATAGTGATGCTCAGCCGCCATCAACGCCGCGAGGCGGCTCGGCGCGGGCTTGCCCGCCGGGGGACCTGCATCATCCCGAACGGCATCGACGCGGCGCCGGCGGCGCCGCCCACGCCGCCCGTGGAGCTTCCCGCGGACAAGCGTGTCCTCATTCAAGTCGCCAACGTCATGCCGGACAAAGACTTCGATACGCTGCTCGCCGCGGCCGGGCGCCTCGCGGGCGAGCGCGACGACTTCCACCTGCTGCTGGTGGGGCGCGGCACGGATTCGCCGGGCATGAAGCGGGCGGCGAACCGCGCCGGGCTGGCTGGCCGCGTGACGCTTGCCGGGCGGCGCGACGACGTCCCGGCGCTGCTGGCCGCCGCCGACGTGTTCGTCCTGTCGACCCGCAGCGAGGTGTTCAGCCGCGCCACGCTGGAGGCGATGGCGGCCGGGCTGCCTACCGTGGTGAGTGACGTGCCGGGCTTTGACGAGGTCTTCGCCCACGGTGTCGAGGGGCTCAAGGTCGCGCCCGGACGACCCGAGGAGCTGGCGGGCGCGCTCGCACGCCTGCTCGACGACCCCGCCGGGCGCGAGCGACTGGGCCAAGCCGCGAAGAGGCGAGCCGGCCGCTTCAGCCGGCCCCGCATGGCGGAGGCGTTCGAACGGCTGTTCCGCGCGGCCGTGCGAAGTGCCGCCGCCCGCTGAGCCGAGGCCTCGATCCGGCCGATAGGAAGAACATGCCGACCCCCACGGATGCGGTCATCGCGACGACGTTCCGCTGCAACGCGCGCTGCCTGATGTGCAATGTCTGGCGGGACACGCGGCCGGACGCCCTGCGACCGGAGCACATGGACAAGCTCCCGCAGTCGCTGCGCACGGTGAACCTGTCCGGCGGCGAGCCGTTCCTGCGGGACGACCTGCCGGAGTTCGTCCGGCGCGTGCGGCGGCGCTGCCCGCGGGCGCGGATCACGATCTCCACCAATGGCTACGTCCCCGCGCGGATCGACGGCATGATGGCCGAGATTCGCGCGGTGGACCCGGACGTGCGGCTGGCCGTGAGCTTGGACGGCATCGGCGCGGCGCACGATCGTGTCCGCGGCATTCCGGGCGCGTTCGACGCGGCCGTGGGCACGCTCGACGTGCTGTCGGGCGAGGGCTACGGCGGATTGCGGCTGAGCATGACGCTCTCGCCGGCGAACCTGGACGAACTGGAGCGCGTGGCGGACTTCGCCGACCAGCGCGGGCTCGAGCTTGGCGTGGTGGCGGCCCACGCGGCGGGGACGCACCTGGGCGTCGGGGCGGCCGAGCCGGCCGTGCCCGACCGCGCCGCCTTCGAGCGGGTCGTTTCGCGTTGGCTGCGTTCCCCCCGGCCGAAGCAATGGTTGCGGGCGCACTTCCTGGCCGGCACGTACCGCAAGCTTCTGGGGCGCCCGTGGCGGACACGCCGCGCGGCGGGGCGCGAGTTCTTCTTCGTGCAGGCGGACGGCATGGTCCATTCGTGCTCGGTGCAGGGCCGGGCGATGGGGAACCTCGCCGAGAGCGATTGGGAGACGCTCTGGTACTCCCCCGAGGCCCGGCGCGCCCGCCGTGCCGCCGAGCGCTGCGGACAGCGGTGCTGGATGATCTGCACGGCGCGCGCGACGTATCGAACCCGATGGCCGGGCGTGCTGGCGTGGGTGGCGCTGCACAAGCCGCTGGCGCACTTGGGCCTGCCGTGCCTGCCCGCGACACCCGAGGTACGGGCCCGCCCGGAGCCGCCGTGTGCGGATACTGCACGTTGACAAGTTCCTGCCGCCGACCGGAGGCGTGGCCGCCGTCATCGACGCCTTGGCGGCCGAGCAGCGCCGCGACGGGCACGAGGTGCTGCAGTTTGGCAACGTGCCGCCCGGCGGCCGCGACGACATGCCCCGCCGGCATGACTTCACCCGCGCTCGCCCCCGCGACCTGCCGCGGATGATCCACAACCGGCAGGCGGCCCGTCTACTGACGCGGTTCCTGGCGACTCGCCGCGTCAACATCGCCCATCTGCACAACATCTACCACCACCTGACGCCGTCGATTCTCGGCGTATTACGGCGCGCGGACATCCCGGCCGTGATGACGGTGCACGACTACCGCCTCGCCTGTCCCACGCGGCACTTCTACCGCTCGGACGGCCTTTGTCGGCGGTGCCTTTCCGGAAACCTGCTGCATGCCGCCTCGTCGCGGTGCGCCGGTGCGGCGGGCCTCGGGCTGGCGATTGAGAGCTACGCCCAGCGGATCGCACGCCGGTATGTCCGCGGAATCGAGCACTTCCTGTGCCCGACGCGCTACATGGCGGACGTGCTGCGGGAGACGGGGATTCCCGCGGGCAAGCTTCGCATCTGGCCGCTGCCGGTGCCCGCGCCGGCGCTGCCGCCGGTCGAGCCCGAGGGCAATCGCCTGCTCTACGCCGGGCGACTCAGCGCGGAGAAAGGCCCCGACCTGATGCTCGATCTTGCGGCCGGCCTGCCCGAGGCGCGGGTAACCGTGCTCGGCGAGGGTCCGGAGCTGGCGCCGCTGCGGGCGGCGGTGAAGGCCCGAGGGTTGGCCAATGTCTCGCTGCCCGGCTCGACGGATCGCGCGGGTGTGGCGCGGGAGCTGGCCCGCGCGGCCGCGCTCGTGCTGCCCAGTCGCTGCATGGAAAACGCGCCGGTGGCGATGCTCGAGGCGATGACGGCGGGGCGTGCGGTCATCGTACCGGACCAACCGCCGCTGCGAGAGTTCGTCCGGGACGGCCGCACCGGCCGGACCTTCGCGACGGGCGATGCAGATCGTCTCTTGGCCGTCGCGGGGCAGGTGCTGGCCGATGCCGAGGCCCGCCGCACGATGGCAGCCGCCGGGCAGGAGCGGATCCGTCCGCGGCACGAGCCCCGCGCCGTCGCCGAGGCCACCGAAGCGATCTATCGGGAGGCCCTCTGATGCGTATCGCCATGATCGGTACGCGGGGCATTCCCGCCCGCTCCGGCGGCGCGGAGCGCGTCGTCGAGGAACTGACGCGCGAACTGGCCGGGCGGGGGCATGATGTGCTCGTCTACGGGCGGCGGCACTACCTGGGCCCGGACCCACGCCCGCCCGCAGGGCGGGTCGTCGTGACCGGCGGGCTGCCCGGCAAGCACCTGGACACGCCCACCCACAGCTACACCGCCATGCGGGACGCCCTGCGGCGGGAAGTGGACGTGCTGCATGTCCATTCGCCCGGACCGGCGTTGTGGTGCGGCATGGCGGCGCGGGCGGGGCTGCCCGTGGTCTTCACCGTGCACGCGCCGGACTGGCGGCGCGAGAAGTGGTCCGCTCCGGCGAAGCGGGTGCTGCGACTCGGGCTCTGCCGCGGGATGCGGCATGCCACGGCAGTGACGGCCGTTTCGCAACCGCTCGCAGACGACCTGTCCGCCGCGTACGGCCGTCCGGTGGCGTGCGTGCCGAACGGCGTCCGCCCGCGGCCGGCACCGCCGCCGGAGCGTCTGGCGGAGTGGGGGCTCCGCCCGGACGGCTACGTGCTCAACGTGGGGCGGGTTGTGCCCGAGAAGCGGCTGGACGCGCTGCTGCGGGCCTGGCGGGAGACGCCCATACCGGGCCGCGAGCTGGTTGTCGTCGGCGAGATGAACTCCGGCAGCTACGCCCGCCGGTGCCGCCGGGAAGCCCCCGGGGGCGTCCGGTTCCTCGGCGAGCGGTGCGGCGAAGCCCTGGCGGCGCTGTACGCACACGCCGCGCTTGTGGTTCAGCCCAGCGGCCTGGAAGGCATGTCTCTGGTGCTGCTGGAGGCGGCCGTGCACGGGCGGTGCGTGCTCGCGGCGGACATTCCCGCCAACCGCGCGGCCCTCGGGGAGGCCGCCCTATACTGGAGCGGCCGGACAAGTGAATTGGGCCCGGAGATCCGCCGATGTCTTGATAGCGAGCCGCTCCGCGCAGAAATGGGCGAGCGGGCCCGGCGGCATGTGCTGTCGACCCGCGATTGGTCCGCCCCGGCCGGCGCGCTTGAGGGCATCTACCAAGAGGCACTGGAGGCATGAACGCGAGCATGACGGTGGCGACGGCACAACCGGCCGCGACACGGGACACGCTCGGAGAGGCGTCCTGGGAGGTGGCGGTGGCCGGCTCCCCGGGCTACGAGCGAGCCAAGCGCGTTGTGGATGTCGTCGGGGCGTCGCTGCTGCTTGCGGCGCTCTTGCCGATCATGCTCGTGGCGGCCGCGCTCATCAAGCTCACCTCGCGGGGGCCGGCTCTGTTCCGACAGGACCGCGCGGGCCGAGACGGCCGGCCCTTCACCATGTACAAGTTCCGTTCCATGCGATCCGGCGCCGAAGAGGACCGCTCGTTGCTGAAGTCGCGGAATCTCTACCGGGGCCCGGTGTTCAAGGTGCCGGACGACCCGCGCGTGACGCCCGTGGGGCGCTTCCTGCGGCGGAGCAGCATCGACGAGCTGCCGCAACTGCTCAACGTGCTGCGCGGCGAGATGTCGCTTGTCGGTCCGCGGCCGCTCTGGCTGCCCGAGGCGCAGGAGACGCGCGGCTTGGCGCGGGACCGCATGAAGGTCAAGCCGGGCCTGACCTGTCTGTGGCAGATCTCCGGTCGGAGCGAGCTGAGCTACGACCGCTGGGTCCGTCTCGACCTTTACTACATCTCCCACCGCAGCACGTGGCTGGACGTGCTGATCCTTGTGCAGACGATCCCCGCCGTGCTCTCCGCGCGCGGCGCGTACTGACGCACACCCCGCCCGACGCCGCCATTGCGAGGGACAGGACTCGAACCTGCACCCCTTTCGGGACCAGGACCTAAACCTGGCGCGTCTGCCAGTTCCGCCACCCTCGCGTCGCCACGCATTGTATCGGCCGGCGGACGCCGCGCGAACAGCGGAACACCGCGGTCGGCCGAGGCGTCTCATGTGTAGAATACCACCGGCGGCGCCCGAGCGGCACATGAGCGGCGCCGCGCATGCCCGATGATCTCTCCGGGCGGGCGATCGTGCCCGCCTCAGCGGGCCCACATCGGCCGATGCGGCCAGGCCCGTCACGCCGATAGAAGCCATGGGGCGACGGACTGCATGCCGCCGCCTCCGCCGACAAACCAAGCCGCCGGCTCCGGCGTTGCGCCCGGCCTTCCCGTGGCCGGGACCCGCACGGCCCGGAGGCGGCACAGCCCCCCATCAGGGGAATGGAGCGTGCGCCATGCACAGAGAGCCCAACTCCGCAAATCCCGACCGCACCGACTGTTCCGAATCCGTCGAAGTGGAATCGACCAAGTGTCCCGCCCGCGGTTCGGGGGTGGAATCCTGCGACGCCGAAGCCGCCCTCGCCCGCGGCATGCCCTGGATCATCAGCTTGGTGTTCCATCTGGGGCTCGCGCTGGTGATGATGTTCGTGGCGATGCTCGTGCTCGATACGCCCGCCGACCGCGAGACCGCCCCGCAGGAGGGCTTCCGCGACAAGACCGAGCGCCTGCGCATTTCGCTGGACGATAAGCACTTCCAGTCGTCGACGAATCCGGACGGCTGGCGGTCGAGGCGGTCCCCCGGCGCCGGTGTCCGGCGGCCGACGGTAACGCTGGCGGCATACCGGCCGGACCGGCCCTCGGGCGTGGGCGTTCCCGATGGGTGGAGGCCGGGCCGCGGCCTGGGCGTTCCCGACGGCACCTGCGAGGAGGGGCCGCCGGTCGACGTCTTCCGGCAGAAGCGCCGGGCCTCGGACGTGGTGTTCGTGATCGACCGTTCCGGCTCGATGTCCTCGCGGGGCGCCTTCGACATTTTGAGAAGCGAGTTGGCGTTGTCTGTCGGGGGATTGGTGCCGTCCCAACGGTTCCACCTGATCTTCTTCGGCCCGGATGAGCCGGTTGAGATGGCGCCGGGTCGATTGGTCTTTGCTGCGGACCGGAGCAAGATGCGAGCGGCCGACTTTCTGGACGGGTTGGTTCCACGCGGACGGACGCAGGTGCTGCCGGCGTTGAAGCGGGCATTCGAGGTGATGGGCGCGGCCGGCGGCGACGGCCCGAAACTGATCGTCCTGCTGTCGGACGGGGACTTCGACGGTCTCGGCCGCGCAAGCAACGAGTACGACGGAAAGGTCGGCAACGAGGCCGTCATGGCCTGGCTGCGGGAACACAACCGAGGCGACGACGGCGAGCCGAAGTACGTACTCGACACGTACCTGTATGGCAGCGACGATGCCGAGGCGGCCGAGGTCATGGCGCGCATCGCGGCCGAGAACGGCGGCAGCTCGCATGTGGTGAGCCACTGAGCCGAGCGGGTAAGGCAGGCCACGGAAAGCCGGCCGGCTGTTGGCTCGGCCGGAGGTGAGATTTGGGTTGCACGATATTCACGGGGCGGGTACCATAGGGACTGTGGAATGGGCTCGCAGCACTTTGAGACCGTTTCGCACGGAGTATCATCCACTCCGGGCGAGCATCCCGCTCGCCTTAGCGGGCTCACGTCGGCCCCAGCGGCCACGGCCCGTCACGCCAAGCGAAAGACGAGGGCGGCCTGCGGTTGCCCTCGTTCCGGAACCGGGCTAGTTTACAGCAAGCACCGCCGGCTACGGCCCGTCCGGCGAGCCGCCTCTGGATCATGGGCGTCCCCGCCGGCCGAGCGTCCGGCATTGTTCCCCCGCCCGGGGGAAGGAGCGCAGCAATGGGTGTCGAGTTCCGATGCGAGAACTGCGGCAAGCTGCTCAACGTGGATGCCAGCCCCGGGGGATCGGTCAAGTGTCCGCATTGCCGCAAGAAGATGGCGGTCCCCGCGGGCCTGGCTTCTCTGCCCAGACCTCAAACTCCCGGCGGTGCCGCATCGCCTCCACCGCCCCCTCCGGGGGAGCCGGAGGAGCAAGAGGAGATGGACGGGTCTGACGACGCGGTCATGAAGGTGATGGCCCAAGTCATGCCGTGGGTGATCAGCGCCTTTTTCCACCTCGGGCTCATGCTGATGATGATGTTCATCGCGTTGATCGTCCTTGACGCGAACAAGCCCAGCAAGCTCAAGGAGCAGGAGAAAGCCCCGATCGACGAGACCCGCCGCGTGGAGAAGAAGGTCAAGGACCCGCGCCCGAAGAGCCCCATCAAGGGCCCGGCCCGTCAGAACCAACGGCCCGTGCCTCGCAGCCGCAACGTCTCGATGCAGGACATGAAGGACAGCGGCACCGGGCGGAAGGCCGAGATGAGCGGCGTGATCGGCAAGGGCGCCGCGGGCGGCGCACCGGGCGGCAAGCTGGCCCCCTTCGGGCCGCCCCGCGTGGGCGGCGGCGACGGCTTCTTCGGCAATCGGGCGCAAGGCGATTTCATCATCTACGTCATCGACAAGTCCGGCTCGATGTTCGCCGGGGGCGCGTTCGACCTCCTTCGCCTGAAGCTGGCCGCGTCCGTCGGCGACCTCGACGAGAGCCAGTATTTCCACCTGATCTTCTTCGGCCCGAAGGAGCCCGTCGAGAAGAAGCCCGCCAAGCTCGTGCCCGCTACCGCGGACAACGCCTGGCAGGCCGCCGGCTTCCTCGAGGAGTTGACCCCGCGCGGGGAGACGCAGGTGCTGCCCGCACTGAAGCGGGCGTTCGAAGTGTTCGACGGCGTGAGGGGCGAGGGCAAGAAGCTGATCTACCTTCTCTCTGACGGCGACTTCGAAGGCCTCGGCCGCACCAGCAACGAGTACAAGGGCAAGGTCGGGAACCAAGGCGTCGTGGAGTGGCTCAAGGACCACAACCGGGATACCGACGGGGACGGGGTGCGCGATGTTGAGGTGCACACGTTCCTCTACAAGCCCGACAACCTCGAGGCCAAGGAAGTCATGGAAAAGATCGCCGACGAGCACGGCGGCAAGTTCACCCTCGTGAGCCAATGATTCAGAGCGCGACATTGCGAACGACGGCCGTCTGCCTGGCCCTGGTGACCGTCTGCGGCGCGGCCGCGGCCGACACCGTGACGATGGCCAGCGGCATCCCCTATTCCGATGTCCGCGTCGAGGGCATGTTGGCCGGCGAGTTGACGTTCCGCATCGCCGGGCGCCGGCGGGTGACCCAGCCGCTGGCGGAGATCAAGCAGATCGCCATCGCCGGGTCCGGCGCGTTCAACGAGGCCGAGCAGCTTCGCGTCGAGCAGCCGGCGAAGGCGGTTGCCCGCTACGACGCGGCGGCGCGCGGCGCCGGCGGCCGCGGCTGGATGGGGCGGCTGATCGAGTGGCGCCGGCTGGACGCGCTGGGACGTGCCGGCGAGATCGAGCGATGGGCACGCGAATGGGGGGAGCTGCTGAGCATCGAGGGGGAGGCCAAGGCGGCCGCCAAGCTTCGACCTGCCGAGAGGGGCACCCCCGAGGAAAACGCACGGGCGGCCGAACGCCTCGAAGAGGCCTTGTCGAAGATTGACGACCCGGAAGCGAGGACCGGCGCCAAGGCCGTCATCACGCTTCTGGGCGGCGAGGGCGCGACGCCTCCGGCGGGCGACGGGGACGGGGACGCCGCCGTCCGTCCGGCCCCGGACGACGTGGACGTAACGGTCCGGGTCGATGACGGCGCGAGTTCGCCCCGCGTGCGGCGGCTGGAGGAGCTGGTGGCCGGTGGTGATCCGGCGGCCGCCATCCGCACGGTGGATAGCCAGTTGCTGGCCGCCACGGCCGCGGAGCTTCCACGAATGCTGTACCTGGCGGGCATGGCCCGCCTCAAGGCCGCCCAGGATGAGCCCGAACGCTCGCTCTTGCGCGAGGCGGGCTTGTACTTCATGAAACTGGCCGTGTTCGCCCCGAGGGCCCCGGACGTTCCCGAGGCCCTGCTGCGGGCGGGCGGGGTGTGCGAGCGTCTGGGCGATCCGGACGGAGCCCGTACGGCCTATCAGCTTCTGCTGGCGCGGCACGCGGACAGCGAGCACGCCGAGGCCGCCCGCGAGCGGCTGGCCGAGATCGAGTCGGCCTCCGCCACTCCCCCCGAACCCGAAACTCCGACGTCAGAGGGCGCTGCGGCCCCCGACGCCGGCCCCGAAGATGAGTGACCCCCATGGGTACGCGCGATGCGGCCCGTTGGCGAGTATGCCTCGAGACTAAGGAGACCAAGGCATGAACTGGTTTGAGGTTCTCTTTCTTTACTGCGGTCCCATTGGCTGGCTTCTGTGGCTGGTGAGTTTCGCCACGGTTGCCATCATCATCATGTACTTCGTGTCGATCCGGCGGGCGAATATCATGCCGGACGAGGTCCACATGCAGATTCAGCAGTACTTCGAGGAGCGCAACTACCGCGACGCGATTGAGATGACCGCGGCAGAGCCCAGCCAACTCAGCTACATGGTGCACGCGGCGCTGTCGGAGGCGTCGCACGGCTACGGCGCCATGGAGCGCGCCATGGAAGAGGCCTCCGAGGAGCGGACCACCAAGCTGCTGCGCAACATCGAGTGGCTGAACCTCATCGGCAACGTCTCCCCGATGCTCGGGCTCATGGGAACGGTGCTGGGCATGATTATGGCGTTCTTCCAGATCGTCGAGCAGAGCGGCCAGCCGGATCCGGGCGACTTGGCAGAGGGCATCGGCACGGCCCTGGTGACCACGCTTCTGGGGCTGGCGGTGGCGATTCCGGCCCTGGCGGTCTACGCCGTCATGCGGAACAGGATCGACGCGCTGTCCAGCGAGACGATGCTGGCCTCGCAGGACCTGATCTCGAACTTCCGCCCGGGCGGCAAGCAGCAGGCGTAAGCCGCGTATCCCGCGGCCGGGGCGCATCCGCATCCCGGTGCGCACGAGGAGCAAGGAAATGCCCAAGAGCGTGGCATTCAAGAGGAAGGGCCAGGCCGGCGAGGTGTCGGTCAACATGACGCCGATGATCGACATCGTCTTCCAGTTGATCATCTTCTTCATCCTCGCCAGCCAGTTCGCCTCCGCCGAGATCGCGCCGTTGCAGTTGCCGTTCCCGCACAACCCGGACCCCGAACTTAACCCGGTGGTGAAGGGCGAGGAGATCAAGCAGGAGCGGGTGATCGTCAACGTCATCTCGGCCACGGACCCGAGGTACGTGGAAGAGGCGACCGAGCGGCTGGGGCACGAGCCGGAGCCCGGCGAGGCCGGCTGGTACATGATCAGCGGAAACAAGATCGACATCAGCGCGGCCTATGACGAGATTCGCAAGTACGTCAAGGAAGGCAAGGAGCGAGCCGAGGCCGACGGGCGCGACTTCCACGTGGAAATCCGCGCGGACAAGGACATCTACTATGTATACGCGGCCACGGCGCTGCTGGCGACGCTGGAGGCGGGCGTGGATAATGCCCACCTGATCGTCAACAACGCACCGACCGCGGGGAGCGGCGGATAACCATGGCGAGAGCAAAGACAGAAGAGGGCCGAGAGCGGTACCAGTCGGCGCGGCAGCGCCGCGGACGACCGAAGCCCAAGCTCCAGCCGCCCTTGGCCCCGATGATCGACGTGACCTTCCAGTTGCTGATCTTCTTCCTGCTGACGGCGACGTTCCGTGTCGAGGGCAATCTGCCGTACGAGTTCCCCCCGGTCGGGATCGTCAATGCGGAGCAGGAGAAGGTGAATACGGTCAAAGTCGTCGTCTATCAGCACGGCGAGGGCGAGAACGCCAAGCCGGGCTACCGGATTCGCGTGGGCAACAGGGGGGTTGCCGAGATCGAGCCGCCCTCCGGCAACATGAACCGCGAGCAGCGCAATGCCAAGTCGAACGCGCTGTTCGAGGTCCTGCGGGAGGAAAGCGGCAAGGGCGATGAGATCCCCGCCAACATCGTTCCTGAAGGCGGCTTCGTGAAGTGGGACTTCGTGGTTGAGGCCTACAACCAGACCCGCCGGGCCGGATTCATCAAGGTAGGCATCGACGTCAGCGGGGCCAGCTAGGAGCGCCGAATGGGGTTTGGCAGCAGGATGTCAGCAGGGCTGTGCGTGCTGGTCGTGTGCGGAGGGATCTGTGCGGCAGGGCCCGGACGACCGCCGACCGAGAGCGCCTACGAGAAACTCGACGAGGTCAAGCTCGCGGTATCACTCGGCGAGTTCGGCATGACGGAGTTGCTGAAGGCCCTGCGCGACGAGATGACCGAGAAGGGAGACCCGGTCTCCCGCTTGACGGCCGAGGCCCAGCTCGACCTCATCCTGGCCTCGCAGTTCGACGACCCCGCCGCCGCGGCCGAGGCGATGGAGGCCGCGCTGAGCAAGCTGCGTGAGGCGGCGGCCCTGGAGCCGGCGGAGGACGCCCCGGCGTCCAAGTGGATCAAGCATTTCCGCGTTCGCTTCGTGCTGGCGCGGACGCTGGCGCTGCGCAAGGCCCAGCCCTACGCCCAGGCGGTGCTGTACATGGGCGCCGGCCCGAGCGACCGGGTCGCCTTCGAGCGGATCACGGCCGAGGCGATGGATGCGCTGCAGCGGCTGGAAAACTCGATGGAGAATCGCAGGGCGGCCTGGACGGCCGCCGAGGGGCGCCAGCGGCTGCACAACCTCATGGTGAAGGTTCCGCAGCTCAAGCGGTTCAAGGCGGAGCTGGCTTTCCATTCCGCGTGGATCTACTTCTACCGCGGGCTGGCGCTGCCGGACGCGTCGAGGGTCGAGGCGGCGCGGACGGAGGTCCAGGCCGCTCAGGACGCGCCGGAGCCCGGCGATAAGATTCAGTTGCTCAACGCGGCCCTCGATGCGGTCAACATGCCGGTCGAGCCGCCGGAGGGCCGCCCGATGGGCGTGCTCCAGCAGACCTGCTCGGCCCTGCGAGGTCTTCGCGAGTTGGTCGACAAGGGCGAGGCCGAGGAACAGGGCTGGCGCTACGGTGCGGTTACGAGCGGGCTCCAGAACACGGTGGTGGTTCGCCGGACGCGACTGCAAGCGGCGGCCGACGGTGTTCAGCAGTTCATCGACGACCCGTCCGGGGGCCTCAAGTACTGGTCGCTCCTGCTGCAAGGCACCGTCTATCGCGAGCTGGGCGAGCACAACAAGGCGCGGACCAAGCTCGATGCGATCCGTGGGGCCGCCGACACGCCGGAGGGCTTGGCGCGGGTGGGCCCGCGGGTCCTGGGCGAGGCGATGTTCCAACTCGCCAGGAACGAAATCGAGCGGCCGGAGCCGGACGCCGCCAATGCGCTGGAGGCCATCGAGCTGTTCAAGGAGACCGCCGGCCGGGCGGCCGCGGGCAACCCCGCGCGCCGGCAGTTCCTGGAGGTCCGTAGCGGCCTGCTTCGCGTGTACCTGCACGAGCGGATGGCCCGCGACGCGGCCGAGGACGGCAACGCCGCGTTGGCCCGCGAGCGGCAGCGTCAGGCGGCCTACGCCATGTTCGCCTTCGCCAACGAGCGCGAGGCCCTGCAGGGCCCGGACCTGACCGCGGAGCAGCGCCGGCGTGCCGAGTGGTTGGCCGAGTACGGCGAGGCCATGCAGTCGGGGCTGTTCGTGCTCGTCAGCGGGCACGGCGGGCTGAAGCTCGACGACGACGTCGCCCCGCTGTACGCCGACGCCCTGCGCCTGGCCCGGCTGTACGGCGAGCTGGATGCAGTGAAGACCGAGGAGGACCGCCGCGAGGCGCTGGCGTCCATCCGGGAGATGCTCGAGGGCGAGCCGGCCGACGATGCCGTATTCGAGGACGAGCAGGCCCGTAAGCTGACCGAGCGCATCTACGCGGCGGCCCGATGGGAGGCCGGTCACCTGCTTAATGCACTTCTCGCCGATGATCGGGACGAGTTGATGGAGCGCGCTATGGAGCTTCGCCGCGAACTGGCGGCGGACGCCATGGGCGCGGGGGCGTTGGAGGAGCAGCTCAAGGGCATCTACGACCGGCTGCTGGAGCCGGCCGAGATGTGGGAGGGCCTCGCCCGGCGGTACCCCGAGCACCCGCAGGCGTTGGCCGCGGGGTTGAACGCCATTGGCCAGTACCATGGGCTCATGCCCGAGCCGGGCGCTGAGGCACCGGCCGTGCCGCTGTTCCTTCAGGAGGACTACCTGGATGTGCTGCAGTACGTCGTGGGGCGCTGGCCGACTGCCCCGGAGGTCCGGAAATACGGGCTCCAGGAGGAGTTGGCCTGGGTTCTAGCGGAGCTGTCCGTCGGCGATGAACCCACGGCGGAGCGGCTGGAGAACATGATGCGGGCCATTCCGCTGTTCGAGCGGGAAGAGCCGGGGGATGCGAACTTCGTCGCGAATCACCGGATGGCGCTGGCCAACCGTACCGATTTGTACGAGAACGCCGAGCAGTGGCGCCGGGTCGCCGAGGCCGTCGAGGACGAGGAGAAGCGCGAACGACTTCTGGACGAACTCGATCAATACACCGGCGAGGCCGGCGAACAAGCGCTGATCGAGCGCCTGGGCCGTTTCTCGGAGCAGGCGCTCAAGCTCAGGGACGACGCGGAAGGGGATCGGCTCGAAGAGATCCGGTCGTGGGGGAGTGTGGCGGCCTTGGACCGGGCCATGCTGCTGTACGAGCGGGGGCGAGAGCACGGCCGTCCGGCGGACATGGACAAGGCCCTGACCGCGCTGGAGTCGCTTCGGGAGAGCTGGCCCGACACCGAGGCGGCCGTTGAAGCGCGTGTTCAGGTGATTCTGGTACAGATCGAAGCCGGCCGGGCCATCGCGGAGGAACTGGAAGATAAGATCGATGCTTTGCTGAAGGAGTACCCCGAAGAGGCCGAGCGGCTGCTCGGGTCGCTGTATCGGATTCGCGACACGGCCCGTGAAGAGGTCTACCGGCTGAAGCGGCTGACGCAGACCCGGGCCGTGCAGCGCCAGCTTGGCCAGGCGGCCCAGCGCTACCTGAAGTTCTCGGAGTACATCTACGACTACTTGCTCGATCAGGAAGAGCTCGACCCCGGGCGGGTCTACGAGGCCCAGGCCATCTATGCCGACGCACTGCTGATGGCGGGTCAGGAGAAGGAGGCCCTGGCGCAGTACCAGCGCCTGCAGGAAACCGACCAGGCCGAGATCGAGAAGGCCCGCGCCAAGATCCGGGAGCAGGTGGCCGAGTGGTTGGAACGCCTGGAGGCCGCGCGGGGCGAGCTGGAGCGGCTGAAGGATCTGGCGGCCGAGTGCGCGGAGGCGTTTGCCGCGAATGAGAGCATCACGCCGCTGACCGGGCACGTTCGGCGTCTGGCCGCCGGCTACGAGGACCAGGACGACCCGGGGCTGCTGGCGGCGCTCATCGACCGCGGCGTGCGGGACTACCGGCAGCAGGCCGCACAGGCCGTCGCCGCGGATGCCACGGTGCTGTACGGCGTCGCACGGTGCCAGCAGGCGCTGGGCCGATTCGACGAGGCGCTGGCGCTCTACCGCCGTGTGGCCAACGGCCTGGCGCCGACGCACCCGTCGCCGCCGGAACGGCCGGAGCTGGGCACCTACTGGGAGGTGCAGCTCCGCCTGGTCCGGGCGTGGCTGAGCGCCCAAGGCGGCGACGCGGAGTCGATGTCGGCTCTGGCGACCTACATCCGGCAGCTTGGCGCCGAGGATGAGCGCGGATTCCGCGATGTCTTCGACGAAGCGCAGCGCCGGGCCGAGTAGCCGCCCGCCCCACAGTCGAGTATGATTCCCGGAGCCCGCGAGCGCCGCGCCGCGGGCTCCGCGCTTCGGACAGCCGCGAGGAAGGGCCCCATGCCGTTGACGTTCGACATGCCGCTGGAGCAACTCAGGACTTACGCGGGCAGCACGCCGTGCCCGGACGACTTCGACGCGTTCTGGGATGCTCGCCTCGCGGAGATGCACGCGGTCGAGCCCGAAGTCGAGATCACGCCGGCCGATTTCCAAACGCCGTTTGCACGGTGCAGCCATCTGTACTTCACGGGTGTCGGCGGGGCCCGCGTGCACGCCAAGCTGCTCCGGCCCCCCGAGCCGACCGAGCCCGGCCCGGCCGTGCTGATGTTCCACGGGTACAGCGGCAACTCGGGCGACTGGTACGACAAGCTGGGCTACGTCGCGGCCGGCTTCACCGTCGCCGCGCTCGACTGCCGCGGGCAGGGAGGGCTCAGCGAAGACGTCGGGGGGGTCCGGGGCACGACCTTCCGCGGGCAGATCGTTCGCGGGCTGGACGACACGCCCGAGAGGATGCTGTTCGTGCGGATCTTCCTCGACACGGCCGAGCTGGCGAGGATCGTGATGGGCCTGGACGGGGTGGACGCCTCCCGCGTGGCGGCCAGCGGCGGCAGCCAGGGCGGCGGGCTCACGCTCGCCTGCGCCGCGCTGGAGCCGGGCATCCGGCGGGCGGCGCCGGCCTTTCCGTTCCTGAGCGATTACCGCCGCGTGTGGGAAATCGACCAGGCGAAGGACGCCTACGACGAACTGCGGGTGTTCTTCCGCCAGTACGACCCGCGGCACGAGCGCGAGGAGGAGATCTTCACGCGGCTGGGCTACATCGACGTGCAGAACCTCGCGCCGCGCATCCGGGCGGAGGTC
>CAZHEH010000010.1:81749-89813 GCA_964531695.1 uncultured Planctomycetaceae bacterium | reverse complement strand
TTCGGTGGCCTTTGTTATGCGCAGACCGTCAAAACTCGTGAATTATGTGGGCTAACACCGCCCGCTCCCCAAACGAACGGCCAGAAAGGCCTACCGTCGGATCGCGAGCGGATCAAGCCCTGCTCCCGCTAGTTCCGCTTGGACATCGGGCGGGCCCGCTGATTCGTACGCAGTGAATGCGGGGCGGTGCGCGTCAGTCGTCCCGGCGTGTGGAGTCGGTGTGTCGCGGCACAGGGCGGGCGCCTTCGGGCAGGGACGTGGCGAAGCGGAGCGAGCTGTCGGGATCCAGGATCTGGAAGTAGAAGCCCCATTGGCCGTACGCGTCGCCGCATTTGACCAGGATCTCGTTCCATCCCTTCTCGAGGCGGATCTTGAATCGGTCCTCGGCCGGCGTCGCCGAGCGGGCGCCATAGTGCTCATGCACCACTCGTCCGTTGACGCGAATAACGTGGTGATCGTCGCTGCCCACGCCCACCTCGTACTCGCCCGTCTCCGGACAGTGCACGTATGACAAGGCGCACGCGACCGCCAGGTCCATCTCGTATGCGTCGTCCATGGAGATGAACCCGTCGATGTTAGCGCTCAGTTCCATCCATTCGGCCGTGTGGCCGAATCTGTCCTTATACGTCGACGTCAGGTTCGGCGAGACCTCCGGAGCAAGGACCTCGCTCCAGGCGTGGCTGAAATCCTGCTCGGCTTCCGTTACAAGAGAGAGGTAACTGCTGGACCTCTCGATCCGTCGCATCCTGAAGGGCCCGACCACGTTCCACTTGCCGATTAGCCGCGAGCCGGGCATCGCTTTCGTGACGGCGGGGGGCGGGCGGAACTCGGCCGGCCCCTCTCCCGGCGGGGCCTTGCGCAGTTTCTTCTCGTAATCGGCCCGCAATACCCCGATATCTTCCAGGAGTTCCTCCTCGTGGTCGGCCGCGTATCGCTGTGCATGCTTGATCCAGGTCACCGCCTGCTGCCACTGCTCGAGCCCCGCCTTGGCCTTGGCCACGAGCATGCAGACGCGCGCAGGCGGCCTCTGGCCCGCGGACCGGTCGAGCACTTGCTGCAAGATGCGGGCCGCGTCCCGGAAGCGATCCGCCTCCAACGCCTTGATCCCTTCGGCCAGGTCCCGCGCATCTCTGCGCCGATCGGCAAGTGTGTCCAGGGTTCGGTCGAAGTGCCGGTTCACCCAGTGGCCACGCTTGTCCTCGATGATCGTTCCCGCCGGATCGGCCACCAGAAGAGCCAACCCCTCCTGAGGGCCGGGTCCACGATAGGCCTGCATCAGGGGGTTGTCCCAGTCGGGTCCGGCAAAGGCAATGGGCCATTCCCACCCATGTTCCTCGGCCAATGCGCGAGCTTGCTCGCGCGTCGCCCCGCTGATCGCATAGAGAACGTGGAGCCCGTTCTTCCGGTCCGTGTTTCGGTGCCAGTGTCTATCAAGACGAAGTCTCGCCATGTGCCGGACGCGCCAGGACGTCACCTCCGGGTCCGGCGAGTAGGCAATGAAGACCACGACTCCCGGCCGGCCTCGCCAGTCGTCCGGAAGGTTCAACTCGCCCCCGTCGAGCAAGGGCACCGTGACCCGAAGCGGCAGGCCGGTGGCGCGGTCGTCCTGGGCGTACCAGAGGAACGGACGTACGGCCTGCACGTGGCGGTGCTGAGATTCGAGTTCGTTCACCAATGAGCGGTACGTCCCGCGCTCGCCCAGCTCGAGCGCCAGCATCGCAGCACACACGAGCGCCAGGGGCTTGCGGTCCTCGCGCGCCTGGCGGTCGATGAACGCCTGCAGAGCTTCGGCGTTCTTCGTTCCGTCCATCTCCTCGCGCAACGCCCACCGCGTGGCGCACATGTCCGCGATGATCTCGGCGCCGGCCGGCAGTTCCGAGTCCAGCATCTCCTGCCCGATCTCGGCGGCCCGCTTCGTCAGCGACGGATCGGTTCGGATGGCACTCAGGCCGACCAGGGCGACCATCAGCCGGTTGCGCACAAGGAACAGGTCGGCGGCGTCCTCGTGCTCCGCGATCGCCTTCTCGCACAAGCTCACGGCCGTTTCGTAGAGGCGTGCGACCTTCTCACGCGACGGCCTGTCGTAGCGGCCGGGGAGCGGCCCTCCCAGTCGGTACCGACGCGGCGGAACGGTGAAGCACTCCTGAATGGCCCGGAGCTTCTCCGGGGGCACGCGCGGGCCGTCCAGTGCCCGCATCGCGGCTCGCGCCCGAACGGGCGGGCCGAGTTCCGGCGGCGCTGCCGGGTCGGTCGGTCCGACGGGGCGTGTAACGAGGAACTCCCCACTCCGCAGGAAGGTGATCGCCATCGCGGTCGGCTCGTTGTCGCGCGGGCACGCCCAGCTGAGGTCGTCGCGTTGCTCGCGCGATTCGGCCGAGGTTCCATCCGGCCTGAGGTAGGAGATGCTGGGGATCCTGGCCTTACCGAAGAGCAGGAAGACGGGGTCATCCGTGCCGCGTCCCCGGTAGACGTGGGGGAAGCCCAGGCCCAGCCGTCGGGCGGCTTTCCTGCCCACCTCGGGGTCGGTGTCGAGGTTGACGCCCAGAAGGAACGTGTCGGGTTCGGCGTTTCGGTGGACCTCCTTGACGGCGCGCATCTTGTGTTCGAAATACTCCACTTCCGTCGACCAGAAGGCCACGGTGGTGGGCCTGCCGATGACATCCATGGGCAGCCGCCAGGTGCCGCCGTCGGCCCGTTCGAGAAGGGTGTTGATGGTCTTGCCGCCGGCGTGCACGCCGAATCGGTCCTTGAGGAAGGTGACGACGCGGGGGTTGTCGCCGAAGTCGTGCCTCAGACGGCGCGACAGCGCCTTGAACAACCGCTGATCGCCGGCATCAAACGCCAAGATCATCGCCCGCATGGCGCTCTGGGCTTCCACTTCGGTCCCGTAGTACTTGTCCGCCAGCCGCGCAATGGCCACCAGTGCCGGCTCGGCGCCGCGGTCGTGCCGCGCGATCTCCGCATGCGTCAGCAGCAGGTCCGCCTGAAGGCGATACGCGGGCGGGGCGCCCGAAGCCGCTATGCGGCTCGCCAGGGCCAGAAGCGACTGCCGGGATTCCTCCCCGGCCTCGATGATGGCCCGGCCCTGCGCCGCCGGAAGCATGATGCTTCGCAGAACGTACAGGTTCGGCGCGTCCGCGTGACGATGCTCCAACTCCCGGCCCTTCGACAGAATCAACTCGTACTTGCGGAGCTTCGCCTCATCCCTCAGAGGCGAGTTCGGCGCTACGTACAGCTCCCTCAATTCCAGAAGCGACTCGTCGGGGATGGTCTCCGCGGTGGGGGAGGCCGGCGACTCGCCGGCCGGGGGCTCGGCGGACGCGCCGCGGGGGACCCCCATGGCGACGATCAGCAGTGTGGCATGAACAAGCGCACGCCGACCGCTTCGGCCGGGCGCGGCTCCCGGCCGCGGGCCGTTCCCTCGATCCCGCCGATTGCACATCATCGCGGTTCTCCGGTCTTCAGAAACGGCGAGTCCCTCAGCGCTGGTAAATCGGGATGTAGCGGTAGGGGGTCCCCAAAACGATCAGCGCCATCGCCGTGCTTTGCGGGCGGCCGCCCCGACCGCCGGACCAGGATCCGTCCGGTGCCTGCTTGAGCAGCAACGCATCGCGAATTCTCGGATACCAAGCTTCGTAGTGGCTGTCGCCGGCCTGCACCATCGCCTGGATACCGTAGTAGTGCCCGTAGAAGTAGTAGCCGGTATCGTGGAAGATGCGGCCCTGATCCCGCAACTCAGTGAGGTACCGCATACCCGCCTTGACCTGCTCGGAGTCCCGGCGACCGCAAAGCTGAAGGGCGTAAGTCGCTCCTGCGCTCAGCGCGAACCGCGGGCCGGCGTAGTAGCCCGCCTTATACGTGAACCCGCCGGATTCCTCATGCCAACAGGTCGTGACGTAGTCGATGGCCTTGTCGATCGTGACGTCCGGGACCACCAGGCCCGCCTGACGCACGGACGCCAGTGTCACGATCTGTGTGACCGTAACCGACAGGTCGGCATCCTTGGGGTTGGGGTCATACCGCCAACCGCCCCGGATGTTCTGAGAGCGGAGGATGACCTCGACCGCCCGCCGCAACGCTTTGAGGACCTCGTCGTCCCTGTCGCCGTCGGACATTCCCCAGACTTCCGACAGCGCAAGCGTCGCCAGTCCGTGGGCATACATGCTCGTGCCCAGGTACCCGTACACGGACGCCTTGGATTCCCTGAGCAGGAAGTCCAGGCCCTTGTCCAGTTCGTCGCCGTACGGCCCCTCGCCGGGGAAATGGGCCTTGGCCATGAACGCCATCAGCACCAGCGCCGTATCGGCGACCTCGTACAGGGTCTCCTGTCCGCGGTACGGGTTGCGCCGCGACCATGACCCGTCCGCGTTCTGCGAGCCGATAAGGAATTCCAGGCCCCGGTCGATCGCGGTCTGTGTGCGTTCGGTCAGCTCCGGAGCGTCGTCTACTTCCTCGGCAACCGCGGCCGGATCGGGGGCATCCGGGGCGGCGACCGGCGGGGTTCCTGCCGGCTGTGCCAGCGCCAGCGCGCCGCCAAGCGCGAGCAGAACGGCCATCCTGCCTATCGCTGTCGACATTGCGGTTCTCCGGTCTTCAGAAACGGCGAGTCCCTTAGCGCTGGTAAATCGGGATGTAGCGGTAAGGGGTTCCCAGAACGATCAGCGCCATCGCCGTGCTTTGCGGCCGCCCGCCCCGACCGCCGGACCAGGACCCGTCCGGCGCCTGCTTGCCCAGCAACGCATCGCGAATTCTCGGATACCAAGCTTCATAGTGGCTGTCGCCGGCCTGCACCATGGCCTGGATGCCGTAGTAATGGCCGTAGAAGTAGTGGCTTCCCTCGAAGAACACCCGGTCGGGCAGCTCCTTGAGATACCGCATGCCGGCCTTGACTGGCTCGGAGTCCCGGCGGCCGCAAAGCTGGAGGGCGTAGGTTGCCCCGGCGCTCCGCGGGAACGCCGGGCCGCCGCGGTGCGGCTGATAAGTGAACCCGCCCGACTCCTGATGCCAACAGGTCGTGGCGTAGTCGATGGCCTTGTCGATCGTGACGTCCGGGACCACCAGCCCCGCCTGACGCGCCGACGCCAGCGCCACGACCTGGGTCACCGTGACCGACACGTCGGCCTCCTTGGGGTTGGGGTCGTACCGCCAGCCGCCCAGGATGTTCTGAGAGCGGCGGATGACCTCGACCGCCCGCCGCAACGCTTCGAGAACCTCGTCGTCCCTGTCGCCGTCGGACATGCCCCAGACTTCCGACAGCGCAAGCGTCGCCAGCCCGTGGGCGTACATGCTCGTGCCCAGGTACCCGTCCGCGGACGCCTTGGATTCCCTGAGCAGGAAGTTCAGGCCCTTGTCCAGCTCGTCGCCGTAGGGCCCCTCTCCGGGGAAATGGGCCTTGACCATGAACGCCATCAGCGCCAGCGCCGTGTCGGCGACCGCGTATTGGTCCTCCCGCGACCAGGACCCGTCCGCGTTCTGCGCGCCGACAAGGAACTCCAGGCCCCGGTCGATCGCGGTCTGTGTACGTTCGGTCAGCTCCGGAGCGTCGTCCATTTCCTCGTCGGCAACCGCCGCCGGATCGGGGGCATCCGGGGCGGTGACCGGCGGGGTTCCTGCCGGCTGTGCCAGCGCCAGCGCGCCGCCAAGGGCGAGCAGAACGGCCATCCGGCCTATTGCTGTTGAAATCCGTTTGTGTTCCATGTGCCGACTCCCGGCCGCGTTCCGCGTTACGCTACTCGCTCAGCCGTTCGAAGTAGGCGCGCAGCATATCTCGGTATTCCAAAGGCAACTCACGGGCGAAATTCTGGTTCAGCGCTGCACGATCGCGCCGCCCGAGCACCCGCCACTCGGTCCGACCGCCCGAGGCGAACTCGCCTTCCACCGCTTCCTTGGCAAAGGCGTGCTCGGATTCCATTGTAATCAACGGAGGCATGATCGTCGGAACGGCCATCGACATGGTCTCGATGAGCTCCTCGGGCACCTCGAATTCCGCCAGCACCAGCTCCATCAGAAGCTGCCGCAAGTGCTTCTCGGCGAGCTGCTGATGGCGGATCGCCGGCGAACGTTCCCGCCCGCGGAGCGACTCGATGGCCGATGACATCTCCGACTCCGCCTGGCTCAACAGCGGCCACTCTTCTTCGGCGAGGGCGGCGATGTCCCGCGCCTCCTGTCGCAGCAGTCCCTGCGGATCGGCGAACCGTTGCACGCCCTCGTCGGTTTCCACCGCGCGGGTCTTGCGGCGCAAGGACCGTTGCTGTGCCGACAGCACGAGGATCCGCGTGATCAGGAGCAGTTCCTCCGGCGGTTCGGACATCAGCATCAGCATGGGCACGCGGTCCAGGGCTTCCATCGCCGCAAGCAACTGCTCCAGAGCGCGCGTGAGGGCCTCTTCCGCCAGCGCCATATGACGCAAGGCCTCGACGCGATCCTTGGCCTCAAGGCCCTGCATGGCCAGACGCATCTCCTCGGCGGCGGTGGCGTAGTCCTTCTGCCCGATGGGGAACAGCTCCGAGAAGGTCACCGCCTCGGCTCGCAGGATATCCTGTTCGCCGGACAACTCGCCGAACGCCGCGATGTCCGCATCCTGTGTTTCGATCCGCAATTCGATCTGTCGCTGGAGCAGATCCAGCGCGTCGGCATTGAGCTGCTTGAGGAACTCGATCCACTCGGCCAGGAAGTCGAACTCCTCGGCCAGCCGCTTCACTTCGGCCTGGGCGTCCTGCAAGGTCTTCTCCGCCCTCTCCTGGTGAGGTATGGCGGCCCCGCCCGCACCCGAAGCCAATTGCTCCTTCGCTGCCGACATCGAGGCCTGCGCGCTTTCCAGCAACTGCCCCAGCCGGCCGAGTCGCGGGTCGGCGAGGATGTCTCCCACCTCCCCGACGGCCAGCGCGAGCGTGCCCTGCGGCGACGCCAGCACCTTCACGGACGCCGATTCAGGTCCCGCATCCTTCGTCCGCCCGCGGAGTTCGCGCTGTTGGGCCTCCAGGTCCGCCAGATAGCCGGCGAACCTCTCGAGGTCCTTGACGGCCTGCAGGAGCTGGTACAGGCGCTCCAGCGTGGCGACTTCCTGCTCCGCCGTTTCACGCGCCTTGCCCAGCCAATGCAGCGATTGATCCTGCTGCGGGATCGCGGCCGTCGGCGTGTCCTCCGTAAGCGGGCCTTGGGCCTTGCGCATGAAACTCGAGGCCAGATCGATCTGCCGGCAGATTGTCGGCACGAACTCGCTGGGCTCATCGAGTTCGTCGTTGTCCCGCGCGATCCTCTTGCTGAAGGCGTCGGCCTCCACGGCCAAGTGATCCTGCGGCATGGCAAGGTGGCGCGACTCGCCTTGGTCCACCTTGGCCTGCTCGGTTTCCTCGCGCAGCGCCTTCTGACGATCCTCCAAGCTGCTGATGTACTTCAGTCGCCGTCGCGCCTCCTGGAGCCGGCGAAACACCAGATCGAGGTGCATGGCGGCCTCGATCCGCTTCTGCAGACCGACGATGGCTTCATGCAGGGCCTCCTCGGCGGCCACTTGGGCCTCCCCAGCCGTGGCCGGGTCCGCGGCGTTCAGCGCATCCGACGCGACATCCATCTGCCCGGCGGCCTTTCCGACGAGGTCCTCGACGGGTACGGGATCGCTCATGGCGGTCTTCAAACCAGTGGCCGCGAAGACGTCAGCCGCCAGTTCGAGCTGCTCTTCCAGAATGGGGGGGATGATCACCCGTTCCAACCTTCGTCTCAGCCGCACCTGCCGGCCTCGGGCGTCGGCCCGCCGCTCGCGCAGCGCGGAGACGTCCCACCGGCTGACTTGCTCTCGCAAGGCCCGCTGATCCGCCCGGAGGGTCTGCAATGCGTTGCGGGTCCGCACCAGCGCCTGGAGTTCCGCGCCGGGACGAAGCCGGAACTCGGCCTTCATGATGGACATCAGGGCGGAATGCTGCTTGGGCAGCGCCCGTTCCCATGTGCCTTTGTCGAGATCGCTCGCCGCGGAGTGCAGGGATGTCTCGACCGCGGCTTCGCGAAGCTGGGATACGACACGGGCCAGGCGGACGGCCAGCAGGGCATCCTCCTTGTAGTCGCTCTCCT
>CAZHEH010000010.1:22167-81649 GCA_964531695.1 uncultured Planctomycetaceae bacterium | reverse complement strand
CTCCTTGTAGTCGCTCTCCTGCGTCAGTCGGGCTATGAGATCGTTGAGCCGATCCGCGACCGCCGTCTGTGCCTCCGCCAGGGCTCGCCCATCCGCATCGCCCGTCCCTTCGTCGGCGTCCATCGTTCCGAGGTAGACCTCTTCCTGTCTGCGCGCCACCTCTCGCAGCTCGATCCCGAAGACCTCGGTGGCGTATTTCACGCCGAGCCGAAGCATGATGATCCTGCCGATCTTCCGAGCCGCCAGATCGATGTGGGCTTCCGCAACGGCAAGATGCGCCTGCTGGTCTCGACCGGCCGCGGCCTGACGCAGCGCCTCTGCGGCCCGGTTCACGTGTACTTCACGAATCTCTTGGATGTCGGCGATCACCATCTCCAACTGCGTCTGGTCGCCTTCGTCGAGCAGGCCGTTGGACTCCAGGTCGCGGAGGAGACCGGTGATGCCCAGGGTCAGCTCGTTGAGCCGCTGTCGGACCATGTCCTGTCCCACGGCCTCCAGGACCGCCTCTTGGGTAGAGGGCGGATCCGCGCCGGCCGGAGTGGGCGCCAGGCCCGCCCACATCAGCATGCATGCCGATAAAAGGGCCGACACCCAGGGACGGAGCCGCAGGCGGCGACGACGGCCGTCGTCCGCAGGCCGGCAAGACCCCAAGGAATCGCGGCGGCGAGTCCTATTCATGGCTCGATCCTCCCGGAGTTTCGGGGTGGTCCGGCGCCGGTTGAGGTTTGGGCTGCCGCATTTCACGCACGGTTTCGGCCGCCATGCGTTCCTGTCGATACACCGGCCGCAGCTTCCGGACCAGCGACTGGCGGCGGCGATGCATGTACGTCAGGTAGTCCTGGGTCGAGAGGATCTGCACGCGGCGCCTCTTCGACTTGGATTTGTGCGGGCCGCCGGGGCCTGTGTATTCGTCTCGCACCTCGATGAAGTACCAGACGTTGTCGCCCTCTTCCAGGCCGTCGAGCAGGTCCGTGAGTTTGCGTTCGAAGGTCCGCTTGCCGGGTTTGTGCGGCGGCGGGATCGGCTCGCGGCTGCGACTGCCGTCCTCTCGCCAGTAGACAAGCGTTGCCTCCGCCACCCCGTGGTCGTCCCGGGCGTCGTATGTGACGCTGAGCGTTTTGTTCAGCGTGGCCTTCTCGTTCTCGGCCGGGTAGGAGATCCGGATCTGCGGGGCGTGATCCGGCAGGACCTGGAGGTAGTGCTTCGGTCCCTCGTGCCGGAAGCCGTGCTCCTGATCGCGCCAGCGGAAATGGTACGAACCGGAAGCGACCGCCTCCATCTCCGCGGTGACTGATCGCCCGTCGGGACTGCAGGTCATGCGAAGCGAGTCCCGCTCTCCCACGTCCAGCACCATTTCGGGCTCCGTGACCGGCTTGTCCAACTTCAGCATCCACCGCACGGCCGATCTCTCCGGTACGTCCAGGGTCAGCGACTTCCGCGGGGGCACGTCCATGCCCGTGTAGGGAGGGGGGGTGACCTGAACGGTCGCGTCCACCACTCGCGGCGCCGTGATGACGCGGACTTCATATCGATCGGAGCGACCGTCGCCCAAGCGGAACTCGTACTCGAACCCCCGGTAGACTTCCCGGAACACATGGGCGAACACGCCGCGTTCGTCCGGCACGACCTCGATCTCGTCCCAGTCGCGGCCCTCCCCCCGTACGCGCAGTATGCCGCCGGCCGGCTGTACGCCCTCGGCTCGCGCCGCGAGCTTCAGTTGGCCGCCTTCCGGCACGCTCACGTCACGCGTGATCATCACCACGGTGGTGTCCGTTGGGTACGAGGCCTGGCTGAAGGGATTCGACATGCGCTGCGCGAAGGTCCACATAACCTGTGGCTGCAGAATCGACAGCGCGACGTATACCGCCAGCACCGCCGCCGCCGCGGCCAGGCCGGGGCGGATCTGCCGGATCGGGGCGATCCTTCCGAACTGGAGCGGGCGCGCTTCATCCACGGCTTGGCGCTGTACGTACGCCCGGAGCTGCGCCGAGGTACCGGGCCCGCTCGGCGCTGCGGCGAAGTCGACATATGAGACGAGCAAACTGTTCAACTGCGGATACTCGCGCTCAACGTCCAAGCCGACACGCCTGGCGTGATATCGCCGGAGCAGCCGCCAACCACGTACATAGCCCTGCCAGATCCCCAGCCCGAGAAGGCCCGCCAGCAAGACCATGCGGGCCGGGCCGGGCAGGTGGACCAGCCAATCGATCGCGAGGACGGCCAGGGCCACACCCGCGCTCCAGGCCAGCAGGTGGCTCATTCCGTGTGCCATGTGGCACGCCTGCTCGTACCACCATGCCTGGCGCAGCTTTCCATGCAGGGGGCCGGCGCGGCTCTCGCCGGCGTCGGTGTGATGGGTCGTTCTCGTATCCATAGTCATCTCTGCCGCTTCCGTACCGGCGCAGCGTCCCGGTCCGATCGGGACGTCAGGCCAAGTCACTCCGGCGGCGCAGGAACCACTCCAGACCGGTTAGTACCATGAAGCCCACGACCACCGGCCAGGTGTCCCAGACCGACATCTGCCGTATATGGGACGACTGAACCAACTGCTTGTCGAAGAACACCGGCATCGCCGAGAAATCGCGGATCGACAGGCATTGCCCCCCGGAGAGTTCGGCGATCCGCTCGAGCTTGTCCTGCTGCACGGCCGTGACCTGCAACTCCGTCCGCAGCCCGCTGACGCGGAACTCGGCCGTGTTGGCGAACGGGCGCTGGCGCTCCGGGGCGCGCACTTCGTAGCGACCTTCCTGCTGCGGCGAGAATCGGCCCGCGAAAAGGCCCCGGCGGCCGGGCACGGCCTTGAGCCGGACAGGAACCGGATCGCTCATCTCGTCGTCGACCCGCTGGACGAAGACCTCGAAGGACCGGTCCATCAACGGGTTGAAGCTTTCATCCATCACACTGGCCAGCAGCTTGACTTGTTCGTCGCTCCGATAGTCGGCCCGCTCCGTCTCGAGGATGATCCGCCGGTTCTCACCGAGCAGGCGCGACAGCGTGAGGAACTGGATCGTCTGCGACCACATCCGCCAGTGGTACTTGTCGCCCGTCTTGTATCGGAGCCGCCAGAGCCGGTCGGTCGCCATGAACAGCGTCTTGCCGGTGCCGCAGCGCTGCCATGCGATCACGGGGATGCGCATGCCGCGCGGGTCCAGGTCCGACAGCTCGGCGAGAACGACGGCACCGCCCTTGACCGACGTGACCGGCGGAACGCGCCCCAGGCTTTTGACCCGCGCCCAGATCACGTCGTCTTTTCGTGCCGAGTCCGCCAGGGACATCACCATGCTGTGCCGGCCGTCCGGGGTGACGACGGCGTGCACGTCCTTGCCGATCTCGGGCCACTCGCCCCCGGCCTCGAACTCGACCGGCAGCAGGCCCTCCAGCGGCGTGTCTCCGTACTCGGTCGGGGTGTGTCGGCGTCCCGCCAGCACAAGCAGGGATCCGCCTCTTTCCCGCACCAGCCGGTCCAGCAGCGTCAGCTCCTCCTCCCGGAAGAAATCGCGCTGCACGTCCCCGAGGATGACCAGGTCGAAGCTGAAGGCCTCCTCCGGCTCGGAGGGGAAGCGCGCCAAGTAGCTTCGGGAACTGCGGGCCAGTTCCGGCCGGGCGCGGGACGAGATGAACTTCACGTCCAGTCGGGGGTCTCGCAGCAGAATCGCCCGAAGATAGCGGTACTCCCAGCGTGCGCTGCCCTCGATGTACAGGACATTGATCTTCTCGTCCACGACGCGCAGCGACCGCGCGACGCGGTTGTTGTTGTCGGTGGCCTCGTTCTCGAACTCCTCCAGCTCGACCTCCAGTTGCGCACGGTCGCCGATGACGCCCTTGACCTCGAAGGAGATGTCCTCGAACTGGGGCCGGCCGGTCAGCAGGATGGGCTTTCGCGCGACGCGCTGGCCGTCGAGCTTGGCGGAGAGGTAGGTCTGCCGCCGCTCGTATCCACGGGAGCGGATCTGGACGCGCATGGGCACCGTGTCGCCCTCGAAGGCCACCTCCTGCACGATCACGCTGTCGATGGCGACATCATCCGGGTCGGGCAGGCCGACCACCACCGGGAAGATCGGAATGCCACGTTCCCCCATCCTGCGGGCGACCTCCACCGCGCTGTCGCCGCCGGTATCGACGCCGTCGGTGAACACGATACACCCCGCGACGGGACCGGTCTGGTCGCTGACGGCCTGCTCGATCGCCGAGGCGAGGTCCGTGCCCTGCCCGGTCGCCTGCAGGCCTTCCAGGGCCGCCAGGCCGCCGGTGTCCGTGCGCGCGATGTCGTCCAACTGCTCCGCGAATCGATAATAGCGGATGTCATACGCGTCGCGCAGCGGCTCGATGGAATTCCGCTCCGGATTTGCCAGAAGCCCCTTGGCCAACCCGAGCCGGGAAACCGTCGCCAGGCGCTTCCTGTCCTCGAACGTCAGCGCCGTCGCCGAAGGCCCGGCCTGAATCGCGGCGCGGTTCAGACTCGCACGGAGGGCCGCCTGCCGGGCCGCCGCATCCGCCCAGCCGTCCTCGGCGCCGGGCCGTTCCTGTGCGAGCCGCGCCTGTCGGCCCGCGATGCCTTCGAGCTGCGCCATGACCGGGCCCCAGCGATTTGTGGCTTCCTCGGCCTCCGCCAGAAGCCCTCGGGCGGCCCGGACGGCCCGTTCGGCTTCCTGCTGGCTCTGCACCGCGTCTTCCGTCCGCCCCTGCGCCAGGAAGCGCCCGGCCCGGCGCATCGCGGCACGGGCCCGAACCAGCTCGCGATGCGCATCCGGCGCCTCCTCGTTCAACGCCCCGACGGCAAGGGCGGCGGCCACGATGTCCTCGTCCCGCTTCCGCGTGTCCTGCACGCTCATGCTCTTGGACGTGTCCGTCAGCACGAGCAGCTTGCGGCGGCTCTGAGAGGTCTCGGTCACTCCCACGGTCGGCTGCAGCAGAATGGCGACCAGCAGAATCAGCGTCAGGCCGCGCAGCGCCCCCAGGAACACCCGCATCGGGGGAGCCAGCCGACTCTGACGCCGGTACAGCAGAACCGCGCCGACGATGCAGGCGGCCAGAAGACAGACCACCAGAACCCCCGGCCAGCCCCGTGCCAGCCACAGGCCGCCCGTGCCGTCGCCCACGTCCAGCGGGGTCGCGATGCCAGCCATGGCCCTCATGTTCTGACCTCCGTTGCATGCGTCTTGCGTCCCGTGATTCGGCGCGCCAGCAGCGATTCGCCGATCGCGGCGGCCAAGGCCAGGATCATCAGAGGCATCCAGAGTTCGCGTCCCAGGCGCTTGGAGAGTATCGTCGGCTCCAGAGAGCCCTCCTGCGCCAGGACCTCCATGCCCATCTCACGCGCCAGTTCCTCGCGCTGGTCCGCGTCGAGTGCCTCGACGTCCGACTCCTCGGTCGCGGGGTTTACCGCCACGAGGAACGCGGGCGTCGCGACCTCGCACTGCACGCGGTGGAACCCAACCTCTTCGGTCCGTTCGAAGACGCCGATGGTACGGCCCTGGCGTTCGACGGTCTTGGTATTGGCCGTCCGTCCGCCGGGCTCGATGAACGTCACGTCGTCGTCGACGTCCATGTCGTCCAGAGGCACGACGATGGGCTGGCCCACTTCCACCGGAATCTCAAGCTCGTGACGCGTAACGTAAGAGACCGTCTGGTGCAGCAGCATCGCGAAGGCGGGGTTGAGAACCATGTTGTGCCAGTCACGGTTCGCCGTGCTGGCGAACAGGACCACTCGCCCCCGGCCCACGCGGCGCTCCACCATCAGCGGCTCGGCACCCGGCGCCAAGCGGAGCGCCACACGCGCGTCGGCGACCGGCCGCAGCCGCAAGTATTTCTCGAACCGGATGCTGCCCAACTGATCGCTGCTCAGGCCGCGCAGCGTCTCGCAGAGCATGTGATCCGTCGACGCGGTGTCTAGAGGCCGGCTCTCTCTCGTCGTAAAGGGCTCCTCACTGATGGCCTCAAGCTCGGCCGGCAGCATGTCCGCAGAGGGCCCGCCGAGGTGGCGGTTCCAGACCTCCGGCCGGGTGTTCCGCCCGGCGAAGACGACCAGCCCGCCGCCCCCGCGCACGTAGTCGTAGAGGTCGGGGACGAGACCTTCCGGGATCTCCGGCACATCGGCGAGCATCACGACATCGTATTGCTCGAAATGCGTCGACGACAGCGCGGTCCACGGGATACGGATCACCTCGAGCGGCGCCGTGGTGCTCCCGCTTCGCGGCGCCGTCAACGCCGTGACCAGGAAGTCCGCCGCGCCGCGCCAGCGCTGCGCCAACGGGTGGCCGTCCACGCAGAGCACTCGCAACTGCTCCCGGACGTGGGCGACCTCGCGCCGCTCGTTGTCCAGGGCAAGCTCATCACCGCCTTTCAACTCAGCCGTGATGCGCGTCCGACCCGCGGTTCCCAGCCGGGCGTAGAGCGACACCGACTCCGTTTGGCCCGGCTCCAGGCGGGGGATCGTCGCCTCGTTCACGCCGACGCCGTTGACCTTGCACGTCAACCCGATCTGCTCGCGCGCCCGGCGCCCGCAATTGCGCACCTTGACGGAGTAGCGCGCCAGCGAGTCGCGCCGCGGGACGCCTGAGGCCAGGTGGAGGTCGGTTACGGCCAGGTTCTCGCTGCTTTCGGCCCGAACCGGCACCAGCCGCAGTTCGGTTTCCTGAGCCAGGCCACGGAAGCTCTCGCGACTCTCCGCGGACAGAGCGTTCCAGTCCCGGGATTGAAGGTCCGTGACCACGTACACTTCCTTGTCCGCCACCTTCATCTCGTCAACCAGCGGCCGGATCGCTCCCGGCAGGGCCTCCAGGTTGGCCGGTTCGGCCAACGGGCTCAGTCCGTCGATCGCCTCGGCAAATCGCTCGGCCTGGAAGGGCACGTTCCGCAGCACGATCCGGTTCGGCGTTCCCAGCAGGACCAGCGAAGCCGGATCCCCCTCGCCGACCGTCGCGGCGATCTGCCGAACGCGGTCCAGGGCGCGATCGAAGCGGGAACGCTCGGTGGCTTCATGCATCATGCTGTATGAGCCGTCGACGGCGATGACGACCCCGGCGCGGCTTTCGCCCATGGGCACCGGCCTTCCGGGACGCCATATGGGTCGGGACAGCGCCAGCACCACGAGCAGCACGGCCAGGCATCGAAGGAGCATCAGAAGGATGTCTCTCAGGCGAAGCTGACGGGAGCGAACCTGCGCCGCGCGGGCCAGGAAGCGCATCGCGGCCCAGTCCGTCCGGCGGAACCGGTAGAGGTTCAGCAGGTGGATGAGCACCGGGATACTTACGCCCAGCAGGCCCCACAACATCAGCGGATTCAGGAATGTCATGCTGGTGCCTTATCTCGCCCGTTGATTCGTGGCCGACCGGCGGTTCAGGTACTCCGAGAGCACCACGTTTACGGGACGGGACGTGTCGACAAGATCGTAATCCACCTGACTGCGCTCACAGCCGGAACGCACCGTTTCCAGGAAGGCGTGGAGGTCCTCCATGTACATGTCGCGAATTCGGTCCGGCTGCGTCGTCAGCTCCGCTTCGCCCTCCAGGCCCTCGAACCGCCAAGTACCGGTGAAGGGAAAGGTCAGCTCATGGGGATCCATGAGGTGGAAGACGATCAGGTTGTGCCCGCGGAATCGGAGATGGTCCAAGCCGCGGAGAAAGCCGTTCTCGTCGTCCAGCAGGTCGGAGAAGAGCACGATTACGCTGCGGCGGGAGACGCGGTGCGCGAACTCGTGCAACAGGCCCGCGATGTCCGTCCGCGGCTGTCCCGTCGTCTGGGCAAGCCGTTCGTCCAGCAGCCCGAGGATTCCCATGGCGCTTCGCGGCGGCTCGTAGCTGCGCAATGCCGAGTCGAACACCGCCAGGCCGACGGAATCCCGCTGCCTGAGGATCAGGTACGCCAACGATGCGGCGAGGTACTTGGCGTACTCAAGCTTGCTCGTCGAGCCCGAGCCGTAGTTCATCGACGCGCTTGCGTCCAGCAACAGGTACGCGTCGTAACATGTCTCGGCCTCGTAGAGCTTGGTGTAATATCGCTCCGTGCGCGCGTACACGCGCCAGTCCAGGTGGCGGAGCGGATCGCCGGGCACGTACTGGCGATGATGGGCGAAGTCGGTGCTGAAGCCGCGCAGCGGGCTGCGATGGGCTCCCACGCGCAACCCCTCGACCACCTCGCGCGCGATCAACTCCAGCGACCCGATCTTCTGTAGCGTCTCCGGGTCGAGGTATCGCAGGTTAGCTTGTACTTGCTGATGCGTCATACAGCTTCCCGTCCGCCGGCACGGCCCGGAGCAGTTCCTGGATGATGTCGTCGGCGCTCTTGCCTTCGGACTGCGCCGCGAAGTTCGGGATGATCCGATGCCGCAGTACCGGCGGCGCGATCGCCTGGATGTCCTCAACGGCCACGTGGCATCTTCCGCGCAGCGCGGCCCGCGCCTTGCCGGCGAGGATCATGAACAGCGTCGCCCGCGGGCCCGCGCCCCAGGAGACCCAATCCCGCACGAACTCCGGGGCCTCCGGCTCGTTCGGGCGCGTGGCTCGTGCCAGAGACGCGGCGTACTCGTACATATGGTCCGCCACCGGGATCCGGCGAACCACCTTCTGGAGGTTCAGGATGTCGTCGCGATGGAGCACCTCCTGAAGCGACCAGTCGCCGGCGCCCGTGACCCGCCGGGCGATCTCCACCTCCTCGGATTTGCTGGGGTAATCGACCATGATGTTGAACAGGAACCGGTCGAGCTGCGCCTCGGGCAGCGGGTACGTGCCCTCCTGCTCGATGGGGTTCTGCGTGGCCAGCACGAAGAACGGGTCGGGCAGGGGGAAGTCCTCTCCGCCCATCGACACCTTGCGCTCCTGCATCGACTCGAGCATCGCGGCCTGCGTCTTGGGCGGCGTACGGTTGATCTCGTCGGCCAGGATGAGGTTCGCGAACACCGGGCCCTGGAGGAACATGAACTTCCTTTGCCCGGTCTCCGGGTCGTCCTGGAGGATCTCCGTGCCGGTGATGTCCGAGGGCATCAGGTCGGGCGTGAACTGGATCCGCTTGAAGGACAGAGAAAGCGTCTGAGCCAGCGAGCTGACCAGAAGCGTCTTGGCCAGGCCCGGCACGCCGATCAGCAGGCAGTGCCCGTTCGAGAAGATGGCGATCATCATCTCGTCGATGACCTGGTCCATGCCGACGATGATCTTGCGGACCTCGTTGACGATCCGGTCTCGCATCTCCCCGAGTTGCTCGACGGCTTGCACGTCATCGGCCTCGGGAGGAGGCATCTGCTTGGAATCTGACATCGGTCGCGTCTCCACTGATGGGTTAAAGGGTGCACTCGAGGGTGTGTCCGTTCGGACGGTACGGGCACGGACGCCGCGGCCCCGGAATCATCTCATGCGATGTCCTGAGCAATCGTTGGCTCGGATCACCTTACATATGCCCCCGCATCCTCGGCTCCAGGGCGGGCCTCCCCCGGCCGAGCACGCGAAAACGCGAATGCCGGCCGTCCCGCGGCGCCAACCCCGCCGCTTCGCGCCCCCGGAGCAGCGCCAACGCCCCGGACAGCCATCCGTACCGAAGAATCCTCATACGCTTTCCACTTCAGGGGCAAACTCCGGATTCCTGTCACGCCCGGCGACTTGACCCGTACCTGGCGACTATCTGAGTTCAACGCACAAGAGCGGCAGACGAATCGTGGAATTGCCCGAAAGATGGGTTATTTGTCTAAGAGTTGTCTGAATCAGGGTTTACCAGGGCCCTTTCCCTGCGGCGTCGCGTGGAGAGCTGCCGATCGTGGCTCGGCAGGGGCCGCTCCCGCGGGATGGGCGGCCCGGCCCGCTCGCCACCGAGCCCGGCGGGTGCTGAGGTATGTGCTGCCCAGGACGGTCATCACGCCCATCAGGCCGACGGACACCGCCAGCACGTCCCAACCGCGCCACAGGTGGCGGCGGGCGTGGGCCGGCTCGACCGCCGCCGGCTCTCCCCAGCACTTCTCGGCCAGAACCAGGTCCCCGTCGGCCAGTTCGGTGGTTCTGACGCTTTCGTACCTGTCCTTGACGTCGGACCAGTTCCGCAGCCGGACCGTCACCTCGTCGCCGGCGCGCCAGCGGGCCACGGCGGTCCACTCGTTGCGGAGCATCCCGAGCATGGCCACCACCGCCTGCCCGCCCTCGACCGAGCCGTCCTCGGAGCGTACGTTGGCCAGATGCACCGCCGCGACGTGGTCCGGGTATGCCACCGATCCCGGCTCGGGCACCGGTGAGACGGCCCGCACCGTGCCGGTCACCGTCACCGGCTCGCCCGGCTCAGGCGTGTAGAAGTCGCCTTCGGCCGGCTCGCCGAGGGTCATCTCCAGAAGCTTCCAGTCGCCGACCGACAATTCTCGCGTAGCGAACTGCCAGACGACGACCTTCTTGCCGGCCAGGCGGTCGAAGCCGCCGGCCAACTCGCGCGAGAGCATCTGGCGGGTGGCGAAGGCGCCGCTGTCGTTTCGGACGATCCGGTCGGCCGGGCGCGCCAAAGCGGCGCTCAACTGCTCCACGAACCCCGCCCCGAAGCCCCAATTCATGCCTTCCAGCGAGTAGATATTGGAGAAGCTGTCGCCCAGCACGAGCACCTCGGCATCGCGGCTCGCCCGCCAGACCTGCTGCTGCCCGTCCCGACCGGTGTAGACCGGCTCGGTCGTCACTCTCTCGGGGACATGCGCCGGAGAGCCGTCGAGCTGGAGCATCACGGCCAGGTCGCCGTGGTTGGCTACCTCCTTGCGGCCGCGGTGGTACCAGCCCGACCGGGCCCGCCCCAGCTCCAGGCGGTCTGTCAGAAACGCCGCCAGCGCCTCGGCCACAGCCCGCATCGCCGGCGGCGTCCAGTGCGTGTCCATCTTGAGATACGCCTGCTCGCCCGAGCGCTTGCGCTCGGTCAGCGCGGCGGCCGGGTCGAACACGGTGACGCCCTCGGCCTCCGCCCAGGCAAGAAACACATCCCAGGACGGGTTGCGGACCGGCTCGGCGTCCCGCTCGTAGCGGCCGGAGAATCCGTCGGGGCGGATCGTGGGCTTCACGGGCGTCGGCACGATGACCAGCTCGATGCCGCGTTCGGCGAGCTGGCCCCGGAATTGCGCGATCGCCTTTCGCGGATCGGGCTGCGGCGCGGGCGTCCACTCGTTCGGCCGGATGCTCCGGGCTTCCAGGTAGTCCGGGGCCAGGAAGCCGGGTCCCCACACGTGGTCGAGCCCGGCGCGATAGACCAGCCAGCCGTCGCGGCCGACGTAGGCCTTCTCCGTGCCCTGGCCGGTCCAGCGCGCCAGGGCACGCTGGACGGGCGCCAGGGCGGCCCGCTGGAGCAGCGACTGGGTCTCCAGCTCATCCTCGAACTCGTCGATGTTCGGCAGCAGCACGCGGTTGTTGACGGCGATCACCCGCCCGAGGAACGGCCGGTCGGACCGCTCGTACCGCAGCGCCGCCTGTGTGAAGCGGGGGGCGATCTCGTAGCACTGCGGCATCGCCCGGCCACGCTCGCCCGTTCGGTACAGATGGAACTCCCACAGGTGCTGGGCCACCGGCACGGCGAACACGCCGGCCGTGAACAGGGCGGCCATTGCCCAGGCCAAGGCCGGACGGATGGTCGTGCGGCCGATCTCGGCCTTGGCGATCTCCTCCCGCGTCGGGTTGTGGTGCTTCTCGGTCATCGTCTCGTCAGAAGATGAAGTAGATGAACGGGTTGAACTCCTGTGTCGTCAGGATCAGTATCGCCAGTGCGAAGGCCCCGAAGATCAGCGCCGCCCTGGGTAGCGTGATCCGCCGGGTGAAGTCCCACGTCTGCGGGCAACCCCACGTGATGGCCGCGGCGATGGCCATCACGCCGAGGTAATACGGCTGGTAGATCAGCCCGCCGACTAGCCCCGCGCCCGCCTGCGTGCCCGAGAGGCCCACCATCGAGCCGCAATAGCGCAGCGCCTCGTCGAGTGTCGGCGTGCGGAAGAAGACCCAGGCGATCGTCACGATCAGGAAGGTGATGGCCACCCTCGCCGGTTTCGGCAGCGCGTGATACGCGCTGGTCTTGCCTCGGGCCCGCTCCGCGGCCAGCATGACGCCGTGGATGCCGCCCCAGATCACGAAGTTCCAGCTCGCCCCGTGCCACAGGCCGCCCAGCAGCATCACCAGCGCCAGGTTGACGTAGGTGCGGTACCGGCCCTTGCGATTGCCCCCGAGGGGGATGTAGAGATAGCTCTTGAGCCACGTCGACAGGGAGATGTGCCACCGCCGCCAGAACTCGGTGATTGAGGCGGAGTGGTAGGGCGAGTCGAAGTTCTTGGGGAACATGAACCCGAGAATCAAGCCCAGCCCGATGGCCATGTCGGAGTAGCCGCTGAAGTCGAAGTAGATCTGGAAGGCGTACGCCCCCGCCCCGTACCAGGAGTCCAGTAGGCCGATGGAGCCGGCGTCGAAGCAGGTGTCGGCGATCTTGCCGCATGGGTTGGCCAGCAGGACCTTCTTGGCCAGCCCCATGCAGATGAACGCGGCGCCGCGGGCGAACTTCTCGGCCGTGTAGGTCCGGCGCCGGAGCTGATCGTCCACCTCCTGGAAGCGGATGATCGGCCCGGCCACGAGCTGCGGGAACATCGACACATAGCAGGCGAAGTCGATGAAGCTGCGGATCGCCCGCGCCTCGCCGCGATACACGTCGATCGTGTAGCTCATCGACTGGAACGTATAGAAGCTGATCCCCAGCGGCAGCGTGATCGTGATCGCGTCGAAGGCCCACTCGCCGAGGCCGAGCGCCGCCACGACCGCGTTGTAGTTGCCCGCCGCGAAATTGAAGTACTTGAAGAAGCCCAGCAGCGACAGATTCGTCAGGATGGAAACGGCCAGGGCGATCTTCTGCCCCCGGCCGCGCGCGCCGCCGACCTCCAGCGGACGGATGGGCTCGGACCCGGAGGCGGTGAACTGCCTCGAGATCACCAGCCCGGCGACGTAGTCCACGACGGTCGACGCCATCATCAGCACGACGAAGAGCGGGTTCGCCCACCCGTAGAACAAGTAGCTCAGCAGCGTCAGCGCAAGGTGCTTGCCCCACCGCGGCGAGACGTAGTACAGCACCAGTGCCAGCGGGAGGAAGTAGAACAGGAACAGATGGGAACTGAAGACCATCTATCTCGGGCTCACTTCCGGCTCAGCCGCCGGAGCCGCGACCCACACACGCGCGGGACCGTCGCCGGGCTCCTCGCGAGCGTGCTGCACCGCTTGCCGCTGCCTTTCGTGACGGGGCATGGGGGCGCCGGCCATCTTCGGGTGGAACACCGTCACGCCGCCGAGGTGTTCGTTCCGCTTTGAAGATAGCACGGGCAACACCTTCCCGCCAGGGACCGGAAGCTCCCCGGCCGTGCGGTAAAGGGCCTATGGATCCGCCTGCTCCAGCGGCTTGGAACGCCTGCGAAGGAAGCGGAAGCGTCCGCGCCCGAGTACGCGCGGGCGCCACAGCCCATCGATCCACGGCGTGAAGGTGTTCATCGCCAGCACCGCTACGTACGCCGGCACCGGCACGGCCACGTAGAGTTGCAGCAGCATCGCCAGCGCGCCGGCAGCGGCGCCGAAGATCACCTGCCCGCCGGCCGTGGCAGGGCGCGTGGACATCTCCGTGGCCAGGAAGGTAGCCGCAAGCAACGTCGCTCCGCTGAAAACCTGGTAGTTCGCGTAGGCGAAGCCGACGCCCCAGCGCCCGTACAGCAGCGGCCACCAGACCGTCTCGACGGTCTCGCTCGGCCCCGCCAGTTGGATCGGCGCCACGGCCGCCACGAACCACGCCGAAAGCAGGAACGCCACGGGAAGATGCAGCGTCACGTACTCACGATAGACCAGCACCAGCCCCGCCAGCAGCAGCACGATGGCGCACGTCTCGCCGATCGCGCCCGGCCGCGTGCCGAAGACCATGTCCCGCATCGGCGGCAGGCGGTTCGGCGGCGGGGCCCGCAGCGCCGGCGGCTCGGCCGTGGGCATCTCCAGCCGCGGCAGGCCCAGCCCGCTGAACGGTGGCTCTCCGGTCGGGCGCGTCAGCAGCGCCAGCGTCCGTCCGGGCGGCTGGAGCCGAAAGGCGTCGGATCCCTCCGGCGCGGGCCGGTCCCGCCAGCCGCGGTAGTCCGCGGGCGTGCGGGCTTCCGTCACGTCACCCACCAGAAGCCGACTCTGGGCCAGGACCGTCCAGTCGGCCGGGTTCAGCAGCGCGGGAAACATCACGGCCACCGCGAAGCGCCCGATCAGCGCCGGCTGCCACAGGAAGTGCCCCACGCCGCCGAAGACGGCCTTGCCGAGGACGATGGCGAACGCCGAGGCAATCAGCGCCACATACCACGGCGTGAAGGCCGGCAGCGTCAGGGCCAGCAGCACGCCGGTAAGGTACGCGTGGGAGCGGTCCGCCAGGGCGGGCGTCCGCAGAACCCGGTAGCAGACGTACTCGATGGCGGTGCAGGACGCCACGCAGATCGTCGCGACGACCGCCGCACGCCAGCCGAAAAGCACGATCCCCGCCGCCAGCGGCACGCACGCCACGGCCAGCGTCGTGAGATGAACGCGTCGCGCACCCTCCGGCGCGCGCAGGAACGGCGCGTCGAACGCGGGGTAGCGTCGCGTGCGGGACTCGGCCGGGGCGGGGGGGTCAGTCGGCATCGGCTTTGCTCCCCGCGAGCGCCCGGCCGACGACGCGCTTGAGCTGTTTCATCCGTTGCGTCAGCGGTAGCCGGGCCGGGCAGATGTACGAGCACACGCCGCACTCGATGCACGCCCGCACCCCCATCCGCTCGGCCCGATCGGCGTCGGCCAACTCGAACGCGTCGTTGAGCGTCGCGACGTTCAGCCGCGCCGGGCAGTGCTGGATGCACCACCCGCAGCGGATGCACGGTCCGGGATGCGGGGCGTCCGGCGCGTCGGGGGCGAGCACGGCGTCCGTCGCGGGGCCGACGACCATCTCCTCCCCGCATCGTATGCCGACCATCGGCCCGCCGTGCAGCACGGGCGGGCGGCCGGTGCCGACCAGCTCGATACACCCCGCTCCGAACGGCACGAAGTAGTTGCCGTGGTTTTCGGCCCGCTCGCCGGAGACCGTTACCACGCGCCCGGCCGGGCGCGCGCCGCAGGCCACCCATGCATACGCCGCGAAGCACGTGGCCGCATCCACCACGGCCGAGCCCACGTCCATCGTCTCCGCGCCCGGAGGCGTCTCGCGACGCGTGAGCACCTTCACCAGCATCGCGTCCGCGCCCGTCGGGTATTTCGGCTCCAGCGCCACCGGACGGATGCCGAACTCCCGCGCCGGCGATTCCGTGTGGCGGTAGTCCTCCGTCCGGCGGCGGTCCACTACCAGGAAGACCTCCTCGGCCCCGGCCGCGCGCGCAAGCAACTCCAGCCCCCGGACCACCGCGACGCCGCGGGCCACGAGCAGCGCATGGTCGGCCGTCACATACGGCTGGTGCTCCATCACGTTGGCGATCAGCACATGACAGCGCTTGCGGCGTGCCCGCTCGATCCAGCCGATCAGCGGCTCCGCCCCCCGGCGGAAGGTGGTGAGCTGCCCCTCGGCGATCCGCTCCCGCAGCACGGCCGGACCGAGGTGTAGCCACTCCTCGCTCGGCTCGGCGTGCGGAAGCTCGGGCAGGTCGTCGAGGTCGTTCAGCTCGATGGCGTCCGAGTGGGCCGGTCCGTACCGACCGGCCGTGGCGACGCGGACCGGGCCGACGACCGTTCCCGCGCACGGGGCGAAGATGTCGACGGCCTCGCCGTGCGGGGTGGCGGCGGAGTCGTGAGCCCCAGGCCGAACGGCGATCCGCTCGCCCGCGCCCACGCGCTGCCCCGGTTCCACGACGGACTCGGCCGGCGGCCCGCCGCACGGCGCCAGGGGCACGCGCAGCAGCTTCGGCCTCGGACACCGCCGGACCGGCGCGTCCAGCGTCGACTCCTTCAGGTCCGGCAGGTCGATTCCGCCCGTGAACGTGCCGTAGCGACGCAGCATGGCGGAATGGTACCCGAAACGGCCGTGGAGGGTCCATCCGTAGCCAGTCGTCGCTCGCCGGTGTCGCTTGTCGTCGCGGCAGCGGCGGTAGAAGGTTACCCCGCCGGTGACGGCGGAGTGGCTCTTCTCCAGCCCCAATGGGTACGATGGGGTGTCGAGTCAACCCGCCTGCGCCACACGATGGCTTCGGCGCGGCAGGCGAGTCCACGAGTTCACGAGTCTACGAGTCCACGAGTCAACGGGAGCAGACATGCCCCGCGAATCGAAGGCGGACAAGAAGAAGCGGACGGGCAAGATCATCCGCACGCTGCGGAAGAAGTACCCCGAGCCGCGGACGGCGCTGAACTACTCCAACCCGATCGAGCTGCTCATCGCGACGATCCTGTCCGCCCAGTGCACGGACAAGAAGGTCAACGAGGTCACGGCCGAGCTGTTCGAGGAGTACCGCACGGCCGAGGACTGGGCCGAGGCGCCGCTGGAGGACCTGGAGCAGAAGCTCCGCCCGACGGGCTTCTACCGCAACAAGGCCAAGAGCGTGAAGAACGCGGCCGCGGCGATCGTCGAGCAGCACGACGGCGAGGTGCCGGCCACCATGGAGGAACTGACGGAACTGCCGGGTGTGGCCCGCAAGACGGCGGCCGTGGTGCTCGGCAACGCCTTCGGCAAGAACGAGGGCATCCCCGTCGACACGCACGTGGACCGACTCTCGCGACGGCTCAAGCTCACCTATCAGGACAAGGGCAAGCCGGACAAGATCGAGAAAGACCTGATGGAACTCGTCCCGCAAAAGGACTGGACGGAATTCGCCCATCTGCTGATCTGGCACGGCCGGGAGACGTGCACGGCCCGCAAGCCCGACTGCGACGGCTGCGAGATCAGTGACCTGTGTCCATCGGCTTTCGACGTTCGTTGACTCGTTGACTCGTGAATCCGCTAGATCGTCGCCGACGACAGGACTCGCCAAGCCATGGCGCCGCAGGCCCCGAGTTAACAAGTCAACGAAACAGGTGCTTCTTGCACACGGTCGCTCCTTGCGGTAAGCCATGCCCTTCGCCGCCGGTGAAGGCGGCCCCGGACAGGAAGGAAGGCATGATGAAGCCAATCAGCATTCAGTTGTACAGCGTGCGCGAGCTCGCGGAAGAGGACTTCCCCGGCGTGCTCAAGCGAATTGCCGAGATCGGCTACAAGGGCGTGGAGCCGGCCGGTCTGCAAGGCCACTCGCCGCGGGACGTTCGTAAGATCCTCGACGACCTGGGCATGGTCGCCTCGTCGACGCACGGCCCGGTGCCGAGCGAGGAGAACATCAACGAGCTCGTCGAGACGGCCCAGGCCCTCGGCTACGACATGGTCATCGCCGGGCGGGGCAAGGAGCATTTCCAGACACGGGACGACATCCTGAAGGTGGCCGAGGAGTTCCAGAAGGCGGCCGAGATGCTCAAGCCGCACGGACTCCGGATGGGCTACCACAACCACTGGTGGGAGTTGGACGAGGTCGACGGGCAGTACGGCCTGGAGATCTTCCTCGAGGCGGCCCCGGACGTATTCAGCGAGTGCGACACGTACTGGGCGTGCAACTTCGGCGCGGTCGACGTGCCGGCGCTGGTGGCCAAGCATAAGGCCCGCATGCCGATCCTGCACATCAAGGACGGGCCACTGGCCCAGGACGAGCCGCACACGGCCGTGGGCAGCGGCAAGATGGACGTACCGGCCGTGGTCGGCGCTGCCGACCCGAACGTGCTTGAATGGCTGGTCGTCGAGCTGGACCAGTGCGCCACGGACATGATGGCGGCCGTGGCCGAGAGCTACCGGTACCTGACGGAGAGCGGTCTGGCCCAAGGCAACAAGTAAGACCCGGCCCGGCCGGCGCGGGAATCGTACGTTACCGTGCGGAGGGTCCACGATGAGCCGATGGCCGGTGATCGGGCTGCTGCTCATGGCGGGGGTTGGTACGTATGTCCAGTTCGCGCCGTGCGACCCGGTCGAGGTGTTGGCGGAGGCGCCCCCCGGGGCGGCTCGTCCGGCCGGCGGGAGCTTGGTTGACGTCCGATGGACCTTCGAGCGCCCCGGGCCGGTGGCGGGGCATCACACGGTACTCGTGTTCTATGTGGACTGCCCGTCGTGCGAGGCCCTCGACGAGCATCTGCGGACGCTGGCCCGCCTCCGCCCGGATGTTGCCATCCGGAAGGTCCGGCTTACCTGGGATCTGGCGCGGGTGTTCCACGTGGAACACCTGCCCCACGTGGTCGTCTATGACCACCGCGGACGGGTCCTTGGGGCGGACCGGGGTGCTTCCATGGAGGGGCTGGAGCTGCTCCTGGCCTGGATCCGACTGGAGCGCGCCCGCGCCGACGCCCCCCGGCCGCATTGAACGGCCGGGCTCGCTCGCTACAATGGGCCCTGCGGCGTTGCCGGCGCATGCGGCCGCTCAGGGACGCGCCGGGGCCGCGGGAGACGCGGGCCATGGACAGCAGTCATTTTCGCTGGGTTCTCGGCTTGGCGCTGATCGGTGCTCTGGCTGTCGCCGGCTGCGTACAGGTCCCCGAGAACATCAACTTCAACGTGAACGGGCCGGGTTCGGACGACCGGGGCGATGACGACGACGGCGACGGCCCGGACCAATTCCCCTCCTCGGGCGAGGGCGGCTGGAAGGGGATGATCTACGACGCCGCGGGTTATGTCATGGGCGCCGAGCACGGCGTGCTGTTCTACGGCTACGACACGCTGGCGTACCCCGGAAAGCCGTTGGACCTGGCGGCCCGGTTCCAGTCCGCCCGGGACCTCGGCGGCATCAAGGAGACGCGGCTGGCGTTCTACCGTGACGACGTGCTGGTCGGCACGGCCGAGACGGACGCCGACGGCTACGCCCGGATCGAGTGGACGCCGCCGGATGCGCTGGACTACGCCTTCACGGTGCGGTTGGTCGACCCGCCCGAGGCGCTGGCGAAGGTGGAGCCGGCGCCTCTGCTCGTGTCGGCGCGACCGCGCGGGACGGAGATCGTGGTCATCGACCTCGACCACACGGTCGTGGCCAGCGGCTTCGAGCGCGTGCTGCTGGGCGGCGCCCGGCCGATGCCGGGAGCGTCGGAGGTCGTGCATAAGATCGAACGGCGCTACGCGGTCGTTTACCTGACCCAGCGGCCGAACATCCTCACACGGAAGAGCAAGCTGTGGCTCCAGGCGCACGATTTTCCGGCCGCGCCGCTGATGGTGGGCCAGTTGAGCGACGCGTTCGACAGCGGCAAGTACAAAACGGGCAAGCTCAGCGCGATGCGGCAGGCCTACCCGAACCTGCGAATCGGCATCGGCGACAAACTCTCCGACGCCCAGGCCTACGTGGACAACGGCATGACCGCCGTCCTCCTCCCGAACTACGACCCGGAGGACGCCGAGCAGATGGCCCAGGTGGCCGACGACATCCGGGATCTGGACGGCCGGGGGCGGCTGCACGTCGTCAGCGGGTGGGACCAGGTCAACCGCGTTATCTTCGGAGGCGGTAGCTATCCGCCGGAGCGCTTCGCCCGAACGCTCGAAAGCCGGGCGCGTCGCCGCCGCATCGAGCAGCGCGAGGAAGAGGAGGAAGACGATGACGACGACGAAGATGATGATGACGACGATGAAGATGATGACGACTGAGCCGCACGCTTGACCCGTCTGCTCGCTTGTCCGAACATCTGGCCGCAATGGCCGACCGGACCGTCTATCTCAACGGCGAGTTCATCCCTGCTTCCGAGGCACGCATCAGCGCCTTCGACGCCGGCTTTCTGCACGGAGCGTCGGCCTTCACGACAATGCGGGCGCACTTGGGGGTCGTCTTCCGCTTCGACCGGCATCTGATGCGCCTCATGGATACGGTCCGGCTGCTCGACCTGCACGTCGGCTCCGACCCGGGCCGGCTGACCGAGGCGACGTACGACGTGCTCGCGGCCAACAGACTGGCCGATGCCCGCGTGCGGATCACGCTCACTCCCGGCCCGATCGGTGCGATGCGCGGCGAGCCGGACGACGAGGCGGCGCCCGCGACGACGCTCATCACGGCCGAGCCCGTGCCGAACCGCCCGCGCGAGTGGGCCGAACGGGGCATCGCCGTGGTTGTCTCGTCTTTGCGGCAGGTGCGGGGCGACCCGACCTTCGGCTACAAGACCGGTTGCTACCTGCCACGGGTACTGGCCCGGCGGGAGGCGGCGGCCAAGGGCGCGGAGGACGCATTGTGGTTCACGACGGACAAGTATCTGGCCGAGGCGTGCTTCTCGAACGTCTTCCTCGTGCATGGGGGCAAGGTGTCCACCCCGCCTCGCGACACGCCGGTCCTGCCCGGCGTCGTTCGGGACGCCGTGATCGAAATCTGCCGGCGCGAGGGCATTCCCTGCGATACCGAAACGCCCCTGACCGTGCGGGAGATGCTCGCCGCAGAGGAGATGTTCCTGACCAGCTCGGTAGCGGGCCCCCGGCCGGTGGTGCAGGTAGAGGCCCATCAGGTCGGCGCAGGCCGGCCGGGCGAGCTGACGCGTAGAATAACCGCATGCTATGAGGCGCTGCTGGACGCCGAATGCCGGGAGGGCGCCCGATGAAGCTGACCGCGATCGTCAAGACCTTGGAGAAGGCCGCGCCGCCCGAGCTGGCCGAGAGCTGGGACAACGTCGGCCTGATGTCCGGCTCGACGTCGGCGGAGGTCAAGAAAGCGCTGGTCTGCGTGGACCTGACCCATGCCGTTCTGGACGAGGCCGTGCGGGCCAAGGCGGGGCTGGTCATCACGCACCATCCGGTGATCTTCAAGCCCGTCAAGCGCGTGACGGCATCGGCCGCGCCGCTGGTGCACGCGTCAATCCGACGCGGGGTGGCGCTGTACTCGATGCACACGAATTTCGACGCGGCGCCGGGCGGCACGAATGATGCGCTGGCCGAGGCGCTTGGGCTGACGCGGATCCGCCCGCTCCAGGCCGCGCGCGGCGAGGGCGAGTGCAAGGTCGTTGCGTTTGTTCCGCCGGACGACCTTTCCCGCGTGAGCGAGGCGGCGTTCGGGGCCGGGGCGGGGCGTATCGGCGATTACTTCGACTGCGCCTTCTTCGCCCACGGCATTGGGGCGTTCTGCGGGGGCGATGGGGCTCAGCCGACTCTCGGCGAGCGGGGCGAGCACAGCGTGGCCGAGGAAGTCCGTCTGGAGATGGTCTCGCCTCGCGGCCGGGCGGCGGCGGTCGTGGCGGCGATTCGCGCGGCCCATAGCTACGAGACGCCGGCAGTGGACGTGTATCCGCTGGAGTCGCGCCCGCCCGGATGCGGCATGGGCCGCGTGGGCGAACTGAAGCGTCCTGTGACCGTGCGAACGCTAATCCGCCGCGCCAAGACGGCCCTGGGCGTGAGCAAGCTGCTCGTGGCGGGCGAGCCCGGCCGCGCCGGGGACGAGCGGAAGGCGAATCTGGTCTCGACGGTCGCCGTAGGGGCCGGCTCCGGCAAGTCGCTGGTCCGAGACGCCGTGGCGGCCGGGGCAAGCTTCTACCTGACCGGCGAAATCGGCCACCACGAGGCCATCGACGCGGTCGAGGCGGGGCTGACGGTGGTGGCGGCGGGGCACGGCAACTCCGAGCGGCTCGCCATGCGCCGCCTGGCCGAACAACTCGACGAAGCGCTCTCCGGCGTGCGGGTGCACTTCTCCGAGGCGGACCGAGACCCGTTACGGGTGGAGTGATCCGTCTTATTCCGGGCGCGCGGGCGGGTCTTCGCCCGCGTCCAGCCCGAAGGCCTTCCGCAGCGCGGCCGCGCGGATCGAAGCGCTCTGCGAGCCCGCTGCATCTCGCAGATTCCGTGTGGCCGGGTGCAGAATCCGCCGGATCGTCCGGTGCAGCGCGCGGCGCAGAATTCGCTCATCCTCCGGCGCATCGTCGTGTGTCGAGAGCTTGTTCATCGCGTCGGCCAACTCGGCGTCGGCCACGGCCCGCATGTACTCGTGCAGTGAGCGGATCGTCGGGGCGACCTCTCGGACGCGCAGGGCGCGCTCGAACTCGGCCACCAGCGGGGCGATGACCTCTCGGCCGGCCTCCGCCTCGTCCCGACGCGCCGCCAGCGCGCGCCCGGCCACGGCTTCGAGATCGTCGATGTTGTACAGCCGCACGCCGGGCAGGTCGCCGGCGCCCGGCTCCACGTCCCGCGGGACGGCGATGTCGATGATTACCAGCGGCGCATCGCCCCGCGCCGCCGCGATGTCTTCCCGCCGCAGCACGGGCGCGTCGGCGGCGGTGGAGGTCAGCACTAGGTCGCGGCCGGGCAGGGCCTCGGTCAGCCGCTCGAACGGCACGCTCCGCCCGCCGCACCGACCGGCGAGTTCGCGGGCCGCGGCGGCCGAGCGGTTCGTCACGACTACGTCGCCCGCACCGCGCCGGCGAAGGTGCCGCAGGATCAGCTCGCTCATCTTGCCCGCGCCGACGGCCAGCACGCGCACGCCCGCGAGCGAGCCGAGCGCCTCGGCCGCCTGCTCGACCGCCACGGAAGCGACCGACACCTTGCCCTGGCCGATCGGCGTTTCGCTACGCACCCGCTTGGCTGCGTGCAGGGCCGCCTGCACCAGTTCGTGCAGCACGTGCCGAGCGGCCCCGGCCTCGCCCGCGGCCTCGTAGGCGTCCTTGATCTGGGCCACGATCTGCGGCTCGCCGGGCACTAAGCTCTCCAGCCCGGCCGCCACCGCGAACAGGTGGCCGGCCGCCTCGGAATCCTCCAGTACGTAGACCGGCTCGACGCCGCTCAGCCCGCCAAGGGACGCGAGCCAGTCCCGCAGTTCATCGGCGCGCGGACGCCCGTGAGCCGGACGCGCCAGGTACACCTCCGTGCGGTTGCACGTGGACAGCGCCAGACACTCGGCCTCCGGCCATCGAGCGCAGAGGTCCTTCAGCGCGGCGCGCCGCGCGGAAGCGTCGAGTGCGAACCGCTCCCGGATCGAAAGCGGCGCCGTCCTGTGACTGATGCCTGCGCAGAGAATTCGCATGCGTATCGTTCCAACCCAATGCTACAGGTCTCGGGCGAGCAACTCCTCCAGGCGGACCCGCAACTCGGCCGCGCCGCCGCGGCGGAAGATTTCCAGCCCGTCCGGCCCGGCTAGCTCGCGGACGGCCGACATGCGAAGCCGGGGCGGCACGCCTCGGGCACGCAGTTCGCCGCGCAGCTCGTTCAGCGCCGCGGCGAAGGCCCGCGCGTCCGCCGGCAGGGCTTCGGCCAGGCGGTCCCGCAGGTGCGCGGCCAGCCCCGGCGCCGCGCCGCCCGTGCCGACGGCAACAACCACGTCCCCGTCGCGGGCCGTGGCCGGCAGGTAGAAGTCGCACAGCTCGGGCGTGTCCGCGACATTCACCCACGCCCCGGCCGCACGGGCGTCCGCCGCGATCCGCGCGTTCAGGGCCGCGTCATCCGTACAGGCGAACGCCAGGCGAGCCCCGTCGACGTGCTCGGCCCGGTACGGCTCGGCGAGCACATCCGCGCCGGGAAACTCGGCCGGCTCGCCACCGGTGACGAGCACCACGTCCGCGCCGCATTCGACCAGCGGGCGGGCCTTCCGCAATCCAACGGATCCGGCGCCGACGACCACGGCTCGCCGCCCATGCAGGTCCAGCATGATCGGATAGGTTCGCACGCGCTATGCCTCCCGGCCGGCGGCGTCCTCGGCCGTGTGCAGAGCTTCCAGCATGGCTCGTGCCTTGTCGAGCGTTTCCTGATGCTCGGCCGCCGGGTCGGAATCCGCGACGATGCCGCCGCCGACCTGAACATGCGCCCGGCCTTGCTGCCACACGATCGTGCGGATCGCGATATTCCACGTCGCGTCGCCGCTGACGCCCACGTGCCCGATGCAGCCGGTGTACGGCCCGCGGGCGACCGGCTCCAACTCGTCGACGATCTCCATGGCGCGGATCTTCGGTGCGCCGGTGATGGACCCGCCGGGGAAGCATGCCCGCAACAGCTCCGCGGGGCCGACATCTTCCCGGAGGCACCCCTCAACCGTGCCCACCAGGTGGAACACCGTCGGATGCGTCTCCAGCCGGCGAGCGTCGGACACGCGGATCGTGCCGTAGCGGCAGACGCGGCCGAGATCGTTCCGCAGAAGATCGACGATCATCGCCAGCTCGGCATTGTCCTTGGCGCTGACGAGCAGCTCTTCGGCGGCGCGGGCGTCGGCGGCCGGGTCGCCTCCCCGCGGGCGCGTGCCCTTGATCGGCCGGGTCACCACCCGATCTCCGCGCAGCCGAAGAAACAGCTCCGGCGAGCTGGACAGCACCGCGCACGGCGCCCCGGCCTCCTCGAAGGCCAGGTACGCCGCGTACCACGCCGGGTTTCGCGCCCGCAGCGCGGCGTAGATAGACCGCGGCGAGGCCGACAACTCCGCCGAGAGCCGCTGCGAGAGGTTCACCTGGAAGATGTCGCCCTCGGCGATATGCTCCACGCAGCGGGCGACCGCTTCGCGGTAGGCCTCGGGCGTGAAGTTCGGCTCGGCGGCCAGCACCGGACGTGCGGCCGCGTCCGCGCTGTCGGCCGGGGACGCGGCGATGCCGCGGGCATCCGCTTCCGTGGCGATTCGCCGCAGCGCCTCGGCCGCGGCCCCGGCGCCGGTCGGCGGGTCGTCGAAGACGAGCTGCACGAGCGCCCATGTGCCGTGAAGCGCATCATGCACCAGCAACGCATCGTACAAGGCCAGGCGGAGGTCGGGGAGGGCGGTGTCCCTCTGCGCCATGCCGGGCAGGCGCTCCACGAGCCGTCCCATCTCGTAGCCGATGTAGCCGATCCAGCCCGGCAGGTAGGATGATCGGCGGGGCGCCCCCGCTCGCACGGCCGCGAAGGCCCGCGCCAGCGCCGCCCAGACCTCCCCGCCCGTGGCCAGCTCGCGGCCCGATCGGTCGCTCAGGACGCCGTCGCGGCAGGTCAGCACCTCCAGCGGCCGGCAGGCCAGCACGCTGTACCGCCCGAAGCGCGGGTCGAACGCCGCGCTTTCCAGCATGGCCGGATCGGGCTCGGCCGCCAGCATCGCCGCCATGTCCGCCGGCACCGTGCGCGCCGCGAGATCCTCGACATCCACGCGGGCCGCGAGTTGGACACTGTCGATGAGCACGCTGCAGGAGCCGGCCTCTCAGTCGTCTTCCGTGGCCCCGGGGGGCCACTGCAAATTGGGGCTTACGAGCGGGACCTCGTAGTCGTCCGCCTGCTCGGCGGTGAACGCGTCGGCCGCCTCGGCGGCGGCTCGCATCAGCGCGTCCTCGCTGTCGAGGTGCCGGTCGATGAGCTTCTGCGCGTAGCGGCGGTTGCCTCGCTTTCCGCTCGTGTGCTTGAGAACCCCGCACATCAGCAGGCCCTGCACGCGCCAGGCCGGGTCCAGCTTGTGGTCCCCCGGAACGAACCCCGGCTCCACCAGGCCGAAGACGTCTCCGGCCGCGGGTAGCTCCGCGTGGACGATCTGCATCCGGTTGAAGTAGTTCGAGTGCACGTTGTAGAGGCGTTCGACGTACCGCTTGAGCGATCGGGCCGCGGCCTCGTTGGGCCTGGGTGCGTTGTCGGGCCGGCCGGTGACGTCCGAGAACCCGCCGAAGAGCTGGCTGAAGGCACCCATCGCTTGTGTCTGCGCCTCGATGCCGACGATGACCACGTTGACGTGCCCACGCTCCTGTACGAGGTGCCAGCCGAGGGTGAACGCGTCGCGGGCGACCCGCTCGGCGAGGTCCCAGTCGGCGGCCTCCTCCGACACGTACCGGTAGTACGTCATGACGGCCTGGACCACGAGCTTCATGTCGGTCGCCGGCGCGAAGCGCGGGGAGACGGACACGGCGCCGGCATGGGCGCGGGCGTAGTCCCCGCTCGACTTGCTCGCCCCGGCGGCGACGTGACCGTAAACCTGCTTCAGCACGTCAAGCACCTCGGCGGGGATCGGTTCGCGCGAATCCGCCGCCGCGAGGATCTTGGCCTTGTGGGCGCGGGCGATATCCGCCGCTCGATCGTAGTCACCCGCGGCGTCCCCGCCGCCGGAGGGTTTGCCGCCGGCGAACGTCGAGGGCCACTCCATCTCGATCATGTCCAGAAGGCGGGGGTTTTCCCGTAACTCCTGTGGGTCGGACGGAAACGGGACGGCCAGGCGGATGATGATGAAGATGATCACGCCCAGCAGGAGTGCCGCACCGAGAATCCAGCCGATCTTGCTGCCCATTTGGGTCTCCTTGCTTAGGGTCCGCCGGATGCGGGGAATGCTTCGGCGCCCGACCCGCGCGTCGGAAAAAACATCGTACCGAGTCCTTCCGGTGCGTAGAAGTAGCGGCGCGAGCCGGCCCAGCTCGACGCCTCGCCGCCCTGCGTGGCGTGGCGAGCGAAGTTGGCGCCCCAGAAGCGGGCGTCCGCCTCGTCGCCGAAGGCGCTGAGCGGAATGGCGATCTCCACGGTCCAGGCATCGTCGGCGCTCTGGCCCACGGCGACGGCGGGCTCCGCGGCCCACCGGCCCGCGGGCTCGTACAGCAGCGACATCGTCACGCCGCGTTCCGCCCGTACCACGCCGTTGGCCTTGACGACGATGTGGTACAGGTCCGCGATGCCCTCGGCGTCCGCGCCGGGGTCGAGGACGATCTCGACGAGGTCCTCCCCCACGGCCAGTAACTGCTCGTATTCCACCAGATTGCTCGGGTGTGCTCGCGGCTCCGTGCCCGGTTCCTCACACCGGAAGGCGAAGTAAATGCGCTCGTCGTCGTGCAGCACGAAGACCTGCGTCTGCCGCTCGGCCAGGCCGTCGCCGACCTCGCCGCGGCGCCCGACCAGCCGGAAGTCCCCGGCCGTGTTGGCGGCGCGCATGGGCCAGTCGTCCAACACCCCGTCGATGCGGATCGCCCCGGCCGGGGGCGCGGCTAGGACCAGCGGCACGGACGCGGTCAGCTCGCGCCGGTCCTCGCCGTCCGCGGTCACGCTCAGCGGCACGTCGAGCTTGCCGGCAGCCGTGGCGGGGACGATGTCGCCGCGGGCCCTCAACTCGACGACCGCCCGCTCGCCCCGGCCCATGGCGACCGTCGCCGACGGCGTCACCGGGCGCCAGCCCTCGGGGAGGCCTTCCAGGTTGACCGTCGCGTCGACCGGCCGGTCGTGCTCGTTATACAGCTCGATTCGAAGCGTCATGTCCAGCAGGCGGTGTCCGCCCGGCGCGGCCTCGACGGGCGTGACGTGCGTGCGGACCTGTTCGACGCGGATCTCATGCGTGGCGTTCTCGAAGGTCCGCCAGGCGATCCGCTGACGCAGCAGTTCCTGCCGTGTGGGCTCGCCGCGGTGCATGGCGGCGAGGATCTCGGCGGCCATCAGTTCCCGGGCCTGCCGCCACGTTTCCGGCTTCCGGACCCAGCCGTGAAGGCGCGGGTCGAGGTAGTTGTCGCCGGCCGCGTCGAGGCCCGCGTAGCGGACCAAGGCATCGACCATCTTCTCCGCCACCTCCGCCCGCCCGTGCTGCTGGAGCAGCCACAGATAGCCCAAGTCCTGCAGGCCGCGGCGGAGGCGCTTCAGCCGGACGGAAGGCAGCACGGCCTCGCGCCCCACGGCCGTGCCGGGGTGGAACAGCCGCGTGCGAGCCAAGTCTTCGGCAACGTCATCCTGGGACCAGTGCAGCACCTCCGGCAGGAAGAGCCCGGCGCAGTCATACTTGTGGGCGAACCAGGGCACGGCCCGAACGTCGGCGGGCCCGGCCAGCACGCCCAAGCTCGGCAGGTAGGGCGGGTCGCCCGGGGCAAGCCACACCCCGGCCAGCTTGCCGCCCGATGCCGGCGCGGTGAGGGACGGATCCAGCCAGTGGGCCGGTGGGGCGGACATGTCGACTCGCTCGGGGAATCCCGCGCCCGGCCGCAAGCCGCTTGCCTCCGGTGGATCGAACGGCAGCCGGCAGAGGATCGGCACCTCCGGCACGGCGTTGCGGGCCAGCCCGGCCATGCGATCGAACGCGCTGTAGCCCTGCGGCCCGATCTCGCCGCGGTACGGCCAGGCGAACAGCTTGTCCTTCCGGGCTTCCGCGCCAGCGAAATGCTCGCCGCAGGCCGAGAGCACGGCGCGGGCCGTCTCGGCGTATCTCTCGGTGTCGTGCCCTCCGTAGTTGGCCGGCCTCGGCCATCGGTCGCTGAACGGCAGCGGCCAGGCAGGCACGCCGATGCGGTCGTCAAAGGCCGTGCCGTCGAGGTAGGGGCCCACGATCGCGTCGTAGTCCTCCCAGTCGAGCACAACGTTGCCGTCCAAGTCGCGCCTGAGCGTCGGGCGGATGTGCTTGTCGAACAGGTCCAGCCGGTGCTCGTGGGCCATGACCATGAGTTGCCGCATGAGCACGAGCCCGCGTCGTGCGATCGGGTGATTGCGCTCCAGCCGTTCGGGGGCGAACGGTGCGCCGCCGCGCTCCAGGAAAGGTGCGAAAAGGTCTCGGTAATCGAAGCCGCCGATTGCGGGCAGCGAGCGGGCGTCCGGCAGGACGAAGTCCCATACGTCCAGCCGCACCTCGAGCTTCCACGCGGAATGCGAGTCGCTGCGGAGCGTCAGCGTGCCGACGTGCTCGCCCGGGCGGGCGGTTTTCGGCACGGCCATGTCCACCCACAGCACCAGCCGCTCACCGGGCGGCACGCCAAGCGGCTCGCCGGGTGTCAGCGGCGCGAGGGCATCATAGAAGCTCGCCGGTTTCGGCGTCCGCTCGGACAGCCGCAGGTACCACGGCGGATAGCGCTCGATATGCACGGGCAGAGCCCGGAACACGCGGATCCGCTCGGCCGGGATCGCGGCGCCGTCCGGGCCTATCAACGTTGACGGCTCGATTTCCAGCCCGCGGACGGCCTCTTTGCCCGCGTCGATGACAACCTGGAAGCTGACCGCTTCGTTGGCGGCCGCGTGCAGAGAGACGGTCCGGTCTTCCGCGTTGTAGACCGGCGAGCGGCTCGGGGGGGCGGTCTGATCCGTCAGCGCGACCATCGGCCCGGCCGCCCAGGCCGACAGCGGCGCGTCGGAGCCGTCCAGCCGCGGGGGGGCGAACTCGGGCGGCCACTGGCAGCCGCCCGCGATCGCCGCCAGCATCACTGGGAGCAGCCAGACGGTTCGCCTCGGAGAGAGCCCGGTTGGGCGGGGGGTGTGCTTCATGAGCGGCGATTATACCGCGGAATCCCGGCCGGGCCAGCGGTCATCAGGCGGGTTCCTCTGCGCCGGCGCCACCAAAGGGCGTCCCTATATGCGAATGCTCAGTATCGACGCCAACGTGTCCCGAAACTGCGAGCGCTCCTTCGAACGCGGGCGGACCAAGTCATCCAAGCGAAATAGGTGACTGGTCGTCGGGGTCTCTTTTCCGGCAACTTCCGCAGATACCGGCGCCCGGACGATCGTCCAGAATTCGTGATAGCCGCGTGCGCGGGCCTTCTGGTGGCTTTTCTCCGCCTCCCCGAGACGGTTGTGGACGTTGGATACGTCCGCTCCACCCTTGATCTCGACGGAGACCAGGTTGCGGACGCCGGAGGGCAGCTTCTCGGTGATTCAGATGTCGGGATCAGCCGCAAACTCCACCAGCACGCTACGCCCGGCGTCGTTTCGCAGCACCAACGTACGGGCGGTCTCCTCCACCAGGTACGGGCCCACGAGCTGGCGGATGATATCGAATACCTCCTTGGTTGCGCGCTTGCCGACTCGCGTGTTCTCGCTACCCCTGAGCTGGGCGCCGAGAGTCAGGAGCTGCAGCTCGTTCACGGTTGCTACCGTGAGTTCGTCGATGACCTGCACGAGCTTGACGGCGGTCCCGACAAGACTGCGGCAAAGGGCCTGCATCTCTTCCGGGCGGACGGATCCGAGTTGGCCCTCGGCCTCCAGCCGCTTGAAGCGCCCGAAGGTCTTGCTTGAGTAGAACTCTTTCTGGGACAGGCCGTACAGCAGGCGATAGTAGCCCAGCAAGTTGGGACCGGCCTTCAGCAGGCATGGCACAGGGAAGAAGACCTCCCCTCGCAGCCCTTGGGTGGCGAGTTTCCTCAGTGCGGTCTCAGGCGCCAGGTCGCGCAGTTCGGCGTCCAGCAGCTCGAGCGGCAGATCCCCCAAGGCCTGCTGGAGGGCCTCACGTAGATGCCTGCCTCTGATGGTCTGGAGCTTGTGATAGAAGGACACCTGCAGGTTGGGCTCCAGGACGGGCAACTCGCGTTCACGAGGTCTTGGCATACAGGAGTTCCTGACCCAGGCGCCGCTCCGCAATCCGGGCGTACTTCGGCTTCAACTCGATGCCGATGAAGCGCCGGCCCATGCGTTGGCAGGCGATGCCTGCTGTTCCCGTGCCGGCAAACGGGTCAAGAACCGCACTGCCGGGACGGCTGGAGGCCGCTATGCAAGGGGCGACGAGGGCCTCGGGAAACGTGGCGAAATGCGCTTCCCCGTTGGGTTCGGTGTTGATGTTCCATACCGTGCGGCGGTTGCGCCGCCCCCTGCCGTTGGCGGGCTCCATGATGGCTTCTCGGTCGTAGTAGTAGTCCTGCGACCTCGTGAGCATGAACAGATACTCATGGGCACGGGTCGGCCTGTCTCGAACCGACTCCGGCTGGCAGTTCGGCTTGTGCCAGACTACATCGGAGCGGAGGTACCAGCCGTCCGCCTGGAGGGCCAACGCGAGACGCCAAGGCACGCCGATCAGGTCCTTGGGCTTCAGACCCGCCGGGGTCGGCGGGCGGTAGCGCATCGCACGGGCTGGGTTCTTCTTGTCCGGCGCTCTCCACCTTCGATTCCCGCTCGTGTAGGAGTCCCCGATGTTGAGCCACAGCGTGCCGTCCTCGGCGAGGGTGCGTCGCACTTCACGGAAGATGGCTACCAAGTGCTCCAGGTATTCCGCCAGCGAATCCTCGGCGCCGACTTGGCCCTCGATGTCGTAGTCTCGCAGTCCCCAGTACGGCGGGCTGGTGACGCAGCAGGCGAAAGCGGCGTCCGGCACAAGCCCCAACACGTTTCGTGCATCGCCGACCACGATCGCGGAGCTGCCCGCGTTGTTCAGCACCTGCCCCATCTTCCGGAATCCGTTGCTATCGCAGGCCATGAACCCATCATGGCGTGCTCCCCACGCGTGGTCAAGCATGAGCCGGGCCAGCGGTGTTCAGGACCGTTCGCCGGTGCTGTCGCCTTCGCCGGCTTTCAGCAGGGCGTCGTGATAGAGCTTCATCATCCGGTCGGCCAGGCATGGGAAGCGTTGGTGGACCCAAACGAGGACCTTGCCGCCGACGGAGAAGACGATCTCGGGCTTGTTCTTCCCGACGGTGCGGGCGATGCGGCGGGCGATCTTCTCCGGCGGCATGAGGCCGCGGACAGCCCCGAAGCTGGTCCTGTTCAAGCTCGATCCGCCCCGGACGTGGTCGAAGAACTCGGTCCGGGTCAGCCCGGGGCACAGGGTCGTCACCCGGACCCCGTAGGGCAGCATCTCGACGCGCAGGGCGTCCGAGAGCCCGCAGACGGCGAACTTCGTGGCCGAGTACGCCCCGTTGAACGGGCAACCCCGCTTGCCGATGACCGACGAGACGTTGAAGATGTGCCCGCTGTTCTGCCGCATCATGACGGGCGCCACGGCGCGGCAGCCGTAGAGCACCCCGAACAGGTTCACGTCGACGATCTCGCGCATGGCCTCGTCGGTGATCTCGTGGACGCGGGCGCTGACGCCGTGCCCGGCGTTGTTGAGCATGACGTCGACGCGCCCAAGCCGCTCGACGGCGGCCCCGACGAGGGAGTCCACTTGCTCGCGCTTCGCCACGTCGGTCGGCACGGGCAGGGCCTCCGGGGCGCCGGCCCGGCGGCACTCGGCGGCGACCTCGTCGAGCCGCTCGCGCCGGCGGGCGGCCAGCACAACAGACCAGCCCCGACTGGCGAACTCGCGGGCCGTCGCGGCGCCGATGCCGCTGGACGCCCCGGTCACGATTGCCACGCACGTGTCCATGCTCGCCGCTCCCGTTGAGATCGTCCCTAGAGGAAGACGAACGCCGCCGCCGACAGCGCGACCGCCAGCCAGATACCGACCTTGATCCACCGGACCGTCCGGTCGATCTCGCGCCGCGTGCCGCCGCGGCTGCTGAGCCACAGGATGTAGCTGACTCGTCGGGCGATGGAGCCGTGCCGCCAGTTCGGTTGCGTGGCGGGGATGGCGTTGAGCCGACCGACGTGCTGGAGCGATCGCGCGAACAGCGCGGCCCCCGCCGGGGGGACCCGCATCGGGTCGGCATCGCCGGGCTGCGCCGCGTCACCGGCCGGGTTCGCCTCGCCCGCGGGATCGGGCAGGTCGCCCGCGGCGTACTCCCGACCGACGGCCCACGCGGCCGCGACGTCGCACTGGCGCTCGAAGCGTCGGCTGATCCAGCCGAACACGAGCCCGAACGCCGCCGCCGTCAGGGCCAGCGTCAACGCGATCTCGCCCCACAAGCTCAGCCCCAGCCCCCAGGCGGCGAAGAAGCCCGCCACGCTGCACAGCGTCACGCAGGAAAGTGCGAACAGGGCCGAGTAGAAGATGTGATGCCCGGCGATGTGCCCGGCCTCGTGCGCGAAGATCGACTCGATCTCGGCCGGGTCCATGTTCTCCAGCAGCCCGTCGGACAGCAGCACGTAGCGGACGTGCCGCGTGAGGCCCATGACGCCGGCGTTGGCGATCTCGCCGCTGGACTTCCATACTCGCATGTCCCGGTAGCCCAGCCCCAACCGCCGGCTGATCGACTCCAGCGAGCCGCGCAGCGGCGTGGGCCCCAGCCGCTCCGTGCGCCAGATGCGGACGATCATCACGGGAGCCAGGAAGAACACGCCCAGCCCCACGGCCACTCGGCCACCGATGAGCACCACGCTCGCCCACGTCTCGTTCGGCAGGCGGGGCTCGGCGTACAGGCCGATGGCATCATGGCCGAGCAGGATCAGCGAGATCGGGACGAGGGCAAACAGCACGTGGTGGCGGACGTTGTAGCCGAGGTACTCGCTCGCGCTCCACGGCCGGCGGTCCGGGGCGGAGCGACGCCGGTACGCCCGGTAGAAGGGGTACCGCAGCGCCAACACCACCATCAGGGACAGGACGAAGGGCCCCGCGGCGGCCAGCCGGTACAGCAGCGGCAGGGGATTTGTGGCCGCCCGCTCGGCCAGCCAGCGGCCGTATCCCGAGAACAGCACGGCCGCCGAGCCGAGCACGAGCCAGAGGTTTGCCATGGCCGTCAGGATGGTATGGCGACGGCGGACGCCTCGCGGCATGCCGCCCCAGTGCCGCAGGGCCCGGCGGGACAGGAGGGTGTTCAGGGCGGTGAGGATTGCCGCCACTGCCGTGTACGCGCACAGGAACCAGGGCGTCAGCGGACCCGGGGGGACGAGTTCGCCGCTGAGCTCGGGCTCCACGAACGCCATGGAGAGGATCAGTCCGGCCAGAACGACAATCTGCATGGTCGCCGAATTGTACGGCAGCGGCCGGGAAGAGCGAAATTCTGCGCCCGGCGGTACTGAGCGAAGCCCATCGCGAGGCGCTGCATGTCCCCAGAGAGACGGGGCCGTGCGAGGATGTCCCGGATTCCGAGGCCGAGGGGGGACGCAGGCGACGAGGACGCCGAGATGGACGAGTGAGATGCGATCCGGCGGGCCCGGACCGCGGGGGCTCTACGAATTGCGGGCCGCCACGGCCTCGGCATCGTCGGCCGGGGCTTCGGGCTCGTCGGGGTGTTCCTCACGGTCGCTCACCTGCACCTCGGTCAGTCGCTCGCCGAGGCGCCCGGCCACGTTGACGAAGGCCTCGACAACGGCGGGGTCGAACTGCACGCCGACGCTCTTTCGCAGCTCGCTGAGGGCTTCGCTGATGCTCTTGGCCGAGCGGAACGTTCGCGGGGAGGTCATGGCGTCGAAGGCGTCGGCGACGGCGAGGATGCGCGCGGTGAGCGGGATGGCCGCACCGGCCAGCCCCTCGGGGTAGCCCGAACCGTCATAGTTCTCGTGGTGATAGCGGACGGTGGGGATCTCCTGCTCGAGGAACTCCATGCCCTCCATGATGCGCACGCTCAGCAGCGGGTGGCGACGCATCATGCGGAGCTGGCCCTCGTCGAGCCGCTTCTCGCACAGCAGGACCGAATCGGGCATGGCAAGCATGCCGATGTCGTGGAGCATGGCCCCGATCCGCAGCCGCTTGATCACGCGGTCGGGCAGCTCCATCTCGTGGGCGATCTGCACGGCATAGTGCTGCACCTTGCGGGCGTGAGCCGCCATGTGCGGGTCCCGGTGGGCGAGGATCTCCATGATCTCCTCGAGCCCCTGGACGAACATGTCCTTGAACTGGGTGTCCAGCCCGATGAGCTTCTTGCTCAGAACGTCCATGTCGCCGCCGTCGGCGGCTTCGCCGCTCAGGGAGCAGCCATCGAGGTCGTGGGCCTGGAAGATGCGGTTGCGGCCCTTGTCCTTCGCGGCGTACATCGCACGGTCGGCCAGCGAGAGCATGCCGTCCGGCGAGTCGATCTCCCCGGCGTTGAGGTCGGCGATGCCGACCGACGTGGTCACGTTCGCCTCGGTGCCGCGGACCATCACGGTACGCATGGAGATCTCGTTGCGGACGCGCTCGGCCATTGCGGCGGCCTTGTCGGCGGGTGTCTCCGGCAGCAGGATCGCGAATTCATCCCCGCCCAGGCGCGCCGGCAGGTCCGCCTTGCGACAGATCTTCTCGATGGCGGCCGCGACATCCTTGAGCAACTCATCGCCCGCATGATGTCCGCCGGCGTCGTTGATGGCCTTGAAGAAGTCGATGTCCAGCATGATCAGCGACAGCGGCCGGTTGTACCGCCGCGCCTGGTGGTAGAACGCGTCGAGCACCTGCTCGAAGTGCCGCCGGTTGGCCAGCGCCGTAAGCTGATCCCTTTTGCTCATGCTGGCGAGCTTCTCGAAGGTGGACTCCAGCCGGCGGGCCAGGATGCGCGGCTCGCCGTGCAGGTCTCGCGTCAGGTCGTCCACCGTCTCCTCGCCGCTTTCCATCCGCTGAATCCGCCCGAGCAGACGGATGACCGGACCGGCGATCAGCACATGCACGGCCACGACGATCAGGGCGCACAGACCCGTGGAAAGCACCAGGACGATGGTCGCGTTGCGCTGCGCCACCTCGGCCTGGCGGCGCACGTGTCCCGAGGGGATGTCCGCACGAAGATAGCCGAGGGTCTCGCCCGATGCGTCGCGCATCGGCCAGGCCACCGCCAGCGTATCGCCGTCGGCCGTCCACATCGTTTGGGATCGGTTCGAGCTGTCCGACATGCCTTGCGGCAGTCGGGTGTCCGCCACACGCACGAGCGTGCCGCCCGCGGCCTTTCCCGCGGCGTCCAGCAGATCGGCGTCCAGGTATTGACCCACCCAGAGCCGACGGCCTTCCGGGCCTTCCAGCGGATGCCCGGCAACGAGGGCCGCCTCGCTGCCCACACGCATCAGCCCGGCCGCCGGATCGCCGCTTTCTGGAGAGGACGGCAGTTCGACGATCGGCCGGCCGCCTTGCTGCGGGCCCTCGCCCTTGCGGGACCAAGCGAGGTCAGGCGGCTCGCCGGCCCGACCGATCCAGGCGAAGTCGACCCCGCCCTCGGCCAGGGCCGAGGCGCCGAAGGCGCTGAAGGCCTCGCGCCCGGACTTCCCCTCGGGCAGTCCGGCGAGCGCGACTCGGCTCGCCCAAACGGAGCACGCGGTCGCCAGCGCCTCGCGTTTTGAGGCGATGACGGCCTGCGCCGCGCTCTCGGCTCGGAGGGCCTGTTCCTGGAGTGCGGCCTGTCGCTCGGAGTCGACCTGCGGCTCAAGCGCGAAGCGGTCAAGTAGAAAAATGCCCCCGGAGCAAACACATACGGCGATCAGCAGGATGCCCGGCGAGGTTATCTTTTGCTTGCCCAACGTTCCGTGTTCCCGGCCCGAAGCGAGGACCCGCCGGCTGACGGCCTCGACGGTGCTCGCAGCACCGACCGGCGGGCGTCCGCTGCTCCTTCTCGGCCCGATTCGCCGTGCGGCGGCGCGATGCATCCTGCTTGCGGGCCGCCGGCGGGGGAGCGAATTCGGAGCGACACACTCTTATCGGCACGTGAGCGCAAGGGATTAGCACAACTTGGCAGGCGGGCGCGGGAACCGACGACCTAGCGGCGCCTACGGCTCGTCGAGAACGCGGCGGACCGCATGGGCCAGGGCCTCCGGGCTGAACGGCTTGCTCAGGAGGTTCTCCCCCGGCCGCAGGACGTTCTGGCTGCGGGCGGCCGCGTTCGTGTAGCCGGAGATGAACAGCACCTTCATGTCGGGGCGGGACTTGCGAAGTCGCTGAGCCAGCTCGGTCCCGAACATGCCTGGCATGACCACATCGGCGATGAGGAGGTGGATGGGCTGCTCGTACCCGAGCCCGAGGGGCAGGGCCTCATCCGCGTTGGCGGTCTCGAGCACGGTGTAGGAGGAGTTGCGCAGGACGCGCACCAGCAGTTGCCGAACGGATTCGTCGTCCTCGGCGACGAGGACGGTCTCGCTGCCGAGCGGCGTCTCGGCGGGCGCGCGCACCTCGGCCGTGGTGAGCGCGCCGCTGGCGCGGGGCAGGTAGATCTTGAACGTGGTGCCGCGCCCGACCTCGCTGTAGACGTAGATGAGCCCGCCGCTCTGTTTGACGAAGCCGTAGACCATGGACAGCCCGAGCCCGGTGCCCTTGCCCGGCTCCTTGGTGGTGAAGAACGGGTCGAAGATGCTCTGTTGCGTCTCGGCGTCCATGCCGGTCCCGGTGTCGCTCACGGCCAGCATGACGTAGCGTCCCGGGGCGGCGTCCGGGTGTTGATGTTCGTATTCGCGGCTGATCTCGGTCTCGCGGGTCTCGATCGTGAGCTTCCCGCCGTCGGGCATCGCGTCGCGTGCGTTGATGGCGAGGTTCATCAGGGCCTGCTCGGTCTGGCCCCGGTCGACCTCGACCAGCGCCGGCGTCGGGCTGGGGATCGTCCGGATCTGGATGTCCTCGCCCAGCGCCCGTCCCAGCGTGCGATCCATGCCGGCAACGACCTCGTTCAGGTCAATGACCTCCGGCCGCAGGGCCTGCCGCCGCCCGAAGGCCAGGAGCTGGCTGGCCAGCTTGCTGGACCGCTCGCCCGCCTTGCGGATCTCCTTCAGCACGCCGGCCATCGGGGCGTCCTCGGACATCTCGGCCAGCTCCAGGTCGCAGTAACCGTTGATGACGGTGAGCTGGTTGTTGAAGTCGTGTGCGACCCCTCCGGCCAGCCGCCCGATGGCCTCCATCCGCTGTGCGCGGGCGAGCTGTTCCTCCAGGTGTCGGCGCTCCGTGACGTCCTGGAACGCCACGTGCGAGGCCGGGCCGCCCTCGTGGTCGATCGGCGTCGAGACCACCTGCACCTCGATCCGCGCCCCGTCCCGCCGGACGAACGACAACTCCTGGAGCGGCTGCGGGTGCCCCAAGTAGGCCGCGTCGATGCGGGCCCGGGCGGCGGCGACCGAGTCCGCGTGGACGAAGTCCCACACGGACAGCCCGACCAACTCGCCCTCGGCCCCATAGCCGAGCGTGTCCCCGGCGGCCGCGTTGGCGAACACCACCTTCTCGTCCTGGTGGATGAGCATCGGCACGGGCGAGCCCTCGACCACGTGTCGGTACCGCCGCTCGCTGCGACGGAGGGCCTCCTCGGCCTCCTTGCGGTCCGAGATGTCGGAGAAGACGACGACGCCCGCGGCGATGCTGCCGTCCGGTCGTCGGACGGGGGCGGCGTTGGCCAGAACCCAGCGGTCTCGCCCCTGCTCGTCGCGGATGATCACCTCGGCGTTGCGGACCGTCTCGCCGTCCAGCACGGCCCGCGAGAGCGGCAGATCCTCGGGGCAGACCATCTCGCCGTCCGGGCGGAAGGTCTGCCAGTTCCGCGGGTGGCGCTCGACCGGTATGCCCGTCAGCGCTGTCGGGGTCGCCCCGCGAATGCCCAGCGCCGCGGAATTGGCGAAGCGGATGCGCACGTCGGGCGCGTCGGCGACGAGGATGCCCGCCTGCGTACTCTCGAAGGCCGCCCAAAGAAGGGCCCGTGCCTCCTCCAGCTCGCGCTCGGCCTTCTTCCGCTCGGTCACGTCGCGAGCGAACTCGATCACCCCGGTGATCTCGCCGGATTCGGCATCCCGCATGGGGTAGGCATACAGCTCGATCCACTCGACGGACGAGCCCGGCAGGCCGGGAACGATGTCCATCTCCGTGCGTCCGGTCTTCATGCACCGAATCGACGGGCACGGTTCGCACGCCTTATCCGCGCCGTGGTAGCAATGGAAACACTTCTTGCCGACCAGCGGCGCGCTGGGAGCGTACCACCGCTCCATGACCGGGTTGACATGACGGATCGTCAGATCGCGGTCCAGCACGCTGATGCCGGTCCTGGATGCTCGTGAAGACGCCCTCCAGGAAGTTGCGGCTCCGGCGCAGTTCCTGCTCGGCGCGCTTTCGGTCGGTGATGTCGCGCGTGACGCCGTGCACTGCCTCGGGGCGACCGTCCTCGCCGCGCAGGAACCGCGCGACGACCTCGCCCCACACGATATCCCCTTGCTTGTTGAGGAACTCCAACTCCAGCCGAACGGGCTCGAACGCCGCCTCCGGCTCGGCCGCCACCTGGGCGAGCTTGTGGCGCATCGCCTTTCGCGCCTTGCGTTGCGAATCCGGCGTCAGGAAGTCCTCGAACTTCGAGTGTACCCGTTCGTCGGGCGTCACGCCGCGGAAGCGCTCGATCGAAGGGGTGATGTAGGTGATGTTGAACTCCAGGTCGGCCGTCCAGACCACGTCGGTCATGCTCTCGGCCAACAGGCGGTACCGCTCCTCGCTACGGCGGAGTTCCTCCTCGGCGAGCTTGCGCTGCGTGACATCCACGCCGGTGGCCCACGTGGCCCATCCGGGAATGCCCGTCCGGTTCGAGACGTTCGACCACGCGACGGTTCGTCTGGAGCCGTCCTTGCAGGTCAGCTCGAACTCCAGCTCATCGAAGTCTCCCCACTTCTTGGTCACCGTGTCCATGACCCATGCGCGGTACCCGGGGTCCGGGTAGAGCCACTCCATCGCGCGTGGGTTGTTCACCATCTCGTCCGAGGTGTACCCCGTCACACGCTCGCATTCACGGTTCCAGAAGATGATGCGCCCCTCCTCGTCAAAGGCGTCGAGCAGGACGGGCATGCTGTTCACCACGGCCCGCAGCCGCTTCTGTCCCTCCTGGAGCGCCGCCTCCGCTTCCTTGCGCTCGGTGATGTCCTCGAGGGTCTCGATCGCCCCGACGATCCGGCCGTCGTTGTCGCGAATTGGGCTGGCCGTGAAGTGCATCCATTTGCCGCCCTCGCCGAGGTGCGGGAAGAAATCCTCCGCCTCGTACGCCCCCTCCAACGCCGCATGCTGATACTTGCCGCCGTAGAATCGCTCGACCTCGCTTTCCTCGCCCGTGAGGATCAGATCCGCCATCACGGGCCGCTCGGTCGGGTAGAATGCCCGCCACTGCTCTCGCGTGCCGATGACCTCCTCGGCCGGGATGCCCGAGATCTTCGACAGGGCCTGGTTCCAGTGTGTCACGCGATGCTCGGCGTCGACGACGAACATCGGAACGGGGCTGCCGTCGACAACCTGCGCGAGCCACTGCCGGCCGGCCCGGACCTCCTGCTCGGCTCGCATGCGATCCGTCATGTCCCGCGCCACGGCGAGTACCGCTTCAGTGCCGTGGTAGCGGATCGGCCGCGCGTGCACCTCCACGGGCACCCGTCGGTCGTCCCGCGTCCGGTACTCACTCTCGAAAAAGACGGAGCCCTCCCGGTCGAGAGTCGCCACCCTCGCGTCGAAGTCGGACATCTCGTCCTCGGGCACGATGTCGCCGATGTTCATCCCCCGCAGCGCATCCGCCGGATGCCCCATGTGCACGCCCGCGACGTCGTTGGCGTCGAGGATCCGGCCGGATCGGTCGTGCACCAGAAGTGCGTCGGCCGCACTGTCGAACACCGCGCGGTACTGGCGTTCCGCTCGCCGAGCGTTCCGCCAGTGGACGACGACCGAGAAGCTCAGCATCCCCAGCGCCGCCGACAGCAGCAGGTGCACCGCCAGCGCCGCGTGCGTCGCGTCCGGACGGTAGGCCTCCGGGTCGTCGGCCGGGAGCCGGTACGCGATGCGCCAGCGGCGGCCCTGTACGGTCTCTTCCACACTTGCCGCGTTCGGGTCGTCCAGCGGCATCGAACCGGCCGACTCCCGCAGCTTGACGCCATTGGCCGATGCCGACACCTGGGCCAGGCCGACCTTCGCCCTTCCCGCGGCCCTTCGAAGGATGCCGTCCACGTGGAACACACCCGCCACCATGCCGGCCGGCTGCTCGGCGCCCGTTTCCTCGTTCCGGCGGCGTACCGGGGCCCAGCAGACCATTCCGGTCTGGCCACCGAGCAATTGCATGGGCGGCGAGCAGATGCTCCGCTCGGTCTCCAGGGCCTCTCGGTGCAGTTCCGCTCGCCCCGGGAGGTCGCCCACGACCGCGCCGGTCACCGGCTGCACGCCGGACCCGGCCACGCTGGCCTTCACGACGCCGTCCGCGCCGACATAGTTGAGCAGCGCGAAGGACGGGGCCTGTTCCACGGTCCGCTCTGCAAGGGCCCTGAACCGCTCGAGGGCCGGCTCCTGCTGGCCGCCGGACAGCACGGCCGCCAGAATGCGAGTGTCGTCGACGCGCTCCTGGAGGATCTGACTGAGGTCGGAAGCAAATGCGACGGCGCGCTGCTGGGCCGCCGAACGCGAGAGCTGCGCCTCGGCCTCCAACTCGCGCTGCCAGGCCCAGATGAACGACACGGCGAGCACCGCGAACACCAGCATCCCGATGGGAAGTGCGGCGATCCTGCTCGACCCGGACTTGGCCATGGTTAGTACGACCTTCCTGCAAGCCGTCCGCGACCGCACCCCTTATGTGAACATGCCCGGGGCGCTGGGCCCGGCCGTGAACGTCCAAGTGTCGATTGAATTGTAGCATGCGGAACGGCCCGTGTCAGCCGTGCGGCTGGCCGGCCGCACGCGACAAGGCGGCGGGAGCCGCCGGGGCCCCCGCCGCCGTGTCGATCTGCGTATCGCCGGGTCTATCCGCTCTGCCCGTGGGGGCAGCTCTTGAGGCACATGAACCAGTCCAGGACGCGCACATCCTCGCCGGGGGACTCCACGCGCTCCTTGGCCACGCCGCAGGAGCCGGGCGGCGGGACGATCACGTCGTCGCCGGGGCGCCAGTTGGCCGGGGTGGCCACGCCGTGCTCGTCGGAGTGCTGCATCGCCAGCAGCAGTCGCTTGATCTCGTCCATGTTCCGCCCATTGGACAGCGGGTAGTACAGGATGGCCCGCACCTTGGCCTCGGGGTCCATGACGAACACGGCCCGCACGGCCTGCGTGTTGCTTTCGCCCGGCTGGATCATGCCGAACTTGTTGGCCACCTGCATGGTCAGGTCGGCGATGACCGGGAATTTGACCTCGACGCCGGACATGCCCTTGTACTCGATCTTCTCCTGGATCGTCCGCAGCCAGGCGATGTGGCTGTAGCCGCTGTCGATCGAAAGCCCGATCAGCTCGCAGTTGAGGGCCCGGAATTCCTCCGCCATCGTCGCGAAGGTCATGAACTCGGTCGTGCAGACCGGCGTGAAGTCGGCCGGGTGAGAGAACAGGATGACCCACTTGCCCTTGTAGTCATCGGGGAAGCGGATGGTCCCTTGGGTCGTCTCGGCCGTGAAGGACGGCGCCGGCTCTCCGATGAGCGGCATGGACGGTCGGTCTTCGGACATTGCATTGGCTCCTTGGTTGGTTCGGGGCAGGTAAGACGTTACGTTCGCCGAATTGTAGGCATGGCCGCAAGTCCGGCCGGGAGGATTTCGACGGCCGCCGCGGAGACATGCGTGGGCGACGCCGCGTCCGCCGAGGTTCGATTCCGCTTGACGGCAGAGCCCAGCTCATTGAGAATGCGACATTTCCCCGCAAGGACCGAGTTGACACGGAGCGGGTCGGGCGGCGCCTGTGTGCGCTTTCGGCCTGCCGAACGTCTGGATCGAAGATGAATGCCAAGAATCTACCGCTGAAATTCGGGCTGCTGGCGGTGCTGGTGGTGGTGAGCATCTGGTCGCTCCATAGCAGGGGCATCCAGCAGGGCATCGACCTCCGCGGCGGCCACAGCTTGATCTTCGAGATCCGCACCAACCAGATGGAGCTGGATCGGCAGAAGGCCCGTCTGGAGGGGCTGCGCGACGACTTGAAGCAGGCACGGGAGGCGGGCGATACGGACAAGGTCAACGACCTTACGCTCGCCATCGAGCGGGCGCAGAACGACATCGAGGATCTGGAAAAGGCGCCCCCCTCCTCCGGGGACCTCTCCCAGCGGATGATCGCGATTCTCAAGAACCGGATCGATCCACAGGGCCTGCTCGGCGTGGAGATGACCCCGCTGGGCAACAACCGCATCGAGATTCGCATCCCGGCCGCCCGCGAGGAGACCCGCCAGGCCAAAAACGAATTCTACGCCGCGCTGGAGAAGATCGAGCGCGAGAACCTGCGCCACGGCCAGCTCCGTCGGCTGGTCCAGGACTACCAGCAGGGGGCCTCGCGAGAGGAGCTGGCTGAACGCATCGCCGACCTCGGGCGCGGCGAGCCCGATCAGGTCGCCCGCATCGAGGAAGTGCTGGATACGTATGACGGCATCGGGGCTGCTCGTCAACGGCAGGAGGCGGCCCAGTCGCGGTTGGCCAACGCCAACAAGGCATGGTCGCTTCTGGAAGCGGTGAGGCAAGCCGCCCAGCGCCTCGAGAACACCCAGTCGAACATCGAGACGGCCCGGGAATCGCTCCAGGCGGCCGAGGCACGGCTCAACGCGCTGACCGATGCGCCGGGGGCGGACATGGACCCGGACCACGCGGACAAGGTTGAGCAGGCCCGCGAAGTCGTCAGCCGGGCCCAGCAGGATTTGACCAACGCTCGGGACGCCGTGCCCGAAGCCGAACAGGAGCTGGAAGTCGCGCGGGCCGGCGCGGACGCCGGCGTCGCCTATGTGGTGGCCTACGACCGGCTTCAGGACGCCCGGGAATCCGGCGACGACGACGCGATCGACCAGGCCCAGGCCCGATTCCGGGAGGCCGTGCGGGCCATCGAGGCGCTCCGGCAGGACGACATGGCCGCCGCCCAGGCGGCGCTGCGTCCGCTCGAAGATCTGATTGAGGGCCGGGACGCCGTCGAGTTGGCCGAACGGGCCGATGCGATCGCCAGCAGGTTCCAAGAGCAACTGAACCAAGCGAAGACGGCCGTGGCCGACGCGCGGGAAGCGCACACCCGTGCCCGCACCGCCGCGGTTGAGCACGGCGCGATCCAGCCGACCGAGCTGGAAAAGGACGTTCTGGCGCTGTACGTGTCGCCGGCCGAGGCGGAGACCAGCCGCCGGGCGGAGCACAAGGCGGCCGTGCAGAGGAAGCGAGAGGCGTTCCGGGCGCGGGTGGAGGAGCTGATCGCGGCGCACCTGGCCCGGAAGGCCGACATCGAGGAGGCCGTGGCGAACTACAAGCGGTGGGCGGACCTCCGCCGGCCTCTGGACGACCCGGAGGACCTCAAGCGCCTCGTCGCCCAGGCGGGCGTGCTGGAGTTCCGCATTGTGCCGGGCCTGGAGCGGTCCGGCCTGCCGCTTCGCGTCACCAACGAGGAATTCCGTCGCTACCGCGACATGCTGGAGGTTGAGGGCCCCGAGGCCGTTCGGAAACGTGACGGCGAGTACGTCTGGCTTCCGATCGACGCGGACGAGGAAGGCGGGGAGCAGGTCAGCGACCGCTTCAGCGGCCTGCCGTACTACCGGCGCGAGGCCGACGGGCGGTACTACCTGCTGGTCGGCAACACGGACGCCCTGACGATGCTGCACGAGAAGGGCCCGGGCGGCTGGTCGCTGACGAACGCGCGCCCCACGCTGGACCGTACGAACCGCCCGGCGGTGGAGTTCACCTTCGACGACCGCGGCGCGCGCCTGTTTGCGCAGATGACCTCGGCCCACACGGGCAAGCCCATGGCGATCATGGTGGATGACATCGTCTACTCGGCGCCGATGATCCGCTCGACGATCTCCAAGCAGGGCATTATCGAGGGCTCCTTCACGCAGAAGGAGGTGGAGGACCTCGCCCGCACCCTCCAGGCGGGCTCGCTGCCGGCTCGGCTGAACCCGGACCCGGTGTCGGAGAATACCTTCGGCCCTTCGCTTGGTGAGGTGAACAAGGAGCGGGGGTTCCGCGCTGCCTACTGGGGCTTGCTCATCGTCGCCGCGTTCATGCTGGTGTACTACCTCATGGCCGGCTTCGTGGCGGATGTGGCGCTGGTGCTGAACGTCATCCTGATTCTGGGCGCGATGAGCTTGATGTCGGTCGTCTTCACGCTGCCGGGCATCGCGGGCGTGATCCTGACCATCGGCATCGCGGTCGACGCCAACGTGCTGATCTTCGAGCGCCTCCGTGAGGAGCAGGCCAAGGGTCAGTCCGTCCGCATGACGTTGGCCAACGCCTACTCGCGGGCGTTCAGCGCGATCTTCGATGCCAACGTCACCACGGTCATCACCTGCCTGATCCTCGGCTGGGTCGGCAGCGAGGAGGTCCGCGGGTTCGCCATCACGCTGGGCCTGGGTGTGGTGTTCAGCATGTTCACGGCGCTGGTCGTCACGCGATGGGTCTTCCAGTTCGCCCTGGACCGCGGGCTGATGAAGAACCAGGTCAAGATGCTCTCGTTCATAGGCACGCCCAAGATCAACTGGATGGGCAAGCGGCACTTCTTCTGGGGCCTTTCGGGCATCCTGGTGGTCCTGGGCATCGGGTCCCTCGTCTGGCAGAAGGGCAACATCTGGGGCATCGAGTTTTCCTCCGGCACCCAGGCGGTGGTGGAGCTTCGCGAGGGCGCTCTGATCGAGGACCCCGACACGGGCGAGAGAGTGTTGCCCAATGACGCGATCATGCGGGAGAAGATCGTCTCGGGCGCGCGCGAACAGGGCATGGACAAGCTGGTCGAGACGGCCCGTGTCGTGAAGGTCGTCGATCCGGACCGGGTGTCGAACTTCCTGGCCCGGCACGACACAGACCCAGCCGACGGCAAGATTACGTCCGACGAGTACGCCGGCGAGGGTGAGTACTTCAAGCGGCTGGACGTGGACGGCGACGGCACGCTGACTCGCGATGAGCTGGAGGAGCGCCTGCCGGCGCGGGCCTACCAGATCACCACGACGCACGAGGACGCCTCGGAGGTTCTCGAGTTGATGGCCGCGGTGATCGGCGACGCGATGGAAACTCTCCGGCCGCACGAGAGCCGCGCCTGGAGCGAGGGCGCGGTTCCCGGCTTTGGCGTGACGCTGGGCCCCGAGGACGGCGGGGCGTCGGTCATCGACGAAGGCCTGATCCGGAGTGCCGACCCGGCCGTGGCGCCCGAGCTGGCGGACTTCCAGGGCGGCGCGATGCTCGTGTATGAGGATATCGCTCCCGCGATCAGCGCCCGGGAAATGGACGAGCGGATCACGGACATGCGTCACCAGATGAACTTCGCCGACCACCGGTTCGTGCGGACGAAGGTGGTGCCGCTCGGCGACGGCTCTGACGGGAAGCATACTTCGCTGGCGGTCCTGGTCCGGTCGACCGAGCCGGTGCCGCGGGAGCGGCTGAATGAATGGGTCGAGCGGGAGCAGGAGTTGCTCGGGGAGGCGTTCGCCTACAGCGAGTCGACCGAGCTGCGGAATTTCGACGCCGCCATCGCCGGTGAGATGGCGCAGCGCGCGGTCGTCGCCATCGTGCTGAGCTGGCTGGCGATCGTGCTGTACCTGTGGTTCCGGTTCGGCTCGGTGCGGTGGGGTCTGGCGGCGGTGGTGTGCCTGATTCACGACGTGGTGATCGTCGTGGGCATGGTGGCCGTCACCGGGTGGCTGCACAACACGTTCATCGGCCAGGCGCTGGGGCTGGAGTCGTTCAAGATCGACTTGGCGATGATCGCCGCGATCCTGACGGTCATCGGCTACTCGGTCAACGACACCATCGTCGTCTTCGACCGCATCCGCGAGAACCGCGGCAAGTTGACGACCGTGTCGGCCGAGGTGATCAACCGGTCGGTCAACCAGACGCTGAGCCGGACGCTTCTGACCTCGGGGACCACGTTCGTCGTTGTCTTCGTGATGTACGTCTTCGGCGGCAGCGGCATCCACGCGTTCAGCTACGCCCTGCTGATGGGCGTGATCTTCGGAACCTACTCGTCGATCGCCGTGGCCAGCCCGCTGCTGATGGGCATCCGCCAGGCCCTCGCCACGCGGACGGTGGGGCAGCCGGCGGTCGCGACCAAGGGCTGACGCGGCGGAAGGATGGGCCTATGCGCCGCGGCTGTTCCATCCGCGCTCGGGTGGCACAACCGGCGTGCTACCCGCACGCCGGACGGGCAGGCCCACCTGCTTGGCTCCGGCAATGGGCGGCATGGCTGGCTTGTCCGGCCGTTCTGCTGACGATGCTGGCCGGATGCAAGCTGCCGGATGGCATGCCTTGGGCGAGCCCCGGACCGGAGCCGTCCGAGACCGCGTCACGCCGGGGCGACGGTCTGCCGGGGCTGCCTCCGTTGCCGGTGCAGCAGGCACGGGCGTATCCCGAGACCGTCACCGGCCGATTTGTGCCGCTGGCCGACTTCGAGGACGTGCCGGGCGGCCCGCCCGGACGCGAGCAGGTGGCGGGCTTCCGCATGGACCCGCCCGGCCCCGAGGATGAGCTCCGCTTCACCGTCACCGAGAGCCGCACGGGCGTCGGGGCACTCGAGGCCGAGTTGGCGCCGGGGCAGCGGCTGGTCTATCGCCCGGAGGTGCGCGACTTCACCGGCTACACGCTCCTGAGCATTTCGCTCCGTAGTCCGGCCATCCGGGACGACCTGCGCATCACACTCGACACGGCCGCGGGCTCCTGGCAATCTCCCCGTCGGCTCGTTCGGACCGGGTGGAATACCGTGCTGGTCGACATCCGCCGACTGGGCGAGCAGCCCAACTTCGACGCCTCGGACGTGCGAGCGGTGTCGCTGGGCTTCGCGGCCGCGGCCGGTCCGGTCCGCTTCCACGTCGACGACATCATGCTCGTCGACAACACCCGTGAGCTGACCCCCGTGCCGCCCGGCATGACGCTTCGCAAGCACGGTCTGGACTACACGCTCTCGATCGAGGGCGGCCGGGAGTATTCCCTCTCCCGCGGCGACGACGGGCTCTGGCGTCTGGGCGACGAGCAGGCGGCGCTCGAGCTGTCTCCCCCCGGCGAGCGCCCGATTTCCGAACCGGCCGTTGAGAACGTGTCGCTGCTGGGGCGGCGGCGGATCGGCGAGGCGGAAGTCTTGGAGCACAACGCGGTCCGCGTGCGGCTGGCGGCTACGTGGTACTTCCCGTCCCGGATGGGCGAGTGGGCCTCCGAGGCCGTGCGCCGCGTCCGATGGGAATATACCTTCTATCCGAACGCGGATCGGGTGACCCACGTAACGTTGAATAACGCGGGCGGGCGGCCTGTCGGCCGCGTGCGCATTCGTGCGGTGCGGGTGTGTGCCCATGACGGTGATGGGATCAGCCGGCAGGTTGTCGCGGACGCCCTCGTGGGCCCCGTGGGCGACTGGAGTTGGCTGGTTCCCGGCGGAGAGCGCGGCGAGGCGGCGATGAAGGCGTACCTGCGCCCCGCGACGATCCGTCCGGTGCTGGCGTCCGACGCGGATGTGCCGGGCGACGGTGAGGACGACGGCTTCGACGAGTCGCAGGGCTGCTACGTGTCGGCCGCACGCGCCGGCAACTGCCGATTCGTCGTTGAGCCGTCGCAGGGCGGGTTAAGCGGGGCGGCGTTCCGCGTGTTCGGCCGCTGGACCGAGCCGCCGACGGTGAACTGCGCCGGCCGTGCGGTGCGTCCGGTCGTGCGGCTCTTTGACGGTTCCGCGCTTTTCGTACTTCCGGGCGTGCTGGAGCGCCCGGCCGCCGTGGAGGTGTCCGGGCCGGTCGATCCGTGGTCACCGTGACGCCAAGTTTTGTTACTGGACGAAGATGCGACGCGAGCCGACCTCGGGCGGTGTCAAGCCGTCGAGTCGAATGGCCGATAGTGCCCCAAGGCCGGTGATCGAGCCGTCCGCGGCAATAAACTGCGCTTGCACTGGGCGGCCGGATCGGGCATTCTATTGAATTCGAAGACCGGCCCGCGCCGCGTCCGCGGGCGAGTCAAGCTCTCTTCGAGAAAGGCGAACGTACCAATGTCGAAGCGGTTCCTGGCGATGTTGATCGCGGCATGCACGGTTTCCGGGGGATTCCTCGTGGGCTGCGAGGGCATCCGTGACGCGCTGAAGACCGGCCAGCACCGCTTCTTCGCCCCCGAGGACGTGATCGAGCCGCAGGAGCGTCCCGCGGTCAATCCCATCCTGCCGTCCATCGGCATGGGCGATACCCACCAGGAACTCGTCCCCAATGCAACCTTCCCCCGCGAGGGCGACTGGTCCTACACCGAGCGCGACTACATCATCGGCGCCGAGGACGTGCTGGACATCTCCGTGCTGGACCTGTTTCAGCAAGGGCTGGAGACGGTCCTTCGCCGACAAGTCTCCCGCAGCGGTTTCGTCGATCTGCCACTGCTGCCCGAGCGGATCAAGGCCGAGGGCCTGACCGCCCAGCAGTTCAAGCAGGCCATTCAGGACGCGTACCGCGGGGACTTCCTCAAGGATCCGACCGTCTCCGTCTCGGTGGTTGCCAAGCGGCAGAACACCTATTCGATCCTCGGGGCGGTGAACCGCCCGGGCACCTACAACATCATCCGCAAGGACATGCGTCTGCTCGAGGCGATCGCCACGGCCGGCGGGGTGGTCCAGAGCAATATCCGCTACATCTACGTGATCCGTCAGCTTCCCGCCGGCAAGGCCACGCCTCTGACCGAGCCGGGAGCGGACGCCGGCGCCCCGGCCGCACTGCCCCGGATTCCGGAGGAGGCCGAGCCCCGCGAGGAGCCGGGCGACGGCGAGCCGGAGCAGACTCCGCTGGAGCCCGAGGACGGCGAGCCCGTCGAGCCCGGCGAGGACGAGCCCACCGACGCCGAAACCGAGGAGGCGCTCCGCGAGATCGAGCAGCTTCTGGGCCAGCCCAGCACGCGCCCGGCGCCGGAGGACGACACCGCGCCTCCGAGCGTTCTACCTCCGATGAGCGAGACGGCCGCCACGGGTCCGACCACCGGGCCGTCCGACATGCCGGCCCCGTCCCGGCGGGTGCGATGGATTTACTCCGACGGTCGATGGATTCCCGTCGAGCAGGAAGCGCCGCCGGCCGAGACGCCGTCGGGTGACGGCGTTGAGCCGGACCGCCCGCCCGCGCGGGAGATGCCGACGCGCGAGGTTCTGTCCCCTCGGGAGGGCACAGGCGCCCGGGATCCGTACGGCTGGCGCGAGGTGGAGCGGCTGGACATGGCCCGGGTCATCGCCATCAACCTGAGCAAGCTCAGAGAAGGCGATCCGCGGATGAACATTGTGGTCCGCGACAACGATACTATCCATATACCGACACTGGAGGTCGGTGAATTCTACGTGGGCGGTGAGGTGCTCCGCCCCGGAGTTTACTCGCTTACCGGTCGTCGCGTGACGGTGAAGCAGGCGGTGACGGCGGCCGGTAACCTGGGCCCCCTGGCCTGGCCGGAGAACACGGTTCTGATCCGGCGGCTGGGGAACGACCAGGAGCAGATGCTATCCTTGGACTTGGAGGCGATCTTTCAAGGCGAAGAGCCGGACATTTTCCTGCGTCCGGATGACATGGTCATGGTGGGCACGGACTGGCGACAGTCGTTCTACCCGGTACTGCGCAACGCCTTCCGCCTGACGTACGGATTCGGGTTCATCTACGACCGCAACTTCGCCGATCCGCTGACTGTCACACCAACCAGCAGACGCTTTACCCGGTGGTGATGCCGGCGTGCTCAGGGGGCGCATCGGTTCCCCCAGCCGGCTGAAGCTCGAATCTCCCATGGCGGACCTAACTTCCCAGAACAGGTCCCCGTCCCGAGGCGGTCGCCTTGCCGACATGGTCTCGACGGGGCAGGAACTGACTTGGCGCGACGCGCTGCCGACCGAGACGCTGGTCAAGATCGGCGTGCTGGCGGCGCTGTTCATCTGGCTCACCGCCTGGCAGTACCCCGCGCTCTTCCGCAAATGGATCGACGACCCGAACTGGACGCACGGGTTCATCATCCCGCTGTTCAGCGTGTATCTGATCTACAGCCGCTGGCACGAGCTTCTGCGGGCTCGCCGCCGCGTGTGCCTGTGGGGGCTTCCGATCGTCCTGCTGGCGATCGTCGGCATGTTCGCCGGGTTCTATCCGATCCGCAACGCGATGTTCCGCCAGGCCAATATGGTCTTCCTGCTGTTCGGCCTGGTGCTGTACCTCGCCGGGCCCCAGGTGATCAAGCTCACGTGGCTGCCCATCCTGTTCCTCCTGTTCGCGATCCCACTGCCGGAGATGATCTACGGCCGCATCGCCGGCCCGCTCCAGGAGCTGGCGGCCGCCGGGGCGGCCAAGATCCTGACGCTGTTCGGCGTCGGGGTCAGCGTGACCCACAGCCACTTGGTCGTGGAGAGCGTCAGCGGGAAGCAGCATCCTCTGACCGTGGCCGAGGCCTGCGCGGGCATGCGCCTGCTCATGGCCTTCGCCGCCTTGGGCGTGGCGATGGCCTACCTCGAGGAGCGACCGCTGTGGCAGCGTATCGCGCTCGTGCTGGCGGGGCTGCCCATTGCGGTGTTCTGCAACGTGCTTCGGGTTACCATCACCTGCACGATGTTCGTGCTCGACAAGCCCGAGTTGGGCAAGGACTTCATGCATACATTCACGGGCATTCTGATGCTGTTCCCGGCGCTGCTGCTGTTGTGGCTGCTCAGCTTGCTGCTGCGGGCCTTCTACGTCGAGGTCGACGAGGAAGAGGACGCCGAGCCGGACGACGACACAACCGCCCCTGTTGCGGAGGAGGCCCGGACATGACCGAAGGTGATCGCAGCTTCCCCGAAAAGGCAACCGGGGCCCTGGGATGGTGCGGGCGGAACCCGCACTTCATGATCGCCGCCGCAATCCTGCTGGTATGCGCGGCGGGCTGGAACGTCGCCCAGCAGCAGCTCCAGTGGGTCTTGGCCAAGGAGCCGGTTCCCTGGCCGGCGGGGGTGCAGGTGAACGAGGACTTCCGCTGCACGTCACTGGCGCGCGAGTTCCGCGATGCGACCGGCGAGGTGCGGTACCGCATGACGGAACATGATTTCGACGGCGATGGCGTCCCCGACGGCGAGGTGACGGTACGCGACGAGCAGTTGGATCTGCTCGGCATCGGCCACAGCACGGACCGAAAGCGTCTGCCGAACCGCCGCAGCAACTGGTATGCCATCCGAATCTACGAGGATACGCGAACGGGACGGCTCTGGCACCTCGGCGTTTACTACTACACCGGCATGCTGGACACGGTTCCACACGTGCCCGAGCGGTGCGGGCAGGCGGCCGGGATGACCCCTCTGGGCGGAAAGACCGTGCCGCTCTCCGTGCCGCCTTCGGCCTGGGAGGAAGACGCGCCGGGCGTCAAGTGGAGAGATGCCGTGCCGTGGCGGCGAGCGGATTTCGTGAACCGAACCGGCGGGAAAGTCGTGGAGTTCTATACCTTCGGACTCAACGCGAAGCCGGAGGCCGATTGGAAGATGGTCCGCCTTCGGCTGACCGCGCCGTGGCTGAAGTACTGTTACTTCGCGAAGATACAGTTCAGCCCCCTGGGGGAGGTGGCTGATTTCGATCAGGCGAATGCGTTGGCGGAGGACTTTGCGGCCTGCGCGCTGCCGGAGATCCTGAAGGCGTTGCCGTCGGCCGAGGCCATCGAGGCGGCGCGAGCGGCCGAGGAAACAAACTAGAAGGCGCTTGCACGGAATACGGTTATGGCACGGAAGAAGAAACTCAACAAGCGGCTGGTGATCCTTCTGAGCGCGTTCGGCGTGGTGTTGCTGGCCGGACTGATGGCCCTGGCGTTGGACCTGTGGCCCAAGGACCCGGAAACGCACGCGGCCAAGTATCGGGCCGAATACGAGCAGGCGCAGGCCGCGATCGAGGGGGGCGACTACGAAGCGGCCTTGACGCACCTGAAGGAGGCGGACCGAGAGGCACGCGCGGCCATCCGGGCGGGCGAGGACAACCCAGAGTACCCCTACGACGGTGCGCGCATTCACAAGACGTGGGCCCTTGAGATCCCGACGCTCAGCGAAGTGGACCGTCGCGGCCACATCAGGGAGTACCGTCGGCTGCTAGACCTTTCTCTGCAGCGAGATCCAAACTACACCCCGGCCCGAACGGACCTCGTGGAACTCCTTTGGAATATCTCCATGGGTCAAAACGCCGAATGGGAGAGTTTCATCGAGGAGGCGGACCGACTGCTGGAGATGGTCAAGGAGGATGCGGCGACACATCGACGCCGCGGCTACGCCCATGCCCGCCTGGCGGAACGGCACGACAGTCGCGAGCATCGTCAGCAGGCCGTCAAGGATTTCCAAACGGCGACTGAGATCGGCCCGAAGGAGGAAGCGAACTGGCGCTTCCGGCTTCAGTTCCTGGCCAAGCAGAGGGACGCCGGGCGGGTGGACTGGACCCGCGTCGACGGGGTGTTTCAGGAAGCCCTGCGCCACATTCCGGACAGTCCCGAGCTTCGCGCGATCTACGGCGACTTCCTGGGGCACGAGGCCTTCGCCCTGACCACCGGTGAGGACGTCACCGAAGAGCAGAGGGAACAGGCCGAGGAGTTGCGCAGCCGCGCACAGGAGCAGTACGCCGAGGCCGTGTTGGATGCCGACGCGGCGGCCGCCGCCGCTCGTCGCGGCCGGGAGGCCTACGAATCGGCGTTGGCCGCCCTGGAGGCCGAGGACTACGACAAGGCCGAGAAGCTGCTGACCGAGGCGAGCGCACGCTACGAGGAGGCCGTGGCGAACGACCGCGGGAACGCGGACTACAACTACCAACTGGCTCAGGTCGCCATCGCGATGGCCACGCGGTTGCCGGACCTGCCCCCGGAAGTCCGTCGGGCACGCGGGTCTCGCTATTCGGAGCTCCTGCGTCGCTCGTTGAGCCGTGACCCCGAACACGTCGAGGCGCGCGAGCGCCTCCTGGAGTTCTACTGGATGCAGGCCCGGCGCACGAACGCCAAGGCCAGTTGGGACCTGTTCTTCAGTCAGGCCGAGACGATGCTGGCCATCGCCCCGCACGCCCGGACGCACTACATGCGCGGCTTGGCGTACAGCCAACTGTCGGCCGTACGGGACTCACGGGAGTATCGCGACCGGGCCCGGGAGGAATTTCGCAAGGCCACGGAACTGGAGCCCGACAACGTGGATTACTGGCGGTCGAGGGTGGCGTTTCTTCGGCAGCACTTCACGGACGCCGCCGGTCCGGTCTGCCAGGCGGGGCTGAAGCACAATCCCGAGAGCGTCCGGCTCCACCTGATTTACGGCGAGCACCTGAACCGGCAGGCCCGGACGACGCTCGCCGACCCCGAGGCCACGGAGGAGCGCAAGGATTTGGCCGAGCGGCAGAAGAAGGCGGCGATGCAGCACTTCAAGAAGGCCGTGGCGCTCGGCGAGGATACCGCTCTGCCGTTTCTGGCCTTGGGGCAGTACTACCTCAGCGAGGGCGAACTGGAGAAGGCGGAGGAGGCCTTGGTTGAGGCCCGGAAGCGCGACCCGGAGAACTGGCGGGTCCCACGCGGCTTGGCCGTGGTGCACGACCGTCAGGAGGACACGGCCGCGACCGTTGCGTGCCTGCGGGATGCTCTGGAGTTGGTCGACGAGCCCGGGCATCGCCGGGAAGTGTTGTTGGCATTGATGCCCGTTCTGACGGAGCTGGCCGGTGAGAACCCGGAGCAACGGGAGGCCCTGCTCGCCGAGGCCCGGAAATACGCCGACGAGATCGGGGAGCTGGGCGACGCCGGGGTCGCGGCGTACGCGAAGGCCCAGGCGTCTCTCGCCGCCGGGGATTCGGCGGAGGCCGAGCGGATCCTTTCCGAGGCCGTCGACCGCGGCGAGGCGCTGGATGGCCGGGGCCTCATGCTGCTGGTCAACCTGTACTACCGCACCGCTCCCGGCAAGGCGGAGAAGCTGCTGGCGGAGCGGATGCGTCCCCTGCCCGGCGTGCTGGCATACCGGGCGCTGCTGCGGATTCGGGCCCATGACTACGAAGAGGCGCTGGGGCTGCTGAACGAAGCCCTGGAGAAGGACCCGGACCACGAGATGGCGTCCCGGTTGCGCCCGGTGGTGCTGGCGCTGCGCAGCGATCCGCCCCGCGTCCCCGCAGGACTTGAATTCGGACAGACCGAGCGAGGGGTATTGCTCGAAGCGTACATGAGTCGGGCGTCTCAACTCTGGGACGACGGTCAACGCCTGCAGACGGTGGAGCTTCTGGAACAGTTGCATGAGAAGTTGCCGGCCGAGCCGCGCATCATCTCCTTCCTCGTGGCGTGCTATCGACAGATCGACCGCGACGATGAGGCCCAGGCGTTTATCGAGCGTCTGAGCGCTGCCCACGCGGAGGACCCTGGGATGACGGCCTGGCTGGCCTCCTTGTCCGCGTCGGACGACGAAGAACGGTTCGAGGTATCCATGGCGGCGGCCGGTGAGGCGGAGACTCCCCTGGAGCGCGAGATTCAGCAGGCCCGCGTATGCGCCCGGTTCGGCAAGTCCGAGCGATTCGAGGAGCACCTCGCCAGGGCCGTCGAGATCGACCCGACGGATCCGAGGATCATCGAGCTGAAGATCAACTATGCGCTGGCCCAGGATCCACCGGACCTGGAGACCGCGAGGACCTGGGTGGGGCGAGCGCGGGAGCAGGACGCCGACGGCGCGGGCGGACGGTTCTTCGCGGCGCGCCTCGCTGCGGCCGAAGGCGACTACGCGGCGGCCGCCGATGCCGTGCGCGGGGCGCTGGCGGCTCGTCCTGGCCAGAGACGCTGGCGGGTGCTCCTTGCCGAGTACACCCGTCGGCGAGGCGACGTTTCGGCCGTCGAGCGGCTGGAGCGTGCGGAGCAGATCCTGCGCGATGCGGTGGCATCGGATCCGGGCCATACCGCGGCCGTGATCGAGTTGGCCCGCCTTCTGGCGCAGCGCGGCAAGCTCGATGAATTCCAGAAGTGGGTCATCCAGGCCCATCGATTGGCGCCCAACCATCCGGAAGTTGAGAGCTGGAAACTGGTTGTGGACGAAACCGAGGCCGAGGACGATGCCCTGCAGCCGTACATTCGGCAGCGGCGGGAGATGCTCCCGCCCGAGGGGGAGGAGTGGAACGAGAGCGACGTACGGAACGCCTCTCGCCTGGCCCGGCTGTATGAGCGGGCCGGTCGCATGGACGCGGCGGAGACGTACTACGAGCTCGCCTACAAGCGCGGCTCGGACAAGCTCTCGGGCGCGCGGATGGTGGGGCGGTTCTACGTTCGGCAGGGCCGGCCGGAGCGGCTCGACTCGCTGTTCCAGCCGCTTCTGGATTCGGCGGCTGACAAGGCCGAGAAGTCCCGCAGGTGGTTGCTCTACGGGGAGTTGCTGGCGGCCGACCGGCCCGACGAGGCGATGCGGGCCTACAATCTTGCCTTGGAGACGGACCCGGATAGCGGGCGGGCCTACCGGGCCAAGGCGGCGCTGCTGTTCGACGACGACCAGCCGGGCGAGGCCGAGGCCGTACTGACGCGATGCCTGGAGCGGCTCCCGGACCACCTGCCCGCGCGGGCCCAACGGGGTCGGTACCGCGCGCAGTCGGGGGACCTGCCCGGCGCCCGGCGCGACTTAGAGGCCGTCTTGGAGGCCAACCCCGACGCGCCCGAGCCCCTGCGGCTGCTTGCGGATGTGGCGTACCAACAGGGCGAGCCCGAGGCCGCGAAGGCGTATCTCAACCGGCGTCTCGAGACGCACCCCGAGGACGCGGAATTCTGTCTGACCATGTCTCGGATCCTGCGAATGGAGGGAGAAGCGGGCAAGGCGAGGCAAGTGCTGGGGCGGGCCACGGTTGATTCGACGAGCCCGGCTCAACTGACCCGCTTCGCCTCGCAGTGTCGCGCTCTGGGCGAGCTGTCTCGGGCGGAGCAGTTGTACCGGTCCGCGTTGACCAAGGGCCGGGAGGACGAGGCCTATGAGCCGGCGCTCCGCGGCCTGGTGGAGCTCTACATGCTCCAGGAGGACTGGGACCGCTTGACGCCGCTTCTGGCCAGGGCCCACCGCCTCTATCCGGACGAGGTGTATTACTGGTCGCGAGAGGCCGACATGTACGCCGCGCAGGGCCTCCGGAGGGAGCAGTTCGCGGCCCTGACGAAGGCCTACGAGATCGCCCCGACCGAACTGCGGGTCGTCGGCCCGCTCGTGATGACACTGCTGGAGGTTGAGCGCCCTGATCAGGCCCTCAAGGTCGCCAGGGCCTACCAGCGCGAGGTCGGCATGGCGCCGCTCCTGGAGGCCGGCCGCGCCCGGGCCATGCACATGCAGGGGCAGACCGGCGAGGCCGACAAGCTGTTCCTCTCGCTTGTCGAAGACACGCCGGAACAAGATCTGGCGAATGTCCTGGCGCAGATGCGTGCCGCGTACGGCACGGCCGCGGCGGCCGAGAAGCTCTCCGACTGGCTGGACCGCCGACCTGACAGCGTCAACCTGCGTCTGAGGCTGTCCACCTGGCGGCTGGGTACGGGCAAGACCGAGGCGGCCCTGCGGGTTCTCAAGGACATCGAAGACACCGAGATGTCGGACGCGGAGCGGGGGAACCTGCATCACCAGTTGGGCAGCATCTACTACGGCATGAAGGACTACGACCGCGCACGACGGCACTACGAGATTTCGCTGGATGCAGTGCCCAAGCACGCGGCTTCGCTGAACAACCTGGCCTATCTGATTTCCGATACCCAGACGGACCCCGGGCAGTTGGCCCAAGCGATCGAGTACGCACGCCGGGCCCGCGACGCGCGGCCGGACGAAGGCAACATCCGTGATACGTATGCTTGGCTGCTGGCCGGCCAGGGCCGTTACGAGGAGGCCCGATCCGAGCTGGAGCGTGCCCTCGAGGCCGAGTCGGAGAACCCGGTGATCTACTACCACTTGGGCATTGTGTACGAGGAGCTGGGCGAGTACGCGAAGGCCAGGGCCCAGCTCAACATGGCAAAAGAGTTTGGCCCTGACGGGGACTTGAATCCGAAGATAGAGAAGGCCTTGCAGCGCGTGGAAGACGCGCTGTCCAGAGGGAGTGATGAAACATGAGTGCTCTCGTGCCGACGCGTGAGCAGGCGCCACAGATTGTGCGCGCGGCGCCGCCGGCGCGATCCGCTGCACCCGCGACCAGTTCGACCGGCGGGCTCACCGGACGCGATCTGCTCCGAATACTTCGCAAACGCAAGTGGATGATCATCCTTTCGGTCGTCATCTGCCTCGTGCTGACCGGGCTCGGCACGGGCCTGTGGCAGGTGTACTCGCCGCTGTACACGGCCGAGGCCTTGCTGCAGGTGACCCCCGAGGAGACCAGTGAGCTGGACCCCAGGGGGATGATCTACGGCAACCCGAACATCCACGAACTGATCGTACAGAACGCCGTGCGCCTGGCCTCACGCCGCGAAGTGCTTTCGGAGGCGGCCAAGAACAACCTCGAGCTGAGGCAGACGAGCTACTTCGACAAGCACAGGGACGAAGTCGTCGACCAGTTGGAGGAGGACGTCCAGTTCGTCCCGGAGCCGACGGCTGACATCATCCGCGTTAAGATGACGGGTACGAATCCGCACGAGTGCGCGACCATCGTCAACGCGATCAGCCAGGAGGCCCAGGAGGACTCCGCCCGCCGGACGACGGGGCAGCACGGCGACGACATCGATAAGCTCAGCGCTCAGTTGGAGAAGGAGGAGGCGCGGCTGGCGCAGCTGGAGGAGGCCGAGGTGGAGTTGCCCGCACTGGCCGTGGCGGATTCGGCCAAACTCACCGAACTCGAGCGGCAGCATGCGATGCTGAGCTACCGGTTGCGCGACGTGATGGACGAGCTCTCGGCAGCGGCTGCGGAGTATCAGGACCTGCAAGCCGGTGCGGCCTCGGCCCAGGAGTCGCTCGATACGTTCGCTGAGGACCCCGAGGTCAAGTACATGATCGATTCCGATCCGATCGTCCGGTCGCTCCGGTCGTCGGAGATGGCCTATGTCTCGCAGCTCGAGGATGCACGGCGGAAGTTCGGCCCGAACCACCAGACGGTCGAGAGCTTGGCCAGCCGGCTCGAGAGTGTGCGACGCCAGCTCGAAGAGCGCGTCCGGGAGGTGGCGGTGTTCATGCGGCAGCAGCGGCTCGGCGCACCGGCAAGCGCTCGGGAGCGGCTGGCACAACTCCAGAACGAGAAGTCCCAGGTCGAGACCGAGCTACGCCAGATCGAGGCCGAGCTGGCCGAGGAGCAGCAGCGGCTGGAGCAGCAGCGCGTGAAGAATGAGGCGATCCGTGAGCAGATCCAGGCCCAGCGGGCCACGCACGATCTCGAGGAGCGGGCCGTGCGGGAACGGATCAACCGCATCCGAAACCGTCTGCTCGAGCTGGAGCTCCTGAGCCAGGACGAGCCGCCGTTGCGCGTGGTCAGCACGGCCGAGAAACCGAGGACCCCTTCCTGGCCGAAGTGGAGCGTCATGATCGCCCTCGGCATCGTGTTGGGCCTCGTCGTCGGCGTGGGCCTGGCCGTGCTGCTGGAGGTCATCGATACGTCCATCAAGAACCCCGCGGACGTGTCGCGCCGCGTGGACCTGCCGCTGCTCGGGATGATTCCGCACAGCGAAGACCTGGAGGACGTGATCGAGGACATGCGCCTGGCGTGCCTCCAATCGTGCGACTCCCTGGTGGACGAATCCCTGCGACAGATTCGCACCGGCCTGCTGTTCAGCGGCCCGGCTTCGGAGCGCCGCAGTCTGCTCGTGACCAGTCCTCTTCCCGGCGACGGGCGCTCGACCGTGGCGATCAACCTGGGCGTGTCGATCGCGCGGAGCGGGCGGAAGGTCCTCGTCGTGGACGCCAACTTCCGCCAGCCCTGCGCGACGGAGCTGTTTCCCGAATGCGGAGAAGAGGGGCTCAGCAGCGCCCTCGTGGGTCGGACGACATGGCAGGACTGCGTGCACCAGGTGGAGGAGAACCTCCATGTGCTGCCGACCGGCCCGCTGCCTCCCAACCCGGCCGAACTGCTCGGATCGGATCAGATGACCACGATGGTTGCCGAGATGCATGAGCAGTACGACCAGGTTCTCTTCGATGCCGCACCGTGCGTCGTCGTCACCGACTCGCAGGTGCTGGCCACCCAGGTCGATGGTGCGATCTTGGTCGTACGGGCCGGGTCGAACACCCACGGCGTGGTCCAGCGGACGCGAGGCATGCTCGAGCGGGTCGGCGCCCATATCGTCGGCGCGGTGCTCAACGGCGTCCGGGTCACGGCAGGCGGCTACCTGCGCAAGAATTACGAGACCTACTACGAGTACCACCAGCGGGCCCGGCTGCCCGCGGAAGCGGAGGTGGAGCAGACCGAGGCGTAGCTGTGCTCTTGACGAAGAGGTGGAACCCCCGGGCGGTCGGCGGCAGCCGGCCGCCCGGCTC
>CAZHEH010000010.1:0-22067 GCA_964531695.1 uncultured Planctomycetaceae bacterium | reverse complement strand
TCACTTCCGCCCGCAGCAGTGCTTGAACTTGCGTCCGGATCCGCACGGGCAGGGGTCGTTTCGCTTGGGGCGAGCTTGGCCGGGACGAATCGGGCGCGGCGCGTCGGCGGCCGGGCCGGCCCGGAAGCCGGGCTTGGCTGCCGTCTCCGCGGGTGCCGGCGCGGCGCGGGCCGGCGTCAACATCTCCCCTCGCTTGTACCGCTCGGCCATGAGCTTCAGCTCCGGCAGGGCCTCGCGGAAGAACATCTTGTAGCCCTCGCAGAAGTGGTTCACGCGATCGGGGTCCGTCCCGATCGGCCGATGGTGCTTGGGGCATCCTCCGCGGCAGTAGGGCAGGAACTCGCAGTCGCGGCAAGCGGCCGGCAGCTCTGTCTTGAGCTCGGCGAACTCCTCGATCTTCGGGTCCCGCGCCAGCTCGGCCAGCGGGCGGTCGTGGATGTTGCCGATCTTCCAATCGGGGAATACGAAGTGATCGCAGGAGTACAGGTCGCCGTTCCACTCCAGCACGTGGGCGTTGGCGCAGCGGTCCGCGTAGCAGCAGGTACTCGCCTTCCCGTAGATCAGCGTATGCAGGACGCTGTCGATCAACCGCTCGGAGACGCGGCCCACGTCGCGCGATCGCCACAGATCGAAGACGTCCAGCATGAACCGCCCGAACTGCTCACCCGTGCACGAAAAGGGCGCGGGCTCGCCGGCGGGCGTTCGTTCGAGTATGGGGATGAACTGCACGTAGTGGATGCCGCGGTTGACGAAGTAGCGATAGATGTCCCCGCCATGCGGCGTGTTGACGGCGTTGAGCGTCACCAGTACGTTGAACTCGACGCCCCGTGCGCGCAGCCGTTCCAGGCCCGCCCACGCCCGGTGGAACGTCGGTTTGCCGGCGTGGTCACGCCGGTAGTGGTCGTGCCATTGCGGCGGACCGTCCAAGCTCACGCCCACCAGGAACTTCTCCTCGGCCAGAAAATCGCACCATTCGTCGTCCAGCAGCGTGCCATTGGTCTGCAATGCGTTCGCGACGGCCTGTGCGCTTCGTTTGTGCTCCTCCTGAAGTGCCACGGCCTTGCGGAAGAATTCGAGCCCCGCCAGTGTGGGCTCGCCGCCTTGCCACCCGAACTCGGCCCGCATCGGCATCGCCTCGAGATACTGCCGCGTGTATGCCTCGAGCGTCTCGTCCGACATCCGGAACCGGGACGGGTCGGCTACCTCGGGGTACAGCTCTCGCGGCTTCATGACGTAGTAGCAGTACGCGCAGTCGAGGTTGCACACGCCGCAGACGGGCTTGGCCATGATGTTGAACGGTCGGATGATCTCGGGCATGGACGGGGCACTCCGCAACCCAAGCGTAGCCCATCCGCCGGCCGGGGGACAAAACGATTCGCCGCGGCGCTACTGCCCGAGTTGTCGCATCGACTCCGCGTAGAAGGGGCTGGCCACCGGGCCGGCCAGCAGCGGGTCGCCCGTGTCTCGCATCCACTGCGCCAGGGCACGGCTCAGCCCGGCGCGCGTGGCCTCGTGGTCGGGGTCGCGGGCCAGATTCGTCAACTCCCACGGGTCGGCCTCGAGGTCATACAGCTCCTCGTGGGGCGCGTGCCCCCACTGGCGGATGTAGTCCACATTCCCTGCGAAGGCCGGGCCGGTCTGGGCGTCGGCCGGCACGGTCACCCCATAGGCCGTCTCGAAGTTGCGGATGTACTTGTATCGCCGCGTCCGCACGGCCCGCATCGGCCGATAGTAACCGTGGAAGGTCATCTCGGCGAACACGCGCTCCCGCGGCGGAGCGGCGTTTCGGCTCGTCAACAGGTCGGCGAAGCTTAACCCGTGTGCGTTCTCGACGGGCGCCGTGCCGAGCAGGTCCAGCAGCGTGGGCGTCAGGTCCACGGTGCTGACCAGTTCGCCCTGCCGGCGGCCGCCGCTGATTCCCGCTCCCGGCCAGCGCACGATCAGCAGCACGCCGATGCCGGGGTCGTAGAGCGTGCATTTGGCCCGCGGCATGGCGATCCCGTGATCCGTCGTCGCAATCAGCAATGTGTCCTCGGCCAATCCCCGGTCGTCCAGGAGTTGCATGAGACGCCCCAGTCCCTCGTCCCACTGTCGCACGAGGCCTTGCAGGCCGGCGAAGTCCTCGCGAGACGCGTCGTTGTCGGGCAGGTAGCCCGGCACGGTTACGCCCAGTGAGTCGTCCGGCGGGCAATCGTCCGTGGGCCAGGGGCGGTGGGTCTGGAACGGCGCGATCTGGGCGTAAAACGGCCGATCGGGCTCGCCGCGTCCGTCGAGCCAGTCGGCCAGCACTCCTGGCTGCTTGAGGCAGTGTATCTGCCCGTCGTAGACGTCGAACCCACGGCCCACCTCTGTGTGCATCTCGTGATGTGTGCCGATCATGCAGGTGTCGTATCCGAGCGCCTTGAGGTGGGCCGCCAGATGCGTTTCCTCGCCGCTCAGGTCCCAGCCGAAACGGCCGTGGGTCAGCCCCAGTACGCCGTTGGCATGCGGGTAGCGACCGGTGAACGCTCCGGCGCGCGACGGGCTACACTGCGGCGCGGTGCAGTAGCACTGCTCGAACAACACGCTTTCGCCGGCCAGGCGGTCCGCATGCGGCGTGTGGACGGTCTGGCTGCCGTAGGGGCCGATGTGTCGGCCGGTGTCATGCGAGATGTAGACGAGGATGTTCGGACGCTTCGTTTGGCTCATGAACGGGTCTCCAAGGGGGGCAGGATGTGGCATTGTGACGCAAGCGGCCGGGGAGTCAATGGCTCCGGGCTACTTCTTCACCGGCGTGCCCGCCAGGATGCGGACGAGCCCAACCAGGCCGCGGACCAGCAGCGTCAGCGTCAGCAGGAACAGCAGGTTCGCCCACACGTAAGTCAGCAGCGGCCAGGCCTTGTTCTGCAGCGCCCCGCCGAAGAGGCCGGAGATCGCGCCGATCAGCGCGATCAGGCCTGCCAGGACCACCACGGCCGCCAGGGTGGGTCGGATCGGCCGGGTCACCGGTGAGAGCCGAACGGACAGGCACGCGGCGAGATACACGAACAGCGGGCCCTTCCATGTTCGCCAGGCGAAGTCCCCCAGCGCCTCGAACATGCGGCGGACCAGCCGAACCTGCCGCCCGGCCGTGTCCCACACGCCGTCCCAGCTCGTGGGCAGCTCGCGAGGCAGCTCGGCCCCGTCACCTTGCATGAAGCTCCCGATGACCGGCTTGCCGAGCAGCGCCCAGGCCGCCAGGATCGCCCCCCCGCAGGCGAGGATCGACAACATGCTCGCCAGTACCGGCCCGACGAACCGTATGCCCGGAGTCGTGTCGGTGGCTGCCTCCTCGCCGCCGCCCCGGCCGCGGCGGCCCTTGCCCGAGCCCGGCATGTCTATGAGCTTGGCCTTTCGGACCTCGCCGCCCGTGATGAGGCAGCCGAAGATGTAGGCCATCTCCGAGACGATCGTCCCCGGCAGCAGGGCCCACTGCACGTACACCGGGCGCGTCAGGCCGGTCCAGATGCGGTACACGCCGATCCCCGCGAAGAGGATCAGGAAGAACCAGAAGGTAAAGGCGGCATAGATCATCAGCGGCGTCCTTGCCAGAGATAGTCTCTTATCGGCCCGCTCGCGGGTGTTTCTGCAACGCGCGCCGGGGCGTTTTTGCGCGATGTTTGACGCGACTGACCGCCGTGTACCGAGCGGCGAGCCGCTTGTCGAAGCTTTTCCTGCTGCGATCGGCGGAACCCGTTGCTCGCAGGACTGCCAGACGCCGCGAGCAGGTGTCGGCGATCCGGCGGCGGCCGGAGTCGAGCTTCGCGGCCGGGCGCCTGCGGGCGGCGCCCGCGTGATGCGGACAGAACTGCACCGCCGTAAGCCGTTGATGGAGCACGGTTCACGGGAGGGCTCGTTTTCCGTGCCATTCGGCGATTCTTTTTCCGGTCTGACGCGTTAAACTTATGGGCCGCGAAACCGCGACCGCTCCGGCATTCGCGGCCGGAACTCATGCCTGAAGGAAGCAGAGATGAAAGAGATGAAAACCCCCTGGTACGGATTTATCGTCGTAGCGTTGGCACTGCCGGTAGCGGCGGCCGAGGAGGCCCCGGAGTTGGTGCTCCAACCGTGCACGGTCGAGTTGGTCGACGGCACGGAGGTCCAGGGGAAGCTGGCGGCCCAATTCGACCTGGACGACCACGTGATCGTCTACTCGCCGCGCCTCGCGACGGCGCGATCCTTCCTGAAGGACCACGTCCACGCGCTGACGGTGGACGGCAAGCGCGAGGAACTGAACCCGAAGCGCGATTTGACGGATGAGGACCGCAAGCTTCTGGGCCGGGTCGAGTGGCCGGATGAGCCGCCGGCCGAGGGGCTCAAGCCGGCCTATACCACGGAGACGTGGGACAAGCCCAAGCGTCTGGTGGTCTGGGCCCGGCCCGGCCGGAGTGGCCGCTTCGGCGATCCGGGCAATTGGCTGGAGAACGGCCGTCCGATGAAGTCGCTGGCGAAGACCGAGGTCTGGTCGGGACCCGCCTGGGGGCGGAGCAAGGGCGTTGCCGACCTAGATGCCGATACGGACCTCGTGATACCCGCGGCGGCGAGGTCTTACCAGGTAAGGGGCCGAGGCGGCGCGTACATCGCCCGGCACATCACCGTCGAAGGCAATGCGTTTTTCGGGCATGGCATCAAGGGCGCGTACGGGAACCTGTGGGTGGCCTCGGGCGGTCGGCTGGACGGCGGCGGGCATGCGGCGTTGCGCGGCACGAAGCACACGTTCTTCGTCAATGGCGAGCGGCGCGATCCGGACGAGCCCGTCGACTGGGAGACCATCGAGGCCAAGGGCTTCGCGAGGAAGTGGGTCATCCGGAAGGATGCGCGCGATGCATCGATGGAACTGATCGGGGGCATCGGCTCCGGCGACGAGACACACGTGGTTCGCGGGCGAGCGATCGTGTCTGAGTACACGACCGTACTCATCGGCCCGCGGTGTTGCCAGAGCGTGCGGCGGGAGGGCGTTCTGCAGTTGACGTCCGGGGCGGTGGTGGCCAAGCACGGCAACCAGCTCCACAAGCAGGACATGATGATCGTGGGGACGCTGTTGGCCGGCACGCCGGAGCGCCCGTTGGAGAGCGACTGCTACATCGGCATCAGCTTCAAGGACCACGAGACGCTCTTTTCCGGGCGGATGTGGACGGAGGTAGGCAAGCGCGTCGATTTCCGCGGGTTCGAGGTCGTCCCGACCGGCAGGATCCGCGTCCACAGTGCCGACCCCACCGAGGCGCAGCTCGTGTTCTGCTGCCACCAGCAGGACGGCGCCGGCGACAGCGGGAACCTCCCGAATCCGGAGAAGGAGCCCGAAAAGTGGGCGGCGTACGAGGAGCTTCCCCGGCGGATCAACCTGGTGTTCTGGAAGGGTGCCGACGTTCAGTTCGACGGCGTCGTGTTCCGGGATATCGAAGCGGGTGGCATCAAGCTCCAGGACATGAGTATGAAGGACTCGTGGCGTCACGTGTACTTCGGCGAGAACAACGCCGGCCCGGCGGAGGAGCTCTACCAGGAGTACGAGCCCACCATGGAAGGTCGCGGCGCGTATTCCTACCCCATCGAAACCGCCGCCAAGGGCGAGGAGTACACGTCCCATGGGCTGTTCACCAAGAACCCGGGCACGCCGATCATCGAGACCCCCGGCGGGTGGTACGCCGAAGGCGAGACGGTGAGGGTGCGGCTGTCGAGCGAGATGAAGGAGCTGGAGATCCGCTACACGCTGAACGGCGACGACCCGACGGCAAGCTCGACGCTCTACGAGGAGCCCTTCACCGTCACGGAGGATACCGTCGTCAAGGTCGGCGCCTTCAAAGACGGAAAGCAGTACGGCGACACGGTCCGGGCGGAATTCAAGTTCGTATCTCCCGAGAAGGTCGAGCGCCGCAGCACGGACACGGGTTCCACGGCGGCCGGACTCGCCTACAAGTATTACGAGGGCAAGTGGAAGGAGTTGCCCGATTTCGACAAGCTCACGCCGGCGCGGACCGGCACGGCCAAGGACCTCGACCCGAACGCGATCCGGAAGGGCGACGGCTTCGCGATCCTCTACGAGGGATTCATCGAGATTCCCGAGCCGGGGCTCTACACGTTTTACGCGGCCACGGCCAAGGAGGACGCCTGTCGTGTGGAGATCGCGGGGCGGACCGTCATCGAGAATGGTCTGAGTCATCTGCACGGCCAAGGGCTGCTGGGTCTGGAGGCGGGCAAGCATGCGATGAAGGTGTCATTCGTCGACGGCGGCTGGCGCCAGCAGCTTCGCCTGAGCTATCGCGAGCTGGGGGATACCAAGAAGCGCGACGTCACACCCGAAATGCTGAGCCACTGAACGCAAGACACGAGCTGAGGAAGTGAGCCATGAATAGAGCTTCGCGGAAAGCGATTGTACCGGCGCTGTGCGTTCTTCTTCTGGCCGGGCCCGCGGCCGGCGCGGAAGAGGATACGCCGGAACTGGAACTCAAGCCGTGCACGATCGAGTTGTTCGACGGCACGGAGGTCGAGGGCCGGCTCGCCGTTCAGTTCGAGATGGACGACCACCTGATTGTCTATTCGCCGGGCTTGGGAACGGTGCGCAGCTTCCTGAGGGATCACATTCACGCTCTTACCGTGGACGGCAAGCGGGAGGCGCTGAACCCGAAGCGCGAAATGACGGAGGAGGACCGCGAGCTGCTCGGACGAATGGACTGGCCGGACGCGCCGCCGGCGGAGGGTCCCAAGCCGGCCTACACCACGGAGACATGGGACGCGCCCAAGCGGCTGTTGGTCTGGGCGAACCCGGGCGTGGAGAACCGGCGCGCGGAGAACCCGTCCAATTGGTTGCTGAACGGCCGGCCCGTTGAGTCGTTCGAATACACGCCGCGCGAGCCCTTCGTCATCGACGAGGACTCGGGGCAGAGCAAGGATGTCACTGCCCTGTTCGACACGGATACGGACGTTCTCATTCCCGTATCGAGGAAGACCTATCGAATCGTGTACGGTTCGGAGAAGGCGAATATCGCACTGCAATGCCGGCACCTGACGACGGACGTCAACGCCCTGTTCCGGCCGCGTAACCTCAGCCGTATGACGGGGAATCTGTGGAACCGGGGCGGCAGGGGATGCATGTCCGGCCGGAAGTGGATCCGCTTCACCGGAGATAAGCACACGTTCATCATCAACAACGTGGACCATCCCGGCCTGGCGCCCGAGCCGGTCGGTTCGGGCCTGTCCTATCTCCAGACCATCTTCGCGCATGAAGTCTACTTCGATAAGGGCAAGGGCTCCGTGCATCTGTTCGGACCGCTGGCCGCCAAGTACCACATGAAGGCGCTTACCGGAACCGTGATCGTCGGCCGGGACGCGATGCTGATGTACGCCTCCGATACGCCCTTCACCGTCGCCCCCGACGCGGTCATCGAATTGCGCTCCGGCGGCATTGTCGCCTATCGGGGCACGTCGTCTTGGGGCAGGGCGAACGAGGAAAACGACTATCGCATGATCCTGCGCGGGACGCTGCGCGGCGGCTCGCGGAAGTTCCCGCTCAAGTCCGACTGCTACGTTGGCGTGCCGACTCTAGAGCACCCGCAGGAAGGCCTCTTGCCTCGCCTCATTCTCTCGGACGGCGCGACCCTTGAGGTCCACACGACGGATGCGGCGGAGGCCCGGATGGTCGTCACGAACGATCAACGCGACGAGGGCAAGTACATCAGCATGGCGGTGGAGGATGCTGGCGGCCTCGACCTGGACGCCGTGGTGTTCGACTACTTCCGGCGGGGCGGCATTCTGCTGGCCGACATGAACATGCGTCGGAAGTGGGAGGCGGCATCCTTCGGAGAACACAACGAAGCTGAATCGGCTGATCTGTTCGCGCCGATTCAAAGCCATCTGGAGAAGGGGGAGTGGCGCTATCCCGAAGAGGCGCCGGTGCCCGAGCTTTCGCCGATCCCCCGAGTCTACGTGAAAGGCCGGGACACCGTGCGCGTGACGCTGACGGCCGAGCCCTGCGACGGCGGGCGCATCCGCTACACGCTGGACGGCACGGTTCCCGAAGCGGATGCGAAGCTCTACGACGGGCCGATAACGCTGACGGAGACGACGGTCGTCAGGGCCCGTTGCTTCAAGGACCGCGAGCGTCTCGGCCCTCCGGCCGGGGCAAACTACGTCATCACGATCCCGGAAGTCGCGGAAGCCGACGCCTCCGGCAAGACGGAACAGGGCCTGGAATTGACGTACTTCGGCCAAGCGCATTGGCATACGTCATACGGCGTTTTTGACAAGTCCCCCAAGGACCGCTCCGGGGTCAAGAACGTCGACCTGAGCTACACGGGCGGAAAGCCGGCGGCTCTTCAGTTCACGGGGTACCTGGACATTGACGAAGCCGGAATCTACCGCTTCGAGGCGGTGACGGACAAGCCCAGTGCGCAAGGCAACTTCGCCCGCATGTGGCTCGCGGGCCGTCCCGTCTTCGAGCACGCGTGGTATCGCGTGGCCGAGGATGACGTTCGTCTCTCCGGCCTCCTCCGTCTTCAGCCGGGCCTGTATACCCTCAAGATCCAGGCCATCCTCCAAGGCAGTCGACTGGAGTTGCTTCATGAGGGTCCGGACATGGATCGGCAACCCATTCCGGCCGAGGCCTTGCGCCGCCCATTGCAGTGGCATGCGACGATCTCACCCGACGGGGGCCTGCAGGAGAAGGGTCGGCCGGTGCGGGTCCGCATGGATGTTCGCAGCAATTCGGACACCGATGGCGTCGAGGTCCGCTATACGCTGGACGGAACGGAGCCCACCGCCACGTCGGCGGTGTACGAAGAGCCGCTTGCAATAGAGAAGGACACGACCGTGCGGGCCCGCTGCTTCAGAGACGGCGAGCCGCTGCCGGGCAAGCCGGCCATGTCCAAGTTCATCTTCCTGAGCGGCCTGGACGACGCCAAGCCGGGCCTGGTCTACCGCCTGTACGAGGGCGGCTGGAGCGCACTGCCGGCGTTCGACGAGCTCGACCCTGCCGACAGCGGCACGACCGAGCGGATCGAGATGGACGTGACCGACCGCGGCAGCGACTTCGGCCTCGTGTTCAGCGGCTATCTGACGGTTCCAACGGCCGGGGAGTATACGTTCTACACCACCAGCGACGACGGCAGCGCGCTGTACATCGACGGCAAGAAGGTCGTGGACAACGACGGCGCCCACGGCATGCAGGAGCGCAGCGGCACGGTCACGCTGAGCAAGGGCCCGCACCGGATCCGCGTGGAGTTCTTCCAGGGCGGCGGCGGCAAGGGCCTGGAGGTCCATTGGAAGGGCCCGGGCATCGACAAGCAGGCGATCCCGGCCGGGGTCTTGAAGCACTGATGCGCCGGAACGGCTCTCTCAAGGCAAGAGATATGTATCGAATTGCGTGTTTGGGAATTGTGCTGACAAGCTTGCTTCTCGCCGCGCCCGCAACGGCGGCGGAAGAAGCGTCGTCCATTCAACTCGATCCCTGCACAATCGAATTGGTCGATGGCAGTGAAGTCGACGGTAAGCTGGCGTCGGTTGAAATGGACGAGTACCTGATCGTCTACTCGCCGCGTCTGGCCACGGTCCGGTCGTTCTTGAAGGGCCACGTGCACGCGCTGACTGTGGACGGCAAGCGCGAGAAGCTGAACCCCAAGCGCGAGCTGACGGATGAGGATCGGCACCTGCTCGGCCGTGTGGACTGGCCCGACGCGCCCCCGGAAGCCGGACGCCGGCCGGCGTATGCCACGGAGACCTGGCATGCCCCCAAGCGGCTGATGGTCTGGGCGAAGCCGGGCACGAGCGGGATGCTGACCACGGCGGACAACTGGATCATTGTCGAGGTCGGGGGCAAGGCCAAGCCCGACTCCGACAGCGTCGACGACGGGAAGCTCAAGGATTCGTGGTGGCAGGCGGACACGGACATTCTGGTACCGGCTGCCTCGGAGAAGTATCACTGCCGCCGCTCGGGTAAGTTCCCGTGCCGGCACATTACCGTCGAACACAAGGCGAAGTTCGAAGCCGCGGCATTGACGTCCTTGCACGGAAATGTCTGGGTCGCGCGGGGCGGCTACTACCGCACTCGCTACTCGACGCGCCTGAAGGGCGACAAGCACACGTTCTTCCTGAACGATCAGCCGTCGCTGACGCCGGAATCACCCGGCGTCGAGGTCGTTCGCCGCGGGTATATCATCCCGAAAGAGCACCCCGGCCCCGGATACGACGGCTACTGCGTCGCGCAGTACCTGCGCGTGCGCAAGGCCGGGGACGCCTCCATCGAGTTTGTCGGAACCGTTACGAGCAGCGACGACTTCCAGTTGTTCCAAGGCACGGCCATCGTGGCGGAGAACAGCCAGCTCTGGGCGGGAACCCGTTCCAAGCAGCACTTCCGTCGCGGCACGACGCTGCGGCTGATGTCCGGTGCGGAGTACGGCAAGGCCCACAATGCCCCCGGTTCCGGGTACGGCTTTAAGTACAGCGAGGGCTCGATGGATGCGGTCATCAACGGCCGCATCGAGGCGGGCACGGAGGATCATCCGATCACGGAAAACGCGTACTTCGGGATCAGCTTCAAGGCGCCCGCCGGCTTCGAGGGCTCGACGGATCCCAGCGACGGTACGCTGGAAGGCCGCGTGCCCGGCGCGGTCATCGCGCCCGGCGCCGATATCGTCGCCCACACCAGGAATCCGGACAAGGCCAAGTTGGTCATCCGTTGGCACCGCCGACACAATGATTGGTATGAGGGTCGTCTGGACGGCTATAAGGAAATGCCGGAGTGGATTACCCTCGGCATCGGCCGCGAGGTGATGCTGGAAAACGTGGAGTTCGATGATCTGGCCCGCGACGGTCTGATGCTGGAAGACCCGTCCGTCGTCAGGGACTGGAAGAACGTGACGTTCGGTGACCGTTGTCAGTGCGATCGGGACGACGTGATCGCACAATGGCCCGATGCGCCCCGCAAGGCCATCGTCTCCGACGAATGGTACAGCGAAGCCGAGGCCAAGTGACGCAAACCCCCATCGAGGAATGACGCATGCAAAATGAAACGAGAAGAGCTGTTGTGCTGATTGGATGCCTGCTCGTTTTGGCCGCTTCGACCCTGGCGGCGGAGGAGACCCCGGAGCTGGAGCTTACGCCCTGCACGATCGAACTGGTCGACGGCACGGAGGTCGAGGGCGAACTCGCAGTGCAGTTCGACCTGCCCGATCACCTCATCGTCTATTCGCCGCGTCTGGCGACGGTGCGATCCTTCCTGAAGGACCACGTTCACGCGCTGGTCGTGGACGGCAAGCGGGAGGAATTGAACCCGAAGCGCGAGCTGACGGACGAGGACACCAAGCTCCTGGGGCAGCTCGAATGGCCGGATGAGCCGCCGGCCGAGGGCCGCAAGCCGGCGTACACGACCGAGACGTGGGAGCAGCCCAAGCGGCTGATGGTCTGGGCCCGGCCGGGGAAGTCCGGGCGTTTCAGCGAGCCGGGGAACTGGCTGCGTAACGGCCGTCCCGCCACGACACTGGGCAAGACCGAGATATGGTCCGGGCCGTCCTGGCATCGGGGTCGAAGTGTTACGGACCTCGACAAGGACACGGACATTCTGATGCCGGTTGCCCGGGGAAGCTACAGCGTGCGTGACAGGGGCGGCTCGTACCTGACGCGACACATCACGGTCGAGACCAACGCCTCGCTGCACCGCAATCTCAATAGCGTGTACGGCAACCTTTGGGTCGCCCAGGAAGGCGATCTGGACGGTGGCGGCAATGCGGTGTTGCGCGGCGCGAAGCACACGTTCTTCGTCAACGGCCGGCCGCTTACCGGCGGCCCTCCGGCCACGCCGGAGGAGTTCAGCAAGTTGATGAAATCCGCCAAGCATTTCGCGCGAAAATGGATCGTTCGCAAGGACGATGCCGTCGCGTCGATCACCTTGATCGGGTCGTGCCGGTCCGGAGATGAAACGCATTGGGTCCGCGGCGTGACGATCCTCGATGAGAACACGGTGGTGTCCATCGGCGGCCGGTGCTCGCAGACGATCGGTCGGGATGCCACGTTCATCATGAAGTCCGGCTCTGTCCTGGGCAAGAACGGCAACCAACTGTACAAGGACGACATGCGGCTCAAGGGCGCCTTCCTTATCGGCACCCCCGAAGAGCCCATTACCCGGAACTGCTACCTCGGGCTGAGCATCAAGGATTCCGGCGGCACGTATCCCAAATCGGACCGAATGCCCGACCCCTCGGGGTTCCGTCTGAACGGAACGTCGGCCTCCACGTACGGCCAGGGGCTGACGATGGCCCCGCACGCGAAGTTCGCAGTGCACAGCGCCAATCCGGGCCGGACGAAGCTGGTCATTACTTGGCACGGCATTACCGACACCGGCTCGGACGACGGTACCAAAGGCGGCTACTTCGACGAGATCGCCGAATCCGAGCGGACCACCAACATGGTTTTTCTGGGTGACGTTCGGCTGACCGACGTCACGCTGGACTGGTTCGGCGAGGGCGACATCCGCATGCTGAACCCGGACGCCCGCCACGACTGGGAGCGGATCGGCTATGGTGAGCACAGCCGGGCCGAGGGGGATGCGCTGTTCCGGAAGCTGTCTCTGAGCGAGGAAGCAAGCCGGGAGTTGGCCAAATACCGCGAAGAGGCGGAGGCCGGTGGAGGATCCTCTAGCTTCTATGCCGGGATGACCCTCTATACGAGGAATCCGGGCACACCGACGATCGAAACGCCGGCCGGGCACTATCCTGAGGGCGAGCCGGTGACCGTACGTCTCTCGAACGAGACGCTGGACATCGAGACCCGCTACACTCTCGACGGTTCCGCCCCGTCGGCAAGCTCGAAGCTCTACGAGGCCCCGTTCGCCATCCGCGAGGATGCCGTCATCCAGGCCGGCGGGTTCAAGGACGGCAAGCAACTCGGCGACACGGCCGAGGCCGAAATCAAGTTTATCGGTGCCGGCGACATGCCCCTGAGGGAAGCGGGGGAGCCAAGCGAGACCTCGCCGGGCCTCTCCTACGGCTATTACGAAGGGGAGTGGGATGATACGCCCGATTTCGACGAGCTGTCGCCGAAGGCAACGGGAGTGGCGACGGAAGTCGCTCTCGACGCCGTCGAGCACCGCCGCGACAACTTCGCGATCGTGTTCGAGGGGTGGCTCGACTTGGCGGAATCGGGGGTGCATACCTTCTATGTCTCCACGGGGAAGGAAGACATCTGCGACCTGTACATCAGCGGCGAGCGGGTCATCGCCAACAACAAGGACCAGTGGACCAGCTGGGGCACGGTCGGCTTGTCGGAGGGCAAACATCGGATCAAGGTCGTGTATCGCGAAAAGGGCTGGGGCGAGCGGCTTCGCGTACAGTTCCGCGAGCTCAATGAAGACGAGAAGAGGGATATCTCGGCCGGTATGCTGAGTCACTAGCATGGAGAGCTTGCATTGAGGCATAGGAATATGCAACGGAACGCGATGCGAATCGTGATGGCGTACGTGGCCGTGGTTTCTATCTGTGCGCGCGCCGGGATGGCGGACGACGAGGCGCCGGAGCTTAAGCTGAAGCCCTGCACGATCGAGCTGGTGGACGGGACGGAGGTCGAGGGCAAGCTGGCCGTGCAGTTCGAGATGGATGACCACCTGATCGTCTATTCGCCGCGTCTGGCGACGGTACGGTCGTTCCTGAAGGACCACGTCCATGCGCTGACGGTAGACGGCGAGCGCGAGGAGCTGAACCCCAAGCGCGAGCTGACGGAAGAGGACAGGAAACTGCTGGGCCGCGTGCCCTGGTTTGACGAGCCGCCCGAAGCGGGTCGCAAGCCGGCGTATACTATGGAAACATGGGGGCCGCCAAAACAACTGCTGATCTGGGCCAAACCGGGAGAAAGCGGGAGGTTGGAAGAACCGGGGAACTGGATGCTCAACGGTGAAGAGCTGGTCTCGATGCAGTTTGACAAGGAGAAGCGGAGAGCGGACGGGGATGCCTTTGATCTGAACACCGATATCGTTCTTCCCGCCGCCGGCGCATCCTACACGGTCAGGTACAGCAGCCGCAATCGAGGTGGCTTCAAAGCGCGGCACATCAGCATCGGCAACAACGCCAAGCTGAATACCAGCACTCTGACTGTTACGGGCAATGTGCGTATTGTTCGTCTTGGCAGACTGCGAGTGCGCTACACCATCGCGCTCAAGGGCGACCGCGACACGTTCTTCCTCAACGACAAGCCGCCTTTTACTGCCGAACAGAACAACGCCCTGCAGGCAGGCTACCCCGCAACAAAGTACGTTAATGGAATCGGCTATAGCGTTGCCCAGTACCTCCGCGTGCAAAAGGTCCGAGATGCCTCGGTGGAGTTTGTCGGCACGACACAGACCAGCGACGACCTGCAAATGCCCTCGGGAGTTACCATCGTGGCGCCGGGAGCGCAACTGATGCCCGGCAAACGATCTACTCAGAGAATCGGCGAGGAGGCGGTGCTTCGATTGCACTCGGGCAGCATGTTCTGCAAGACGAGCAACTCTGTGTATTACGACAATGACTTGATCGTCGAAGGGCGCATTGAGGCGGGCACAAAGGAGCATCCCATAACCAAAGACTGCATCCTGGGAATCAGCTTCAAGGACCGTTCCCACTACGACATGGATGGGCCGTCGGTCAAACGGGCGGCGCCGGGATTGGTCTTCCGACCGGACGCGGATGTGCAGGTTCACACCGACGACCCGCGGACGACCAGATTGGTGATCCACTGGCACGAACGCGAGAACACGTGGCAACGGGCCCGCATGAAGAGCGAAAGCGGCAAGGATTACATGGCCTTTCCCCGAAAGATTGAGATTGAAGTGCACGGGAGACTGACACTGAACGCCGTATCCTTCGACGATGTGCATCGCGGTGGCATTCATCTCGCCCATCCAGAGATACAAGAGCGTTGGGAAAATGTCTTTTTCGGGACCGACAACGCCGCTCCGAAGGAAGACCTCTTTGACTCGTTGCCGGAAGAAGATAAGTGAGGGCCGGGGCAGTTGGCGCCCAGGCGCTCGAAGGGTTCAAGTTCAATGCGCCCGAAGACCGCATGAGGAATGGCGACGCATACGTCTCTAGCCAGTATAATTCCGCCGCGGCACAGTCCACGGAGAAACTGCCGATGAATCGCTGCACGAGGGTTATGCTTATATCCGCCGTCGGCGTTCTGATATCCGCGGCGGCGTACGCCCGATCAGATGACGGACCGGAACTGGAGCTGAAGCCCTGCACCATCGAGCTGGTGGACGGGACGGAGGTCGCCGGCAAACTGGCCGTGCAGTTCGATATGGATGACCACCTGATCGTCTATTCGCCGCGTCTAGCGACGGTGCGGTCGTTCCTGAAGGACCACGTCCATGCGCTGACGGTAGACTGCGAGCGCGAGGAGCTGAACCCGAAGCGTGAGCTGACGGAAGAGGACAGGAAGCTCCTTGGACAGGTCGAATGGCCGGACGCTCCGCCCGCTGAGGGGCACAAGCCCGCCTACACGACGGAGACGTGGGAGAAGCCCAAGCGGCTGATGGTCTGGGCGAAGCCCGGCAGGACCGGGCGATTCGGGCAGCCGGGCAACTGGCTCATGAACGGCGAACGGGTTGGGGCGTTCGTGCCCTACGAGTACGAATCGCGTCGGCCGCCGACGTTCCGTCCCACCAAGTACAAGGCGATCGTCGGCCCCCACGTCGATATGCTCATTCCCGCGGCCGGCAAGCGGTACTCGGTTCGCCTTGTCAACAAGGATCTCGGTTCGGCCAGGCCGCGGCACGTGACGGTCGAGTCCAACGGCGGTCTCACCTTCAAGCTGGACGGGGGCTACGGCAATGTCTGGGTCTCCGAGCACGCCGAGTTCGACGGCGGGGGGCAGGCCACGATCCGGGGCGTCAAGCACACATTCATCGTCGGCGGGCCCCGGATGCCCGAGGCACAGGACATACGCAAGATTACGAATGACGGGGCGGAGGCCGGCAAGCCGGGCTACTTCCGGGGCAAGCACTTCGCCCGGAAGCTGGTCTTCCGCAAGGACGACCCGAAGGCGTCGGTCGAGCTGATCGGGTCCGCGCGCACCGGCGACGAGACGCAGTTCATCCGCGGCGTGCTCATCGTCTCGGAGGACAGTCTGCTGTCGATCGGCCCGCGATGCACGCAGACGATTTTCCGGGACGCGGTCATCCAGATGCAGGACGGCGCGATTCTGGCCAAGCACAGCAACTACCTTGCGATGGACGACATGGCCGTATTCGGCACGCTTCGGGCCGGCGGACCGTACCGTCCGATCGCGAGGAACTGCTACGTCGGGCTGAGCAGCACGGACTGGCAGGGCACGATTCGCCAGATCGGCTATGAGGAGGAGCGGATCGCGCCGTGGTGGGACGGGGCGGACACGGCCGACTGGCCGTCGTACGTCAGTCTCCGCGTCGGGCCCGGCGCGCGGATTGAGACGCACAGCGCTGACCCGGATGCCGCACGCCTGGTCTTCTGCTCGCACGGCAAGGAGGGCTTCGGCGATCACATCCGCGGCGTGGAGGGCGAGCGTCAGACCGCGGCCTACCGAGAGCTTCTCGGCAGGATCAGCATCGCGTGCATGGAGGAGGAACTGTCGTTGAACGGCGTGTCGTTCCGGGACATGGACGAAGGCGGGCTTGTCCTGCCCGACATTGACCTTCACAGCACGTGGAAGAACGTATCATTCGGGGATTCGACCCCCGAGAAGCTGGTGACGAAACTGGATATGGCCAAAGCGATCGAGATCATGAAGCACCGGCTGCGTGCTTCGGCGTACTGCGCGGACGTGGACTGAAACCTGCACCTGCGTTGGGTATCGCAAAGGCCGCTGACAATCGGCAACGTGTGAGACTTCCGATACCGTAACTCAAGAATAAGGAACGAGCCATGAGAAAGCTGATGGGATCAACGGTCCTGACGCTGTGCGTGGTCGCGGCATTCGCTTCGTGCGTGTTCGCCGCGACGCCGGTACGGCCTGAGGATTTCCCTAAGAGTCAGAGGTACTGCGAGTGGCGGAGTGTGAAGAACCTGGGCGCGAAGGGCGACGGGGTCACCGACGACACCGCGGCGTTTCGGAAAGCCCTGGCGGCACGCAAGGCGGATCCCTTCGAGTACATGGTCATCTACGTTCCCGAGGGAACGTACGTCGTCAGTGACACCATCGGCTGGGGGCGGCGAACCTGGTTCGTCGGCGACGGCGCGGACAAGACGGTCATCAAGCTCAAGGATAAATGCGACGGATTCGGCAGGGGCAAATCGAAGCCGGTCCTGTGGGCGGCTCATACGAAGGCGAAGTACGGCCGGGACAGCCGCGCCAATGCCGCGTTCGGGAACTACATCCTGGATATGACCGTAGACACCGGCAAGGGCAACCCCGGCGCCGTGGGAATCGAATACACGACCCACAACTACGGGTACGTCGGCGACGTGGTGGTTCGTTCGGGCGACGGCAGCGGACCGGTGGGGATCGATCTGTCCTCCACGGAGTTCGGTCCCGGCATGCTGCGGCGCGTCACGATCGAGGGCTTTGACATCGGCATCAAGACTACGGGCAATGTCTCGCACGGGACGCTCGTGGACATCACGCTGAGAAACCAGAATGAGGTGGGGATCCTGAACCGCTTCCCGGTGACGATCCACAACCTGGTCAGCGAGAACAAGGTGCCCGCGGTCCGAAACGACGGCGGCATCGCCAATCTGGCGATGATCGGCGCGGAACTCACCGGCGGCTCGCGCGAGCACTGCGCCATCGAGCAGGTCAAGGGCGCGGGTCTGTTGAGCCATATTCGAACGGAGGGTTACCGCTCCGCGTTGAAGATGGGGGGCCGGGCCGTTCCGGGCGCCTCCATCGACGAAAAGGTATTTGGCGAGAAGCACCGGGTCTATCGAGGCACTCCTATGCGAGCGCTGCGCCTGGCGGAGAGCCCGCCGCCGGTGTTCGAGGAGCCCCGGTCCCGATGGAAAGTCGTCGATGACTCGGCCGAGGACGACACCGAGACGATTCAGGCCGCAATCGACTCGGGCGCGAGAACGTTGTTCTTCGTGCCGGGCGGAGACTACAACGTCAGCGACACGATTCGGGTTCGCGGCAACGTGCGGCGGATGATCGGCTTCGGCTTCGGCACGACGATTCACGGTCCCGGCCGGGAGTTCGTCGAGGCCGACAAGCCCGTGCTGCGCTTCGAGGGAGAGGGGGAACACCCGATTTCCGTCGAATGGATCAACGCCAACGGAGGCGCGATCGGCGCCGAGATTGCCACGCCGCGGACGGTGTACTTCCAGTCGACACGCTACATGGGCTATCGCAACACACCCGAGGCGCGGAAGATCTTCATCGACGAGGGCATGGGCTATTCGACGTTCGTCGCCCCGGCGAAGGTCGTCGTCCGCCAGTGCAACATGGAGAACAACCCCTTCGGGGACGGCAAACTGCCGTGTACCTACATCCGCAATCACGGCGCCGACGTCTGCGTGCTGGGGTTCAAGACCGAAGCCCCGGCCGTGCATGCCGTGACCACCGACGGCGGGAAGACCGAGATCCTGGGTGGTTTCTTCCGGGACCATTTCGGGCCGACGGACTACCAATGGCACGGAGCGCCGCCGCTGCCGGGCGTGGACATGTCTCGGGGCGTGCCCTATTGGATCACAAAGGATGCGTCCCTGACGGCCACGTATTTCCAGTACGCCTGGGCCGGCGGAAAGGCACGTGGGCTGCAAGGCATTGAGATCCGCGGGGATCAGGTCAAGGAGTTCCGCGTCCGGCCGAACAACCTCAACCTCGGCCTGTACAGCGCGATCAACGAAGAGGCCACGATCGACGACCGCATGCGCCGCCGCTGGCCGCAAGTCTTCCCTGAAGGCGACGTGTGGTCTCACGGCACGGAAGTCACCGTTGCTTTGAAGCTGCCCGAGGGCGTGGCGAGCGATGAGGTTGCCGTCCGGTACACGCTGGACGGAAGCGAGCCGACCTTGGCCTCGAAGCGTTACTCCGGGCCGTTCAAGTTGAGCGAGACCACGACGGTCAAGGCGAGGTGCTTCTGGGGTCGGCAGGGCGGCGGCGTCGGCGAGGAGACCTACCGTTTCGTCCGCCCGCGAGAGCCCGATCGCGTGGAGGCCACCACGCCGGGTCTGCGGTACCGCTACTACGAGGGCGCGTGGGGCGCTGTTCCGGACCCCGACGAGTTGGAGCCGAAGAAGACGGGCTTTGCCAAGAACTTCGGGCTGGAGATGGCTTCGGCCGACGACAACTTCGCGCTCTGGTTCGACGGATACGTCGAGGTGCCGCGAGACGGCATGTACACGTTCTACACCGCTTCCGACGATGGCAGCGTTCTGTATATCGGCGAGGAACTGGTCGTGGACAATGACCTGCCGCACGGCATGCTGACGGCGGCCGGCCGGATCAACCTGAAGGCGGGGAAGCACCGCATACGCGTCGGCTTCTTCGAAAGCCGCGGCGGCGAGGGCCTTCAGGTCATGTGGAAGGGCCCGGGTCTCGAGAAGGAGCGGATACCGGATGAGGCGTTGAGCCGCGGCGCCCGCTGGTCGGTGGAGATCGAAGGCCCCGAAGGCGGCAGGGCGACCGACGGCTCTGCATCGATAACCATGAAGGTCCGGGTCGAAGACGGCGGAAGCCCGGATGTGAGTATCCGGTATACGCTGGACGGCACGGCGCCCGACGGCGAGTCGATGCTCTACGAGCGGCCCGTCACGCTGACGGAGAGCCGCAAGGTTCGGGCACGCTGCTTCCGCGACGGCCGGGCGCTGCCCGGCCGGGAAGCCGTGGAGCAGATCTACGTGCTCTCCACGGATGGACACCCGGCGAGTCCGCCGGTCGGCGACGGTTCGATTGAGGGGGCCGGCACCGTTGCCGACCCCCTTGGGTTTCCTCCGGCCCCGCGCGAGATCGCCATCGACGCTGATTTGGATGACTGGGAAGGCGTGGGCTCGCTGCCGATGCCACTGGAAGGCGTCAAGGCCAGCGGCGTGCGATTCGCTTGGTGCGAGCAGGGGCTTTGCGGCTCGGCCGTAATTGTGGATGACTCGGTCGAGGGCGCCTCGTACGACCTGTACAAGGCCGATTGCCTGGAGATCTTCATCGAGAAGGACTTCGCCCGCGCGGACGAGGACGGCAAGACGCTCCAGTTGACGGTCGGCCCCACGGCCGAGGGGGAGCGAGGGGACGCGTCCGTGGAAGTCTGGGGATACGACCGGCCCCGCCAGAACCTGATCAAGGCGGCCTGGGCGAAGACCACCCAGGGCTATGCCGTCGAGTTCATGATCCCGGCGAAGCTGCTCTCGCCGGCGAATATGGAATCCGGGTCCAAGATCGGCTTCAACGTAGTCATTGTCGACGACGGCAAGCCGGCGGCGCAGTTCCTGGCCGACAAGAACAAGGACCAGGGCTTCAAGAGGCCGAGCACCTGGGGCGCGGCGGTGATGGCGAAGTAGAGTCTTCGCCGAACGTAACCGTCGAGCCGGCGAGATCATGCTCGAAGTTGTGTCAACTGCATCGGCCAAGACCCGCCCGATCGTCGGCATGGTGTCGGCGGCGCGGGCCATGGCTCCCGTGACGGCCCCGGAGTTGCGGCCGCTTCGCCGGGCGGATGATCGTAATGAGTATGGATCGAGAGGTGGACGCCATGGACAGTATTTGGTCAAGAGCAGCTTGGGTATGGCTCGTGGTGTTTGGCGGTGTCGGGATCGCGGCCACGGGCGCGGATGACGGAGGTACGGCCGGCCTGATCTCCCCCGCGGAGTTCGGCGACAGCAAGACGTCGCTTTGGTCGCCCACGCTCGAATGGGAACTCGCGAACGACTCTTACGAGGGCAACCCGTTTGATCTGGTTGCGAGGGTGATATTCACCCACGAGTCCGGGGAGGAGACGCGCACCACCGAGATGTTTTACGGGGGGGAGGACACATGGAAATTCCGCTTCACGGGTACGCGGACGGGCGAATGGGCTTTCGTCACGCGGGCAGATGGCGAGAAGGGCACGACCAAGGATCCCGAGTTGGACGGCAAGCGCGGCACCGTCACGGTCGGGCCGAATCCGGACGCGGAGGCATATGGCTTTGTAACCAATATCGGCAACAAGTGGGCGCGCCGTCAGGGCAACGACGGCGCGGTCGTCGCGTTCGTGCCGCACTTCCGCATGGGGTTCGAGAAGCGAAGCTTCAACTGGAGTGCCGAGGAGATCGACGAGAACCTCAAGGTATGGATGGATGACGAGGGCTTCAACGGCGTGTTCGTCTTCATGGCCGGGTACTGGGTCGACCGGGACGGCGGCTCGAAGTTTCACAAGCGCGATCCAGACCTGAGGTCGTTCGCCGTTCTGGAGAAGATGATCTCGGGTGCGTATGCCCGGGACGGTCTGTTGCATCTGTGGTATTGCGGGGACAGCGGGCGGCGACAAAGCGCCCGACGCGCTTTCGGCAAGGCGGGCGCGGCCACCAAGGAGGAACGCCGATTGCTGCGGTACATCGGCGCTCGCCTGGGCCCATTGCCGGGCTGGATCATGGGCTACGGCTACGACAACCCCGAGCACGTCAACACGAAAGAGCTACGCGGATGGGGCACATATCTGCGCGAGCACATGGCCTATCGTCACATGCTCGGCGCCCGCGACCAAGGTGGAAATATCAAGTACACATATTGGCCGGAGGCCGACTTCTACTCGCGCGGGCACTGGTTCCGCGGGGCGTCGTACGAGGACTTGGTCAAGTGCGTCGCGTCCAACGAACACAAGCCGCACGCCTTCGACGAGCGATGGTGGATCAAGCGGCTCGGCTCAGAGGAGACGCTCCGGCGGCAGATGTGGCTGTGCAACATGGCCGGGGGTGTCAGCGCGATCTTCGGCAATAAGGGCGATTGGTCCAGGGATCGGTACTCGCATCCCGAGTACTTCAAGACCTGCTTTACGTTCTGGCGGGACCGATTCGACGACACGCTGACGCCGCAAAAGGACACATCGTCGGCCCACTGCTTGATGAGTCCGGACAGGACTCGCGGCGTTTTCTATGCCGAGGACGCCGCGAGCATCACGATGGACCTGTCGGACATGGACGGTTCTCAGCCGG
>CAZHEH010000009.1:21534-90590 GCA_964531695.1 uncultured Planctomycetaceae bacterium | reverse complement strand
CGGGCCGCAGCGCGGACAGATCGCAGGCGGGACGTCCTTCGACAAGCTCAGGATGACGCCCTTCGACAAGCTCAGGATGGTGCCCTTCGACAAGCTCAGGACGGTGCCCTTCGACAAGCTCAGGACGGTGCCCTTCGGCGAGCTCAGGACTGACCTTCGCTGCAAACGGCGTCGCGGCCGCGGCCGCAGAAGGTAGCCCCGGTCGTGAGACCGGGGGCCGAGAGCTGCCTGCCTGAGTTGGGAGCCCCGGCAGGGGCGACGGAAACGCCACGCCCGGCCGCGGGAGCGGCGATTCGATTCCAGGCCGGGCCGGAAGCTGCGGCAACAGGGGCCGCTCCGGCCGGAATCCCGGAGGGATGACGCGATTGTCTCCGGACCAGCGCGGGCGTCGGCGTCTTGGCGTCACCCCGGCCGGGGTTCGCCGGGGGATCGGTCCGCGCCGTGCCGGGGGTGCCCTGGAAGCTTCGCGCTTGACATGGGCGCGGCCGCGTGTTATGTGATTATCATATACGCAGCCGAGTATCGGGTGCGGGAGTGTGGGGCTGACAAGTGAATAGGGGTAGTGCGTTCGACGGTCGGCGTTCGACGTTCGGGGTTCGACGTTTGGCGTCCGGGGTTCGACGGTCGGCGGGTAGGCCCGAGTCGGCTGGGCGGAGGACGAGGCGCGGGGGTTCGGGTGGCTGCCCGGGTTCTTGGGTTTTTGTCCTCGGTCCTGATGTCTTTTTCTACTTGACAGGCATCGGATTCGGCGGCCGTGGGGTACCGAATCAGTAAGTCCCTGCCATAGAGACGTTTAAGACGAACGGCGTTCGGCAGAACCGGGCAGACTGCGGCAGAATCCGGCAGAATCCGGCAGAACTTGGCAGAATCCGGTAGGACCCGGCAGAATGCGGCAGGACTCGGCAGAACTCGGCAGCCGCCGGGAGGGCCGCCCGAGTCGTGAGGCCTGAGGACTGAGACCTGAGGACTGAGTGGCCCTGCGCCGGGCCAAGGCCCGTGAACGGGCCTGAGGGCCGGGCGGCCGGGCACCACGGGCGTGTCCTGACGCCCGTGGCGGTACGGACGGCATTGGGGCCGGCGGCGGCATCGCTGACGGCATGTTGCCGCCCCGTCAATTGGCGGGGGCCGACGGCACGATTTCGACCACGCCGATCTGAGGCCGGGCGCAGAACCGAACCCTCGGGGCCCGCCTGCCTTCCATGCCGATGCCGCGGCTGACCATCAGGACGGTTTCGTTCACCCGATGGCGCCCGCGCCCGAACCGGCGGCCGTAACGTGAGAGAGTGACCAGGGGGCCGTACAGCGGCAGCGCCACCTGTCCGCCATGGGTGTGCCCGCACAGATAGACGTCGGCCCCTGCGCCTGCGGCCTCATAGATGGCGTCGGGCCGGTGGTAAGCCGCGATGGCGACGGCCTCGGGCGGAACGTCGCGAATGGCCGAGATGAGCCCGGCGACATCCCGGTCGGCGCTTCCGGCCACCCAAAGAGTCCCGTCGGGTCCGTTGATAGGGATTGCCTCGCCCGCGAACAGCCGCACGCCGGTGCCTTCGAAAATCTCGCGCGGGGACAGCCGCAGGTAGCCGTCCCAGTTGCCGGCGACCGCGTACACGGGGGCGATGTCCATCAACGCTCGCATGAGCGAGCGGAAGTTCTTCAGCCCGTCCATCGAGTTGACCGCATCACCCGTGAAGACGATGGCATCGGGCTCCAGCGCCGCGATTCTTTCGGGAAGGTCCTCCTCCAAGCGGACTGTGCCGTCGCAGTGCGTGTCGGAGATGTGCACCAGGCGAAAGGGCTCGGCCCCGCCGGGAAGCTGCTGCGCCGCGACCCGCTCCATCGTTACCTCCGGCCAGTAGGGTTCGACGCGCCACGCATAGAGCCCGCCGACCAGTTCCAATCCGAGAAGGACGACGGCCGTACGCTCCACGATTCGCCGCCACCGCCGCGAGGGCGAGGGCCGATGCCGGATCGTGCGCAGCACCCACAATACCAGCGTGGACACGCCGAGCACCCCGGCCGCCACGGCCAAGAGCGGCACCCCGACGGCCATGATCTTCTCCAGCCAGTTCAGCCCGGTCAGCATGCGGCGCTCTCCTGAAACACGGTCGCATCGCCATACAAAGCGTCGACGTTGCGTCGCGGCGGGTCTATTCGGCCCCGTCGCCTGCCGGCTTCGGCGGGATTTCCTGCGGGGCGTGGTTTCTGCCGATGGGGATGTCGTCGAGCGTCTTGAGCGTCGGCTGGGGGTTGGCCTTCTCGTGGGCGGCGAGCTTTCGCTCCAGGTCGGCCTTCTGCTCGTCGGGGAGCTTGGCGAAGCCCAGGCGGCCCCGGCACTTCGGGTAGGTCGAGCAGCTCAGCCACGGCCCGCGGGCGCCGCGCCGCAGGTACATCGGGCTCTCGCACTTCGGGCACTTGAGGTCCACCTGGAGCGGCGGGGGCGACGGGTGCTTGACGTTGCCCTTGCGGTCGAGCTTGACGATGCCGTCGCACTCGGGGTAGCGCGAGCAGCTCAGGAACGTGCCGAACCGTCCGCGACGGCGGATCATCGCGGCGCCGCACTTCGGGCAGGCCACGTCCACGTGCGGCTGCTCGACCTTGTTGCCATGCTTGTCCACCGGGTGCGTCTGGGTGCACTCGGGGTAGCCGGTGCAGGCGAGGTACCGCCCGTTGCGGCTGAAGCGATAGACCATCGGCTTGCCGCACTTCTCGCACTCGTACTGGCTTTCCTCGGTCTCCGCCTTGGCGTGGACCATCTCCTCCTGGGCCGTCTCCAGCCGCTTCTCGAAGGGCCCGTAGAACGCCCGCAGAACCTCGTGCCAGTCGGCCCGGTCCTCCTCCACCTTGTCCAACTCATCCTCCATGTGGGCGGTGAAGCGGACATCGAGCACCTGCGGGAAGTGCTTGACCAGCTTGTCCGTGACCACGATGCCGAGATCCGTCGGGTGGAACGCCCGGTTGATCTGCTCGACATAGTTGCGGTCCTGGATGGTCTGGATGATCTGGGCGTAGGTGCTCGGGCGGCCGATGCCGTCGGCCTCCAGCGCCTTGACCAGCGACGCCTCCGTGTACCGAGGCGGCGGCTGGGTGAAGTGCTGCGTCGGCTCGATGTCCACCGGCGAGAGCGTCCGGCCCTCGTCCAGGGCGGGCAGCATCTGCTCGCCGCCTTTGGGCATGCCGGCCACACGCATGAAGCCGTCGAAGCCCAGCCGCCGGCCCATCGCCTTGAGGACCGCCTCGCCGACGGGCGTCTCGGCGACGATCTCGGCCTCGGTGACCTTCCACACGGCCGGGGGCATCTGGCAGGCGACCATCCGCTTCCAGATCAGTTCATACAGCTTGAATTGCTCGTCCGTCAGGGCGCTGCGGACGTCCTCGGGGCTGCGGCGGGCGTCGGTGGGGCGGATCGCCTCGTGTGCCTCCTGCGCGCGCTGCCCGGAGGTGTAGTAGTTGGGCTTCTCGGGCACATAGGCGTCGCCGTACCACTCGCCGATCAGCGAACGCGTCGACGCGACGGCCTCGCGCGAGAGGTTCCGGCTGTCGGTACGCATGTAGGTGATCAGCCCGACGCTGCCCTCGCCGCCGCCGAGGTCGACGCCCTCGTAGAGCTGCTGGGCGATGCGCATGGTCCGGCTGGCGGCGAAGCGGAGCTGCACGGCCGCGGTCTGCTGCATCGTGGCGGTCGTGAAGGGGGCGGGGGGCTTGGATCGCGTCTCCCGCTCCTTGACCTGGCGGACGGTGTAGTCCGGGGCGCCCTCGCCGACGCGCCCGACGACGCGGACCTTGTTCCGCGACGGGCCCTTTCCGTCGGGATCCTCCGTCCGCTCGACCTCGGCGATTTCCAGCCCCATGGCTCGGGCGATCTCGACGGGCCCGTCCGCGCTGTCCGCGCGGAATCGCTCGCCCTTCCAGCGGATCAACTCCGCCTCGAAGGCGCCGTTCTCTGCGAGCCAGTCCTGGCGGGCCTGACGGCTCGGGCCGTTGCCCTTCTCGTCGCGCCGGGAGAGGAACTCCCGCCAGCGCTCGGCCAAGGCGTCTGCGCCCGCGAGGTCGGTCGTGAATACGCCGCTGAGCCGCCAGTATTCCGCGGGGACGAAGGCATCGATCTCCCGTTCCCGCTCCACGATGAGCCGGACCGCCACGGACTGCACGCGCCCGGCCGACAGGCCGCGAGCGACCTTCCGCCAAAGCAGGGGGGAGATCTTGTAGCCCACGATTCGATCCAGCACGCGGCGCGCCTGCTGGGCGTCCACCTTGTTCATGTCGATCCCGCGCGGGTGGCTGAAGGCGTCCTGAATCGCGGATTTCGTGATCTCGTTGAACACGACTCGGCGGATACGCTCATACGGCACGCCGAGCGACTCTGCCAGGTGCCAGGCGATGGCCTCGCCCTCGCGGTCGAGGTCCGTGGCGAGGTAGACCTCCTTGGCGGACTTGGCCTGCCGCTTCAGCTCGGCCAGGACCTTCCGCTTCCGGGTCAGCGGCTGGTAGGTGGGCGCGAAGTCGTGCTCGAGGTCTACGCCCAGCTCCTTCTCAGGCAGGTCGCGGACGTGGCCCATCGAGGCCGTCACGGCGTACTCGTTGCCAAGGTAGCGGTTGATGGTGCGGGCCTTGGCGGGCGACTCGACGATGACGAGGTTCTTGCCCTTGGCGGAGACCCCGCCGCCGGAACGGCCCTTGGATCGGGATTTCTTGCTCGATTTGGCCATGACATACGCCCGGCTCCGCTGCGACGGCGCACGCGAAGGCGGGGCGGGTCATCATTCGCATCGGCAACAGGCGTGTCAAGTGGGGCGGGGCTTTTCGCAATTCCGCCCGAGCCGACCCGCGCCGTCAATCGCCCTCGGACAGGGCCGCCCCCATCGCCCGCCGGGACAGGATTACGTGCTCGACGTACACGAGCTTGTCCAGCGCCTGGTCGTCCTCGCCCTTCTGCCGCTCGTGGAGCACGAACGGGCCGTGCTTCTCGTCGCCGCACCGAATCCAGAGAGGTTGCCCCTTGACGGTTCCTGTGATTGTGGATCCGTCCGCCAGGTTGAATCGCCATTTCAGCCGTCGGAAGGGGTATCGCTTGCCCGTGTAGACCCGCTCGGGCTCGCCCATGCCTTTCCATCGCCAGCGGAGTTCGAGCCGTTCCTGGACGACGACCGCCTCGATGCCCAGTGCCGCGGCCGGGGGCACGCGCCGCCAGAGGCCCTCGCCGTCGACGTATACGAGCCACGGCGTCAACGGCGTGGTCATGACCCAGCCGGCCAGCACGCGGCCGTCCGAGAGCTTCACCACGCCCGGCAGTGCGTTGATCCCGGGGCAGGGGCCGGGGCGCTCGACGTCGTCCCCTGGGCCGGCCGGGCGCGTGGTCGGGCGGCTGGTGGGCCCGGCGTCCGGCTCGGCATCCTCCTCGACCGGCTCGGCCTGATCGAGCCAGTAGTCGAGGTTGCTCGCGGGTGGGTCCGGCTTCTCGGTCGGCCGGGTGGTCGGCTCGTCGCCCGCGCCGAGGAGGGCCACGGCCAGCAGCGCGCCGGCCAGTACCGGAAGGCGTCTGAGCCGGGCCGCGGACATCACTCGCTCCCCTCCGCGTACGCCTCGCGGAAGGCCTGGGCGGACGCCTGGTCGAACAGCACGAAGTACACGTCGGTCAGGCCCGTATCGGCGTTCCGAATGTGCCGCAGGACCTCGCCCAGCATCACCTCGGCGCATCGCCGTGTCGGGAAGCCCGCGATGCCCGTGCCCGTCGCGGGGAAGGCCAGCGTCCGAATGCCCCGTTCCTCGGCCAGCCGCAGAACGGCCCGCGTCGACTGGCGCAGCGACTCCTCGGTGGTCCGCCCGCCGAGCTGCATGGATGCCTGATGGATCACGTGCCGGGCGGGCAGGTCTCCGCCGCCCGTGACGGCCGCCTCACCGACGGCGACGGGTCCGTGGGCGTCGCACTCCCGCTGGATGCTCGGCCCGCCCGCACGGCGGATCGCGCCCGCCAGGCCGCCGCCGAGCTGGAGGTCGTTGTTGGCGGCGTTGACGATCGCGTCCACGTCATAGGTCGTCAGGTTGCCTTGGTCGATGTGGACGGTTGCCATGGGTGTCTCGCCTTGATCCTGATTGTACCGGCCCGGTCGGGCCGGGCAATGCACCCCGTGCGCCTCGCGGGCTTACCTTCCGGGGGGCAGCAGGCGGCCCACGGCTTCGAGCAGTTGTCCGGGGCCGAACGGCTTGATCAGGACGTTCTCTCCGGTGCGCAGGTTTCCGTCGCGGACGGTCGCATCGTCCGGGTAGCCGGACATGAACAGCACGGGCAGCTCCGGCCGGTCCGAGCGGAGCTCCGCGGCGAGGTCCACGCCCGACATGTTCGGCATGACCACGTCCGTGACCAGCAAATCGATGCCGCCGTCGCAGTCCCGGCCCAGCGGCCTGGCGTGCCGCCCGGTGGCCGCCTCCAGGACGGTGTACCCGGCGCGGCGGAGGATTCGAACGACGAATCCGCGGACGGCCTCGTCATCCTCGGCGACCAGCACGGTGCCGTGAGCTTCGCCCGCCTGGCGAGAGGGCCGCTCGGTCTTCGATGACGCCGGGGCGTCGATGCGAGGCAGGTAGATCCGGAAGCACGTGCCTTCGCCCGGCTCGCTGCTCACCTCTACGGCGCCGTCGCTCTGCTTGACGAACCCGTAGACCATCGACAGCCCCAACCCGGTGCCCTTGCCGACCTCCTTCGTCGTGAAGAACGGCTCGAAGACCTGCTCGACGATGTCGGGGGCCATGCCGGTGCCGGTATCGATCACGCTGAGCACGGCATAGCGTCCCGGGCGGACCTCGGAATCCCGGTTGACATCGTCGGGGCCGAGTTCGGCGGGGGCCGTTTGGATCGTGAGCGTGCCGCCTTCGGGCATGGCGTCCCTGGCGTTGATGACCATGTTCATCAGGGCCTGCTGGAGCTGGGCCGTGTCCACGTGGACCCAGCACGCGTCTTCGGCGGTCGCGAGCTTCAGCTCGATGTCCTCGCCGATCATGCGGGACAGCGGCTCATGCAGCGAGGAGACGACCTCGTCGAGCGACACGGGCTCCGGGTGCAGAACCTGGCGGCGGCCGAACGCGAGGAGCTGGTGGGTGAGCTTGCGGGACCGCTCGCCGGCCTGCCGTATCTGCCGGGCCATGGCACGACCTTCGTGGTCGGGGGGCAGGCCCTGGAGCAGCAGGTCGCAGTAGCCGAGGATGACGGTGAGCTGGTTGTTGAAGTCGTGTGCGATGCCGCCGGCCAGCCGCCCGATGGCCTCCATCTTCTGCGCCTGACGGAGCTGTTCCTCCAGGTTCCTTTGCTCCGTGATGTCCCGCACCGTGGTAACGATGTGCGGCTCCCCGTTGAGCTCGATGGCGTCGGCGGAAAGCAGGCAGGTCAGAGCGACGTCCTCCCGCGTGCGGAACTCCGTCTCCTGGTCGCGGATGCTGCCGTCCCGACGGATTTGCTCAGCGAAGCGGTCCCGCGCCTCGCGGCTCCACAGCCCGAGCTCCACCGAGGTCTTGCCGAGGGCCTCCTCGCGGCCGTAGCCCGTGAGCGACACGAAGCCCTCATTGACGTCCACGAACGAGCCGTCCGATGCCCGGCTGATGGTGATCGAGTCGCCGCTCGTGTGGAACGCCTTGGAGAATCGCTCCTCGGAGGCCCGAAGCTGCTCCTCGTGCCGAACCTGCCGGGTGACGTCCGTCACGACCGCGACAATGCCGTCGAAGCCGCCGTCGTCCGTGCGCAGGGGTGTGGCGTTGATCGACAGCAGCACGCGCCGCCCGTCCGGCCACTGGATCGCGTGACGCACGTCCTCGACCGGTTCCCCCGTCTTCCGCACGCGCTCGAAGGGCAGCTTCTCCTCCGGGAAAGGGTCGCCCTCGCAGTCGGTGATCCGCCACGCGGGGTCGTCGTAGGAGCGGGAGGTGATCGTGTCTCGCCGAAGGCCGAGAACCCGCTCGGCGGCCGCGTTGGCGAAGGTCAGCCGCCCGTTCCGGTCGACCACCGTGATGCCGGCCGGACTCGTGCCGGTGATCCGCGCAACGAGGTCTCGCTCGCGGCGGAGGTCCCGTTCCGCCCGTCGCCGACGGCGCACGTTGAGCGCGAGGAACGCCACGAGCAGCACAAGGATGAGGAAGGCGGCGGTGCCGGACCAGAACGCATAGCGGTACTTCCGGTACACCTCGCCCAGTGTCATGGGCCGGGGCACCCTGACTTCGACGCGATCCGGCTCGGGCGCGGGGCCGTTTATGAGGATGCTGCCTTCGGGCAACTCGGCCGGATTGACCCCGAACCGCCTCAGGCGGGCGTAGTCGAACATGTAGCGGTTGGGGCTGTCCTGGATGACGGGGATCGCCGACGCGCGCTCGCCGTCGAGCACCCGCAGCGCCAGTCGGCCGGCCGCCCGGCCCTGTTGCTCGCCGCAGGTCAGCAGTCCGCCGCAGATGCCGTGCCCGAGGTAGAACTCCCATACGCTGTAGATGGGCACGGGGCAGTCGTCCGCCAGCCGGGCCATGTTCCGCTCGTGCGAGAAGGCGCGGCCCTCCTCGTCTCGGCTGAAGATGAACGGGAACACGATTGTGTCCGGATCGAGCTGCCGGGCTCGGGCCTCCAGCTCGCCGATGGGCAGGTCCTCCCAGTAGGTGAACTTCACGCCGTTTCGGTACCCGCTAAAGACCGCCTCGGCCTGGACCTTGAGCGCCCGTCCGGTTCGGGTGGCGTCCGTGATGACCACCACCTCGCGCGTGCCCGGATGCAGGTCCAAGGCGGCCTCCAGCGTGGCTCGGATGTCCAACGTCTCGACCACACCGGTGATGCTTCGCCCCTGCCTCCGTATCTCCGGGTCGTAGTTGTTGACGGCGCAGAACACGATCGGCGTATCCGGGAACAGGTCGCGTCCCTCCCCCCGCACCAGGAACTCCAGGGCGTTGTCGTCGCCCGCGAGGATCAGGTCGACCGGCCGCCCCGCGTACTTGATGCCGTAGAAGTGCCGCAACTCGCGGAAGTACTCCTCGCTGTGAAGCCGCTTGGAGTCCATGTGCTCCACGCACAACTCGATGTCCGGCTCGCGCGGGCCCAAGGCCGAGCGGATCCCGTGGGTCACATTCTGCGTCCAGGTGAACGCCGGGTCGTAGGAGTGAAGGATCAGCAGCCGTGGCGGGGCGCCCTCGTCCGCCGCCGGCCGTGCAGAGGCGGATGCCGACACCACCAGACAGGACATCAGGGCCATTGCACCGATGAGGTGGATGGAATACCTGACGGCGCTATCTGTCGGCTTGGCCGGGGACATGCCGTCTCCTGCCGGGGGAACCGGGCGGCTCGTGCGAGGCCGCATTGTAGGCGAAACGCCATGCCAAGGCGATGCCTTTCGCCGGTCCGGGACCGGCGCTGGAGCCCCCGGCGGGCGAGCGATACACTCGCTTCCCTGGGTCGGCCGCACGAGGCCGGCCGATGGGAGCCGCATGGCCCGATACCTGACAGTGGAACCCGTGGAGCTGAAACGTCTGGACGCGGCGCTGGCGTTCATGGTGGCCGGCCGGGCGCGGGGCGGCGGCGCGCGGACCCGCGCGGCGCAATTGCGCCGGCTGGTGGAGCGCCGCCGGCCCTTCCCCCCGTGGGCCTTCCGGGCGCGCCGCGGGCGGCGGACCGTGGCCGCGGCGATGGCGGTTCCGGGCGTCGGGCGCGTGGGCATGGTCTTCGCCAGCCCCGCCGACGCGCCCGGCGTGGAGCCCGAGCCGCTTGAGCAGGTGTTGCGCGCCGCCGGAGCCGGCGCCGTGACCGGGGGCATGGCCTTCGCCCAGTCGCTGACCGCGCCGGAAGCGCGTGAGGATCTGGTCGCCCTCGAGCGGGCGGGCTACCGCCACCTTGCGACGCTGCAATACCTGTCCCGGGGCTTGCCCGCCCGACCCGCTCGGGCGGCCGACGCACAGATCGTATGGCGGCCGGCGAGCAGCTTCGGCGAGGAGGAGCTGCGGGCCCTGATCGCCCGGACCTACGGCGGATCGCTGGATTGCCCGGGCCTGGCGGGGCTGCGGTCGATGGAGGACGTGGTTGCGGGGCACCGGGCGGCCGGGACGTACCGTCCGGAGTGGTGGTGCATCGCGGAGGTCGCGGGCGAGCCGGCCGGGCTGATTCTCGCCTGCGAGTCGCCCGGACAGACGGCGGACGTGCTCTACATGGGCGTCGTGCCGGGCCTGCGGGGTCGAGGACTGGGCTCGGCGCTGGTGCGGCACCTGTCCGAGCGCGTTCACGAGGACGGGATGCGCTGGCTGTCGCTGGCGGTGGACGAGCGGAACGTCTACGCCGCGAGGATATACCAACATGAAGGATTCGTTCAGAAACAGCGAAGGATCGTACACGTCTACTCGGCCGACTCGGCCAATAGGTGAGAACATTTTGACTTGCCCCGCCCGCTGGAGGGTGCCGAAGCTCCGCGGAAACCCGCTTTGTGAACAAACGGTGAGGAAGGTGTGGAAGGAAGTTTTTTTGTGTCGGCAACTTTCCTTGCACGCGCGGCTTGGGCCGTGTGGATAACATTCCCGGCTCTTTGGCTTTGACGGGGGCGTGAGACGGGCTTAGAGTCTCTCCCGCGTTAGGAGCATGTGACGCTCGCCCGCCGGGGTCCGCTGCACCGCCCCGGAGTCGCGCGAGCCGGCAGAAAGACGTAACCTCCAGGACAGCCAAGGAAGCCGGTATGGATACCGTTGCGCGATCAGTCTGCGCCGAAGAGCCCTTGACAGACAAGATACTCGCCACGTTGCGGGACCGCGTCGGGCCGCAGAAGTTCAACGCATGGTTCCGCGGCGGGGCCCGCGTGGAGTTGGGCACGGAGCATCTGGAGGTGGCCGTGCCGAATCCGTTTGTCGCCAACTGGATCGAGACCCACTACCGCGCGGAGCTGGCCGAAGCGGCCAGTATCCACACGGATCAGGAACTGCCGGTGATCGTGACGATCGACCCGGCACTGAGCGCAAACTGCCGGAAGCGGCAGTTGGATTCGCAGGCGGACATTGTCCGCCGCACTACCCACGGACGGGTCCGGCCGCGAAAGGCGGAGGGCCAACCGGCCCTCCGCCATCGGCTGGACGAGTTCGTCGTCGGGACGGGGAACCGTCTGGCGTACTCGGCCTCGCAGGCGATGGCCTCGCCGTCGGCGCCGCCGTTCCGGCTGCTGTTCGTCCACGGCCCGTGCGGGGTGGGCAAGACGCACCTTCTGCAGGGCGTCTGCGAGGCGTTGGCCCGCCGGGACGAGGCCAAGCGGTGGCGATACGTCACGGGCGAGCAGTTCACCAACGATTACATTGCCGCGCTGCGCGGGCGCAAGTTCGCGGAGTTTCGCCAACGGTACCGCAACCTGGACCTGCTGGCGATCGACGATGTGCACTTCCTGTCGGCGAAGCGCGGCATCCAAGAGGAGTTCCTGCATACGTTCGACGCGGTCGAAGCGATGGGCAGCCGGATCGTTCTCGCCTCGGACGCCCACCCGAAGCTCGTGGGGGATTTCTCGGACAAGCTCATCAGCCGGTTCATCTCCGGGATGGTGGTCAAGGTGGATCCGCCGGACCGCGACACGCGGCTGGAGATCCTCCGCCGCCGCGCCCTCCGCATGAACCTGCGGATGGAGGAGGGCGTGCTGGAGATGGTCGCCGAGCACCTCCGCGGTTCCGTCCGGGAGTTGGAGGGATCGCTGACCAAACTGGCGGCCTTGTCGGCGCTGTCCAGTCGGCCGGTGGACCTGGCGACCGCCACGAATGCCCTTTCCGAGCACATGGCCCGCGCCGGATGCGCCATCACGCTCGGGGGCATCGAGGCGACGGTCGCGGCGTTCTTCGGCGTCACGCCGGCGGATCTGCACTCCTCGCGCCGCACGCGGACCGTCGCGTCGGCCCGGATGGTCGCCATGTTCCTCGCGCGCCGCCATACGCAGATGAGCTTCCCCGAGATCGGACGCGCCATGGGCAAGAACCATTCCTCGGTCGTCCTGGCTGTGCAGCGAATGGAGAAGCTCCTGGCCGAGAGCGGCGATGTCCTCTGGACCACCCCCGTCGGGCGGCGCTCCATGCCGGCCGAGGAGTTGATCGAACTGCTCACGCAGCAGATCACCTGACCGGCCCGGCACGTGGGGGCGGGCGCGTGCCGTGGCGAGGCCATGAATCCCAAAATGGGCCCGTGACCGAAGGCCCCCCTCCGGGTTGAACTCCCCATGAACCCGACACAGCACCGAGCCAAGCCAGTTGCCCTGTCCGCCGCGCTCGTCCTTCTGGCGGCGGGAATCGCCCACGCCCGCACCTACGTCGTCGATCAGAACCATCCCGAGGCGTCGGACGAGGCCGGCGGCACCGCAGAGGCGCCGCTGCGTACCATTTCGGCCGCGGCTGCCCAAGCCGGGCCGGGGGACACGGTGCTCGTCCACGCGGGCATCTACCGGGAGCGCGTCGCGCCGGTCCGCGGCGGCGAGCCGGGCAATCCGGTCGTCTACAGGGCGGCTCCCGGCGAGGAAGTGCATATCCGGGGCTCGGAGCCCTGGCCGAGCGTTCGCTGGGAGACGGTTGCCGGCGCGGAACACGTCTACCGCACGGCCTTGCCCGAGGCGGTCTTCCGGACGGGGGCGCCGGAGGGGGGAGTGCGGTGGTACAACCCGTTCGCCACGCGGCTGCAGAGCCGCGAGAACCGGAGTTGCGGGCAGGTGTTCGTGGACGGCGACCGGCTCAAGGAGGTGGACGACGCCGAGGAGGTCCCGGCCGCCGCGGGAACGTGGGCGACCGACGGCAAGACGGTGACGATCCATCTGCCCCGGCCGTACAAGCGGCTCGACGACTGCCGCGTCGAATTGACTGTCCGCGGGCGCATCTTCGCCCCGTTCAAGCGGGGCCTGGGGCACATCCACGTGATCGGCTTCCGCATGTCGCACTGCGGCAACAACTTTCATCAGGGCTTCTACGTGCCCGGCAACAAGTTCCCGCAGGCGGGCGCCCTGGGCATCCGGGCGGGGCGCCATTGGCGGATCGAGAACTGCATCATCGAGCAGGTCAAGACGACGGGCATCGACTGCGGCTACGAGGGCGAATACGACGCCGAAGGGCTGGGCCAGCGCAAGCCCCGTGAGCTGGGCCGCCACGTCATTCGAAACTGCATCATCCGGGACAACGGCGCCGCGGGCATCGTCGGCTGCCACACGCCCGGCACGCGGATCGTCGGCAACGTCATCGAGCGGAACGATTATCTGGGGCTCGGCGGCTCCGAGACCGCGGGCATCAAGCTGCACTTCCTGACGGACGGGCTGATCGCCGCAAATCTCATCCGCGACAACGACGCCTCCGGCATCTGGCTCGACAACACCTACCACGGCAGCCGCGTCACGCGCAATGTCATCGTGGGCAATACCGGCGCCGCGCTGTTCCTGGAATTGGGCCGCGGTCCGCTGCTGGTGGACAACAACGTGCTGGCCTTCAGCACGGCCGGGCGGGGCCTGGCCGGTGACGGCATCTACAGCCACGACGCCGGCGGCATCACGGCCGTGCACAACCTGATCTACTTCAACGCGAATTTCGGCGTCTGGGCCCATGTCGGCACCGACCGCCGCGGCGGGCGAACCGTGGCCTCCGGCTGGCGCGTGATGAACAACCTCATCCTCGGCAATCATCGCGGGGCGGTCTCCCTGCCGGCCGAGTCAAGGCGATCGCGCGGCAACCGCAGCGACTACAACGCCATAACCGGGGCGTACGGACTGGTGATGTCCGAGACGTACGGATCGCCGCTCGACGCGCCCCTGTTCCTGGTGAACACGAACAAGGGCCGCGTGCCGATTGACGAGGTCGCCCGGCGTTTCGCGGCCGCGCTGGGAGAGGCGGGGATACCGGACGCCGAAGTGCCCGACCTGGACCGTTGGCGGGAGCGTCCGGTGCTGTCGCTGGAGCATTGGCGGCTGCTGAGCGGCAACGACGTGCACAGCCGCGTGCCGATCGTGCTCCGGCCGCGTGGCGGCCGGGAGGAACTGGAGTGGACCTTCGTCATCGACGAGTCGGTCCTGGGAATGGGCTGTCCGCCCATCGACGGCGTCACGGAAGACCTGTTCGGCCGGGCGATCGACCCCGAGAACGTCGTGCCCGGTCCGTTCCAGGACCTCGCCGTCGAGCCGCGCCTGACGGACGCGGGCCGAAGCCACGACACCCGCTACCGCGGGCGCTTCGAGAAGCTTCGCGGGCCGAAGGTGAACCACTACCGCCTCTGGCCGATCCTCCGGGAAGGCGAGCCGGCGCCGGAGGTCGTGGTCGCCGGGGAAAGGGTGGCCCGTCCGCGAAGGCCGGACCCCGAGCCGCGAAGGCCGGACCCCGCGCCGCGAAGGGAGCTGCCCAAGGACGCGCCGGGATCGGCCGCGAACCCCGTGGCCGTGCCGCCGGCGCCCGAACGCGTCGAGCTGGATGGTCGCCTGGAAGATTGGGACGGCCTGCCCCCGCTCCCCGCGCCGTACGAGGGCGAGGCGTCCGGCTCGCTGCGCCTGGCATGGCAGGCGAGCGGTCTGCATGGGGCACTCGCGGTGAAGGATGCGCGCATCGGCGTGCGGCCGGACGCGCCTTGGGCGGGAGACTCGCTGGAGCTGTTCCTGGAGCGAGACGCGGCCGGAGCGGGGGCGATCACGCCGGCGGCGGTGCAGATCATCCTGACGCCCGCGGCCGACCCGAGCGCGGGCGACGGGCCGCGCTCCTGCGGCGTCTGGTGCAGTCGGGAGGGCGACCCGGCCGGGGCGCGGGCCGAGGCCGTCTGGCGCCCGACGGCGGATGGCTACGTCATGGAGTTCCACATCCCCGCCGAGGGGCTGGCCCCGGCCAAGCCGGAGCCGAGAGCGACGATCGGCTTCCACTACTGCTGGAACGACGACGGCCGGCCCGTCGAGCAGTTCTTCTGTGACAAGGGCAGCGGCGGCTTTCGCACGCCGGCCCGGTGGGGGCGGATCCGGCTGGTGGGCGAGGGGGCGGACTGAGGATGATTCCCCCCGCGCTGTGCGAGTATCTGAAGGCGAATGAGCCGGCGCACCTCGAGCGTCTGTGCGAGCTGCTGCGATTCCCGAGCGTGGCCAACGACACGTCGCGGCCGGACCCCTGCGCACGGTGCGCGGAGTGGCTCACCGGGCGGATGCGGGAAATCGGCCTGACGGCGGAGGTCGTACGCCCGGCCGCGGGCGGCAAGCCGCTGGTACTCGCCGAGGGCAGGGCGGCCGCGGCGGACGCCCCCACGTTGCTGATCTACGCCCATTATGACGTGCAGCCGCCCGACCCGCTGGACGAGTGGCGGACGGAGCCGTTCGAGCCGGTCGTGCGGGACGGAAACGTGTATGCTCGCGGCGCGTGCGACGACAAGGGCCCGCTGGCCGCGGCGATGGCGGCGATCGAGGCGTGGGGGGCCTGCGGGGGGCTGCCGGCGAATGTGCGGTTTCTGGTCGAGGGCGAGGAGGAGATCGGCTCACCGCACATCGAGGCCGTGCTTGCGGAGTTGCGGGATCGGCTGACGGCCGACGCGGCCGTAGTGGTGGACACGTCGTTCTACGCGCACGACCTGCCCAGCATCACCTACGGGTTGCGCGGACTGGCGTATTTCGAAATCGAGCTGCGCGGCGCGGCGCAGGATGTGCACAGCGGCCTGCACGGCGGCGCGCTGGCCAACCCCGCGAACGCGCTGGCCCGGCTGATCGCGGCGATGCACGACGAGCACGGCCGTGTGGCCATCGACGGCTTCTACGACCGCGTCCGGCCCGTAGGCGAGGCGGAGCGCACGCTGTGGGCCCGTCTGCCGTTCGACGAGGCCGAGTACGCCGCGTCGCTGGGCGCGAAGGAACTGGCCGGCGGCGAGCAGGGGTTGGGCGTATTCGAGCGTCTCTGGGCGCGTCCCGCGCTCGACTGCAACGGCATCGTCAGCGGATACACCGAACCCGGCTCCAAGACCATCATCCCCGCGAGGGCCTCCGCCAAGATCTCCTGCCGCCTCGTGCCGGACCAGGACCCGGAGCGGATCGCCGAGGGCGTGCGCGGGTTCGTCGCGCGGAACACACCCCGCGGCATGACTGCAACCGTGCAGGTGAACGCGCTCGCGCGGCCGTGCGCGATCCCGCTGGACTCGCCCGCCCTGCAAGCCGGCTGCGAGGCCCTCCGCGAGGCGTTCGGTCGGGACCCGGCGCTGGTTCGCTGCGGGGCGTCCATCCCGGTCGGGGAGTGTATCCAGCGAGTGCTCGGGGTGGACGCGGTGCTGTTGGGCTGCACGCTGCCGGACGACGGCCACCACGCGCCGAACGAGAAGTACGCCCTGTCGATGCTGCGCGGCACCTCCCTGGCGATCGCCTCGCTCCTCCAGCGGATGGCCGGGCGGGAAAGGTAGCTCGATTCCGGGTTTCTCGTTGCATCGGTCGGGGCGTCCGGTAAGGGTAATGCCCGCGCCAATGCCGGCGCGATGGAGAGGAGCGACAGATGAGTGAGTTGCGTCTGGGGATTATCGGCTGCGGCGGCTTCGTCCGCAGCCACGTGCGTGCCATCAACGAGTGCGTGCCGGAGGTCAAGGTCGCGGCACTGGTAGACGTCAATCCGGCGAACATCCAGCGGCTCCGCAAGGAGTGCCTGCCGCGCAAGCGTCCCAAGGTTTTCGATTCGCACAAGGAGATGCTCAAGGAAGTGAAGCCGGACGCAGTGATCGTCTCGACGCCGCACACGCTGCATTACCGGCATTGTTCCGATGCCCTGAAGGCCGGCGCCCACGTCATGGTCGAGAAGCCCATGGTGACCGACTCGGACGATGCCCGCAAGCTCGTCGCACAGGCAGACAAGGCCGGGCGGAACCTGCAGATCGCCATTCAGGGGCTCTACACCGATACCTTCGCCTATACCCGCGAGCTGATGGCGGACGGCACGATCGGCGAGCTTCAACTCGCCACGGGCATCATGGCCCAGGGCTGGATGAAGGGCACGGCCGGCAAGTGGCGGCAGGATCCGAAGCTCTCCGGCGGCGGCCAGCTCTACGACAGCAGCGCCCACGTGCTCTCGGCCATGATGTACCTCGTCGACTCCCCCGTGGAGGAGGTTTTCTGCTGGGCGGACAACAAGGGCACGCGCGTGGACATCAACGCGGTGGCGTGTGTGCGGTTCGCCAGCGGGTGCATGGCGTCGATCACCAGCGGTGGAAACTGCCCCGGCTCCATGTACAGCCAGTTGATTCTGCAGGGAGACGGGGCCTTGTTGGAGATCCGGCCGCATGGCGGCGGCTTCCGGGTGAACAACAAGAAGGAAGACCTCGAGATCACGAAGGTCCCGCGCGGCTGGAAAATACCGACGGTGCCGCCGGTGCGCAACTTCGTCGACGTGATCCTCGGCAAGGCCGAGCCGCGGTGCACCGGGCAACTGGGCATCCTGCTGGCCGACCTGATGGACGCGCTCTATGACTCCATCGAGAAGGGCAAGCCGGTCCGACCGCCGCGGCGCGGCTGAAGCCGGCGGCGGCGGAGCGGTTCCGGACTCGCTCTACTCGGCCTCGACCTGGCCCTTCTGTTCGGGCGAGAGGTACTTCCGTTTGGGCGGCTTGGCAATGAAGCCGTCGCGGATGGCCTTCGTCGAGACGTTGACACGGCAGGGCTTGCCGTCGACGAGCGCCCGCACTCGCTGCATGTTTGCGCGGAACTTGCGCTTCGTCTTGCCGGTCGTCTTGATGCCGACGCCGCCGAGGTACTTGGCCCGGCCGCGATGGGTATAGGTCCGCCCTGCGCGGGTTCGCTTACCGGTGAAGGGGCATACGCGTGACATAGGTTCTCTCCCGGACCGCCGAATCGGTCTCAGCTTTCTTCGTCATCGGCCTTCTTGGCGGCCGCGATGATCTGCTCCTGCACGTTCGAGGGCACCGGCTCGTGGTGGCTGAACTCCATCGTGTAGCTGCCCTGTCCGCCGGTGATCGAGCGGAGCTGACTATTGTACTGCATGACCTCGGAAAGGGGCGCCTGGGCCTGCATCATCACCACGTTTCCGGGCAGCATTTCCTGGCCCTGGATGCGCCCGCGCCTGCCGGACAGGTCCGACGCGATGTCGCCGACGAAGTCGGCCGGCACGGTGATTTCCATCTGCACGATCGGCTCGAGGAGGGTGGGCTTGGCCTTGTTGACCGCGTCGATGAAGGCGTTCTTGCCCGCCGTGCGGAAGGCCACTTCCTTCGAGTCCACCGGGTGGTGCTTGCCGTCGGTGATGGCGACCTTGATGTCCTGCATGGGATAACCGGCGATGGCCCCGGCCGCCAGCACGTCGTTCACGCCCTTCTCGATGGCGGGCAGGAACTGGCGGGGGATGGACTCGCCGAACAGCTCGCTGACGAACTCGAAGCCCGATCCTCGCTCCTGCGGCTCGACCCGCAGGTACACCTCGCCGAACTGCCCGGCACCGCCGGTCTGCTTCTTGTGGCGGTGGTGTCCGTCGGCGGGCTTGGTGATCGTCTCCAGGTACGGAACCTTCGGCGGCTTCGTGTCGACCTCCAGGTCGAAGCGGCTCTTCATCTTCGTCAGCATGATCCGCAGGTGCAGGTCGCCGATGCCGTTGATGACCGTCTCGCCCGTCTGGCTGTCGCGCCCGGCCGTGAAGGTCGGGTCTTCCTCGCTGAGCTTCGAAAGGGCCCCGGAAAGCTTCTGCTCGTCGCCCCGGCTTTTCGGGGTCACGGCCAGCGAGAACATCGGCGTCGGCGCCTTGGCCCGCCCGCGGTACATGGGCTGGGCGTCCTCGTGCAGAACGTCGCCGCCGCTGATTTCCTCGACCTTCGCCAGCGCGATGATGTCGCCGGCGACGGCGTTCGAGATCTCGTGGTTCTCCTTGCCGTCGACCTTCAGCGGGTGTCCGATCTTCCCGCTCTTGCGGTCGTCCCGCAGGTAGTAGCTCGTGTCGGGCGTGACGGTGCCCTGGAGGATGCGGATCCACGCCAGCTTGCCCACGAACGGGTCCGAGGTGATCTTGAACGCCTGCCCGATGAACGGCTTGGAGGCATCCGCGGAGAACTCGATCTTCTCCGGCTCTTCCTCGCTCTCGGCCGGGTCCGAGGCATAGACCGGGGCCCCGGCGTGGTCCGCCGGCGAGGGCAGGTACTTCGCGATGGCGTCCATGAACTCCTTGACGCCGACTTCCGCCTTGGCGGCCGTGAAGAACACCGGAATCGCCGTGCCCTCGACCATGGCCTGGGCGACGGCGGCGCCGAGCTTGTCGGCGGGGATCTCCTCGCCGCCGAGGTAGGCCTCCATCATCTCCTCGTCGGACTCGACGATGTTCTCGACCAGTTCGGTGTGTGCCTCGGCCACGTCGCCGACGTCGGCGTCGCCGGAGTCCTGGGCGAAGCAGTCGATCACGGCCGTGCCGCCGCCGGTCGGCAGCGTCATGGGCTTGCACGCCTGCCCGAAGGTCTCCGTGACGGCGGACATGACGCCGGACAGGTCGGCGTTCTCGCCGTCGAGCTTGTTGATGACGATGGCTACCGGCATGCCGGCGTCCTTCGCGATGTTGTACAGCCGCCGGGTGTTGACCTCGATGCCGGCCGTGGCGCTGATGACGATGACGGCCGTATCCGCGCCCGACATCGCCCCGATCGCGCCGCCGATGAAGTCCGGATACCCCGGCGTGTCAATGAGGTTGATCGTCTTGCCGGCGTGGTCGAAGGACGCGGCCGCCGGGTCCACGGAATGCTGCCGCTCGTGCTCGATGTCGGAGTAGTCGAAGTGACTCGTCCCGTCGTCGACGGAGCCGAGCCGCCCGGTCACACCGACGGCGTGGATCATGGCGTCGGCGAGCGTGGTCTTGCCCGCGCCTCCATGTCCGAGGAGCACGATGTTGCGGATATCCTGTGGTTTCGACGCCGGCATAGTCTTCTCCAAACGCTTCGCCTGCAACAGGAGCGAGAACGGTTCGCTGGATGGAGACGGGGCTCCGTCGGCCCGCCTCCTCGCGGCACGTGTGCAGTGCGTCCCGGCCGCGGGCGGGAAACTCCCCAATATACCGGGAACGGCCCGCAAGGCAAGGGCGGCAAGCCGAAAAATCGCGAACGGCGGCCCCCGCGGACCGCGCCGGGCGCCCCCCGTCGTTGACACGGTTCCGGGCGGCTGGTAGCACAAGTCCGCCTCGCTGCGCGTCGGACGGACCCGCGGCCGGCGGGAGAAGCCGGTGTTTCCCTTGGCCGACATCGCGACGCTGCCCGCGCAGCTCTGGACGATCTTCCATCGGATCGTCTTGCCGATCCTGCTGTTGGCGGGCATCGGCTACGCGCTCCAGCGGACGCTGACGCTCGACATGCCGACGCTGCGGCGGCTGAACTTCTACTTCATCATCCCCGCCATCATCTACGTCAACGTCGTCACGTCGAAGCTGGGCGGCGCCGGCGTGGCGCTGGTCGTCGGGTTCACCGCGGCGCTTTGGGTCACCATGGCGGGGCTGACGCTGCTGCTGGCGTGGCTGCGGGGCGTGCCGCGAGATCAGCGGGCGGCCCTGTTGCTGACGACCGTCCTGCACAACTCCGGCAATTACGGGCTGCCGCTCCAGAAGCTGGCCTTCCGCCCGTACGGGCTCGGCGACCGCGCCGTGGCGAACCAGACGTTCGTGATGATCACGCAGAACTTCATCACCTTCACGCTGGGCATCCTGATCGTCGGTGGCGGGGGCAAGAACACCTGGCGGCAGAACGTGCGGCACATGCTGCGGTTCCCGCCGATCTACGCCCTGGCGGCCGCGCTGATTACGACGCAGATCGTAGTCTTGCTGGGGGACGCGGCGGGGCCGGTCCGCCACGCCCTCCGGCCGCTGTGGGACGTGCTGGTCTATGTCAAGAGCGCGTTCGTCGCCCTGGCACTGGTCACGCTCGGGGCGCAGCTCGCGTTGGTGGGTAAGGAGGCGGCGAAGTACCGCATCACGATGAGCGTCTTCCTGCGGCTTCTGGGCGGGCCGGCGCTGGCGCTGGGGCTGATCCACCTCGCGGACGCGGCGTTGCGCGCCGGCGGCGGCGAGGGGCTCAGCCCGTTCCTGGCGCAACTGCTGCTCATCTCCTCGACGACCCCCACGGCCGTCAACTGCATGCTGATGTGCCTCGAATTCGAGAACCACCCGGACCTGGCGGCCCGCGCCGTGCTCTACTCGACGCTGTTGAGCCCGATCACCGTCACGCTCGTGATCTTCTTCGCCCGCGGCGAGTGGCTGCCGCTTCTCAGCGGCTTGGGCGCGTAGCTACTCGCTGAGCTCGTGCAGCCGGGGGAACTCGGCCTTCAGCGCCGGGTACAGCCGCGTGAACTGTTCGTAGAGCTTGCCGTAGCGACGCTTGGCCTTGGGGTTGGGCTTGATCTCCCGCGTGACCTTGATGCCCGCCTTGCAGGCCTCCCGCACGTCCTTGAAGGCCCCCGTTCCGGCCGCAGCCAGCAACGCCACACCGTAGGCCGGGCCTTCCTCGGCATTGATCGTCACGCACTTCTGCCCGTAGATGTCCGCCTGCATCTGCCGCCAGAAGCCGCTCCGCGCGCCGCCGCCGGACAGACGGATCTCCCGCATCCGGACGCCAAGCTCCTTGAGGAGCTGCACCGCGTCGTTCATGGCGAAGGTGGCCCCCTCCATGACGGAGCGGACCAGCTCGTTCCGGGTCGTGCGGGAATGAATGCCGATCCAGCACGCCCGAGCGTACGGGTCGGCGTGGGGGGTCCGCTCGCCGGTGAGGTAGGGCAGCCAGAAGAGACCTTCGCACCCGGCCGGGGCCTGCTCGGCCTGCTCGGTCAGCAGCTCGTAGGGATCGACCTTCTGCTTTCTGGCACGGGCGATTTCGGCCTGGCCGAGAACATTGCGGTACCACTGGAAGCTCCCGCCCGTGGAAAGCATGCAGCCGAACATGCAGTACTCGCCCTTGACGGACGCGCAGTACGTGTTGATGCGGCCCTCGGGGTCCGTCCGGTACTCGCGGGAGTGGACGAATACGACGCCGCTCGTACCCATAGTCGCACTGGCCAGGCCGGCCCGGACGATTCCGTTGCCGATCGCGCCGGATTGCTGGTCCCCGCCGCCGCCGACCACCGGCGTGCCCTTGGCAATGCCGAGCTTCCGGGCGACTTCCGCGGTGACCGTGCCGGTGACCTCGTGGCTCTCGAGCACCGGGGGCAGGATGTCGCGGTCGATCTCGAACTTGGACAGGATGGGCTTGGACCAGTCCCGCTTCTTCTGATCCAGCATCAGCGTGCCGGACATGTCCGCGACCTCGCCGACGTACTCGCCCGTGAGACGCAGGCGGATGTAGTCCTTGGGAAGCAACATGTGCCGGATGCGGTCGTAGATCTTGGGCTCGTTCTCGCGGACCCACAACAGCTTGGTGAGCGTGTAGGACGTCATCGCCGGGTTGCCGACCAGCGAGATAAGCTTCTTGGCCCCGCCGACCTTGCTCTCGATCTGCTCGGCCTGCCGGGCCGTGCGCTGGTCGTTCCAGATGATGCTCGGGCGCAGTGGCTTGCCGGCGTCGTCGGTGATGACCAAGCCGTGCATCTGCCCCGAAAGCCCGATCCCGTCGATCTTCTTGCCGTCGATGCCGGCCTTCTTGATGACCGCCTTTGTGGCCTTGACCGTCGCGGACCACCATTCGTCGGGGTCTTGCTCGCTCCAGCCGGGCTTGGGCGCGGAGATGCCGTGCTCGGACGTGGCCGTGGCCAGGACACGGGCCTTGGCGTCCATGATGAGGGCCTTGGTTCCGGATGTGCCGATGTCGATGCCGAGGTAGTAGCCCATTGCGGCGCCTTTCTGGTTCTGGATGGGTTTCGGGCGGCAGCGGCTCGCCTGCCGAGAGATTGAATCATCGCGCCGCGGTAGATGCAAGCGACAGTAGAAGTTCCGGGAATACGGCCTTCGCCGCGCTCCGCAGCGGCTGAGACAGGTGCCGGGGTCGCGCGGCCCATCTTTATTCATAGGCGCTTTTGCGGGCCTTGGCGGACCTTAGGCGGCTTCAGGGGCCTGTTTCCGTGTTTCTTCGCAACGGCGGCATATAGCTATTGACACTGCTGTCGCGCCCGTGCTACGATCCGGCGCACTATGGTCACCGCAACCCGGAAAAGGGGCGCACGGAAGTCGCCCCGCAGCACGACGGCTCGCAAACGCCCGGTTCGGACCTACGACGCTGCACTCGGTTGGCTCTTCTCCCACACCGACTACGAGCAGATGCTTCGGGTCCGCTATAACCGGGATACTTTTAGTCTGGACCGAATGAATGACCTGCTTCGCCGCATGGGCGAGCCCCAGAAGAAGATCCGGGCGGTGCACATCGCCGGGACCAAGGGCAAGGGCTCGACCGCGACGATGCTTGCGCAGATGCTGGATCGCTGCGGCTACCGGGTCGGACTGTACACCTCACCGCACATCTGCGATGTGCGCGAGCGGATCTCGATCAACGGTCAGATGATCACCCAGGCCGCCCTGACGCGGCTGATCGCCTATGTGCAGCCGCACATTGAGAAGATGGGTGAGGACCGCCCGACGTTCTTCGAGATCTTCACGGCCTTGGCGTTCGCCCACTTCGCCAACCAAGAGGTGGACGTGGCGGTCGTCGAGACCGGTCTGGGCGGCCGGCTGGACAGCACGAACGTGCTGCGCCCGGCCGTGTGCGGCCTGACCAGCATCTCGATGGACCATATGCAACAGCTCGGCCGGACGCTCGGAGAGATCGCGGCGGAGAAGGCGGGCATTCTGAAGTCGGACATCCCGGCCGTCAGCGTTACGCAGCAGCCGGAGGCCAAGCGGGTGCTCCAGAAGGCGGCCAAGAAGGCCGGCACCGACCTGCGGTTCACGGGCGAGGAAATCGAGTTCAGCTACCGTGTCGAGTCCTCGCGGACCTCGGGCTGCCATGCTCGCATCTGCCTGACGACCGAACGCAGCCAGTTCGAGCACCTGCCCGTGCCCGTGCTGGGTGAGCATCAGGCGTTGAATTGCGGGCTCGCGCTGGCGTTGCTGGACGAGTTGAAGCGCCAGGGCATGGAAATCACGGATGCCCAAGCCATCAAGGGCCTGGCCGAGGTCAAGCTGCCCGGTCGCATGGAGCTGCTCCACGAGGACCCTCGGCTGCTGGTGGACGGGGCGCACAACGCGGCGTCCATTCAGGCGCTTATGCGGGCCATCGCCCAGCATATCCCTTACGACTCGATGGTTCTGGTCTTCGGCTGTGCCGCGGACAAGGACATCGAGGGCATGATGCGGGAAATGGCAACCGGCGCCGATAAGGTGATCTTCACCCGTGCCGAGGGCAACCTCCGGGCGGCCGACCCGCACGAGCTGGCGCGGACCTACGACGAATTGTGCGGACGCGTTGCCCAGGTGGCCGAAACGCTGCCCGAGGCCGTGCGAATCGCCGACAGCGCCGCCAGCCGCGAGGACATCATCTGCGTCACGGGCTCGTTCTATCTCGTCGGCGAGGCCAAGGGCCTGCTGGCGGCGAAGAAGGGCTGAGCCGCCTTCCTCTACGCGGCCGCGATGAGCGCCTCGTGCTCCTGAAGCAGCCGGACGACTTCGTCTCCGGACGCGGCCCGATTGAGCTGCCGGCGGAGGTTCTCCTGTTCGAACAGGCGGCTTAGGCGGGCCAGAATCTGCACCTGCGCGGAGGTATCCCCGACCGGGGCGAGCAGAAGAACCACGAGCGTGACGGGCTTCTCATCCGCGCTGCCGAAGTCAACCGGCTCGGCCGTGCGCCCGAGCGCCAGAATGCAACGGTCCAACTCCGCGAGCTTGGCGTGGGGCAGGGCGAAGCCGTGTCCGATGCCGGTACTTCCGGCCCGTTCGCGTTCCAGCACGGCTTGCAGTGCGGCCTTGGGGTCGGCGATGGCGCCGTCGGTAGCGACGAGCGTTACGAGTTCGTCGATCACCTCATCGCGGGTCCCGCCGCGGAGGGGGATCTTGACGTGGGGGCGGCTGAGCAACTCGGTCACGCACATATCCTCAGATCCTCTGGTACGGAGACCGGCGGCGCCGCTCCTGCGGCAGCCCGTTGCAGAAGCTGTTCCTGCCGCGACGGTCGGAACCCAACCTTCAACGACTGCTACGTAAGGATAGGTTTGTTATCGTCGGAGTCCCACGGGGGGGTGAAGCAAACATGAAGGTGTCGCGAAGGCGCTATCGGCGGCCGGTGGAATCGCCGGTTCCTGCCCGGCTCACCCCGCAACGCAACCCCTCCGGCAACGGACGGCTCGCCGGCGAGGTGCTGCCAGAATGGTCCGGCAACACGGGCGAGCATGCAAGCTTGGCAGGCCCGGGGCAGGCCCAGCGGCGGACCCATGTGAGCTAAAAGTTGTTCAAGCAGACGCTTACGCCTTGAGGCACGACGGTTGCAATGTCCCCGACAGCGCGGATCATCCGCGCGCCGGCCCCGCGGGGCCGGACGCCCGGGCGGGCGAGGGTGCCCGCACCGGACGGTCGCGAGTAACGCAGAGCCCAAGGAGAACCTTCCGATGGCGGCAAAGCAGTTGGCATTCCAGATGGAAGCACGCGAGGACCTTTTGCGTGGCGTGGAGAAGCTCGCCCGCGCGGTCAAGAGCACGCTCGGCCCCCGCGGACGCACCGCGGTTCTGGACAAGGGCTGGGGTGCGCCGACCGTCACCAAGGACGGTGTGACGGTGGCCGAGGAGATCGAGCTGTCCGACAAGAACGAGAACCTCGGCGCGCAGCTCGTGAAGGAGGCGGCCAGCAAGACCTCCGACACCGCCGGCGATGGCACGACGACGGCAACCGTGCTGGCCGAGGCGATCTTCAAGCAGGGCTTCCGCAACCTCGCCGCCGGCGCCGACGCCATGGCGCTGAGCCGGGGCATCCGGAAGGCCGTAGAGGCCGTGTGCGGCGAGCTGAGCAACATGTCGGTGCCGGTCAAGGGCGACGACGACATCCGCAACATCGCCGCGATCAGCGCCAACGACGACTACGAGATCGGCAAGCGCATCGCCGATGCGATGAGCAAGGTCGGCCGGGACGGAGTCATCACGGTCGAGGAGGGCAAGGGCATCGAGACCGAGACCGACGTGGTCGAGGGCATGCAGTTCGACCGCGGCTTCCTCAGCCCGCACTTCGTCACGGACCAGGAGGCCATGGAGTGCGTCTTCGAGAAGCCCATCGTGTTGATCCACGAGGAGAAGATCTCGAACGTGGGCAAGCTCGTGCCGCTGCTGGAGAAGGTTTCGCAGGCGAAGCGGCCGCTGCTGATCATCGCCGAGGACGTCGAGGGCGAGGCGCTGGCCACGCTGGTGGTCAACAAGCTCCGCGGCATCGTCAACGTCTGCGCCGTCAAGGCCCCGGGCTACGGCGACCGCCGCAAGGCCATGCTCCAGGACATCGGCATCCTGACCGGTGCGGAGGTCTTCACCAAGGACCTCGGAGTCGACCTCGAGACGGTAACGCTGGACCAGCTCGGCACGGCCAAGAAGGTCACGGTCGACAACGACAACACCACGATCATCGAGGGCGCGGGCGCGACGAAGGACATCCAGGCCCGCATCGGCCAGATCCGTCGCGAGATCGACACGACCACCAGCGACTACGACCGAGAGAAGCTCCAGGAGCGGCTGGCCAAGCTGGCCGGCGGCGTGGCGCAGATCAACGTCGGCGCCGCGACCGAGAGCGAGATGAAGGAGAAGAAGGCCCGCGTCGAGGACGCCCTGCATGCGACCCGTGCGGCCATCGAGGAAGGCATTCTCGTCGGCGGCGGCGTGGCGCTGGTCCGGGCCCGCAAGGCGCTGGCCAAGGTCAAGGCGACGGGCGACGAGAAGACCGGCGTCGAGATCGTCGGCACGGCGCTGGCCGCCCCGCTGAAGCAGATCGTCGCTAACACCGGCGACGAGCCGAGCGTTGTCCTGCGGCAGGTTGAAGGCCAGGACGGCGGCTACGGCTACAACGCCGAGACGATGGAGTTCGAGGACCTCATCAAGGCCGGCGTGATCGACCCGGCGAAGGTGACCCGCTCCGCCCTGCAGAACGCCGCTTCGGTGGCGACGCTCCTGCTGACCTGCGACTGCTGCGTGTCCGAGGCCCCCAGCGACGAGGACGAAGGCCCCGGCGGCATGCCCGGTGGCGGCATGGGCGGAATGGGGGGCATGGGCGGCATGGGGGGCATGGGCGGCATGGGCGGCATGGGCGGCATGCCCGGGATGATGTAGCCGAGATCAGAGATCGAAGGGCCCGGAGCGCGATGCCCAAGGCGAAACGCGAAGCAGCCGCTCGGCGGCAGTGCCCGGCAGTACTTGGTGGAGCTCGACGACGGCACAAAGGCATGGGTATCCGGCAAGAACCTTGATGGGGTCGAGTAGAGTCTGGAACTGTGGAGCGCGTCAAAGCCAGCCGTGCTCTGCGAGCTTCGGTCTTCGACCTAGGACCTGCGACCTGCTGAACTTCGATCTCCGAACTGGAAGACCAGGCAGTCTTCCACAGGCATAGAACCTGAGCGTAAGGCAGAGACCCAGACTAAGGAGCAGACGCAAAATGGCAGTCAAACCCCTGGATGACCGTGTGTTGCTGAAGCAGTGCGAGGCGGAGGAGAAGACGGCCGGCGGTATCGTCCTGCCGGACACCGCCAAGGAGAAGCCCCAGCGAGGCATCGTTGAGGCCGTCGGGCCCGGCAAGCTGCTCGAAAGCGGCGACCGCGGCGATATGTCGCTCAAGAAGGGCGACGAGGTCTACTACGGCAAGTACGTCGGCACGGACATCAAGATCGACGGGACGGAGTACGTCATCATCCGCGAGAGCGACGTGATGGCCGTGATCGAGAGCTGATCGTTACCTGGTGAATTCGTTGACTCGTGAACTCGTTGACTCGCGCACGCTCGGACGGTGTGGTTCACGGAGCGGCCGACCTGCGCGAGCGGCGACCACGAGAGCGGTTCTGTGGTCTGCGGGAGACGAACTGCTGGGCCTTGAGCGGGATGAGTGCGAGTCAACGAGTCGACGGGCTAACGAGTCAACGAGCTAACGAGTCAACGGACAGGGAGTATCCCAAATGCCAGCCAAACAGATGCTGTACGACACGGACGCACGCGAGGCGATGCTGGACGGCATCGGCAAGCTCGCCGCGGCCGTAAAGGTCACCCTCGGCCCGACGGGGCGTAACGTGCTGCTCCAGAAGAGCTTCGGCTCGCCGAACGTCACGAAGGACGGCGTGACGGTGTCGAAAGAGGTCGACCTGCCGAACCCGTTCGAGAACATGGGCGCGAAGATGGCCAACCAGGTCGCCTCGAAGACCTCGGACGTCGCCGGCGACGGCACGACGACGGCCGTGGTACTGGCCGAGGCCATCACCCGCGAGGGCATGAAGAACGTCGCCGCCGGCGCGAACCCGATGGCGCTGAAGCGCGGCATCGACCTGGCCGTCGCGGCCGCGGTCGAGTCCATCGCGCAACAGAGCAAAAAGGTTCGCGGCACGGATGACCTTCGCAAGGTCGCGACCGTCTCGGCCAACTGGAACCGGGACATCGGCGACCTCATCGCCCGGGCGTTCGACGAGGTCGGCACGGACGGCGTCATCAGCGTCGAGGAAGGAAAGTCCATCACGAACGAGCTGGAGGTCGTCGAGGGTCTCCAGTTCGACAAGGGCTACATCTCGGCGTACTTCGTGACGGACCCGAACAGCATGGAGTGCGCCCTTGAGGACGCCTACGTGCTGATTCACGAGAAGAAGATCTCCAATCTGCGGGACATGCTGCCGGTGCTGGAGCGCGTGGCGTCGTCCTCGCGCCCGCTGCTGATCATCGCCGAGGACATCGAGGGCGAGGCGCTGGCGGGGCTGGTCGTCAACCGGCTGCGCGGCATCCTGAACGTCTGCGCCGTGAAGGCCCCGGCCTTCGGCGAGCGGCGGAAGGCCATCCTCCAGGACATCGCGACCGTCACCGGCGGCACGGTGATCAGCGAGGACCTCGGCATCAAGCTCGAGAACGTCGAGGAGGGTCACCTCGGCCGGGCCAAGCGCATCGTGGTCGACAAGGACAGCACCACGGTCATCGAGGGCGCCGGCACGAAGAAGGACATCAACGCCCGAATCGAGACGATCCGCACCCAGATCGACAAGACCACCAGCGACTACGACCGCGAGAAGCTCCAGGAGCGCCTGGCGAAGCTGACCGGCGGCGTGGCCGTCATCAAGGCCGGTGCTGCGACCGAGACGGAGATGAAGGAGCGTAAGGACCTCATCGACGATGCGGTGCATGCTACCCGTGCGGCGGCCGAGGAAGGCGTCGTCCCCGGCGGCGGCGTGACGCTGCTGAAGGCCGTGGACGCGGCGATGAAGGCACGCGACAAAGCCCGCGGCGAGGAGAAGGTCGGCGTCGAGCTGGTCGCCAGGGCTCTGGAGGCCCCGATGCGGCAGATCGCCGAGAACACCGGGCACGACGGCGGCGTGATCATCGCCGAGGTTCGCTCCCGGGCCCAGGGCGTCGGCTACGACGCCGCGACGGGCGAGTACGTGAACATGGTCGACGCGGGGATCATCGACCCGGCCAAGGTCACGCGCTCGGCGTTGCAGAACGCGGCCAGCATGGCCGGGCTGCTGCTGACGACCGACCTCATGGTCACCGAGTACGACGAGGACGCCGAGGATGAGGCGCTTTCGCCTGCGGCGGTCCACTAAATGCGGATTGCGGATCGCGGAATGCGAATTGCGGAATGACCCGTGCGCAGGGGCGCCCGATGCGAGTCGCGGCGCCCCTGTTCATTCGTGGTATATTGCCCGTCCCCGATGCTCGACGGCCGATGGATAATGGCCAATCGGCAACCGACAACCGTCAATAGTAAATGCCTTCCAAACGTGACTACTACGAGGTCCTGGGCGTAAGCCGCGAGGCGGACGCGGGCGAGATCAAGCGCGCGTACCGCAAGCTTGCGCTGCAATACCACCCGGACCGCTTCGACGGCGACAAGGCCGACGGCGAGAAACGCTTCAAGGAACTGGCCGAGGCCTACGAGGTTCTCTCCGACCCGAACAAGCGCCAGCGGTACGACCGCTTCGGGCACGAGGGGCTCCGCGGCGCCGGCGTGCACGACTTCTCGTCGATGGGCTTCGGCGACATCTTCTCGATGTTCGAGGACATCTTCGGCGGCTTCGGCTTCGGCGGTCGGCAACGGTCCCGCGGGCACGGGCTCGACCTGGAGACGGAGATCGAGGTCTCCCTGGAGGAGGTTCTCACCGGCGCCGAGCAGACGCTGGAATTCGAGCGGATGGACCTGTGCGAGGCGTGCGGCGGCTCGGGCGCCGCGCCCGGCACCAGCCCCGAGCGATGTGCGACCTGTGGCGGGTACGGGCAGGTCCAGCAGCAGACGCCGGGCATCTTCGGCATGACCGTCCGCGTGACGGCCTGCCCGCACTGCCGCGGCCGGGGGGAGACCGTCTCGGACCCGTGCACGGATTGCGGCGGCGACGGCCGGGCGCGGAGGCAATGCCGACTGAAGGTCAAGATCCCCCCCGGCATCCGCGAGGGCCAGGTCGTCCGATGCCGCGGCGAGGGCGAGCCGAGCCCCGGCGGGCGCGACCGGGGCGACCTGCACTGCTACGTCCGCCTCAAGCCGCACCCGTTCCTGACGCGCCGCGGTAGCGACGTGGTCTGCCGCCTGCCGGTGACGTTTACGCAGGCGGCGCTGGGCGGCACGGTCGACGTGCCCACCCTGTCAGGACGCGAGCAGATGGAGATCCCCGGCGGAACGCAGAACGGGGACGTCATCACGCTCAAGCGGCGGGGGCTGCCCGCGGTCGGCACGAACCGCCGCGGAGACCAGCACGTGCAGATCCACGTCGAGATCCCGCGTAAGCTGACCACGGAGCAGCGGCGGCTGCTTGCCGAGTTCGCCGAGACGGAAGACGGGAGCGTCGCCCCGGAGCGCAAAGGATTCCTCGACAAGCTCAAGGACTATTTCGGCGGCAAGGAGTGACGCATAGCGCGAGGGCGGATACACGACATGAGCAGGAAGAAGCGCAAACCGGAAGCGGAAGATCGGAACGCGGGCGAGGACACGCCGTGCCCGGACGAAGAGGCGCGCGAGCAATCGCCGGAAGGCATCGAGGCGGACGCGGAGGTCGACGCCACGGCCGGCGGCGAGCCGGTGGATGAGGTGGACCGGCTCCGCGCCGAGCGGGACGAGCTGATCGGGCGACTGCAGCGTGTCTCGGCCGACTACCAGAACTATCGCAAGCGCGTCCAGAAGGACATTGCCCATGCCCGCGAGTACGCCAACGAGGAGCTGATCAAGGCGATGCTCGGCGTGTTGGACGACATGGAGCGGGCCCTGGCGGCTGCCCGCGAGCACGGGCAGGAGGACGATCCGCTGCTGGAGGGCATGCAGATCGTGCACGACAACGCGCTGGCGACGCTCGGCCGGTTCGGTGTCGAGCGGGTTGAGGCGGTCGGGCAGCCGTTCGACCCCGAGCAGCATCAGGCCGTGATGCAGCAGGCGGCCGACGAGCCGCCCATGACCGTCCTCCAGGAGGTCCAGACGGGCTACCGCCTGAAAGGGCGGACCATACGGCCGAGTTCGGTTATTGTCTCGACCGGGCCCCAAGAAGAGGCCGACGGCGAAGCGGACGAAACCGGGCCGGAAGCCCCGGACGTCGAACAGGCACAGTAGGAGAAGCCGATGCCGACCTATGACTACGAGTGCGAGGCGTGCGGGCACACGTTCGAGAAGTTCCAGTCCATCAAGGCGCGGCCGGTTCGGAAGTGCCCCAAGTGCGGGAAGAACAAGGTCCGCCGCCTTCTGGGCACCGGCGCGGGCGTGATCTTCAAGGGCAGCGGCTTCTACCAGACGGACTACAAGAGCCCCTCGCGGCCGGATAAGCCGTCCGGAGGCGACAGCGGCTCGGCCGAGGGCTCGGGCGAGGGCAAGAGCGACTCCTCCGGAGCAAAGAGCGACTCGAGCGGTAGCCAGGACGGCAGCTCGGGCGATTCGTGACGTACGAAAGGCATGTCCGCCTCCGCGGCGAGGGCCGTAGCCGGCGGCGCCGAAAAGCGTTGCACGGTTTGGGGCCCGTTCTATAATGCGGGCGCGTCCGTGCGGCGGCGTCCGCAACAACGCTCGGGCGACATGACCGGAAAGGAATGAGGCCATGGCGCAAGACCAAACGCAGCTCACCGGAGTGGACTGGGGCTCGGTCTTCAGTTTCTCCCGCATCTTCAAGAGCTTCCGGATGGGGATCCATCTGACGAAGCTCGGGCTGGCGCTGGCGGCGATCCTGGTGATCTTCGCCGGCGGGCGGGCGCTGGACGGCATCTGGTCGCTCGGCGGCGCCTATTCGCATGTGAACGAGCCACAGCTCTTCTTCAGCCGCCAGGGCCCCGCCTTCAACGAGACCAAGAAGCAATGGCTCGAGGATCGCGACGGGGACTCGGCCGACCTCCGCGCCGCTGCGCACAATGAGCGTCTCACGCTCCGCGGCTACAGCGGCATGCTGGCCGAGGAGCTGGGGAGCGAGGGCACGGACTGGCCGGCCGGGGACGAGGAACCCGAGCCCGACGCCCGGTGGCTGCTCCGGGCCTTCGCCGCACGCTGGGAAGAGAAGATGGGCGACGATGAGCCCAAGCGGGTCGACCCGGACGAATACGGCGAGGAGGGCTGGTCCAAGAACCTCTCGCAGGCCGAGGAGGAGTTCCGGGACGCCGTTCGCAAGATCGAGGACACGCTCGACGATGCCCGCGATCAGGCGGAGGATGACATCCAGGATGCCCTCAAGGCCGATGGGGACAAGGGGGAGGCCAAGGACGCCCTGGCGAGCCAGTACACGCGGGCGCTCGAAACGCTCACACGCTACCGACAGGATTTCACCGAGCGGGTCGAGCAGGTGCGCGGCGAGCCGATCTACGCCAAGTTCATCACGTATGAGGGCGACTGCCTCCGCAACGCCGCCTCGGCCGTGCTGCGAGGGGACATCAGCGGCGGGCTGGACCGCTATCAGCAGATGAACGCCGACGCCGGAATGGACGCCGACGTTGCCGCGGCTGCCGACGGGGCGCAGCAACCGGCGCCCTTCCCTCGGCCGGCGGAGGCGGGCTTCGTGTTCTGGATCCTGGCGGCCGTCACGGGCGTGCACTGGCTGCTGGCGGAGCACTGCCTGATGGCGATTCTCCTGGGCGTGATCGCGCTGGGGGCTTGGGCTCTGTTTGGCGGGGCGATCTACCGAATCGCGGCCCTGCACGCCGCACGGGACGAGAAGATCTCGATGTTGCAGGCCCTGAAGTTCTCGGGCGGCAAGTTCCTGAGTTTCTTCATGGCGCCGCTGATTCCGCTGGCGGTGATCTTCCTGCTCGGGGCGCTGATCATGCTCGGCGGGCTGGCCGGCAACTTGTGGGGCTTCGGCGCCATCACGATCGGCGTGCTGTTCATCCTCGCCGTGGCGCTGGGTCTGGTCATCGCCTTCCTGGTGTTCGGGCTGGTCGGCGGCGCGGGGCTGATGTACCCGACGATCGCGGTCGAGGGCTCGGACAGCTTCGACGCCATCAGCCGCAGCTTCTCCTACGTTTTCGCCAAGCCGTGGCGGGCCGGCCTGTACGGCGTTGTCGGGCTCATCTACGGCGTGGTCTGCTACCTGTTCGTCCGGGCCTTCGCCTTCGCGGCGCTGGCCGCGACCCACTGGTTCGCCGAGATCGCCATCTGGGCCGGTGGCGAGGAGGTCGCCGGCGCCACGGACAAGATGGACGTGATGTGGCCGGCGCCGTCGTTCAGCAACTTCCACCCCGACGTGAGCTGGTCCGCCCTGAGCGTGTGCGAGAAGATCGGCGCGTTCTGCATCGGCGTGTGGGTCTACCTCGTCATCGGCCTCGTGCTGGCGTTCGTGCTGTCCTACGCGGCCAGCGCGACCACGGTGATCTACTACCTCCTCCGCCGCAAGGTCGACGCGACCGACCTAGACGACGTGTTCGTCGAACAGTACGAGGAGGAGCAGTTCGAGGCCGCTCAGCAGCCGGAGACCGAGCCGGGCGGCGAGGAATCCCCGGCGGAGCCGCGGCCCGAGCCGGAGTCGGAAGGCCCCTCGCCCGACGAGGGCGGCGAAGAGCAGCCATCCCAGTAGGACGGCGCAGTATCCCGATTCAGCGCAGGCCCCCGGTTGTATTCCGGGGGCCGCGCTCTTTGGGGCGGACGGTCTCCCGCCCGTCACGGCGAACGTCCTCCGCGTCGAGGGGCGCTCGGCCGGGGGGTGGACACCGATCCGCCGCATCGCCGACAGCGTCCGGCGGTCGCGCGGCCGCTCTGTACGGCAGTGTCTTCGCGCGCCGGGGACAAGCTGCTATCCTGCCCGCTTCATCCGACGGGAGACCGAAATGCCGGCATTCGACAACGTAGAGGCCCTGGAGTCCGCGGTCCGCACCGCCGTGGACGAGACGACCATCACCGACATCCACACGCACCTGTTCCCGCCGTCGCACGGCGACCTGCTGCTGTGGGGAGTGGACGAGCTGCTGACGTACCACTACCTCGTGGCGGAGCTGTTCACCGTCGCGCCGCGCGACCTGACGCCCGCGGAGTTCTGGAAGCTGCCCAAGTCCGAGCAGGCCGACCTCGTGTGGGAGCACGTGTTCCTCGGGCACGGCGCGCTGAGCGAGGCGGCGCGCGGGGCGGTCACGACGCTCAACAAGCTCGGGCTGGACGTGGCCGGGCGCGATCTGGCGTCGATCCGCAAGTGGTTCGCCGAGCAGGACGAGGAGGCCTACCTGGATCGCGTCTTCGAGATGAGCGGCATCGACTACGCCGTCATGACGAACGATCCGTTCCAGGCGGCGGAGGTGGAGCACTGGCGGTCGGGCCGGGGTGGGTGCGACCGCCTCAAACCCGCGCTGCGGATCGATCCGGTGATCGTCAACTGGCCCGCGGCCGCCCAGACCATGCGCGCGGCGGGCTACAACACCGCTCCGCAGATCGACGCCCAGAGCTGCGCCGAGGCGCGGCGCTTCCTCACCGAATGGGCCGAGACGCTCGGCGAGCCGGTCTACATGGCCGCGTCGCTGCCGCCGGCGTTCCAGTACCCCAGCGACAGCCCCAGCGCTCGGATCGTGCGGAACGTCGTGCTGCCCGTCGCGCGGGAGCTGGACCTGCCGATCGCGCTGATGATCGGCGTCCGCAAGGGCGTCAACCGGTCACTGAAGGACGCGGGTGACGCGGTCGGTCTCGCGGACGTCACGGCCGTGGCGGGGCTCTGCGCGGAGAACCCGGACGTGAAGTTCCTCGTGACGATGCTCAGCCGCGTGAACCAGCACGAGCTGTGCGTTTGCGCCCGGAAGTTCGGCAACCTGCACCTGTTCGGCTGCTGGTGGTTCTGCAACGACCCGAGCATCATCGACGAGATGACCCGACAGCGGCTCGAGCTGCTCGGGGCGACCTTCACCGCGAACCACTCCGACGCCCGCGTGCTGGACCAGCTCATCTACAAGTGGTCGCACACCCGCGCGACCGTCGCGGACGTGCTGGCCGACAAGTACCGGCTGCTGTTCGAGGCCGGCTGGCGCCCGACCGACGAGGAAGTGCGGCGAGACGTGCGCGGGCTCTTCGGCGGGGCCTTCGCCGAGTTCATGGGGAAGTGAGACTGGTTCCAGCCGCGGAGGAAACAGAGGAAACCGGAACTGCCGCAATTCGCCGGCGCCGTGGCGGCTCGCGTTCTCGGACTCGCAGCGGGTGATCCCCCAAGGGGCCGCCGGCCCCCGAAGTCACTGCACCTCAACCTGCTTCTGTTGCCTCGGCGGCTATCTACCGAGTTCTCGCGATCGCTCGGCCGCGGCGCGGACGGCACGGATGAGCGACTCGAGGACGCTGTCGGCTTTGAGCCGCGAGACGGCCTGCTCGGTCGTCCCGCCGGGCGAGGTCACGCGGCGGCGCAGCTCTTCGGGCGCTTCGCCGGTTTCGGCCAACAGGGCGGCCGCACCCGCGCAGGTCCGCACGGCCAGCGTGCGGGCGGTTTCGGGGCTCAGCCCCTCCTCGACGCCCGCCTCGATCATCGCCTCGATCAGGTAGAAGAAGTACGCGGGCCCCGATCCGCTCACGGCCGTGACGGCGTCCATCTGCGCCTCGTCCAGCAATACCGTCGCCCCGCTGGCGGCGAAGAGCGACTCGGCCCACCGCAAGTCCTCCTCGCCTGCCCTCGGCCCGGCCGCCAAGGCCGTAGCCCCCTCGCCGACCAGCATCGGCGTGTTCGGCATCGCACGGACGATGCGCCCCCGCCCGGCGAGCCCCTCGTCGATCGACCCCGTGGCCACACCGGCCGCGATGGAAACCACCATGGCCCCGCCGGACACGTGGGTCGATATCGAGTCCAGCACGTCGCCCATCACCTGGGGCTTCACGGCCAGCAGTACGCGCGGGCAACTCGCGGGCTCGGTGTTGTCCTCGACGCAGTGAATGCCCAACTCGGCCACATGTCGGCGGCGTTCCGCGCTCGGGTCCGACGCGACGATGCGCTCCGCCGGCAGCACGCCCGCGCGCAGCACGCCGCGCAGGATGGCCTCGGCCATGTTCCCCGCCCCGATAACGCCCAGCTCGCAATCAGCCATGTCTCGCGCGACGCGGGCTACTCGCCCGCCTCGGCCCTTTCCTTCTCCGCCAGGACGGCCTCGTAGGCCGCCTTGGCCTCGACGAACTCCTCGTAAGCGGCATTGGCCTCCGGTCCGCTCGTGATGCCGCGCTCGTGGAGGTCCACCAAATGGGCGTAGGCCGTCTCGTAGCGGTCTTGCGCCGCATCCAGGCGCGCCGCAAGGGCGTCCTCCGCCTCCCCGGCCGTGCGCGGAACCTTCCACACGTACGTCGCCAGCGTCCGGGCCGCGCGGGGCTCGGCCTCGGGCGGGTCTCGCATGATCGACGCGGCCAGGTACCGCCCGTCCGGCGACCATGCCGGCCCGTGGTACCAGTCCGCGCCGCGATGGATCACTCGGATGCGCAGGGGGGCGGCCACCTCGATCACGGCCAGGCCCGGCACCCCCGCGGCCGTCTCGTAGTTCGCCAGAGCGACGCAGTCGCCGCTTGGGGAGAAGACCGCCTCGGACGCGGACGCGACTTCGTCCGGCAACACGCAGAGCCGCCGGGCGCCCTGGTTGGCGTACACCTCGATCGGTGGCGCGGCGCCTCGCCCGGCTTCCCGGACGGCCAGGTGGGTCCAGTCCGGGCTGATGGCCACGAATCGCGTGTCGGGCGGCATGTCCGGCAGCGGCTCCCACGCGCCCAGCTCCCGGCGGATGAACAGGCGCTGGCTGTTGTCGTGCAGCGTCCGACGCTTGAGCAGGTGGACGTCGTCGCCGACAGGGCGAACGTCGAAGGCCAACTCGCCGGGCCCGTGCTCGGCGCGGGCCAGCAGCCGGGGTCGCCCGGCCGTAAGTTCGATCGACTCGAAGGTTCGCCCGCCGTCCGCCTGCCGCCAGATCCACAGTTCCCCCCGGCGGGCCCGAACCGGGTGGCACAGCTCGAGGTCGAGGTCAGGCCGGAGGGGGCGGACCTCGCCGGTCAGGGCGTCGAGCCGGAGCCAGCCGTCGCCTCCCGCGTCGGGGCCGACGATCGCCTGCCCGTCCGCCGTCCAGATCAGCTCCATCATGCCGTGGTCGCGTGCCACGCGGCCAAGACGGACGGCCCCGTCCGGCACCGGGCGCACGACGCCGGCATCGCCGTCGCCGTCCTCGTCGTCCTTGTCGTCCGCGTCCTCGTCCGCGTCGTCGTCGTCCTCGGGTATCACCGGAGGCGGCGGCGGATCGCGGGGGTCCGGTTCGGCGACCAGTGCCCCGGCCAGGCGGCGTACGGTGAAGCGAGACATCTTGTACTCGGCATCGTCGCCGCCGGTCAGCGTCACATGGCCGGTGCCGGCCAGCCGCCCCCGGACCGTCGCCCGCAGCACGACCTTGCCGTCGCAGTACGCGGCCAGACGGTCCCCCTCGCGCACCACCTGGAAGACCTGCCAGTCCCCGTCGCACAGATCGCCTTCCGTGCCCTTGACCTTCCGCGGCGGGCTGCCGGCCAGGAGGGCGGACCGTTCGTCGACGCCTAGCACGGCCCCGTAGCCGCCGCCGGCGGCGTTCGTCCAGCGTAGGATCAGCCCGTCATCGCCGCACTCGGCGCGGAACTCGACCGACACGTTCTCCAGCGGGATCGGCCGCTTCAGGCGAATGCGGTGGTCGTCGTCCTCGAATTCGAATGCCAGCTCGCCGTCCTCCCAGTCCACGTCGTCGGCTTTGATGTCCCAGTTGGCGTTCTCCTCGGAGAAGTTATCCGAGAAGAGCACACGGGGCCCGTCGGCCGCGGCCGGCATGACGGCGACGGAGAGCGCGACGAGGATCAAGGCAAGCGGCGGGACGCGCAGTGATTCGCAAGACGCGCTTCGACGGGGCATCGCTTTCATGACGCCGGCTCCTTCCCTGCGGCCGGCCGTGCTGTATGATGGGGCGGTCGCGGCCGGGCCCGCACGATTGGATGCTACCGCGCGCCGATGCCGCCAACAAGCCCGCCGCGCGACAAGGTATCCGCATGGATCGCAGACGGATGCACGCAATCTCGGCGCTTGCCGCGCTACTCGCGGCGGCGGCCGCGGCGACCGGGACCGAGCCGACGCACGTTTACCGCTTCGACGAGTCGCCCGTCGAGGCACAGGCGCGGCGAGCCGAGGTGGAAATCGTCTCCGACCCGGCCCCGTTGGGGGGAGGCGGCTGCCTGGCGGTCACCCCGCGGCTCGGCAAGCAGGCGCAGGTCGTGCTGGACGTGCCCGAGGGCGTCAACATGGCCCGCCAGTCGGCGCTGACGTTCCACCTGCGGCTCCGCGAGGGCGTCGAGGGCGCCCGGCTCCGCTGGTCTGCCGTGGACGGCGAGAGCCGCGTGATCTTCCAGCGGCGCGTCTTACCGGAGACGTCGGGGGAGTGGGACCGGATCCGTCTGCCGCTGCTCCTGTGGCGGTGGGGGAACGATTTCGTGGGCGAGTGGTCCGAGGTTCGCAAGCTCGTCCTGCAGGTCGAGTCCGACACGGGCACGTTCTACTTGGACGAGCTGCGGATCGAGCCCGCCCCGCGCAGGAGCGGGGTGCCGGGACCGGAGTGGTACTTGGCGGACCTGGCATTCGGCCGCGGCTCGCGGCAAGTCGTCGTGACGGGCGGCGTGATGGTGGCGACCGACGCGGCAGAGTTGTCCGAGGACGACTTGAGGGACATCGCCGACCGGCTCATCCGCATCCGGATGTGGGTCCGCCGCGTCTTCGGCGACGCCTGTCGGCCGATCCGGCCGGGCCGGCCCACGGCGCTGCTGATCTTCTCCCGCAAGGCGGACTACCGCGGCTTCTTCGAATCCCTCGGCGAGCGGTGGCTGGCCACGATCCGCCCGCCCGATTCCGACGGCTACACGGTCCAGGACATCTCCGGCTCGACGTACAGCGAGGAGCACGGTGCCGACCGACCGGTGTGGTTCCACGAGGGCGTCCACTGCATGGTGACGCGCGAACTCCGCCTGATGACCAGCATCCCGGAGCACTCCTGGCTGCACGAGGGGTTGGCGAACTACCTCCAGCTCTGCGTGTACCCGGAGTCGATGGATCGGCGGCACTACGTGCGGAGCTTTCGGGCGGGCGTCGACGAGGAGACTTACTTCCGCCCGCTGAGTGAGGTCATGACCGAGCGGGCCTCTTCCGATCGCTACGCTCAGGTCGCCGGCTTGGTGGCGTTCCTCCTGGAGGACCACCCCGACCGGCTCCGCGCGTTGGCGACCGGGCTGGCCGACGGCACGCCGGTCGAGGACATACTCGAGGAGTGCGGCACGGACTTCGACGAGCTCCAGCGCGAGTGGCTCGCACGGGGCCGAGAGCACTTCTCGCCCGACGCCGAGCCCCCGGCCGGGCCGGGCACGCACTTCGCCTTGCCGCGGGAGTTCGCCCCGGCCGAGGCAGCGATCCACGGACGCTGACGCCTATTCCCGCGTGGCCGTCCAGCCGAACTCGGTCAAGGCCTTGATGTAGTTCGCCCGCTCGAACGCGGCCGGCTCGGGGCAGTTCTTCTGGCTGAGCACGCCGCGCATCTCTTCGACGGAGCCGTAGCCCTTTTTGTCCATGACGCGTTTGAGCCCATCTCGGATCTCGGCGGTCTTGCCGATGCCGCCGTCCAGCAGCACGGAGCAGAGCATCGCCACGTCGGCGCCGGCGAGGATGGCCTTGGCGGCGTCCTCCCCCGTGTGAATGCCGGAGGTGCAGGCCAGCGACGCCTCGACGTTCCCGTGAAGGATGGCGATCCACCGCAGCGGCAGGCGAAGGTCGTCCGAGTGGCTCAGCGTGACGGTCGGCTGCACGGCGAGGTTCTCGACGTCCAGGTCGGGCTGGTAAAAGCGGTTGAACAGCACCAGCGCGTCGGCGCCCGCCTCGCCCAGCCGCTGGGCTGTGTGCTGCATCGAGGAGTGGAAGGGCGAGAGCTTCATCGCAACGGGCACGGAGACGGTCGACTTGACCGTCTCGAGGATCGTCCGGTAGACCTTCTCCACATGCTCGCACGGCAGGTCGGGGATGGCCGGGATGTAGTACACGTTCAGCTCGATCGCGTCGGCCCCGGCGTCGGCCATCTGGCGGGCGTAGTCCGTCCAGCCCCGGTCCGAGATGCCGTTCAAGGAGGCGACGATCGGAATGTCCACCGCCTCCTTGGCCTGGGTGATGTGCTTGAGATACTCATCCGGCCCGAGGCGGTACTCGCCCACATCCGGGAAGAAGCTCAGCGACTCGGCGAAGCGGTCCGCCCCGTAGTGCAGGTAGTGCTCCAGTTCCTCGGCATCGTGCTCGATCTGCTCCTCGAAGAGCGACCACAGCACGACGGCGCCCGCGCCGGCGTCCTCCATTCTGCGGATGTTGTCCAAGTCGCGGCTCAGCGGCGAGGCGGAGGGCACCAAGGGGCTCGACAGGTTCAGGCCCATGTACGTCGTCGTCAGGTCCATCGCGAAGTCCTTTCTCAGTGGGAGTTCACCGTAGTATAGGCGCTGCGGCGTTTCCGTTCGACTCCCCGCCAACCGGCGAGTAGACTTTCGAGATCATGGACTCCCCGTATCTGCAACGGCGGCACCTGTTGAGCTTCGAAAGCCACAAGCTGCCGCACATCTTCACCGACGTTCTGATCGTCGGCGCGGGCGTCGCCGGGCTGCGGGCCGCGATCGAGGCGGCGGGCCGCGCACGGGTCATCGTCGCCACCAAGGGCGACTTCGAGGCGTCCAACAGCTACTACGCCCAGGGCGGCCTGGCGGCCGTGATGGACCCCGACGATTCCATCGAGGACCACGTGCGGGACACGCTGGAGACCGGCGCCGGGCTGTGCGACGAGCAGGTCCTGCGGAAGGTGATCGACTCGGCACCGACGGCCATCGAGGAGCTGAGAAGCTGGGGCGTTCCCTTCGACACCGATCGGGGCCGGCTGCGTTTGGGGCGCGAGGGCGGCCACGGCCGGCCTCGAGTGGTCCATGCCAACGGGGACGCGACCGGCCAGGCCGTGACCAACGTGCTGCTGGAGCGGGTCCGCGGCCTCGACAGCGTCAAGCTGTTTGACCATTGTTTCGTGATCGATCTGGCGACGGACCCGCCCGCGGGCGGAAACGGGGCGTCGGTCGTCGGGGCGCTGACCTACCACGCCCGCTACGGGTTGCAGATGATCTGGGCCCGGCAGACGATTCTCGCCGCGGGCGGCGCGGGCATGCTGTGGCGGGAGACGTCCAACCCGCCGGGGGCCACGGCTGACGCCATGGCGCTGGCCTTCCGCGCGGGCGCGACCATCGCGGATGCCGAGATGATGCAGTTCCACCCGACGACGCTGTACGTCGCCGGCTCGACGCGGTCGCTGATCTCGGAGGCCGTTCGGGGTGAGGGCGGTCATCTCGTCGACCGCGGCGGGCGTCGCTTCATGGCCGAGCATCACGAGATGGGGGAACTGGCACCGCGCGACGCGGTCAGCCGGGCGATCCACCAGACAATGGCCGAGACGAACTCCACGCACGTGTACCTCGACGTTCGGCACCTCGGCGCGGCCGCGTTCGCGGAGCGCTTCCCGCGGATCGACGCGCAGTGCCGGCAGTTCGGCATCGACCCGGGGAGTGACCTGATCCCGGTGCACCCGGCCGCTCATTACATGATCGGCGGGGCGCGGGTGGACATCGACGGGCGGACGAGCTTGCCCGGATTGCTCGCCTGCGGCGAGGCGGCGGCCAGTGGCCTGCACGGCGCGAACCGGCTGGCGTCCAACAGCTTGCCCGAGGCGCTGGTGTTCGGCGAGCGATGTGGGGAGTTGGCGGGGGAGGCGGTCGGAGCCGCCAACGGCCGGCTGGTAGCCGGCGAGATCGACTGGATCAACGAGCCGTCCGACCGCACGACCCTCGACCTGGGCGATATCCGCAACTCGCTCCGGTCGGTCATGTGGCGCAATGCCGGCATCGTGCGACGAGGCGAACGGCTCTCCGAGACGCTCGAAATCGTGCACTTCTGGGGACGCTACGTGCTGGACAAGGAGTTCCTCGACCCCGCCGGCTGGGAGGTGCAGAACATGCTCACGGCCGCGTTTGTGGTGGCCGAGTGCGCCCTCCGGCGGAGCGAGACGCGGGGCGTGCACTACCGGGAGGACTTCCCCGAGACCGACCCCGTCTGGGCCCGTCACCAGCAGGTCCGGCGTACGGAACACCAGTTGGTGGTCGAGTAGCCGGCGGCGGGGCTCGGCAATTGGCGCCGGAGTTTGACTCGCAGGGTGATTCCCTGGAACCGATTCCCTCGAAACCCTTACAGGAGCTAGAGGATGTCCATACAGCCGTGCAGGCCGAAGTGGAAGGGCACGATGACCGACCGCGAGCGGTTCGTCGCCCAGATGCACCATCAGCCGTTTGATCGCTGCTTCAACATGGAATTCGGCTACTGGCAGGAGAACTTCCGCCAGTGGCCGATCTTCCGCGAGAATGGCATCACCCATAACCACGACGCTCACCGGTTCTTCAGCTTCGACGTGATCAAGGACGTCGGCGAGCCGTGCGGCAACTGGATGCACCCCGGCTATCCCGAAGAGGTCATCGAGGAGACGGACGCCAAGAAGGTCATCCGAAACCGCGACGGGCTGCTGGCGGAGGTGCCGAAGGACGGGCACAGCACGATCCCGCACTTCACGGATTCGTCGATCAAGACGCCCGACGACTGGAAGCGCTGCAAGGAGGAGCACTTCCGGCTGGATGACCCGGCCCGGCGGATCGACGTGGCGGCGGTTCGGGCCGCGCACCCGGCGGATCGGGACTACCCGTTGGCCGTCCATTGCGGGTCGCTCATCGGCAAGGTCCGGGATCTCCTGACCGTCGAGGGACTCGCCTATGCCGTGTTCGACTACCCGGAGATGGTCGAGGACATGGTCGAGACGGTCTGCCAACTGGTCGAGCAATCGCTGGACTCACTGCTGGGCGAGATCGACTTCGACCTCGCCCGCGGCTGGGAGGACATCTCCTGCAACACGGGGCCGCTGGTCTCGATGGATTTCTTCAAGAGCGTCATCGTGCCGCGGTACAAGCGGATCGGCGCGAAGCTCCGCGCCGGCGGCGTGGACATCTGGTACACCGATTCCGATGGCGACATCCGCCCGATGATCCCGTACTTCCTCGAGGCCGGACTCAACACAATGTTCCCGTTCGAGGTCAACGGCTGCGGGCATCCGGGCCCGGTGCTCGACGAGTACGGGCCGGAACTGCGGATCATGGGCGGCGTGGACAAGATGAAGCTCCGCGCCGGCCGGGACGCTACGCGGGAGTACCTCGAATCGCTCGTGCCGTACGTCGAGCGGGGCGGGTTCATCCCGCATTGCGACCATCGCTGCCCGCCCGATGTGGCTCCCGACGACTACCTGTACTACCTGGATTTGAAGGAGCAACTCTTGGGAATTAAATGACTCAAAGATAGGCGCACATGGGCCCAAGAGCATATTTAACCGCTTTTTCTGACAACTGCTTGACAAAAAGGGGTTCGGGGATAGAATTATAGCCGTTATGGCGCTTGGCTCGGGTGCGAGGGCGTAGGAGACGCCGAACGGCTTGTGCTCACCAGGGCTCGCCGCCCAATCGCTCGCCCCAAGCTCGGCTCGTTTTCGCCCGCGGTTGGCTTGCCGCGGCGTGAAGGAAGGAGCACGACATGTTCTTGCACGGAGTCTGCAAGCGCGTTCTGAGCGCGGTTCTGGCCGTTCTTGTTCTCGCCGGTGTCGCTACGGCCGACCTCGATATCCCCAAATGGCTGCAACAGCCGGATCTCACGGTTACGGGAATGGACGTGGACGCCACCAGTACGCCCTTGGCGGACGATTTCCTCTGCTACGATGACGCACCCGTCACCGACGTGCATATCTGGGGTTCGTGGCGGGATGACCTCAACCTGACCGATCAGACGACGTTCCGCCTGGCATTCTACGATGACATCCCGGCCGGAGCGGGCGGGCTCGACTACAGCAGGCCTGACTACGGCAAAGGCCCGGTGAAGGAGTACTCCTTCGCCCCGGGAGAGTATGCCGCCCGGCTCTGGCACACGCACGGGGCCGACGCCTTGGAGGATTGGTACAGCCCGGAGTCCGGGCAATACGTTCCGGACAACCATGCCGAGGTCTGGCAGTACAACTTCCTGTTCCCGGACGATCCCTTCTTCCAGGCCGGCTCCGGGACGGACCCGGCCGTCTACTGGCTCCAGGTCCAGGCGGTGGGGCCGGCGGGCGCCAACGCCGCGTTCGGCTGGAAGACCTCGTTGATGCACTGGAACGACGACGCGGTCTACCTGGACCCCGAGGACGGTCCGCAGGAGCTGCGTTATCCTTCCGGCTTCAACTCACCGTATGCGTGGCTACCCCAGCCGGGCGACAGCATCGACATGGCCTTCGCCATCACGCCCGAGCCGGGGGCGGCGGCACTGCTGGCCATCGGCGGCCTGGCGGCCCTCCTGAGGCGCCGACGAGGGTAAACAGTCGTTTCTCAAGCAGCCCGGAAGTGGGGCGGCCCGATGCGACCGCCGCGTTTCTTCTGCCCCACAGCGGCGTCAGCGCGCGGCAAACAGCCAGGCCGCGGCCGCGGAGAGATCCTGGAGGCGCTCGCCCAGCCCGGCCGGCTTCACCGGAGTGGCCCGCCGATCCGGGAGGGCTTCGGCCCGAAATCCGTCGCACACCTTCTGCACCCAGCTCGGGCCCAGGTAGCGCGCCAGCGAGCCCAGCAGGATGACCCGTGGGGCGAACAGGTCGGCCAGCAGCGCGCAGGCCTGCCCGGTGCGGCGGGCGGCCTCGTCCAGCACGTCCCGCGCGAGCGCATCGCCCGCGGCGGCCCGCTCGGCGAGACGTTCCGTACTGATCGGCGCCGGGAAGTGCTCGGGGCGCCGCCAGGACGCCAGCTTGGCGATGCCGCTGCCGGCGCAGAAGGCCTCGGCCGAGCCCGCCTTGTCGAAGGCGATGGGCCCGTCGTCGGCCAGGCGGACGTGGCCCAGTTCCGGCGTCTGACCGTCCGGCCCGCGGACGATCCGCCCGCCGATCAGCAGTCCGGCGCCGAAGCCGGTGCCGCAGGTCAGGTAGGCCGCGTGTGTGCAGCCGCGGGCGCCGCCCCAGAGCCACTCGGCCTCGAGGCAGGCGGCCGCGTCGTGCTCGATTCGGACGGGCAGGCCCAGCGCTTCGCCCAGCCGTGCAGCCAGGTCCACGTCGTCCCAACCGGGCAGGTTCGGCGGGCCGAGGACCCGCCCGGTCACCGCGTTCATGGGCCCGCCGACGCTGACGCCGATGCCCTCGGGTTCGGCGGCCGCGGACAGGCGGCGCGCGTGATCGAGGAAGTCGCCCAGCATCGGCTCGAAGCCCCGCTCGGCGCCGGCCGGCCAGTCCACGCGTTCCAGGATTTCTCCCGCGCGCGACGCCATCACGGCGCTGCAGGTCGTCGCGCCGACGTTCCAGCCGAGTACCGGTGCGCTGTGTGACGGCTCGACGTTCATCTCGCCCGGCAGAATCGCCGAAGCCGCCCGCGGTGTCCAGGGGTCTCCCGTCGTACCGCGCGGGGTTTTGCAGATGGGCTTGATTCGCCGACTGCCGCGGGTTCACATAGCCACGGACGGGGCGGGGCGGTAGGGAGCCCGATGAGCGAATTGGCATCCGAGAGATTCGAGCAGGCGGCCGGCAACATCCGCGCCGCGGGTGAGCGGCTGGCCGGGCGCGTGGCCGAGGCCGCGGATTTGGTCGTGCGGGCGTTGCGCGCCGGCGGGGGCGTGTATCTGTTCGGCAATGGCGGCTCGGCCGCGGATGCCCAGCACATCGCCGGCGAGCTGGTCGGCCGGTACCTGATGGAACGCCCGGGGCTCCGGGCCGAGGCCCTGTCCACGGACACGTCCGTCCTGACGGCCGTGGCGAACGACAGCAGCTACGCGGAAGTCTTCGCACGCCAGCTCCGTGCCAAGGGCCGAGCGGGCGACGTGGCGATCGGACTGACGACCTCGGGCAACTCGCCGAATATAGTCGCCGCGCTGGAGGCGGCCCGCGAGATCGGCATGGGGACGGTCGCCTTTACCGGACCGGGCGGCGGCAAGTGTGCGGCCGCCGCGGACGTCCTGCTCGACGCGTGCGGCGAGAACTCCCCCCGCATCCAGGAAGCGCACGCGGTGGCGTATCACACGCTGTGCGAGTTGGTCGAGCGGGAGATGGCGAGTTGAGGCCGGGCCGGCCGGACAGCGAGGAGTCGGGCCGGTGTCGATAGTGTCCGCCAAGCACGACGTATCCCTGAGCGTGTTCTTCCCGTGCTTCAACGAGCAGGAGAATGTCTCGCGCGTCGTGCGCCGGGCGATCGAGGTGCTGTGCGGGCTCGTGGCCGACTGGGAGGTGATCGTCGTCAACGACGGCTCGTCCGACCGCACGGGCGAGTTGGCCGACGCCCTGGCGGCCGAGGACGAGCGCGTGCGAGCCGTGCACCACGAACGGAACAGCGGCTACGGGGCGGCCTTGCGAAGCGGCTTCGCGGCCGCGACGAAGCAGTACGTGTTCTACACGGACGGCGACGGGCAATTCGACATCGCCGAGCTGGACCTGTTGCTGTCCCGGCGGGAAGAGGCCACGATCATCAGCGGCTACCGGCGGCGTCGGCGGGACAGCGCGATCCGCCGACTCAACGCCGGTGCTGGGGATGGCTCGTCCAGCGGCTTCTGGGCTTTCGCTGCCGCGACGTGGATTGCGCGTTCAAGCTCTACCCGTGCGCGATCTTCGAACGGATGGAACTCAAGTCGACAGGGGCGCTCATCGACGCGGAGATCCTCGGCCGCGCGACCCGGCTGGGTTGCACGATCCTCGACGTACCGGTGACGCACCTTCCCCGGACGGCGGGCGAGCAGACGGGGGCGAAGCCCTCCGTCATCTTCCGCGCGTTTCGGGAGCTTCTGCGGCTGCGGAAGGATATCCGGCGCGGCTAGCGCCGGAGAAGGGTCAGGCGTCTTCCCCCTTCGAGTCGCCTCGCAGGGCCTTCACCGCGGCCGCATCGCGCGCCGACAGGTCCGGGCAGTCCGGGTCGCTGCCCACGTCCGGCCGTCGCTTCCAGCTTCGCTCGCAGCGACCGTATCGCTCGCGTGCGTCGAGAACTCCCCGCGCATCCAGGAGGCCCATGCCGGGGCGTACCACACGCTCTGCGAGATCGTCGAGCGGGAGATGCCGGGTTAGGGCAGGTTCTTACCGCTGGGCTCGGGCAGCGGCCCGGCTCTGGTCAAGCAGCCGGGCGAACTCATCCATGTCTACCCACTTGGCTCCGCCCTCGGCGAATACGACGTTGGTACCCTCGCCGTCGTGGATCTCCGGCCGCTCGTAAATGAGGATGGTTTCTTTCGGACGGGGGATTCTGTCCATCCGACGGAAGCTGACCGCGATGTAGTCGATTCCAGGCCTGTTGTCGCAGGGGCTGGTCAAGACGCTATCCTCGACGCCGAATTCGGCCAAGGCGTGGAATCCGTCGGGCAAGCGACCGCTGTTCTCTTCGGCGTACGACTCCATGGCGGCCGCCAGCATGCGGAGGTTCATGCGGGAGGAGCAGCGCTTCGCCTCCTCGCGGGCGTTGCCCAAGGCCCGGTAGCACAGTTGGAAAAGGCTGACACCCTCCTCGATGTTCACGGTCAGAACGTTGCCCTCCAGCGTGATGGCCAACTCATCTCCCAAATCGAGCGGCGCTTCCACCTCTCCCGCCGCCAGCGTCCCTTCCAGAACGCCGTCCGGGAACACCATGGTGAGCCGTCCCGTCCTCTGACCGCCGGGCCAGAAATGTCCGACGACGGTCTCCGGTATGGGGTGGGACAGCCCGTCCAGCGGCGGGGTCTGCTTCGCCCTCATGGCCAACCAGCATGGCGCCGCGGTGTCGGCTTCACCTGCAAGCGCACGAAGGCGGTCCACCTGCTTGCCGCCTTTGCCGAGATCTGCGACGAAATCTTGGGTCAGAAGGTCGGTCGGGCCCAACAATACAACCCCGGCCTCGATGTTATCCGCCTCTCGCCCGTCAATCGCAGTCATGTCGCCAGGCGTTAGTGCCGTCCCCGTGAGTCGATAGCGTCCATTCACGCCCTTGTGCAGTTCCGGCGGCGGCCCTCCCTCGGCGAGGAGTACGGTCAAGCCGCGATGGAGTTCCTCAACGGTCAGATCCGTACGCACCACGACCAGGAACGCAACGGGTACGTTCAAGTCCGTACTGGTCATGAGGAAGCCGTCCCAAGACTCCACAGCCCGCCACGGCTCCAGGAATTTCTCTCCGTTGAAGTCTTCCGGAAGATCGTCTTTGTATTTGCGAACCCACTGCTCAAGGGCGTCCAGGGTCTGGTCGGAATCGGTATGGAACACAGCTACCGCGTTCGGCGGAGCGTATGCGAATACGCGGTCCAGCGGATCCTTCTTGGACCGCCAAGCGACGACAGCGATGCCAATCATCACCAGCACAGCAATAGCGCTGATGGCCCAAAGCCGTTCCCGGCACCGACAGGGCGAATTGCCGCGTTCCTTTCGAGGCATCGTCCGCTCTCCGACCTTACGTGGCATTCCCGGCCGTACCAGCCATTTCGTCACGTCACGGCACTTCGCTGCATGGTTACGCGAAACCCCGCAGCCGGCGACGAGCGGTCCAACCGGGAAGGCACCTTGTTTCCGCTCGGGCTCAGCCGCCTCGCAAGGCCTTCACCGCGGCCGCATCGCGCGCCGACAGGTCCGGGTAGTCCGGGTCGCTGCCCACGTCCGGCCGTCGCTTCCAGCTTCGCTCGCAGCGACCGTATCGCTCGCGTGCGTCGAGCACGTCGACGCTCACGACCTCGCCCTCGGGCAGGTCCCGAGCCGGTTCGATCCGCGCGTGGCCGACGCCCAGCATGTCTTCCAGCTCGCCCAGGTAGGTCCGCAGGAAATCCTGCGCAGCGGCGTTGTCGGAGTCGACGCGGAACACGGCCTCGGCATCGAGGGGGTTCTTGACACCGGCGTTGCGGAGTTGCTCCAGCTTGGCCAGCCCGGCCTGGCGGAGGTCCAACAGGCGGTCCCAGACCCACGCGGCCCCGGCCTCCAGGTGATCGGCGCTGAACTGGGCGATGTCCGGGTTCACCGGGCGGAGGTCGTCGGCGTACTCGAGCATCTCGGCGTCGAAGCCGGGCATCTCGGCCAGATGCACGCTGTCCGGCGCGGCCGTGTCGCGGAACGGGATGTGCTCCCAGGCCTCTTCCGTCGTGTGCGGCAGGATGGGCGCCAGCAGCTTGACCAGCGTGACCAGCAATTCGCGGACGACCGTCTGCGTCGCCCGGCGGCGGGGCGAGTCGGGCAGCTCGCAGTAGAGTCGGTCCTTGACGGCGGACAGGTAGATCGCCGAGGCCTGTGTCGTGCAGAACTCGTAGACCAGACGGGTCGCGCGGTGGAACTCGTAGGCGTCGTAGGCGGCGCGGACGTCCCGCACGAGCCGCTGGATCTCCAGACGCATCCAGCGGTCGATCGAGTGGGCGTCCGGCTCGGTCGCATGGTGGGCCGGGTCGAGGTCGCCGCAGGCGCCCATGCAGAACCGCAGCGTGTTGCGGATCTTGCGGTAGGCGTCCTCGGCCTGGGCGATGAGCCGCTCGGAACAGCGGACGTCGTCCTGGTAGTTCTGGCCTGCGATCCACAGTCGCAGTATGTCCGCCCCGCGGCGGTCGAGCTGCTCCATCACGTCGATGGCGTTGCCGAGGGACTTGCTCATCTTGTGCCCGTCCTCGGTGACGACGAAACCGTGCGTCAGCACGCGGGCGAACGGCGCCCGCCCGGCGGCGCCGAGCGCCGGCAGCAGCGAGAGCTGGAACCAGCCGCGGTGCTGGTCGGAGCCCTCCAGGTACAGGTCCACGGGCAAATCGCTCACCAGCCCGCGCGCCAAGGCCACGGCGAACCAGCTCGAACCGGACTCGAACCACACGTCGAAGATGTCGCTGCCGCAGGCAAGCTCGGCCACGGGGAATCGCGATGCGTCCGGGACATCCGGGTCCTGCCCGGGGTCGTATCCGTCGAGGATCTCCGCCGGTGTGTGCGTGAACCACGCGTCGGAGCCGTGCTCGGCCACGTGTGCGACAACCGCCCGCACGCTCGATGGCGTCAGCAGCGGTTCGTCGTCCGCGTTGTAGAAGACCGGGATCGGCAGCCCCCACGCCCGCTGGCGGGAGATGCACCAGTCCGGACGGCTCTCCAGCATGCCGCTGATGCGGTTCCGGCCCCACGCGGGGGTGAAGTCCACGCCGCCATCCTCGCTTTCGCGCCGGCAGACCTCCAGCGCCAGATCGCGAAGGGACCGATCCTCGCCCTCGAGCGGCCGGTCCACGCTGACGAACCACTGCTCGGTCGCCCGGAAGATCGTCGGCGTCTTCGACCGCCAGTCGTGCGGGTAGGAGTGCGTGATCTCCTGCTCTGAGACCAGCATGCCCGCCTCGTGCAGCCGCTCGATGACCAGCGGGTTGGCCTCCCACACGCTCTTGCCGTGAAGGAAGCCCGGCGCGGTGTCATCGAAGGTGCCGTCGGCCCGCACGGGACAGTAGATTTCCAGCCCGTTCTGCAGGCCGGTGCCGTAGTCCTCCTGCCCGTGCCCGGGGGCGGTGTGGACGAGGCCCGTGCCATCCTCGACCGTCACGTAATTGGCCGTGACCACCGGGCAGGTCTTGTCCGGCAGCAGGGGGTGGGCATAGCTCAGCTTGGCCTCCGAGAACTGCCGGCCGCGGAACGTCGGCAGGTTCTCGGGTGCCTCGGCGCTGGCGAGCGACATAACGGCCTCCAGCCGCTCGCGGCACACCACGGCCGTGCGGGTCGAGCCGTCGGGCTCGGGCACCTGTGCCGCGACGTACTCGTAGTCCGGATGCACCGCCACGGCCAGGTTCGCCGGTAGCGTCCACGGCGTCGTGGTCCAGACCATCAGGTACGCCTCGTCCGGCAGGCCGAGCGAGGCGGCGTCGCCGCCGGTGATCCGCAGGAGGACGTAAATGCTCTTGTCCTGCTTTTCCTGGTATTCCAGTTCGGCGTCGGCCAAGGCGGTTCGGTTCTCGATGGACCAGTGCACCGGCTTGAGCTGGCGGTAGACCAGGCCTCTCTCGACCAGCCGGGCGAAGACCTCCAGAACGTTCGCCTCATAGGAGGGGTGCATGGTGATGTACGGATCGTCGAACCGGCCGATCACGCCGAGCCGCTGGAACTGCTCCGACTGCACGCCGACGAACTGCTCGGCGTACTCGCGGCAGCGGCGGCGGATGTCCATCGGCTCCATCGCGGCCGCGTCGGCCTTCAACTCCTGCATCACCTTGGCCTCGATGGGCAGCCCGTGGCAGTCCCAGCCGGGCACGTAGGGGGCGTCGAAGCCGGCCATGGTCCTGCAGCGGACGACCATGTCCTTGAGCACCTTGTTCAGCGCGGTGCCCATGTGGATGTTGCCGTTTGCGTAGGGCGGGCCGTCGTGCAGGACGAACGCCGGGGCGCCGTCGCGGCCTTCCCGCATTTGGCCGTAGACGTTGTGCCGCCGCCACTTGTCCTGGATGCGGGGCTCCTTTTCCAGGAGCTTGGCCCGCATGTCGAAGGTGGTCTTCGGCAGGTTGAGCGTGTCCTTGTAGGGTTTCTTGCCGTCACTCATGGGAGTGGCTCTCCGGTGTTCCTGGGGAACGGGGCGGACAGGGGCCCCGAAGCGTATGGTAGCCGCGTACCCGGTAAATGCACGGGAAACCGATCCCGGCGGGCTGCCCCGCGGCACGAGGGGGAAGGGCGATCAGCGGATGATGCCGGCGCGGACGACGCCCACCGACCGGGCCCCCAAGGCCGCTCGGCCGGGCATGCGCTCGCCGGGGCGAGGCAAGCTGTCATGGCGTGTCCGCATGGCACTCCTCATCGCCGCCGCAACCGGGCGGCCGAACAGGGATTATATCGGCGGCACGGCGGCTGTCAATGAATCGGCGGGGCATCGCGAGATGCTGCGTACTCCGCGTCGGTGGGCTCGGCGTCCGGCACGGCCGGGCGACCTCGCCCGAGCAGGTCGATCCTCCGCCACGCGCCGCTCTCGAAGCGCCATGCCATCAGCAGCCCGAGGATCACCACATACCCGCTGGCCGCCAGCCAGGGGCCCAAGCTCGTCAGCTCAGGGGCCAGCAGCACCGCGGCAGCCCCGCCTCCGCCGATGACCAGCCAGCTCAGCATGATCGTCACGACCATCGGCCAGAGGGTATCGCCCGCGCCGCGTAGGGCCCCGACGAAGACGATGCCCAACGCGTCGAACACCTGGAACGCCGCGGCCAGCAGGAGCAGGTTCACTCCGATGGCGACGATCCGCTCCGGCGGAATCGCCGTGGTTCCCGGCGGAGCCCCGCCGGCGAAGATCCGCACCATGGGGTAGCGGAACACGACGAACGCGGCCGCACAGAGCCCCATGTAGATCATGGCGACCCACACGGCCGCGTGCGTTCGGCGCCGGGCCAGGTCCGGCCGCCCGAGGCCGATGTAGCGCCCGACCAGGGCCGTCGTGGCGATGGAGATGCCGACGGCCGGCATGAAGGACAGCGAAATGTACCGAACCGCGACGGTGTTGGCCGTCAGGTGGGCCGGCCCGAACACGCCGACCAGCACGGCCGTGAAGACGCCCCAGTTGGCCGTGTCGTTGGCGAACTGCACGCCCGCCGGCCAGCCGACCCTCAACAGGTCGCGGCACTCGGAGAGCTTGGCGTCGCGCCAGCGGCGTGTGGCGAAGCGTTGGTGCATCTGCCGGCAGAGGAAGACCGCTCCGAGCAGCAGCACGAGCAGTCCGGCGCTGGCGACGGTGCCGATGGCCGCGCCTTCCAGGCCCATCGCCGGGAAGCCCAGCTTGCCGAAGATCAGGACGTAGTTGATTGCGACGTTGGCCACGTTCACCACCAGCGAGGCACAGAGGACAATCCAGGCCTTGTGGATGCCGAAGAAGAAGCCGTTCAGTACGCGGCTGACGAGGAACACGCCCATCCCCGCCATCAGGTAGCGGAAGTACATCGTCTGCATCGCCACGAGTTGGGGCGCCCGCTGTTCGGGCGTGAGCGATATGCCCGTGGCGTCGCGCACGGCCGCGGCAAGCCGGTCGATCTGACCGAACAACGGCCCGGCCAAGGCGATCAGCACGGGCGCCAGCAGCAGCGAGTAGGCGACCGCGACGGCCATGCCGGCCCAGGCGTACTGCCCGCAGCGATGAGGGCGGCCGGCGCCGAGGTTCTGGCTGACGTATGTGTTGACGACCGCGAGCATGCCCAGCGCGAAGCTCGTCGGCAGGAAGACCAGGATGCCGCCTACGAACTGCGCGGCAAGCGCCGTCGGGCTGTGCCACGACACCATCAGACCGTCGACGAACTGCATCAGCGTGTGATTGAGCATGCTCAAGCTCGCCGGCCACGCCTGCTTGAGCACCTCGCCGAGGCCCCACATCGGCTTGTCGTCGCGGAGGTCCGTCATGAGTCCGGCCATGCTACGCTGTGGCGGCCCTGGCCGGAAATCCATTCCGCGTGGCCGGCCCGGACGTGTCCATGTGTTCGCGACCGCTCGGGGCGAGGCCCACCCGAGCGATTGCTCGCCGCACGCCGCCGGGCTAGAATCGCCCGCAGAACGACGCGAAAGGCAGACAAATGTCGCGGCAGACGACGGTGTCCATTCAAGGCGACGCGTTCCACATCAACGGTCGGCCGACCTACGAGGGCCGCAAGTACAAGGCGATGAAGATCGAAGGGCTGCTGCTCAATGCCCGGATGGTGCAGGGCATCTTTGACGACCGCAACCCCGAGACGCGATCGTGGTGGGACTACCCCGATGGGCCTTGGGACCCGGAGCGGAACACGGCCGCGTTCCTCGCCGCGATGCCCGAGTGGCGGGACCACGGGCTGGTCAGCTTCACGATCAACCTGCAGGGCGGCTCGCCGCGCGGCTACTCGGCCGACCAGCCGTGGCACAACTCCGGCTTCGAGACCGACGGCACGCTGCGGGATGACTACGCCGCCCGGTTGGAGCGGATCCTCGACCGGGCGGACGAGTTGGGCATGGCGCCGATTCTCGGCTGCTTCTACTTCGGGCAGGACGAGCGGCTGGCCGACGAGGCGGCGGTGATCCGCGCGGCCGAGAGCGCGACCGACTGGCTGCTCGAGAAGGGCTACCGAAACGTCCTGGTCGAGATCGACAACGAGGCCGACGTGCCGAAGTATGAGCACGAGATCCTGACCCACCGGCGCGTGCATGAGTTGATTCGACTCGTGCAGGAGCGCTCCGCCGACAAGCTGGATACGCCGGCCGGGCGTCTGCTGGTGAGCACCAGCATGGGCGGCGGCTCGTTGCCGCCCGCCGAAGTGGTCGACGCCTCGGATTTCGTGCTTCTCCACGGCAACGGGATCGGCGAGCGGCGCGGCGGCTCGGGAGACCCGGCCCGCATGCGGGAGTTCATCGAAGAGTGCCGGGCCATTCCGACGTATCGCGGCCAGCCGGTCGTCGTCAATGAGGACGACCACTACGACTTCGACGCCGACGACAGCAACTTACTCGCGGCCGTGAGCCGGTACGCGGGCTGGGGCTACTTCGACTGGCGACGGGAGGGCGAGGGCTTCGACGAGGGCTACCAGTCCGTGCCGGTGAATTGGGGGCTGTCGTCCGAGCGCAAGCGGGGCTTCTTCCGATTGCTGGCCGAGATGACCGGGGCCCGTTGATTCCGTCAACGAGTCAGCGAGTCAACCGACCTCGGCCGTCTCTTGCACGCGCTGCTTGGTGGTCCGGAGCAGGTCGATGTTCCGCCAGGCGCCTGCCTCGAAGCGGCGGGCGACCCACGCACCGTACACCAGCGCGTAGGCGTTGATGGCGATCCACGGGGCGATGCTCTTCCAGCCGGGGGCCGCGTGGACCAGGGCGTAGCCGCCGCCGATGGCCAGCGTCCAGCTCAGCGCGATGCCGAGGACCATGGGGACAAACGTGTCGCCCGCGCCGCGGAGGGCCCGGACGTAGATGATCTGGAAGGCGTGGAAGAACTGGAACACGGCCATGGCGACCATCATCCAGGCCCCGTACCGCGTGATGCGTGCGGCCAGGTCGGCCGGGGCCGCATCCGGCAGAGGGCCGCGGGAGGAGACCTCGACGAACCAGTTGACCATCGGCCGGCGAAAGACGAAGAACGCGAGCCCGCAGAGCGTCATGTAGGTCAGCGCCGCGCCGAGGGCGGCGTGCGCCCGGCGGCGGGCCCGGTCCGGGCGTCCGGAGCCGATGTACCGTCCGGCCAGGGCCGTGGCGGCGATGCCCACGCCGATGGCCGGCAGGAAGGCGAGCTGGCGGTATCGCATGACGACCGTCCCGGCTGCGCGGTGGGCCAGGCCGAACCGGCCGATCAGCGCCGCCATGAACACGTACCACACCGCGATGTTATTGCAGAGCTGCACGCCGGCGGGCCAGCCGACCTTCAGCAGGTCCAGCACGTGCCGCGGACGCGGCCCCAGCCGTCGGGTGCCGAACCGGGCGTGCGTCCGGCGCGCCAGGAAGGCCGTGGCGAGGATCGCCACCAGCAGCACGAAGCTCACGAGCGTCCCGATGGCCGCTCCCTCCAGTTCCAGCCGCGGCAGGCCGAACTTGCCGAAAATCAGCACGTAGTTGATGAACACGTTGAAGCCGTTGACGACCGTCGAGGCGATGAACACGATCCGCGGGCGTTGGATGCCGTAGAAGAACTGTTCCAGTGCCAGCGCCGTCAAGGCGAACAGCCCGGTGACGATCATGTAGCGGAAGTACATCGCCTCCAGGGGCGCCTCGACGTGCCCGATGGCCCGGAAGATCGGCCCGGCCAGGGCGATCAGGGGCATCATGCACAGGGCGATCCCCGCCGCGGCCGCAACGCCCGCCCAGGCATAGCGGGAGCATTCCCCCGGCCGGCTGGCTCCTTGGTTCTGGCTGACGAACGTGCTCACGACCGTCAGCGTGCCGACGGCGAAGCTCTCCGGCACGAAGGCGCCCATGCCGCCGTAGAGCTGGGCGCTGAGGGCGTCGGGGCCGACCTGGCCGACCATGAGCCCGTCGACGAAGCGCATGACGGTCGCGTTGAGCATGGTCAGTGCGGCCGGCCAAGCGAGGTTGAGCACCTCGCCGAGGCCCCACATCGGCTTGTCGTCGCGCAGGTCGGTCATTCCGTTGGTAGGGTAGCGCGGCACCGGAGCATACCATCGCCGCAACGCCGACGCGACGGGCCGCCTCGCGGGGGCGCGCGAGTGGCGTTCGCGCGTGCGGTCGGCTAGGATGCAACGCCGCTCCGGAACTACGAGACCAACGATGAAGCTGAGAACGTACAGATTGTCTCAGGTGGCGATGACCGACTTCACGCTGGCGGGCTACAGCGTCGCCGGCGAGGAGTCCGTGGTCGTCGCGCCGGAGCTCGATGTGGTATTCGACATCGGCCGCTGCCCGCACGAGGCGCTGGCCGTGAACCACGTGCTGCTCACGCACGGGCACGCGGATCACATCGCCGGCCTGCCGTACTACTTCGCGCAGCGGGATTTCCAGGACATCGCCGGCGGCACGGCGCTCGTGCCGGCCCGCCTGGCCGAGCCGCTGGAGGCGCTCATGTCCGCCTGGGGCCGCGTCGAGGGGCATGTGCCGCCACACCGGTTCGTTGCAATGCGGGACGGCGAGGACTACGAGATCCGCCGAAACCTGCTGGCGCGGGCATTCCGGACGCGGCACTGTGCCGGCTCGATCGGCTATTCGATCATCGACGTGCGCAAGAAGCTCAAGGCCGAGTTCCAGGACCGCACCGGCCCGCAGCTCGTCGAGCTGAAAAACCGGGGCGTCGAAATCACCGACCGCACCGAAGTGCCGCTGGTCGCCTACCTCGGCGACACCGCCAAGAGCAACTACGCCGACCTGCCGTACGTGCGCGACGCGAGGGCGCTGCTCGTCGAGTGCACGTTCTACGATTCCGAGCACATATCGCGGGCCCGTGCGGGCAAGCACCTGCACGTCGTCGACATGGCCGAGGTGCTCGAGGGCATGAACAACGAGCGGATCGTCATCGTGCACGTCACGCGGCGGACCAGCATCGCGGCCGCACGCAAGGCGCTTCGCAAGGCCCTGCCGGCCGCCGTACTGGAGCGCGTGACCTTCCTGATGAGCGGGCGGCACGTTTCGCCGGAGTGACGGGGCGGGCGGCGATGGATTCTCTCGACAATTTTGGGGACAATGGCAATAATCGGCGTCGGGGCTCGTTCAGGAAACAAATCATGCGCCGGAAGCTGTGGCTATCCCTGTGTTTGCTGGTGCTGGCGGGCGGCTGTACGCCCGAGCAGTACGCCCGGCAGGCCGATACGGCCGCCTACACGGCCTTGCAGCAGGGCCAACAGGAGGCGCTGGGGGAGACGGCGGAGTTCGATGTCCATTACGAGCCGTACGCCGCCTCGGACGGCGGGCGGATCGTGGTGGGGGACCTCGTGATTCCCGTGGGAGAGGCCGAGCCGGTGACGCTGGCCATACGGGATTGCCTGCATATCGCGCTGCGCAACAGCCGGAGTTTCCAGACCCGCAAGGAGCAGCTCTACAGCCAGGCGCTGGCGCTGGCGAGCTCGCGGCGAACCTGGGACTGGTCGCTGTTCGATGGGCCGATTGCGGCGGACGCGTCCCACACGCGGACGCTGCCCGAGGACGGCGACAACTCGGCTTCGGGCGACGCGGCCGGCACGCTCACGCAAAGGTTCAAGGGCGGGGCGGTGCTTGTCCTCGGCGTGACGCTCGACTTCGCCACGGACTTCCTCGGCGGCGGAGACACCACGGCCGGCTCGCTGCTGGAGGCCAACCTGACCCAGCCGCTGCTGCGCGGGGCCTGGCGCGGCCTGGCCTACGAGGACCAGTACCGGCGCGAGCGGGACTTCCTCATTGCCGTATTCGAGTACGAGCGGTTCACGCAGACGTTCGCCGTGGACATCGTGTCCCAGTACTACTCCGTGCTCCAGCAGCGGGACCAGGTCGCCAACGAGGAGTCGAACATCGAGCGGCTGGAGGAGACGCTGGCGCTGACGCGGGTGCAGGCCGAGGGCGGACAGGTCTCGCCGATCCAGAAGGACCAGGCCGAGCAGAACCTGCTGGACGCGCGCGTCCGGCTGGAGCAGCAGCGCCAGCGTTACGAAGACGCGTTGGACGGCTACAAGATCACGCTCGGCCTGCCGGTGCGGGCGGCCGTGGAGCTGGATTACCCGCACACGCTGCAGGGGCTCGTCCAGCGTGGCCCGCGGGAGATTCCGTTCGAGGAGGACGAGGCGATTCGGGTGGCGCTGGCGTCACGGCCGGACGTGTTGACCCAGCGGGCGAACCTGCGGGACACCGAGCGGGACGTTGCGATCGCCGCGGATGAGTTCAATCCGCAGCTCGATCTGGAGGCGGCCGTTTCGGCCGAGGGGTCGGACGACTGGCGGCTCTGGGACGTGCGCCCCGACGACCACACGCGGAAGGTGGGCGTGAGCTTCCGCTACAACCTGGACCAGACGGAGAATCGCGACGCCTACCGCAACGCGATCCTCGCGCGCCGGCGGGCCGAGCGAAGCTACGACGAATTCGTGGATCAGGTCCGGCTGGAGGTCCGGCAGTCGTACCGTGAACTCCTCCAGTCCCGCCAGACGTACGAAATACGCCTGCGGAACGTGGAGATCGCCCGCAGGCGGAGCAAGCTCGCGCGGCTCCAGCAGCAGGAAGGGGAGGCGTCGGCCCGCGACGTGCTCGAAGCCGAGGAGGCGCTGCGCAACGCCCAGGACGGGCTGACGTCCGCCTTGGTGGCCTACACGACGACGCGGCTGCGGTTCCTTGCGCAGCTCGGGATGATTCGGCTGGACGAGGAAGGACGGATCGATGAGCGAGGCGAACCCGAAACCTCCGAACGGATACAACATCGCTACGAATGAGCCGGCCCCGCGGGGCCGTTCGTCCGGCTGGGTCTTCGCGATCCTGCTGGGCGTGCTCGTGCTGGGCGGCGGGGGCTTCGCCGCGACGTGGTGGGGCTGGCCGGAACTGTACGGCCGCGGAGAGGCGGACACCGACCTCGGCGCGACGGCCGAGGTCCGCCGAGGCACGATGGAGATCACTGTAGTCGAGGACGGGGACGTGCGGGCCGCCAAGCAGAAGGTCATCCGCAATGAGCTTCGCTGGCCGGCGTACATCGAGGAGGTCGCTCCGCAAGGCCCGATCTCGGCGGGAGAGACGATCATCCGCTTCAAGTGCGACGAACTGGAGGAGGAGATCATCCAGCAGGAACAGCAGCGCACGTCCGCCGAGAACGCGGTGGCCCGCGCCACGGCCGACCTGGAGATCACCACGAAGGAGCAGGAATACAAGCTGACCAAGGCGGCCCAGGCCATCGAGGATGCGCGGGAGGACTTCGGTCGGTACGTGGGCCAAGGTGCGGAGGACCTCCTGAAGCGGGACGACATCGGCTCGCTGGATTTGTCCGAGCACATCGGGGAGGGCGGCGAGGCCACGCGGGTGCTGGCCAAGGCCGAGAGCGACATACAGATGGCCGAGCGGGACCTCGTGCTGGCCGAGGACAAGCTGGACTTCAAGCTCCGGGCCAACGAGGAGCTGGCCCCCAGCAGCCCTTACAGCGAAAACGAGATCCGCGCGGACCGCCTCTCGGTCGACCGGCTGAAACTCAACGTGCAGGACGCCCGGATGCACCTCTACATGCTCCGCAAATACGACATTCCGCGCGAGCTGCGGCGCCTGTGGGCGGCCGTGGAAGCGACCGAACTGGCGTATGACCGGGCCGAGGTGGAGCATCAGCAGGCGATCGCACGGGCCCGGCAGGACAAGCAGGCCCAGGAGATGGCGTTCCGCATCACGGACAAGAGATACCAGGATCTGCTGCGCGACCGCGACGAGCACCTTCACTTCACGGCCGAGGAGGACGGCATCGTCGTGTATGAATCGGGCGGGCGCCGTTGGGAGCCCGAGGTGGAGATCGAGGTCGGCGCGAAGGTCAATCCGCGTCAGCAACTCATGATTATCCCGGACATGCGGACGCTCCAGATCGAGACGAAGGTGTACGAGTCGATGATCTCGGCCATGCGATCGGGGCTGAAGGCGCGCGTTCGCTTGGACGCCAAGCCCAACGAGGTATTCGCGGCGCATGTGGAACATGTTGCGCCCATGGCCGAACAGGGCAGCCGTTGGATGAACCCGGGCGTGAAGACGTACGAGGTCGTCGTCAAGCTGGACGAGCAGGTCAAGGGGCTCGACCCGAACATGACCGCGCGCGTCGAGATGATCCTCGGGCGGGTGGACGATGCGTTGATCGTGCCGGTGGATGCCGTGTTCCAGGAGGGCGAGGTCACCAAGTGCTTCGTGGTTCGCGGCGGGCAGGCGGCGGAGACCGAAATCGAGGTCGGGCGCAGCAACCGTACCGAGGTCGAAATCGTCGCCGGGCTGAAGGCGGGGGAGCAGGTTCTTCGCTTCCGGCCGGAAGAAGACGCTCACTCCAAGGGCGCAGACGAGAAGAACGGGACGGCGCCGCCGGGGCGCGGGGGCGCCGCAAGTGAGTGAGCTGATCGGCCTTTGCGACATTTGGCGGACGTATCATCTCGGCCGGAGTCGTGTGGACGCCCTTCGAGGCGTGGACTTGTCGATTGGCGAGGGCGAGTACGTCGCGGTCATGGGCCCCAGCGGCTCGGGCAAGAGCACGCTGCTGAACCTGCTGGGCTGCCTGGACCGCCCCAGCCAGGGCAGCTACCGCCTTGGCGGGCGAGACGTTTCGCGCATGAGCGATGACCAACTCAGCGACATCCGTAACCGCCGCTTGGGCTTCGTCTTCCAGAGCTTCAACCTGATCGCGCAGCTTTCCATCGTCGAGAACATCGAGGTTCCCCTGTTCTACCAGGGCGTGCCGCGATGGCGCCGTCACGCGCGGAGCGCGGAGCTGGCGGAGGTGGTCGGCCTCTCCGGGCGGCTGCGGCACCGGCCGAGCGAGCTCTCCGGCGGGCAGCAGCAGCGCGTGGCCATCGCGAGGGCGCTGGCGAACGACCCGCTCGTGGTCTTGGCCGACGAGCCGACGGGCAACCTCGATTCGCACACGAGCTTGGAGATCCTGGACGTGATCGACGAGGTCCACCGCCGCGGGCGGACCATCTTGATGGTCACGCATGAGGACGAGGTCGCCGCCCGCGCCGAGCGGATCGTCCGCTTGATGGACGGCAGGGTCGCCTCCGATGAGACGACGCGGAGGCCGGCCGAATGAGGGCGCCCCACAAAGTCGGCGATATCTTCCGTTTGGCTCTGACGAGCTTGGCCCGCCACCCGGGCCGGTCGGCGATGACGGCACTGGGCGTGATCTTCGGCGTCGTGTGCGTGATCGCGATGCTCGCGATCAACGAAGGCGCCGGGCGCGAGTCGCAACGACTTCTCCGCCAGCTCGGCAGCGACAACATCATCATCAACTCGGAGAAGACCACGGGCGAGGAGTCCCGCGCCACGGCCCAACAGGGCGGTCTGCTCGTTTACGGTCTGACCTTCGACGACGTCGAGCGTCTCCGGACGCTGCCGAACCTCCGGCGGGCGGCCGTGGTACATATCAGCAGGAAGGCCGCCTACGTCGCCGGGGTGGACCGGAGCGTGAATGTCGGCGCCACGGAGCCCGTCTATGCCCAGGCCGCGCGCGTACGCATGGCTTCCGGACGGTTCCTGACGACGCCGGACATGATTCGCCGTCGGCAGTACTGCGTGTTGAGCCCGGGGCTGGCGCGATCCTTCTTCGGCTACAGGGACCCGATCGGGCGCGAGGTTCGGCTGGGCGGCGAGGCGTTTACCGTCGTCGGGGTGATGGCGCGAACACCCCGCGCCCTGGCCGAGGCGGGGACACACGACTGTATCCTCGTGCCGCTTGCGACCTACCGGCAGATGTTCAGTTGGATTACCACGGAGCGCGTGACCGGCAGCTTCAAGCGAGAGAAATGCGAGGTCAACCAGGTGATCCTCCAGATGGAAAGCGAACAAGCCGTGGAGCGTGCCGCGCCCGTCGTCCATCGCATCCTCAGCAAATTCCACAAGGACAAGAAGGACTACCGGGTGGACGTCCCGCTGGAGGAGATCCAGCAGCAGAAGGCGCAGGCCCGCCTGTGGAACATCACCTTCGCTTTCATCGCCGGCGGGTCGCTGCTGGTGGCGGGCATCGGAATCATGAACATCATGCTCGCCAGCGTCACGGAGCGTACGCGCGAGATCGGCATCCGCCGGGCGCTGGGGGCCAAGCGGCGGGACATCATCGTGCAGTTCCTGACCGAGGCGGTGGCGCTGACGGTCGTCGGCGGGTTGGCCGGCGTGGCGCTGGGGCGGCTCGTGCCCGTGGCGACCGACAAGATCGGCCTGCCGATCGAGCCGGTCGTCACGGCCGCAACGATGCTCTGGCCGTTCGCCGTGGCCGTCGTCGTCGGCCTTGTCAGCGGGCTCTACCCGGCCATGCGGGCGGCCCGACTGGACCCGATCGAGGCGCTTCGGCATGAATGACGAACGGCGACCCTGAGCATCCGGTTCCGGGCCTCGTCATTGATTCAGCGTTCGGGCTTTCTCATTCGTCATGGGGCGGCCCGGGTTTGGCCAACACGTATCGCCGCATCTCATCCCGACCCAACTGCTCGATTTCCGGCGCCATGGCTTCGGCCGTCGGCACGTCGGCGATGTCGAATCGCGGCAGGGCCGGCACACGCCTGGACAAGCCAGGCGTGCCACCCCGGATTTCGGGCGTGACACCCGCGTAGTCGGGCGAGATGAACACGTCGAGTTCGTCGGCCAGGCCTTGCTGGAGGAAGCTCGCGAGCACCTTGGGCCCGCCCTCGACAAGCAGGTTCGTCCAGCCCCGCTCGCCCAGCTCGTCCAGTAGCGCGGCGAGGGAGACGCCGCCGGAACCGGCCGGGAGCTCGAGGATATGTCCTCCGGCCTTCCGCAGAGCGTCGGCCGCCTCGGGCGCGGTGTCGGTTGCCCCCTCGGCCGCTACGACGATCAGTGAATGCTCCCCGGCCGTGGCCGCCAGTTGCGAGTCCGGAGGCGTGCGGAGGTGCGAATCCAGCACCACGCGCGCCGGCTGCCTTCCCGCGCCGCTGCGGTTCGTCAGCAGGGGGTCATCCGCCAGCACGGTGCCGATCCCGGCCAGGACGGCGTCGCAGAACGCGCGGATTTCGTGAACGCGCCGCCGCGCCGGCTCGCCGGTGACCCAGCGGTCATCCGGCAGGGCAAGGTAGCCGTCCCGCGTCTGGGCCCATTTGCAGATGACCCACGGCCGGCCCCGCGTGGTGAGCTTGGCGTATGGGGCCAGGAGGGCTTGGGCCTCCGGCTCGCAGATGCCGACATCGACGTGCACGCCCGCGGCCTGCAGGCGCCCGATGCCCTTGCCGGCCACTTGCGGGTGCGGGTCCGCCATGGCGATGACGACGCGGCCGACGCCCGCCTCGATGAGCGCCTCGCTGCACGCCGGGGTCCGCTTGCCGGGAAAGGCCACGCACGGTTCGAGTGTGACGTAGACGGTTGCACCCCCGACCTCCACTCCGGCCGAGCGGGCCGCGGCGAGCGCCTCGGCCTCCGCGTGGGGGCCGCCGAAGCGCCGGTGCCATCCCTCGGCCAGCATTTCGCCGTCGCGCACGATCACAGCGCCGACCATGGGGTTCGGCTCCACCGCGCCGCGCCCGCGGGCCGCCGACTCCAGCGCCCGCCGCATCCAACGTTCATCCTCGCCGGCCATGGAAGGGATTATACGCCGTTGCCGGGGCGGGAGCATGCCGCGTGGCTCAAGACGGCGCGTTGGCTAGATGTACTCGTTCAGCGCGTTCTCGAGCATCTCGACCCGCCCGGAGGCATTCGGGTCGGGCTTGCCCTTGCCCGCCATGTACTCGGCCAGGTCGGCCATGGTCTTGTTGCCCTGCTCGATCTCGGCGCCGAGGCCGGTGTCCCAGCTTGCGTAGCGCTGCTTGACGAATTCGTCCAGAACGCCGTCGTCGCGGAGCCGGACGGCGATCTTCAGTCCGCGGGCGAAGGCGTCCATCGCGCCGATGTGCGCGTGGAACAGGTCCACCGGCTCGAAGCTCTCTCGCGCGACGTGGGCGTCGAAGTTCAGCCCGCCGGTGGTGAATCCACCGGCCCGCAGGATGGCCGTCATCGCCATCGTCGTGTCGTAGATGTCGGTGGGGAACTGGTCCGTATCCCAGCCGAGCAGCAAGTCGCCGCGGTTGGCGTCGACCGAGCCGAGGATGCCGTTGGCCGCCGCGTACTCCAACTCGTGCTGGAAGGTATGCCCGGCCAGCGTGGCGTGGTTGGCCTCGACGTTCAGCTTGAAATGGTCCACAAGGTCGTATTTCTGGAGGAACGCGTAGCACGCGGCCGCGTCGCTGTCGTACTGGTGCTTCGTCGGCTCCTTGGGCTTGGGCTCGATGTAGAACTGCCCGTCGAAGCCGATGGCCTTCTTGTGCTCGACCGCCAGGTGGAGCAGCTTGGCCATGTGGTCCATCTCGCGGCCCATGTCCGTGTTGAGCAGAGACTTGTAGCCCTCCCGGCCGCCCCAGAACACGTACCCCGAGCCGCCGAGGCCGTGGGTCATCTCCATCGCCTTGGCGATTTGCGCCGCGGCGTAGGCGAACACGTCGGCGTTGCAGCTCGTGCCCGCCCCGTGCATGAAGCGCGGGTTGGAGAACAGGTTGGCCGTGCCCCACAGCGGCTTGATGCCCGTCCGCTCCTGCTCGGCCGCCAGGAGCTTGGCGATTTCGTCGAGGCGGGCGTTCGTCTCAGAGAGCGTCTCCGCTTCCGGCGCCACGTCCCGGTCGTGGAAGCAGTAGAAGTCGATGCCCAGCTTCTCGCACAGCTCGAAGCAGGCCGTGACCTTGTTGCGGGCCTCTTCCATCGGGTCTTCCGCGGCCCAGGGCATCTGCCGGGTGGCGTCGCCGAATTGATCGGCCCCGCCGTTGCAGAACGAGTGCCAGTAGGCCACCGAGAATCGCAGGTGGTCCCGCATCGGCTTGCCGTCGACGGCCTCGTCGGCGTTGTAGTGCTTGAAGGCGAGGGGGTTCTTCGAGTCCGGGCCCTCGTAGGCGATCTTCGGAACATCGGGGAATGCCTGCTGCATGGTTGGTTCTCCTCTCGTCTGCCGGGCGGGTCCGGCCCGGTGGTGGGCGGGATTATATCCCCCGGTGGGCGAAACCCGAAATCGGAAACGCGGGCAATTCTCGATCCCGTCTCCGACCGCGCCGAGGGCCCCGCCGGGGGCAACGCAGAGAGCGGCGATCCGGGTGGACAGCCGCCGACCTTCCGAGTACACTCGTAGCATGCCTTCGGCCATGTGCACATCTCTGGGTTGGTCGTGGCCCCGGCCGCGCGTCCGCGCGGCCTGACACGTCCCTGTTTCCGGTTGTCGATTTTCGGTTGACGTTTGCGCGCTGATCGAATCTTGACGATACTGTTGTGACACCACCCGTCGGCCGACAGCCGGCACGAGGGCTAGAGATGAAACACTACCACCCGACATTCGATGAGTTCCTGCAGCTCAGCGAGCAGGGCAATACCGTTCCCGTCTACCGCCAGTTGCTCAGCGACTCGGTCACGCCGGTGATGGCCTACGAGCGGCTGGCCCAGCCGCCGGGCTTCGCGCCCGCGGGCAACTCCTTTCTGCTGGAGAGCGTGATCGGCGGGGAAAGGATCGGCCGGTTCTCCTTCGTGGCGGCCGACCCCGAGGCGACCTTCGTCGCCCGGCGGGACGAGATCACCATCCGCCGGGCCGGGCAGGCCGAGGAGACCATCACCAGCCACGATCCGCTGGCCGAGCTGGCGCGGATGCTGTCGCCCTATCGTCCGGTGCCGCTACCGGGCCTGCCGCGGTTCACGGGGGGCGTGGTCGGCTATGCCGCGTACGACATGGTGCGGTACTACGAGGATTTCGGCGTCGGCCCGGCCGACGACCGCGACCTGCCGGACCTGTCCTTCGGTTTGTACCGGACGATGGTGCTGTTCGACCACGTCTCGAAGACGATCAAGGTCGTCTCGAACGCCCATGTGACGGGCGACCCCGGGGCGGCCTACCGGGAGGCGACGGAGAACATCGAGCGAACGATCGGCCGGTTGCGAGAGGGCGCGGGGCGGCTTGTCGGCGAGATCAGCTTGGTGGGCCTGCCGCAGAAGCCCTTCGAGAGCAACTTCACCCGCGCCGCGTACATGGAGATGGTCGAGGCCTGCAAGGAGTACATCCGCGCGGGCGACATCTTCCAGGTCGTGCCGTCCCAGCGACTGGCGGTGGAAACCTCGGCCGCACCGTTCGACATCTACCGCGCGCTGCGCGTGGTCAACCCCTCGCCGTTCATGTTCATCCTTCGCTCGCCGGATGTAACGCTGGTGGGCTCGTCGCCGGAGATCCTCTGCCGCGTCGAGGACGGCATCGTGACGAACCGCCCGCTGGCCGGCACGCGCCGGCGGGGCGAGACCGACGAGGAGGACAAGCGGCTGGAGCAGGAGCTGCTGGCCGACGAGAAGGAGCGGGCCGAGCATATCATGCTGGTCGACCTGGCCCGCAACGACGTCGGGCGGGTCGCGGAGCCCAAGAGCATCGAGTTGTCGGACCTGATGACGGTAGAGCGGTACAGCCACGTGATGCACATCGTCTCGGACGTTCGAGGGCGGCTGGCCGAGGGCAACACGGCCTTCGACGCGCTCCGGGCGGCCCTGCCGGTGGGGACGGTCTCGGGGGCGCCGAAGATCCGGGCGATGGAGATCATCGACGAGTTCGAGCCGACCCGCCGCGGACCGTACGCGGGGGCCGTCGGCTACGTGGACTTCGGCGGCAACATGGACACGTGCATCGCGCTGCGGACCATGGCCATTTGTGGCGGAAAGGCCTACGTTCAGGCGGGCGGCGGCGTGGTGGCGGACTCCGACCCGGCGGCGGAGTATCAGGAAACGCTGAACAAGTCCCGGGCGCTCATCCGCGCCATCGAGGTCGCGGAGGCGGGATACGGCCAGTAGCGGCAGAGGCAACAGACGCAACGGAGGAGGTTCCTGGCGTCCTCGCCACGCGGTCCGAGCCCATGGCGAGGCCCAACGGCGAGCTGGATTCCTCGGGTTCCGCCGCTGCCTCTGCGGCAACGACCTCAGGCCGGGTGGCTGAAGGTCATCGTCTGGGCCTCGACACCGTGGATGGCCGTGAGCTTGTTGGCGAAATCGGCAACGGTGTCCGCCTCGGCGACCATCTCTACCAGAAGCAGCCCGTTCGGGGCGTCGCCGCTTTCCAGGTCATGCAGGCCCAGACGTGTCTTGATGTACTTGCCGAACTCGGTCAGAACCTTCTGGACCTCGACGGCCTCCTGGAGGCGGTCGTCGATGTGGATGCCGACAATCTGGTGGTCCGACTTCATGGCGTACTCCTTTGCTGTTCGATTCACCACGGGGCACGGCGGTCACAACGTTTCTACGCCGTAGGCATCCGGCATGCAACGGCGCGTTCCGATGGGGCGGACTCACGCGGCCGACGATAGGGCCTGCTGGATGCCGGGTTGCCTGACTTGGGCAGCGTCGGTCGGTCCGCTCGGGACTCCGCCGGTGGCGACGACCGGGACCCGCGGGCCTTGCCGGCTTCGCCTTCGTGTCCTCTGCGTGTTCTGTGGTGACCGGGTTTCAGGACGATTCCGTCAGCGCCTCGTGGGCTTCCTTGAGCTGGCGCCGGATGGGGATGTTCTGCGGGCATTTGTCCTCGCACTGGCCGCAGCCGACGCACGCATCGGCCGGCTCGCCCGAATTCCCGTCCCGCGACATGTTTCCGTAGTGCTTCCGGGCGATGTCCCACAGCCCCCACACCCGGCCGGTATTGTAGAAGTCGAAGATCCGCGGGATATCCACGTTCTGCGGGCAGGGAAGGCAGTACTTGCAGCCGGTGCAATACAGGTCGGCCATCTTCTCGAGCCGCTCGATGTGCTCGGCGAGCAGCGCCTTGTCCGACTCGGAAAGCGCCGCCTCGCCCTCGCACGTGGCGAGGTTCTCCTCGACCTGCTGCATGGTGCTCATGCCGGAAAGCGCCACCGTCACGTTCGGGTTGCTCAGGACGAACCGCAGGGCAAGCTCGGGCACGCGCTCCACGCCGCGAACCATGCCCCGGAGCACTTCACTGTCGGCCCCGAGCCGTCCGCCGCCGACCGGGCCCATCACCACAACGCCGATGCCCTTTTCGCGAGCCCGGGTGATGCCTTCTTCGAGCTGCCGGTCCAGCAGATTGTACTGGAGCGTGATCGTCTCGGGATAGCCCGTGTCGATGAGCTTCATCAGACCCTCGCTGTCGTCGTGGAACGAGCAGCAGATGTGCCGGATCATGCCCTGGTCGCGGGCCTTGGCCATCCATTTGCTCACGCGCGGCTCGACGTCTTCCGTGTACCTCCGCCAGTTGATGCCGTGATGGTTGTAGATGTCGATGCAGTCGACCTGAAGCCGCTCCAGCGAGTCCTCCAGGTGCTGCCACCACCGCTTCTCGTCCTCGTACTCATGGTTCTTGGTGGACAGCACGACCTTGTCCCGCCAGCCCTTCAGGGCCTCGCCGACGGCCCGCTGGCTGTCGGAGTTGCAGTAGCCCACGGCCGTGTCGATGTAGTTCACGCCGCCTTCGAAGGCACGATGGATCATCGCAACGGCCTTCTCGTCGTCCACTCGCTTGTC
>CAZHEH010000009.1:0-21434 GCA_964531695.1 uncultured Planctomycetaceae bacterium | reverse complement strand
ACTCGAGTTCGGTGAGCTTCTCGCGCGCCTCGGCCGCGGCCTTGGTGTCGGGATACTCCTCGACGATGGCCCTCAGCGTCTCGACCGCCTTGGCTTCCATGCGCATCTTGAGATAGCTGCGGGCCAAGCCCAGCTTGGCCTGGGCGCGGCCCTCGTCGGCCGCGGCCGCGGCGTCGGCGATGTCGTCTTCTTCCAGCTCCCGCGTGGGCTCGGCCTTGTCCTCTCCGGCGGCGGCTTCCTCGGCCTCGTCGTCGGCCGGGTCGAAGTCCTCCCCGCGGATGTCGAAGCACATCAGGGCCGGCCCGTGGCGAATGTACAGACGGCCGTTGGAGATGACGGGGTGTGCCCAGTGCTTGCCCGAGCCCTCGTCGATGCGGAAGCTGCTGACCAGCTCGAATCCCTCGGGCGAGGCCTGCACCAGGCCCAGCGTGCCGCGGCGCTCCTCGTAGCAGTAGAGCATGCCGTCGGCGTAGGTAATGGATCCCTTGTTGATCCAGTGCTGCTCCCAAAGCGGCGTGCCCTCGGCCCAGTCCAGGCAGACCCAGTTGCCGTTCCCATTCCCGCGCCAGCTCGCGCCGTAGATGCACCCGCCGACGCGGACGACGCTGCCGTGGTGCGTGTCGAGCGTGTCGTCCTCCCACACCTGCCGGACGCCGGTCCCGTCTTCGTTCAGCTCCAGCATCACTCCCCGGTAGTCGTAGCCGCTGGTGAAGTAGAGCATGCCGTCGGTGTAGAGGGGGGTATTCGGATGCGCGCGCACTCCGTTGCGATAGGGGTGCTTCCACAGCAGCTTGCCCGTCTCGGCGTCCACGCCCACGACGTGGTCGCTCATCGCCGTCACGACCAACTGCCTGTCGCCCCGCTCGATTGCCCGCGGCGAGCAGTAGGCACTCTTGTCCGACAAGTCGCGCGTCACCCAGGCGGTCTCGCCGGTCTTCTTGTCCAGGGCGGCCATGCCCGCGTTCTTGCCCCCGGGCGTGCAGATGACCTTGTCCCCGACGATCAGCGGGCTCTCGGCGATGCCCCACGTGATATTCCGTCCGTCGAACCGCTCCAAGGCGTTGACGGCCCAGACGCGCTTTCCCTCGGTCGTGAAGCAGACCACGTTGCAGTTGCCGCTGATCACGTACACGCGGTCCTCGTCGACGGTCGGGGTGGAACGGGCGCTCTCGTAACTCCTCGTGTATCCCTTTCCGTAGGACTGCTTCCACTTCAGCTCGCCGTCCATGTCCAGGGCGAAGAGGAACTCCTCGTCTTCGATCAGGCCGGTCGTGTAGATCGTGCCGTCGGCCACGGCCACGGTCGAGTACCCCTTGCCGAGGTCCACGGGCGACACCCACAGCCGCTCCGGGCCGCCCTCGGGCCATTCCTTGAGGAGGCCGGTCTCGCGCGATCGATTGTCGCGGTCCGGCCCCTTCCATTGGGGCCAGTCGTGGGCAGCGGCGCGGCCCAGCGGTACGAGCATCACCATTAACACGACCGTCGGCAGCAACGACTTCTTCGTCATCTCCGTCATCCCTCGGTTCCTTTCGCTGTGCTACCTGCCGCCGGCCTGTCCTCGTGGGGCAGGAAGGCCTCGGGCCGCCAACATCACGCGGCAAGGGCCGCCAAGAGACGCCGAGACTCGACCGGGGCAGGTCCGGTTTTCCAGCAGTATAGTCGATCCGGCTCCGCGATTCGGGCTCATTCCTCCGGCTCGGCGGCGGGCGCCCGTTCCGCCGTCGGCTCCGGGGCCAGGTACAGATGCACCTCGTCCCACCAGTACGTTCCGGGCGGCCAATACGAGTAGATCTGGATCTGGAGGAACTCGACCTTCTCGGGCAAACCGTTGCGTGGCGGGAAGGGCGCCGCGAAGTGCGTCCACTCGCCGCCCGAATCCTTGCAGTTCAGGAACCACCGATAGCACTCGCGCAGGTAGCGCTCGGGGTGCTCCTCGGCGTCGCCGCGGATCAACTCGTCCCGCTCCTCCTGCGTCATGTCGGCGAACTGCTCCGGCGTGATGCCCAACTCCGCCAGGGCGCTTTCCGGCAGTCCGTCCATGGCGTGCGGCGTGGCCTGGAAGCCCTTGACGAATACCTTCGCGCCGCCCGGCCCCCTGTGCTCGGCCGTCAGCCAGTACCGCCGGCCGGGCTCCGCGGGGATGAACTCGCTGCGGTAATGCACGCCCTCCAGCCCGGCAAGCGAGGAGTAGCCCTGGTCCCGGCCGATTTCGGGCGGATCCGAGGGGTCCGCCTTACCCAGCCGCAAGGCCCGGCGGTACTCCAGCCACGGATCCCGCTCGAGGTCCGTCCGCACGCGGAGAACCCGCCCGCGCTCGTCCGGGTCGTCCACGAGAAACGTGCTGACGTTGTCCGGGGGATCCCAGCCGGCGTGCCCGTCCTCGAAGCCGCCGTTGGCGTTGACGGGCTCGCCGAGGTCCTCCGGCTCGGGCTCGTCGCCGTATTCGGGCGGAACCCACTCGGCCTCGCCGCGGACCGCCTCGACGAGCTGCTTGCTGATCTCGGCTCGGGCCCGCTCGGTCCGGTCGATGAAAGTCCGGCGCCAGGTGTCGGGCGCGTCTTCGCCCGTGAGGTCCAGGCAGCGGATCTCCGCCCGCAGGCCCGCGCCGGCGGCGGAAACCGTTCCGTACACGGCATAGTTGGCGCCGATCCGCTCCCGCATCCGCTCGATGACGTCCGCGGGTTCGGTGTCCGCTCCGACGGGTCCGGAGGCCGACTCGGTCGTCAGCCGGTCGATGACTTCGTACTCCTCGTGCCGGCGGAGGCGCAGGCGGATGGCATCGGCCAGACGGACGCCCTCGGGGCGGCCCTCCAGCGGGGTCCGTCCACCGGGGTCGTCCACGCCGGCCGTGACGAAGTTGAAAACGGCGACGAACGCCTTGGGCGTTCCGGCCGGGGCCTCGGCCTCGTCCGAACCCGGCGCCGACGAGCCGGCCAGCATTGCCAGCACCGCCGGCACGAGCAGCATGCGATTTCGCATTTGCGTGCCTCCCTGCGCTCCGGCGCATGTTACACATACCGTACCAGAGGTACACCGAAGTAACGAAGAACCAAGCCGCCCAAGGCGCATTCTGGAGAGTCGTCCATGCGTAGAACCCGTCTCCGGCCGTTGCAGGCCGCCTTCGTGTTGCTTCTGGTGTGTGCCCCGTTCGCAACGGCCGAGGCCGAACGCGCCGTCGGCGTCGGCACGTTGGCCGGCGCCCACACTCGCCTCGTGTGGGTCCAGGACCTCGGCAAGGGTGGCGACACCTTCGCCAAGGGCAAGAAGCTGCGGCTCATGGGCTATGACAGCAAGGACGGCAAGGGCGAGCGAGCCATCCTTAAAGGGCCGGGCAGCTTCTCCAAGCCGCTCCTGACGGCCGACGGCAGGCGGGTCGTCTACTCCGACCGCCACGCCGGAAAGGTCTACGTCGTGAACTTCGACGGCAGCGGACGCAAGGAGCTGGCCGACGGCTACGCGGCTGACGTGTGGCGCGACCCGGACACGGGGCACGACTGGGTCTACGCCCAGGACCCCGGCGGCAAGCGGAAGCCGATTCGCCGCTTCCGCCTGGACAAGCCCGGCGAGAGGGAGATGGTCTGGAACCGCACGCACGCGACGCTGGACAACTTCCAGCTCTCGGCCGACGGCACGCGAGCCGGGGGCCTGTTCCCATGGTCGCAGGCCGGCGTGGCCAAGCTGCCCAACGGCGGCTGGAAGCGGCTTGGGCGGGGCTGCTGGACCTCGCTGTCGCCCGACAACAGCTACGTCTTCTGGGTCTTCGATGGCCCGCACCGCAACGTGTACCTCACGGACACGGTCAACGGCCGGAAGTGGAAGGTCGATATCCACAAGGCCCCGGGCATCGACGGTTTCGAGGTGTACCACCCGCGATGGACGAACCACGTCCGCTACATCGTGATGACCGGACCCTACAAGGTCGGCGGGGGCCGGAACCGGATCGGCGGGGGCGGCAAGGCCGTCGAGGTCTACCTGGGCCGGTTCAGCGCGGACATGCAGCGGATCGAGAAGTGGGCCCGGGTCACGGACAACAAGCGCGGGGACTTCTTCCCCGACGCATGGATCGCCGGCGGGGAGAAGGCGTCTGTCGCCGGAATCCTTGCCAGGGCGCGGGAGGAGATGCTGGAGGAGATCGCGCGCCCCGACGCCAAGGAGCTGGCGGGCTATGAGGAGTGGCCGGGCGGCAAGCGCTCGCTGCAGTTCCTTTGGGAGAACGCCGACGCGACGAACATGCTGCCGTCCGAGAAGGAGGGCGAGTGGGGCAAGACGTGCGAGGCCCGCGCCCGCGGGCACGCCCGACTCGGGCGCTTCAACGACATGCTGCTGACGGATGGGGCCTTTCTGGCCCAGGACGCCGATGAGCGCCTGTTGGCGGCCTGCAAGCGGTCGAATCAGCTCGCCGTGGAGGCCGTGATTACCATCGTCGACCTCAAGCAGTCCGGCCCGGCGCGGATCGTCACCTTCTCGCGGGACACGGGGGCACGCAACTTCACCCTCGGGCAGGATGGCGACAAGCTCGTGTTCCGCCTGCGGACCCCGCGGACAGGCGGCAACGGCACCGATCCGCAGGTGACGCTCTGCGCGGTCGGGTCCGGCCGCACGTATCACGTCATCGTCAGCTATGCCAAGGGGCAGATGTACTGCTTCGTCGACGGCGAGCAGGTGCTGGCCACGGGCGAGGTCGGCGGGGACTTCAGCAACTGGGAGCCGATGCACCTGCTGTTCGGCGATGAGTGGACCGCCGACCGCGACTGGGACGGCCGGCTCGAGGGCGTCGCGATCTACAGCCGTTTCGTCGGACCGGAGGAGGCCGCCAGGAAGTGGTCGCTCCACTCCGAACGGCTTAAGGAGCGCGGGCCCGCGCGGCGGTCCGCCGTGAAGGCCAAGCTCGTCGATGCGACGCCCGTTCCGCCGGTGGAGGACTTGGAGGACTACAGCCGGGCGATGGTCGTGTGCACCTACGAGGTGCAGAGGGTCCTCTCCGGCGCGGAGGTTCCGGAGCGGATCAACGTCGCTCACTGGGTCTACCTGGACCGCAAGCCGTTGCCCTCCGCGAGGGCCCGCAAGCCGGGCAAGATCTGCGAGCTGGCGATTGAGCCGGCGGCCGACCACCCCGAACTGGAACCGGAACGCCGGTTCGAGTCGATCGAGGACCCCACGCTGCCTCTGTACCTGGATGTGGGCACCCCGTAGCGCGCCGATTGCCGCCGGGTTCCCCGTCCGCTACGCTGTTGCGCCATGATCGAGGCACTCCATGCACTCGCGGCCGCCCGGCGCGCCGTCGGCAACGAGGCCCAGAGCACAGGGCTTGGCCTGGACGCGCTGATCGGCATCATCCTCGTCGCTTTATCTCTAGGTCTGATGATCGGCCTGACGCTCTGGAGCCGCCGCTCGATCAACCGCACGGCCAGGGACGGCTACCCCTCCGCACGGACGGTCGTAAGGACCCGCCGCCGTGGCTGACCATCAACCCGTCACCACCGAGCTGTCGCGCGACCTGAAGCTGCATCACATCACGCTGATGGGCCTGGGGATGATGATCGGCGCCGGCGTGTTCATCGGCATCGGCATCGCCACCGGCCGGGCCGGGCCCGGCGGTGTCGTGCTCACATTTGCCCTCAACGGCCTTGTGGCCCTGTTCACGGCGATGAGCTTCGCCGAGCTGGCCAGCGCGATTCCCCGCGCGGGCGGCGTGTACAACTTCGCCCGCATCGCCTTCGGGCGCGGCCCGAGCTTCCTCGGCGGCTGGATGGAGTGGTTCGCCTCGAGCGTTGCCGGCAGCTTGTACGCCGTCGTCTTCGCCGGCTATACGACCAAGTACATCGCCAACGGCCTGCTCGGGCTGGAGCTGGCAGACCAGCAACTCATCGTGACGATCAAGGTCGTCGCGGTCCTCGTGGCGCTGCTGTTCATCTACATCAACTACCGCGGCGCGTCAGAGACGGGCAAGGTGGGGGCCCTGTTCACGCTGGGACAGATGGCCTTTGTGCTGGCCATCGCGGTCGTCGGCGTGGTTCGCACGGCCGTGGAGCCCTCCCGGTTGAGCAACTTCGAGCCCTTCCTGCCGAACGGCTGGTCGGTTCTGCTCGTGACCATGGGCTTCATCTACGTCGCCTTCGAGGGCTTCGAGGTCATCGCGCAGGCCGGCGACGAGACCATCGACCCCAAGCGGAACATGCCCAAGGCGATGATCTACTCCGTGCTGATCGTCACGGTCACATACGTGCTCGTATCGTTCGCGACGATGGTGGCCGTCCGGCCGGGCGGAGTGGACGGAACCGTCTGGGAATGGATCGGCACCCGCGGCCCGGCCGGGGACGGCGAGACGGGCTTCGGCGAGGCCGTCAACCGCATGATCCCCTACGGCGGCCTGCTCGTGACGCTGGCCGTGATCTTCTCGTCGACCTCCGCGCTGAACGCCACGATCTACTCCGCCACTCGCGCATCATACGCCCTTGGGCGCGACCACCTCCTTCCGCCCGCGCTGGCCCGCATCCACCCGCGGCGGAGGACGCCGCACGTGGCGCTGGCCTGCACGGGCGCCATCGTCTTGGCCGTCGCGGCACTGTTGCCGACCAAGCACGTGGCCTCCTGCGCCAGCATCATGTTCCTGTTCCTGTTCTTCCTGGTGAACCTCTGCGCGATCAAGACGCGGCTGAACATGGGCGACGAGCTGCAATACGGCTTCGTCATGCCGCTCTTTCCGCTATTCCCCATCGTCGCCGTCGTCTGCCAAGCCGTGCTGGCGGCGAACATCGGCCACATCTCCACGCTCGCCCTGATCGTCGCGCCGCTGTGGGTACTGCTCGGCGCGGGGGTGTTCTGGCTGTACTCCCGCAAGCGGGCCGTGGCCACGGAGGAGGAGGTGCAGGTTCTCCAGGCGACCGAGGCGCCGCCGGGAGATGAGTACCGGGTGATGGTCGCGGTAGCCAACCCGGACAACGCCCTGTCGCTGGTGCGCCAGACCTACCGGCTGTGCGAGGCCAAGGGCGCCCGCGTCGAGCTGTTGCACATGGTGCCGGTGCCGTCGCAGGTGCCGCTGGCCGACGCCGACAAGTACATGACCGCCGGCCGCGAGGGCATCCTGGAGACGATGCTGTACCTCGCCCCGAGCTTCCCGATCTCGACGCATTTGCGCTACTGCCGCAACCCGGCCCGGGGCATCATCTCGGCCGTGCGCGAGCGGAGGGCGAACGTGCTGGTACTGGGCTGGCACGGCCGGCCGGCGCAGCGCACCTTCCGGCTGGGCTCAACGATCGACCCGATCATCGAGCGCGTGCCGTCGAACGTCGTCGTGATGAAGGACTGCGGCGGGGACCGCGTCTTCCGCCGCGTGCTCGTGCCGGTGGCGGGCGGGCCGAACTCCGCCTACGCCCTGGAGGTCGCGAGTATCCTGGCCGACCCCGACGAGGGCGAGATCACGGCACTGCATGTGTCGCGCCCGCCGGCGGAGTTTGACGTGGCCGCGTTCGTCGGCACGCAGCGGGACCGGATCCGCCTGACGGACGACCGTGTGCACGCCCGGACGGTCGAGGGGCATTCCATCCTGCAGGCGATTCTGGAGCACGCGGCCGAGTACGACCTTGTCGTGCTCGGCTGCACGGAGCAGCCCGTGCTGCGTCAGCTCGCCCACGACCCGTTGCCGGAGCGTGTCGCCAAGCAATGCGGCACGCCGCTGGTGATGGCCAAGGCCTCGGGCGGACTGAGGTCGTGGGTCCGACGATGGATATGATCAACGGCAGGTCGAAGATCGAAGATCGAAGGTCGGTGATCGAAGCGCGGGCGAAGTGCGACGCTGGAACAGCGATGCGTCGGGACGGCGGCGCGTTCGGCGTTCCTTGTTGGACATGCCGGGTTCGGCGTTCGGTGTTCGACGTTCGGCGTGCCGGCGATTGGGGTGGTGGACACGCCGCCGCCGCACAGCGCGCATGCTGAGCACTTCAGATGGGAACTCATGGATGGCCCTGGGAGAGCCCGGCCGCGCCCGGACGAGTCGAAGGGCTTACGGCTTGCTAAAGCTGCACGCCAGAACGCCGAAGTCCAACGAAGGCCGGGCCCGACGGCCTTTGGGGCGCAGCGGAACTGCATCCGTAACGGTCGTCGGCGTCCGGCCTTCCTCTGCGCCGATGCTTGACCGGAACGCGGGCCGGCTGCGACAATACGGCCGGCGGTTCGCCGCCCGTTCGCCTGCCGCCGTTCGCTTCGGATCTGCGGTCGGCGGGCTGTTTCGTGCTTGCGGTTTCGGATTGTCGGATTTCCCAACCACGGGGCGTAGCTCAGCTTGGCTGGAGCGTCCCGGCGGGAAGGCCGCCGGTTGGGAGAACTCGGGATGCGGGGCGTAGCTCAGCTTGGCTAGAGCGCCTGCTTTGGGAGCAGGAGGCCGCCGGTTCGAATCCGGCCGCCCCGAGTTGACTGGACTGAAAGCCTTCCGCCGAAAACGGAAGGCTTTCTTATTGCGTAGGCGTGGTTTACAATTGGCTGCAGAATCAATCGGTTCGAACTCGCCGGGGAGGCGACTGGACTTGCGAACGCGAAGGGTCACGGTCGGGTTCTACAGCATCGGTCACGAGACGGGAGCACTGGCATGGCACATCATCCGCGGTTGCAACTCGCGAAAGATCGCGATGACATCATCCTCAAATTCCGTGAATTGATTAGCAAGACTGATGAGATATGCCTGGAGCAAGATCGGACAGACGGAACGATATCGCCGTGTGGGTATTTCCACGTTCGAACGAGCGCGCTAAACCTGCTTGCACGAATAACCAGCGAAGAGAGTTTCTACGTCCGTGAACTCAGGGATATGCCGAACGTGAATCCGCTCTGGATGAAGGGCATCCTTGAAGCGGCGTTGATCGACTACACGCAAGGTTTCATGGCCGACAATAAGTTATTGGTTTCCGCCGAGGTCTTCGCCGATTTTCTCGTGCAGGCGGAAATTCTCCTCGACAACGACTATAAGGATGCCGCTGCGGTTGTCATCCGGGCCGTCCTCGAGGACTCACTACGTCGAGTCTGCGATGCCAATCGCATAGAGGCAGGCAAGCGTGATGGTGTTCATCAACTAGCCGAGAAGTTGTTCAGGGCAAACGTGTTGACCAAGGTCCAGTTCAAGGAGATTGAGGCGAAGAAGGAGGTAGGGAACGCCGCAGCCCACGGACGGTTCGATGACTATGAAAAGGACGATGTGGTATGCTTCCACGAGTTCGTGCAACGTTTACTTGCCACACTAATCCGCTGACTCACGAGGCCGGCAGCGAAGACTTCCAGGGCAAAACCAACGGCCATCGTGACGTAGTAAATGACCCCCTAATGACAGGCAATGACCTAGTAAATCAAGGCCGTCTCCCGCATGATCTCGCTAATGCGAAGAATGTGCGGCTCCGGCCCGTGTAGGAAAACCGCCACGTAGGGCTGGACCTCGCGTTTGAAGTTCTGCCAGTCGCCCCGAGTGATGAGCCAAGGATTCTACGTCTATGTGCTTTGGAGTCCTTCCGCGGGGCGGTTCTACACGGGATCGACCGCGGATCCAGACGATCGCATTCGGCGGCACAACAGCGGGCAAAGCGCACTGCTTGAAGTCCGAGAGCGCACACGTTAGAACCCGGAGGGATGTTCCATGGGAACGACCGGCTGGATCATACTGGCAGCGGCCAACATCCCGCTGTACTACCTTCTTGGGCGGCTGATCTTCCGTGACTGGCAGGGCTTTTGGGAGTGCGTCAAGTACTGGCTCACGCCGGACATCATCTCGGCGTTCCGCGGCGATTACTTCGAGGACTGGACGAGCGAACTGAAGCTCTTTCTGTGGCTCATTGTCTGCGGGGTGTGTGTAGCGGCCGAGGGGGTTCTCATTGACAGCGTCTTTTTCGGATAGGCGGGAACTCCGGGGATTGGGCGGCCGTCTGAACCACTGTCCGCCCGAGCAGGAAAGGGGAATGGATCATGCGTATCTTCTCGATTGTTATCGGTGTAGCCGCAGTGATGGCGGGCCTGGTGTACTGGGCCGCTCCGCGGGATTCTCATGCCAATCCCTACGTTCCTTCTCACGTTGTCGTCCGTGAGGCGGATCCGGGCGAGGATGAGGCCGCTGACACGAGACGGAGGCGGAAGAGCCGGAACCCCTGACGGAGGAGGAGCTTGGGCTGTTCGATGAACTCCTGGACGGCCAGGAGATGCCCCCCGACTCGCTCGTACGCGCCTATGCGGCATACGCCGAAGCCGCTCGGGCAGGGAACCTCGACCGGCTGCGGACGATGTGTCTGCCTCAGTCCGTGACGATCTCCCGCGAGCCCCGGCCGGAAGGCGAGGAGGGACATGGCGAGGGCATCAACCTGCCGTTCGCCCGCAAGCATTTCCACGAGAAGGTGTTCACGACGCGCAAGGAGGATGCCTGCTGTTGGCTGCTTCGGACGGGCTCGACGGCGATCTGGTTCGTCCAGACGGTCGAATGCGGCTGGCGCGTCTACCGGGTGCTGGATAAGCCGATTGAATGAGTCGGCTCACTCCGGCATTCTGAGAGGATACCGCAAAGCGGACGCACGTCGGCGAGACCTGCAGGCACATCTGAAGGCCTGATGCTGACTTGCGCCGCGAAAGGGCGCGGCCGAAAGGGTGGACGCCCACATCCACACTTTTGCGCCGGGCGTCGGGGCGTTATCCTGCGGCCGAACCGAGACCGCGCCGCGGGCGGGCCGCCCCGGTGCCTGGAGTGGCTCTTGGGACACGCGAACGGACGCACGAAGGGCGAGCCGATACCCGACCCGGTGATACGCCGGCTGAGCTTGTACCTGCGACATGCCGAGTCGCTTGCGGGCGACGGCGTCGAGACGGTCTCCAGCCGACAGCTCGCGGCCGCGCTGCACGTGACGGCCGCACAGGTCCGCAAGGATCTGGCGTACTTCGGCCACATGGGCCGGCCGGGCGTGGGCTACCGCGTCGCGCCGCTGGTGAACGCGCTGAAGGAGGTTCTCGGCACCGACCGCACGTGGCGCGCCGTGCTGGTGGGCGTGGGGAACCTCGGCGTGGCGTTGCTGCAGTACAAGGGCTTCGGGCGGCGGGGGTTCCGATTCGTAGCTGCGTTCGACAGCGACCCGTCCAAGCACGGGCGGCGGATCGGCGGCGTGGAGATCTTCGCGATGGGCGAGCTGCCCGGCGTCATTCGCGAGAGGGGGGCGGAACTGGGCATCCTCGCCGTGCCGGCACAGGCCGCCCAGACCGTGGCCCAGCGGCTCTGCCGGGCGGGCGTGAAGGGCATACTGAACTTCGCCCCGGCCACCTTGACTCTGCCGGATGGCGTCGCGATCGACCCGGTCGACCTGGCCGCCCATCTGGAGCGGATCGCCTATCGCGTCAACGCCGCGGGCGACGGCCGGTGACGCGCCGGCGTGTACGCCGCGGCAACACCCGCTACACTGGCGCCATGAGGTGCGACTGACATGCTCGCCGCGCTGCTGTTTCCCTGGGTCCTGACGGCCGCCGGAGCCGCGGCCGCCCCGGTGATCATCCACCTGATCATGCGGACCAAGCCGCGGCGCGTGACGTTCCCCGCCGTCGCCTTCGTGCGGAAGACGCACCAGGCGAATATCTCCCGGCACAAGCTCAAGCACCTGATCCTTCTGCTGATGCGAATGCTGCTGATCGCGCTGCTGGCGCTGTTGATCGCGGGTTGGTACATTCCGAACTGGCGTCACACCCCGGCGGTCTCCGCCCCGGCGGCAGTCGTGGTCGTCGTCGATGACAGCGGCTCGATGGGCTACCGCGCCAAGGGCGAGTCCCGGCTCGGGCGGGCCCGCGGCTTCGCCGAGGAGCTGCTAGAGACGCTGCCGGTCGGTTCGCGCGTGGCGCTGATCCGCAGCGGCGCGCCGGACGCGGGGCTCGGCTTCCAGAGCGATCTGGAGGGCGCGAGTCGGCAGCTTAGGACCGTGGCGGTCACGCCCTCGGCCGCGTCGCTCGCGGGCGCGATGAGTCGGGCCGTCGAACTGCTGGATAACGTCACGGACCTGTCCCGCAAGGAGGTCTACGTGCTGACGGACATGACCGCCCAGGCGTGGCGCGACGGCAGCGGCGTCCGCGGCCGGGAGGACGTCGACAAGCGGTTCGTCCTGTACGACGCCGGGGGCGAGGACCGCAACGCGATGCTCGGCTCGCTGGACCTCAGCGTGTCGTCCGTCCCGGTCGGCGCGCCGGTGACGATCCGCACGCGCCTGCGGCGTCCGGAGGGCGGGGCGGCGTTCGGTGTCCGCGTCGAGATGGACGGGGCGGAGCTGTACCGCACGCTGCCGGGGGACCTGGAGGACATGGGCGAGGGCGCCGAGCTGCCGTACGAGATGCTCATCACGCCGCCGGCGCGGGGCGTGGCGTCGGGGCGCGTCGCACTGACCGGCCTGGAAGGCGCCGACCCGCTGCCGCTGGACAACGAGCGGCATTTCAGCTTGAAGGTGCAGCCGCCGGCGGAGTTGATAATCGTGCGAGACGAAGTCGAGCCGGTCGTCCGCGGCAAGCCGACGAGCGTGGCGATGCGCACCGCGCTGGCCCCGCCTGGCGCGGAGGTGGCCGGGCGGCGCTGGCTCGCGACCCGCACGGTGCTGTCGGCCCGGCTGGACGCGGCATCCCTGGAAGGGGCGGAGGCGGTGCTGCTGGCGGATGTCACGTCCCTCCGCGAGAACCAGTGGACGGCGCTGACGCGCTACGTGGACCGCGGGGGCAATCTGTGGATCGTGGTGGGCCCGACGGTTTCGCCGGAGAGCTACAACGCCGCGCCGGTCATGCCGTTGAGCTTGGAAGGCGTTCAGACGCTGCCCGAGCCAATGCGCCTGGAGCCGGTCGGCAGCCATCCGTTGCTCGAGACGCTGGCGGAGCAGGACGACGCGCCGCTGTCGCGCGTGCGGTGCACGGCCCGCTTTCGCGTCAGGTCGCTCGGGGAGAACTCCCAAGCCGTGCTGCGCTACGCCGACGGCGTGCCGGCGCTCGTCTGGCAGGAGCGCGGCGGCGAAGGCGGCGAGGTCGTGTTCTGTAACTTTTCGCCGTTACGGAGTTTCTCGAACCTCGCGTACCGCGACGACGGGGCGCAGTTCGTTGTGATGACGCGTCGGATCCTGCAACTGCTGCTCAGCGAGCGTCCGACGCTGCACACCTGGGGCGAGCCGGTGACCGTCCGGGCTCCGAGCCAGATGGGCAGCCCGCGCGCGGCGGTCCGACGCCCGGGCGGCGAGTTCCGGGACGCCGACCTCGACGGAAACGGCCGGACCGTGACGATCGCCCAAGCCGATGCTCTGGGCCACTGGCAGATCCGCTTCCGCGATGAGGCCGGAGCCGAGTATGTCCACGGCTTCAGCGTGAATGCCGACCCGGGCGAGAGCGACCTGACCTCGGCCGACACGCAGGAGGTGACCGACCTGTTCCCGCCGGGCCAGGTAAGCGTGGTGGGCGACTTCTCCGACACGGCCGCGGCGGCCAAGGAGGTCGCCCGCGACCTGGACCTGACCGTTCCCGTGCTGCTGGCGCTACTGGTGCTCCTGACGGCCGAATCGTACTTCGCCAATCGCTTCTATCGCCGACCGGGCGAGTCGCCGGTCGAGGGCGTGCCGTCGGAGGAGCCCGGGGGACGGGTCGCGTAGGCGTCGGTGCGATTTGGCGTTGACCGCGCGGAGGGCGGCTGATAGCTTGTCCGCCGACGCCGCCTCGGAGCGCTCGACCGGGATCATTGAGCGCTCATGGCCGTGGGCAGGGAGTGCCGATGCCACCGAAACCGCTGCTTGATGTCTCGACCCTCGACTTCGGTCAGGTGGTCGCGGACCGCGACCAGATCTACGCGGTGAACCCGCACCGATACGAGTTCCAGCTTCTCGACGGCATCGTTTTGTATGACCTGCCGGCCGGGCTGATCGTGGGCTACCGCGACTGCCGTGACGATGAATTTTGGGTCCGGGGTCATATACCGGGCCGTCCGCTGTTCCCCGGCGTGCTGATGATCGAAGCGGCCGCACAACTCGTAAGCTACTACGTCATGGGCCATAAGGATCGGGACGGCTTCCTGGGCTTCGGGGCCGTGGATGACGTGAAGTTCCGCGGCACGGTCGAGCCCGGGCAACGGCTCATCGTCGCGGGCAAGGTTCTGGAGGAGCGGCCGCGACGTTGCGTCGGCGCGACTCAGGCGTTCGTCAACGGGAACATGGTTTACGAGGGGACGATCACGGGCATGTGGCTCTGACGGACGGGCGGGGCGCCCCGGACCATCGCCCGCGCGAACCGTATGCCGAGCTGGACGAGCAAGTTTGACGCGCACGTCGAGGTCCGCCCGCCTCTGGACGAAGAGCGTCTGGCCGAAGTGCCCGCCAAGCGCGGCGTGCTGGGTCTGTTCGCGAGCGGGGGAGAGCCCATCGCGCTGCTGACCGCGGCGGACCTGCGGGCCAAGCTGCGGTCGCGCCTGGCCGAGCGCGGCGAGGACGAACGCCGAAAAGCCGCCGACCTGCGGCAGATCACGCGCAGCGTCTGCTGGACGCTCGCAGACGGGCACTTCGAGACGGACCTCCGCTACCTTGAGCTGGCGAGGCGTATCTGGCCTGACGAATACGAGGACATGCTGGACTGGAAGCCCGCTTGGTTCGTGTATGCCGACACGGCCGGACGGGTGCCGACGCTTACCGCCCGCCGCGCCGGGCTGGAAGGGCCCGGCGAGCATCTCGGCCCCTTTCCCTCGGGGCGGGCGGCGCGGCGGTTCATCGAGGCGCTCCACGATGCCTTCGACCTGTGCCGCGAGCCGGGGCTGCTCCGCCAGGCCCCGCACGCGCGGCCGTGCCCGTACGGACAGATGGGCCGCTGCTGCCAGGTCTGCGACGGAACCGTGCCGATGGCCGTTTACCGGGAACGGTTCTTGCGGGCCGTGGAGTACGCCCTGGGCCGCCGCCCGGAGGAGAAGGATCGACTGCTACGAGAGATGCACACGGCCGCGGATTCACTGGCCTTCGAGGAGGCGGGGCGGATGAAGGCCCGGCTGGCGCGTCTGTCGGAGTTGGAAGACGCGGAGTTCGCACAGGTTCGCCCGCTGGCGCGGTTCCGGTTCATCCTGGTCCAGCCGTCGGGCAGCCGGCGGAAGGCCCGGCCGTTCCTGGTCGACCGAGGGCGCGTGGCCGCGCGGGCGGACCTGGACTGGCCGCTCCAGGAGGCGCAAGTGCGGGACCTCCTGGCGAAGATGCACCGTTTCGTCGAGCGGGGCGGACCGGTCGGCCCGGCCGAGCGATGGCGCGTCGGCCTGGTGGCCAAATACCTGTTCTCGGGGCCGCGACGGCGCGGCGCGGCCGTGCACTGGCGCCCGGAGCTGGCGGCGGAGGAATTGGCGGAGGCCGTCAGGTCCGGGCGGGATGACCTCGGCCTGTCGGACCGCGTCGGCTGACGCGACGGCACGAGGGTGCCGATTGCGGCCGGCGGAGCGGCTTGGTACACTGATTCGTTCCCGCCGGGCAGGCGGAGTAACTCAGGGACGGAGCACCGATTTGGTAGAAGAAGGACCCGTGGAACAGCCGGAATCGCGGAACGGCGGCGAGCCGGTCGGCGAGGTGCAGGGCATGCTCATCGGGCATCGGGTGGAAGACCTCCCGATCGAGGAGGAGCTGCGCGAGAGCTACCTGACGTACGCGATGAGCACGATCGTGGACCGGGCCCTGCCCGACGTGCGCGACGGTCTCAAGCCCTCGCAGCGGCGGGTGCTCGTGGCGATGAACGACCTGAATCTCGGGCCTCGCTCGCAGCACCGCAAGTGCGCCAAGATCGCCGGCGACACGTCCGGCAACTACCACCCTCACGGCGAAACGACCGTCTACCCGACGCTCGTCCGCATGGGGCAGCATTGGAACGTCCGCTACCCGCTGGTCGATCCGCAGGGGAACTTCGGCTCAATTGACGGCGATCCACCTGCCGCCATGCGATACACCGAGGCCCGCATGACCGCCGCCAGCGTCGAGATGATGGCCGACCTGAATCTCGAAACGGTGGACATGCAGCCCAACTACGACGACACGCGGACGGAGCCGTCCGTATTGCCCAGCAAGTTCCCCAACCTGCTGGTCAACGGCGCCCAGGGCATCGCCGTCGGCATGGCAACGAGCATCCCGCCGCACAACATGGGCGAGGTCTGCGACGCGCTGATCCATCTGATCGACAACCCCGAGGCGTCCGTCACCGAGCTGATGCAATTCGTCAAGGGCCCGGATTTCCCGACCGGCGGGCTCATCTGCGGACGGAAGGGCATCGTCGAGGGCTACACCTCTGGCCGGGGCCGTGTGACGGTCCGTGCGCGCATGCACACGGAGCAGACCCGAGGCGGCAAGACGCAGATTGTCGTCACCGAGATCCCGTACCAGGTTCTCAAGAGCACGATCATCGAGCGGATCGCGGCCGTGGTGAAGGCCGGCAAAATCCGTGACATCCAGGATGTGCAGGATCACTCGGACCGTAAGGGCATGCGGATCGTCGTTGACGTCAAGAAGGGCGCCGAGCCCGAAGTCGTCATCAACCAGCTCTACCAGTACACGCCGCTGCAGTCGACGTTCAGCATCATCAACATCGCGCTGGTGCACCGCGCCCCGAGAACCCTGAGCTTGCGCGAGACGTTGGCGGCGTTCCTGGAGCACCGCAAGGACGTGATCCGGCGGCGGACGATGTTCCTGTTGCGGCGTGCGCGGCACCGGGCGCACATCCTGGAGGGGCTGATCCTCGCCGTCGCGGACATCGACCGGATCATCGAGCTGATCAAGACCTCGCCCGACGTGCCGACGGCCAAGACGAACCTGATGGCCCTCAAGATGCGGCTGACCGAGCGGGCGACCGTCCGCAAGCTGCTGCCCGACTCCTTCGTGCAGCAGGCCAGCGAGTCGGACCAGATGCTCACCGGCGTGCAGGCGGACCGCATCCTGGCGATGCAGCTCCAGCGACTGACCGGCCTGGAGATCGAGAAGCTCGCCCGCGACTACAGCGAACTCGTCGACGAGATCGCCGGCTACGAGGCCATTCTCGCCGACGAGAAGCGCCTGCTCGACATCATCCGTGAGGACATCTACGAGATGAAGGACAAGTACGGCGACCCGCGCCGTACGGAGATCGTCGGCGACGCCGCCGACATCGAGGTCGAGGACCTGATCGCCGAGGAGGACGTCGTCGTCACCCTCACGCACGAGGGCTACATCAAGCGCATGCCGCTGACGACCTACCGCACGCAGGGCCGCGGCGGGCGCGGCATCATCGGCTCCGACGCCCGCGAGGGCGACTTCGTCGAGCGCGTCTTCATCGCTTCCACGCACGACTACCTGCTGGTTTTCCTCAACAACGGGCGGATGCATTGGCTCAAGGTATACGACATCCCCTCGATGGCCCGCACATCGAAGGGCAGGGCCATCGTTAACCTGCTGGAGATGCAGCGCGACGAGAGTATCCGCGCCGTCGTCACCGTTCGGGAATTTGACGACCGCTTCCTCCTCACCGCCACCCGCCACGGTCAGATCAAGAAGACCGAGCTCAGCGCGTATGCCCACCCCCGGCGGGGCGGCATCATCGCCACGGGTCTCGGCGAGGGCGATGCCGTCGTCGGCGTGGCGGTTACCCGCGGCAACGACGAGGTCGTGCTCGCCACTGCACAAGGGCAGGCGATCCGATTCAAGGAGAGCGACGTCCGCTCCATGGGCCGGACGGCCGCCGGCGTCCGTGGCGTGAACCTTCGCGAGGACGACGTCGTCGTCGACATGGCTCTGGTGGACCCGATGGCCACGCTGCTGACCGTGTGCGAGAACGGCTACGGCAAGCGGACCGAATTCGAGGAGTACCGCCTCCAGTCCCGCGGCGGCACCGGCATCATCAACATCAAGACGAGCGAGCGCAACGGCCTCGTCGTCGGCATGAAGAGCGTCCGTGACGCCGACGAGCTGATGCTCATCACGCGGCTGGGCATGATCGTCCGCACGGGCGTCTCTCAGATGCGCGCGATAGGCCGGGCCACGCAGGGCGTCCGCGTGATCAACCTGCGCGACGAGGACCAGGTCGTCTGCGTCGCGCGCGTCGAGTCCGAGGACTCCGACCAGCGAGAGCTTCCTCTCGAAGGGGACGCGAGCCCCAACGAAGCGGAAGGCGTCGAAACGCCGCCGGAGCCGGAAGGCGGCTCCGAGTAGGTTCCGCTACGGGTGCGCCGTGTCGGAGGCATCCGTCTCCTCCTCCTCCGCCGGAAGCTTGATGGTGAAGGTCGTCCCCTGATCCGGCGCGGATTCCACGCCGACGCTGCCGCCGTGCTCCTCGACGACCTTCCGCGTCACCGCCAGCCCCAGGCCCGTGCCGCCCTGGCCCTTGCCCGAGTAGAACGGCTGGAAGATGCTCGGCTGCTGCTCGGCGGGGATGCCGCCGCCGTTGTCGATCACCTGGATCACGACCGCCCGCTCCTCCAGCCGGTATTGCGTGGAAACGGTCACCGCCCCGGTCTTGTCCTCCACCGCGTCGATGGCGTTGGAGATCAGGTTCAGCAGTGCCTGGTGCAGCCCGTGCTCGTCCGCGGGGATCGGGGGCAGGTCGTCGAGGTCGCTCAGCAGCGCCACCTTGCGCTCGTCCGCTCGAGGCGTCTCCAACTCCAGGCACTCCTCGATCACGTGATTGACGTTGATCGGCTCGAGCTGCGGCTCCCGCTCCCGCGAGAACGCCAGCATGTTCAGGATCAACCCGTTGATACGGTTGAGGTTCCGTTGCACGATGGGCCAGGCCTTGCGGGCCTTCGCCGCGTCGTCCCGGCTCAGGCCCATCTCGACCACGTCGGCCCCCGCGCTCATCGCCTGGAGGATGTTCTTGATGTGGTGCGACAGGTACGCCACCGTCTCGCCCATCGCCGAGAGCCGCTCGGACTGCACCGCCGCCTCGTACAGCCGCACGTTCTCGATCGCCAGACCCGTCTGGTACCCCACGGCCGTCAGGAGCCGAAGCTGCTCCGTCGAGTAGGTGTGTTCCGACACGCTGCTGTCGACGTGGATCACGCCGAGCACGCGATCGCGCCCCTTGATTGGCACGCAGACCGCGGAGCGAATGCCGTAGTCCTGCACGCTCTTGCCCGAGGCGAACCGCTGGTCACTCATCGCGTTGCTGCTCAGAACGCCGACCTGCCGGCGGACGACCTCATTGATCATGGTCCGCGAGATCGGAATGTCCCGGGCCGATTCCTCGCTCGCCAGCCGCGAGACGCGCAGGTCCAGGTCGCCCTGATCGTTGATCAGCAGGATGTAGCCCCGGTCGGCGGTGACAAACTCGAAGATTTTGTCCAGCGTTCGGCGTAGCAGAACGTCCACGTTGAAGATCGACCCGACCTCGGCGATCAGGTCGTACAGAATCCGCAGGTTGTCGATCGCCTTGGCCCCGGCCTCCGGCGTCGGGATGATGACCGAGTCCTCGTTGCTCGGAATCTGCGCCACCACCGCCGAGTCCACCAACCGGCCGTTCTCGTCCAGGTCCACCGAGGTCTGCACGCCCGGCGGGCCGCCGAGAAACACGAGCAGCGACGCGCCGCAGCGGATCTGGTCGCCCCGGTTCACCGGCACCGGACGCCGCAGCCGCACGCCGTTCAGGTACGTGCCGTTGGCCGAGCCGAGGTCGCGCAGCATCCAATGCCCGTCCGTCAGCGTCAGCCGGGCGTGCCGGCGGGAAACCGTGTTATCGCTCAGCCCGACCGTCCGCCCGCGGCGCCCGATGATGTTGTCTCCATCGAGCAGGTCGAACGTGCGACCCTTGTCCGGGCCCTGTATGACTTGGATGGATGCCACAAGCTACCCTTGGCTGCCTCTTGCAGGTCCGGACGCCGTAAACCGGCCCCCACGCCGACGACCCTGCACCGGCTGCAATACTATAGCAGACGCTCCCGACTTCAGTTCGTCAAGCCGCAATACGCCTCGGAAGCGGCGCACAGCATGGGCCGTGCCTCCGTTCGTATCTCTATTCTCGGTTCGGCCGCCGTTTGTTCATTAGCCGCCGCTTCGACGGCGCACGGCGGGCTCCGTCTTGCGGCTCGGCCCGTGCGGCCGCCTCTTCCTGCCGGACCGCTCGCCGCCCGCGGAGAAGCATGTAGCCCGTCACCAGCAGCCCCAGCGCCGCCACAGGCAGGAACTTCCGCTCCGGTCCGACATACCCCGCCGAAAGGTCCACCGCCAGGCCGAGCAGCGGGGCTACGACCGCGGCGAACAGCGACTTCGCCTGAGACTCCACGCTCAGCACCGTCGCCGCTTCTTTGTCGTCCGTCTGGTCCGCCACGCGGCCGACGATGAGCGGGCGCCAGAAGTTCTGCAGCAGCGCCAGTGCGACGAATGCCGCAACCGCCACGCCCGGCAGGCCCGTCGCCAAGCCGACCGCCATGACGCCGAACCCCGCGAACGTCGCCGCCCACAGCCACAGCGCGCCGCGAACGTCGGACCGCGCCTTCTCGCTCACGAGGTACGAATGCCGCGATGCGGCGCTGCTGGCCACGAACAGCACGAAGTACACGCCCCCGACCACCACGGCCGTGCGCTCGCGACCGTCCATCCACAGCAGCACCGGCAGCCCGAGCGCCGCCGCCTTCAGCAGCGGCTGGATGTAGTCCTTCGTCGACTTGTACACGCCCTCGTACGCCATCGACTCGCCCAGCACGCGACGCAGGGGCCGGTGGCGCATCGACCGCCGCAGGCCCGCCCACGTCGTCGCCGCGATCCGCCGCATCGAGAAGCCCGCGCTCGATTCGCCGTCCAGCCGCCTGGGGTACAGCAGGAAGTTCACGAGGTTCGCCGCATACGGCACGATCGACAGCAGGAACACCCAGCGGTAATTCTCCACCTCGACGGTGAACACCAGCACGGTCGCGACGATGACGCTCACGGCCGAGCCGATCTTGCTCCACGACCGCGTGAAGCCGTACACCCGCGTCTTCTCGCCGGAGCGCCCCTCCCGGGCCAGCCAGTCGAAAATCATCGCCTTGTGCGTGCCCGTGCGAAACGCGTCGCCCGCGGCGAACAGCAGCATCGCCCCGAGCAGCGGCCAGAGCGTGCCGGCATACGCTAAGATAACGTAGGAGGCGATGTACGCCCCGAACGAGATCATCATGCAGCGCCGCCGGCCGCTCACGTCCGCCACCGCGCCGCTGGGGATCTCCATGACGTTGATGCAGATCTCGCGGAAGCCGATCAGCAGCCCGATCTCCGTGTAGCTCAGGCCCCGCGCAAGGAACGCCAGAACCAGGAACGGCTCGAAGTACCGCTGGTTCTTGAGGAAGCCGTACAAGCTGAACCGCAACAGCATCCGCGCACTCCCGAGCCGCGCATTATATCGGCGGGCGAAAACGGGCGACAGCTATCGATTCGGCCCCCGGAGCGGCCAGAGCCCCTCGCGATAGCCCACATAATTCACGAGTTTTGACGGTCTGCGCATAACAAAGGCCACCGAAG
>CAZHEH010000008.1:34605-98182 GCA_964531695.1 uncultured Planctomycetaceae bacterium | reverse complement strand
GCGGCTGGGCTACATCGACGTGCAGAACCTCGCGCCGCGCATCCGGGCGGAGGTCCTCATGGCCACGGCACTGATGGACACGGTCTGCCCGCCGAGCACGCAGTTCGCCGCCTACAACAAGATCACCGCGCCGAAGTCCATGGACCTGTACCCGGACTTCGCCCACGAGGGCCTGCCGGGCCATCCGGACCGGGTCTTCCGCTTCCTGCTCGAGATGTAGGGTTTCCGGGCCGGGTTGAACCCCACGCCGCGGGCGGGCTACAATCAGTTGCATGGACGGAAACGGCAAACTGCGCGATCTCGACCTGTCTTCGACGGAGTTGGTGCTCTATCCCGACTCGGTGTTGCGCGAAGCGTGTACCCCCGTCGAGAAGGTGGACGAGAAGGTGCGGGCTCTGGTCGGTCGCATGTTCGAGGTCATGTTCTCCTCGCGCGGCGTGGGGTTGGCGGCACCGCAGGTCGGCGTGACGGTCCGCCTGTTCATCGCCTCGCCGACCTTCCGCGCGGACGACCGACGGGTCTACATCAACCCGGAGATCATCGCGGTCGACGGCAGCCAGGACGGGGAGGAGGGGTGCCTGAGCTTCCCGGACATCTCGGCCAAGATCCGGCGGTACGAAACCGCGACGATCCGCGCGTTGAACCTTGCAGGCGAGGAGTTCGAGGAATCGGGCCACGACCTGCTCGCGCGGATCTACCAGCACGAGTCGGACCATCTGGACGGCCGCCTGCTCGTGGACCGTATGGGCTCGCTGGCCAAGCTGGCCCATCGCGGGGCGCTCCGCGAGCTGGAGGAGACGTACCGCGGGGCCGTCAAGTCGTAGGGGACGTACGATGAAGTCGATCTTCGCCTGCCTGCCGCTGTGTGGGCTTCTGGCCCTTGCGCTTGCCGCCGACGGCGACAAGCCCGAGCATGCCGGGGAGGCCGACGAGGCGGCCCGCGAGACGTCCACGACGCGCCCGGCCGCGACCATGCCCCGGATCGCCATGCTCTGGTCTCCTGCGGAGATTCGCGGGGAGCGGATGCTGGACAACATCGCGCGGCACGACGTGATTGTCATCGGCCCGGAGGATCTCGGCCTGGCGTGGGACGCCGGCGAGCATCGCGGCCTGGCCGAGCGATTCCAAGAGGGCTCGGCCGAGCGGGCCCGGGAGATGCTCGACGAGATCCACGAGCGCAATCCTCATGCCGTCGTGCTCGTCGAGCAGTACTTCTTCGAGGACGACAAGAAGGCCTATCCGCCGGACCACGAGTGGTGGCTCCGAGACGAGAAAGGCCGCAAGAGCAGCTTCTGGCCCGGCACGTGGCAGATGGACGTGTCGAACGCGGAGTATGGCACGCACGTGGCACGGCGCATCCGCGCGATTCACGAGGCCACCGACGGCCGGGCGGGCGTCTTCCTGGACAATGTCCGGTACGACGCCGACAGCCGCATCGCCTGGGTCGCGCTGCTCAAGCTCGTGCGCGAGATGTGCGGCGACGAGATGCCGATCCTCGTCAATGCCGGCTGGCTGACGGAGGACCGGAAGTGGCTGGCCCCGTATGTCAACGGGATCATGTACGAGGACTCCATTCACCATCGCCACGGGCGGATGACCGAGGAGGGCTTCTACGCCCACATCGCCGAGATCGACTCGAAGCTCCGGAGCCCGCGCATCAGCGTCAACGAGGTCTTCGGCAAGCGCGCCGACACGGACCAAATGAGCCGGGAGCTGATCCGAACGCTGATCTACACGGACATGGCGTTCCTGTACTCGGATTCGACCCACGGCCATCGGCACGCCTGGCACGAACTGTGGGATGCGCCCCTGGGGGAGCCGGTCGATGTACCGTGTGTCCCGGCCGAAGGCCGGCTCGCGCGGCGCGCCTTCGCCGGCGGGCTGGTCCTGTGGCTGCCGGCCGACGCCGAGGAGGCGCGGACGGTGGAACTCGATCCGCCCATGCGCGATGCCGCGGCTGATGGCGCGGTTACGGAGGTGAAGCTTGCCCCCGGCGAGGGAGTGATCCTACTGTCTCCCGACGCGGATACGCCGACCGAAGCAGGCCCCTGAACGCCTCACGCGGCCGCCGGCACGAAGAACGGCTCCCGGGGGCGGCTCTGCTGATCGTGCCGGCCGGACAGCCGTCGCCGGATCTGGCGAATGGCCTCGAGCTGCTGGGCCGTCTGCCATGCCAGCGCTTCCTTCCCCGGCCGGTCCAGATGAATCTCGATGTCGTTTGCCGTGCGACAGGTCATCATCTTTACAACCCCACTACGCAACGAACCATCGCTTCGCCCCGGCCACGTCCGGGGCCACCCGGATCTTCCACCTTTCTCTATCGCCTGAAGCGAAACGGTCCCTTGAAACCGTCTCCCCCTCAATGCCCTGGGGTATAGGAAAGGAAACGCCGTATCGGTTCCAGTTATTCCGGTTTCGGCAATATAGGGATAAGAGAGGAGAATTAGCAGGAAGGTCGCAATAGATCCGGCAAACCAAGGTATGGAAATGACTAATCGTATCCGGCTTCGACGCTGAGTCCTGTCCAACGCGTTGACAACGCCGGCAAGGCATAAGTGCTTCCACCTATCAAAAAACACGGAGGAAGGCGGCTCTACGGGAATATATCTTGCCGGTTTGTGTCCCGCTACGAAGACGGCGAGGGCGGCGGCGCGATCACCTGGATGTCCAACTCCGCGAGCTGTCGCGAGTCGACTTGCGAGGGGGCGTCCGTCAGCGGGCAGGTGCCGCGCTGCGTCTTGGGGAAGGCGATGACGTCGCGGATCGATCCGGCACCGACGAGCTCCATGACGACGCGGTCCAGCCCCAGCGCCAGGCCGCCGTGGGGCGGGGCGCCGTATCGAAGGGCAGTGGTCAGGAAGCCGAACTTCGCCTCGGCCTCCTCCTGAGAGATGCCCAGGATGCGGAAGACGCGCTGCTGCACATCCGGCCGGTGGATACGGATCGAGCCGCCGCCGAGTTCCATGCCGTTGCAGACGATGTCGTAGGCACGGCTGATGACCGAGCCGGGGTCGCTCTCCAGCTTGTCGAGATCGTCCGGCCGGGGGGCGGTGAACGGGTGATGCAGGGAATCCCAGCGCTTCTGGTCCTCGTTCCACTCGACGAGCGGGAAGTCGGTGATCCACACCCAGTGCAGCCCTTCCGCCTCGATGAGCCCGCGCTCGCGGGCCATCTTGCAGCGCAGCTCCCCCAGCACGCGGTCCACGACCCTCTCGCTGTCGGCGCCGAAGCACAGCAGGTCGCCGGGCTTGGCCCCGGCTCGATCGACCAGGTCGCCCGCGATCGGCTCGAGGAACTTCGCGATGCCCGTGGTCAACGTGCGGTCCTCGGCCACCTTCGTCACGGCCAGGCCCTTGGCGCCGAAGCCCTTGGCCCAGTCCGCCAGGGCATCGGTTTCCTTGCGGGTCATCTCACCGCCGCCGGGCACGGCAATGCACCGCACGACCCCGCCGGCGTCGACGGCCCCGGTGAACACGCCGAAATCCGTCCGCCCGGCGAGCTCGCTGATGTCGACCAACTCCATGCCGAAGCGCAGATCCGGGCGGTCCGTGCCGAAGCGCCGCATGGCCTCGCCGTAGGGCATCGTCGGCACGCTCGCGGGGAACTCGTGCCCGGCCACCTCGCAGACCGCGCGTAACACCGCGTTGGTCGCGTCCATCACGTCCTGCTCGCCGCAGAAGCTCATCTCCAGGTCGAGCTGGGTGAACTCCGGCTGGCGGTCGGCTCGCAGGTCCTCGTCCCGGAAACAGCGGACGATCTGATAGTACCGGTCCAGCCCGCCGACCATCAGGAGCTGCTTGAAGAGCTGCGGGCTCTGCGGCAGGGCGTAGAACGCCGCCTGCTGCATCCGCGACGGCACCAGAAAGTCCCGCGCGCCCTCGGGCGTCGACTTGGTCAGGAAGGGCGTCTCGACCTCGACGAAGCCCTGGGCGTCGAGCGTGTCCCGCATCGCCTTGCAGATGCGGTGCCGCAGACGCAGGTTCCGCGCCATTTCGGGGCGGCGGATGTCGATGTAGCGGAACTTCAGCCGCATCTCCTCGGACACGTCGGAGTACTCATCCGGCGTGAACGGGGCGGTGTCCGCGCGGCCGAGGACGACCAGCTCGTCGGCGAGGACCTCGATCTCCCCGGTCGGCAGCTTCGGGTTCACGCGTTCCTCCCCGCGGTGCCGCACCGTGCCGGCGACGGCGACGACCCATTCGTTGCGGAGCGAGTCGGCCAGCTCATAGCGGGCGCGGGACTCGTCGTCCTCGGCTTCCGAGTCGAAGACGACCTGGGTGATGCCCTCGCGGTCGCGCAGGTCGATGAAGACCACGCCGCCGTGGTCGCGGTAGCTCCGCACCCATCCGCACAGGCGGACGCGGGAGTCGATGTCCTCGGCCGTCAGGGCCCCGCAGGAGTGCGAGCGCTTCAGGATGTCGTCGCCGACAGCTTGCATGGTTTCCTCTCGTGTTGGGCAGCAGCGCCGCCCGTGCGGCGCGGAGAAACAGTGTAGCGGATGGCACGAAGGGTGCAACGACGGTTCAGTCGTCGTGGTTGTCGCAGTCGTCGTCCGGCTCGTCGTCCTTGCCGCTGACCTTCTCGGCCGTCCAGGTCGCGGCCTTGGCGGTGGCCTTTCCGGCCGTGACGGCGGCCTTGCCGGTGGCCTTGCCCGCGGTTTCCAGGGCCCCGCCGACCTTCTTGGCCGGGCCGCAGCCCGCCAGCAGGATCGCCAGCACGGCGCAACAGAGCCACGCCGCCGCCCCCACGCGATGAATTTGCCGACCTCTCATGCAGATCGCCCTCGACTTCCGATACCATAACATGAAGGACGGCATCGGGGAATCGCCATCTTCGCGGCCGGGGCTTGCGGCCGACTTCCGCGCCTCGGCCGGCGTTGACACCGCCGGCGCGCCCCGGTAGCATAGACGGGCTAGGATGCCAGGAGCGCAGCCGTGGGCAAGAAGAAAGACTCGGTAGCCCTCTTCGAGGTGATCTCGAAGAACCGCCAGGCCCGACAGCCGGAACAGGGCCTCCACGTGCCGGGCTGGATGGGCCCGGAAGATGAGCAGGACGCCGCGCCGGAGCCGCCCGGCCCGCGGGCCGACGCGGGCGTGCAGGCCCAGGCGCAGTCGCCGGAGCCGCCGCCGATTCCGAAGGCGGGGGCCAAGCCGGGTCAGGGCGGCGTCGTGTCGGCGGCCGCGGCGCGGCATCGGGCGAGTGTGTCGCGTTCGCCGTACGCGGCGAGCCCTCCGGAGCCGACGTTCGGCCGTATGGGCGACCGGATTCGCCTGAACATGACCGGGTCGATGGCGGTCGTTACGCTCGTAGGTCTGGTCGGGCTGCTGATTCTGGCGTTCCTGGTGGGCCGGTGGACCGCCTCTCCGGGCGGCGAGCCGGCGGATTCGGACGCCGCGCAGGCCGACATCGGCGACAAGCCCGCGCAGGGCGATGGCGGCGGCGAGCCCCAGGCGGGCATTCCGAAGCCGATTCCCGGGAAGTACTACCTGGTGATCCAGGGCGGCATCCAGAGTAAGGCAGACGCCCAGCGGATCCGGGCCTGGTGCAATAGCCACGGGCATGCGGCCCAGGCGTATCCCCAGCGCGGTGGCGGCTATTACGTGGTGTCCATGGAAAAGGCATTCGATACCCCAAGCGGGCGGGACCAGCGCGCGCTGGCCCGGAGCATCGAGCGGATGGGCGAAGAATACGCGCAGTACGCGCGGCAGCGCTCGGGCGTGGGCATATACCGGTTCCAGCAGCGCCGAACCCGTAACGCCGAACTGACGCCCAAGGCCGAGATGCTGAGGAGGCCGGGCTAGAGGCGAGGTCCCGCCGACAGGCGGAAGCAAACACAGACGGAGTCGACCCTTATGACAATGGACAGGACACTCAAGCTGCACGGCGGTCTGGCCGGGCGGCGCAGCGTGATGACCCGGGCCGAGCGGATCGCCCATATGATCGAAGAAGGCAGCTTCGATCCGGAAGAGGACAGCCCCCTCGGGCTGCCCAAGACGCGCGTCCGCGCCTCTCGGGCCGGTAAGAAGAGGAAGACCGAGCAGCCCGAGGAAGCCGCCGAGGCGGCGGAGGGCGCCGAGGCCGCCGCGGGCGAGGGGGGCGAGGCCTCCGCACAGGCCGAGGAATAGCCCATACCGGACGACCGGACGGCATTTGCACGGGCCGCGCGTCGCTGACCGACCGCGGCCCGTTGACTACGAGGGCCCTGTTATGTCCAACAGCCACCGAATCGCCGAACGCATGACGCACCTCGACGCCTCCGGCATCCGGAAGGTGTTCGACCTGGCCGCGAAGATGGAGAATCCGATCAACCTCTCCATCGGGCAGCCGGACTTCGACGTGCCGGAACCCGTCAAGGACGAGGCGATCGCCGCCATCCGCCGCGGGGAGAACAAATATACGCAGACGCAGGGCTCGGCCGCGCTGCGAGAGGCCGTGGCGGATGCCTGCTGCCGTGAGTTCGGCTGGAAGGGCAACATGCCGCTGCTGATTACCTCCGGCACGAGCGGCGGGCTCGTCCTGGCGATGCTGACGCTGGTTGATGCCGGTGACGAGGTGGTGTTCTTCGACCCCTACTTCGTGATGTACCGCCACCTGGTGCATCTGGCCGGTGGCGTGCCGGTGCCGGTGGAGACGTATCCGGACTTCCGGCCGGATTTGGACAAGCTGGCCGACGCGATCACGGACAAGACCCGCTTGCTGATCCTGAACTCGCCGAGCAACCCGACCGGCGCTGTTCACACCGCCGAGGAACTCAAGGGCATCGCGGACATCGCCTCCGAGCGCGGGCTGTTGGTGATTTCCGACGAGATCTACGACGCGTTCTGCTACAACGAGCCGGGCTTCACGTCGATGGCCTCGCTCTACGAGAACACGCTGCTGCTGCGGGGCTTCTCCAAGGCATACGCGATGACCGGCTGGCGTGTCGGCTGGTGCACGGGGCCCGCGCCCATCCTCGAGAAGATGACCATGCTCCAGCAGTACAGCTTCGTCTGCGCCCCGAGCATGGCCCAGGCGGGGGCGGTGGTCGCGATGGGCACGGACATCTCCGAGCACGTGGCCGCCTACCGCCGCAAGCGGGACATGGTGCAGGACGCGCTGGGCGAGAAGCTCGGGTTGATCCAGCCGGCCGGGGCGTTCTACGCCTTCGTGCCCGCGCCGGGCGGGGACGCCACGGCCTTCGTGACCCGCGCCATCGAGAACAACGTGCTGATCATCCCCGGCAACGTCTTCTCGGGGCGGGACACGCACTTCCGCATCTCCTACGCCACAAGCGACGAGCAACTCGCCCAAGGGTTGGAGATTCTGGCCTCACTGGCCTGAGCGGCCTGCTTTTCTTAAGTTTTCCGCTCGCAAACCGCTTGACAGGGCCTCATTAGCGATCCTATATTCATCGCATGAGCATAGATTCATAAGATGATGGGTCGGTTTGTGTGATGAGGCGCAGCTCACAGAGAGCGTATTGTCGGCCGGCCGGTTTGGCTCTGAATGCTAGCTCAGTCCATGAAGGCGGAATCCGATGAATGAAACGGGCGGCTGGCGGGATGCCGCAGGATTCGCCGGGACGGAAGAATGGCAAGCAATTCGAGACGAGAACGCGAGCGCAAGGCCCATCGCCGAGAGATTCTGAAGGCGGGCGAACGGGTCTTCGCGGCCAAGGGCTATCACGCCGCGACGGTCGAGGAGATCGCCACGGAGGCCGAGTTTGCCGTCGGGACGCTCTACAACTTCTTCGGGAGCAAGGAGGAGTTGTATCGGGAGGTCATCAACGGCGTCATCGGCCAGCTCTACGCCGATGCGCAGCAGCGCGTGCTGAGCCGGGACGACCCGGAGCAGGCCATTGCCGCGGCCATCGAAGTGGACCTGGAGTACCTGGAGCGCCATCGCGGCCTGGCGCGGGCGGTGCTGGATGCCACCCCGGGCGGACAGTTCGACCTCGGCCAGGCCATGCCGGCGGAGGCGACGCAACTCATGGATCGCTACCGCAAGGAGATCATCGGCGTCTTCGGCCGCGGCGTGGAGCGGGGCGTGTTCGACGCGCTGGACCCGTTCTACCTGGCCCTGTGCCTCGAGGGCATCATCAAGGCGTTCATGGCGTACTGGTCTCGGCATGAGCCGGAGGAGCCGCTGGAGGTCCGTTGCGCGAAGCTCAAGGAAACGTTCATCGGCCGGATCAAGATTCGCAGGACGGACGCCGGGGCGGCGGCCGAGCCGCGCGTCGATGCCGGACCGGAAAGGACACATTCGCCATGAGAACGGGCGGCCGAACATCGTCTCGATTCCGCGCGCGCCGCGTGATGGCTGCCTGCACGGCCGTGGTGTGCATCTCCGCGGCCCTGTGTGGATGCGGCTGGCGGTCCGCGATGTACGAGGAAATCGGCTCGGCTCGCCGCGTGGCCTACGAGCGTTGGGCCGCGGGGGAGGGGGCGGACGAGGTTCGGATCTCGGGCGAGCTGTCCTTGACCGATGCGGTCAAGCTCGCGCTGTTGCACAACAAGCCGCTGCGGGCCGCCCTGGAGCAGCGCGAAATCGGCCGGGGGCGCGTCGTCGGCGCCTATTCGGAGGCGCTGCCGAGCGTTCAGGGCACGGCGAGCTACACGCACCTGGACGAGGTCGCGACCTTCAGCTTCCAGGGCCGCGAGATCAGCACGGGCGAGCTGGACAACTACTCGGCGGGGCTGGAGATCCGTCAGCCGCTGTACCGCGGGGGGGCCATCGGCGCGGCCATCCGGGCGGCGCAGCTTTTCTACCTTCGGACGGACGAGGAAGTCCGCGGACAGGTGCAGACGACGATTTACGAGGTGGCCCGGAACTACTTCGACGTTCTGCTCGCCCGGCGGCTGGAGGCGGTCAACCGCGAGGCGGTCGTCTCGGCCCGGACTCAGCTCGAGGATGTGCGGGCGAAGCTCCGCCGCGGCGCCGCGTACCCCTACGACGTGCTCCGGGCGGAGGTCGAGCTGTCGAACTTCCGCGCGGAGGAGATCCAGCAGCGCAATCGCGCGAATCTCGCGAAGACCCGACTGCTCAAGACCATGGGCGTCTCCCAGCGGGCGGAGGTCACGCTGTCGGACGAGCTGGGCTACGAGCCGGTCAAGCCGGTGCTGGAGGAGGCCGTGCGAATCGCCCACACGAACCGCCCGGACCTCTACCTCGCCGAGCTGGACGTGCGGCTCCAGCGGGAGGCGCTTCGCATCGCCCGCAGCCGCTACTGGCCTGACGTGGACGCGATCTTCACCAACACCTGGGCCCGACCCGACCCGCACACGACGCTGCCGAACTGGGGCCATGAGTGGGTCGCCTCGTTGGAGATGCGCTGGCCGATCTTCGACGGGCTCGAGCGGGAGGGCAGGATCATCGAGGAGCGGGCCCGCCTGCGGCAGCAGCGGATTGCCCTGGCCGACGCCGAGGAGCGCACGCTGCTGGAAATCCGGCAGGCGATGCTGAGCTTGCGGGACGCCGAGGAGTTCGTCGAGTCCCAGCGGATGAACCTCGAACGGGCGGAGGAAGGCCTCCGGCTTGCGGAGGTCGGCTACCGCGAGGGCGTCAACACGGAGGTGGAGGTCGTGGACGCGCGGGCGGCCCTCACGCGGGCGCGCGGGCTGTACTACGAGGCGGTCTACGGACACACCCTCGCGCGGCTGGACCTGCAACGTGCGATGGGCATTCTCGGGCCCGGGGCCGGCGAGCACGGCGCGACTGACGACGTCGAGGTCCGTCCGGCCCACGTGACGCAGTTCGGCGAAGACGCCGAGGTCCGGCCAGGTCCGGCAACCCGGCCCGCACGGCCGGAGGAGACGCAGAGCCCATGAAGCAGAAACTGGTTACATCCGTGATCGTGGTCCTGGTGCTGGCCGCCGTGGGCGGCGCCGCTTGGTATATCCACGGTCTCGTCCAGGAGCGACAGGCCGCCGCCCGACGGGAGGAGACCCCCGAGGGCCCGCCGACGGTCACCGTGGCGGCCGTCCAGCGCGGCACGCTGGAACGGCTGGCCGCCGCCACCGGCGAGGTCGAGGCGCTTCAGACGGTTGATATCGTTCCCGAGACGGCCGGCCGGCTCGAGAAGCTGCGCCTGCCCGACGGGACGCTCGTGGAGGAGGGGGTGACGATCCGTCCCGACGAGGAGGGCGAGTTGCCGGTGATCGCGGTCGTCGAGCACGAGACGCTGCGTGCGGCCGTGGACACGGCCGGCGCGCGGGTCGCGTCCTCCGAGGCGATGGTCAAGGCGGCGCGGAAGACGGCGGCATCTGCGCGGGCGGCGGTCGATCAGGCCGAATCCGCGGTGGAGGTTGCGGAGGCCGGCGTGCGGATGGCGACGGTGGAGCTGGCCGACGCGAAGCGCGAGCACGAGCGATATCGGCGGCTTCACGAGGAAGGTGCGGCCACGCAGCGTCAGCTCGACCAGCAGAAGACCCGGCGAGAAGCGGCCGAGGCGGCCCGCGCCAAGGCGCAGGCCCAGGCGTCGCAGGCCCGGTCGGGTGTTCAGCACGCCCGCGCCCGTGCCGAGCAGGCGGAGGCCCAGGTTGCCAGCGCCGAGGCCGGACTCACCGAGGCCCGCTCCCTGCTGCGGGAGGCGGAATTGCGACTTGACGACGCCTTCGTGCGGGCGCAGATCGCCGGGGTCGTCACGCGGAAGTACGTGGACGAGGGCAACCACATCTCGGATGCGCCGGTGGTGCAGATCGGGCGGCTGGAGACGGTCAAGATCATCGGCGGCGTCAGCGAACGGCATTTGCGCTACCTGCGGCGGGGCGAGACGGAGGCGGTCATTCGCGTCGATGCCTGGCCGGACCGCGAGTTCAGCGGGACCGTGTACCTTGTCGGCCAGACGGTCGACCCCGCCACGCGCATGGTCGAGGTCGAGGTTCGCATCGACAACCCCGAGCTGCGGCTTCGGCCGGGCATGTTCGCGCGGGTGCGCTTCCTGCTGGAGCGTCGCCGCGACGTGCCGATCATCCCCGAGACGGCCGTGTCGACGGTGGGCGGCCAGACGCACGTCTACGTCGTGGAAGACGGCAAGGCGCGGCGGCGCGGCGTGACGCTCGGCCTGAACGAGGGCGAGCGACACGAGGTCCTGGAGGGGCTCGCGGCCGGCGAGAAGGTCGTCACGCAGGGCCAGGCCCAGATCCAGGACGGCATGGAGGTCGCCGCGGAGGAGACGCAGAGATGAACCTGCCGCGTTTCTCGGTTCAACGGCCGGTGACGGTCATGATGCTGTTTCTCGGCCTGGTGCTCATCGGCGCCGTGGCCCTGATGCAGGTTCCGGTGGATCTGATGCCGGAGATGGACCTGCCGACGATCAGCGTCATCACCGCGTACGAGGGGGCCGCGCCCGAGGACGTGGAGGAGAAGGTTACCGAGCCGCTCGAGAAGGAACTCAACGTAGTTCCCGAGTTGGAGCACATCACGTCGATCTCCAAGGAAGGCATCTCGATCATCACGCTGTCGTTCGAGTGGGGGACGGACATCGACACGCGCGCCAACGAGGTCCGGGACGCGATCGGTTGGGCCAAGTGGGAGTTGCCGGACGAGGCGGATGAGCCGCGCGTGCAGAAGTTCGACGTCTCCCAGTTCCCGGTTCTGGTGTACGGCGTCTCGGCTGGTCGGAGCTACCCGGGGTTGGACGATATCTTGGAGGACCAGGTTGCCGAGCCGCTGGAGCGTCTGCCCGGCGTCGGCTCAGTCCTGGCCTGGGCCCCCATGAAGCGCCAGGTGAACATCCGCCTGGACCGCGAGCGACTCGTCGCCCACGGCCTCTCGCCGCTGGACGTGGCCCACATCGTCGAGCGGGAAAACCAGGACACGCCGGCCGGGGACATCAGCATCGGGCTGAAGGATTACCTCGTCCGTGTGCCGGGCGAGTTCGAGCGCATCGCGCCGATGCGGGACATCGTCCTGCGGAGCGACGGGCCGCGGGTCGTCCGCCTGGCCGACGTGGCCACCGTGGAAGACGGCTTCGCGGAGCTGCGGCGGCAGGTGACGGTCAACGCCCGCCAGGGCGCGGTGATCATCGTCAACAAGCAGTCCGAGGCCAACACGGTCGAGGTTGCCGCGGCCGTGCGCGCGCGGATGGCGGAACTGAGGAAGGATCTGCCGCCGGACGTGGAGGTCCTCAACATCATGGACTCCTCGGAGGACATCGAGCGGACCGTCAACGACCTGTCGCTGACGCTGCTCCAGGGCGGCATTCTGGCGATGGGCGTGGTGCTCGTGTTCCTGCGGCGCTGGCGGGCGGCGGTCGTGGTGGGCATCACCATCCCGTTCTCGTTGGTGATGGCCGTGATTGCCGTGTACTTCCTCGACTACACGATCAACATGATGACGCTGTTCGCCATGATCGTGGCGGTGGGCATGATCGTCGACAACGCCATCGTGATCCTGGAGAACATCACGCGGCACCGCGAGGAGGGGGAACGGGCCTCGGAGGCGGCCACGTTCGGGGCGTCGGAGGTCGCCATGGCGGTCGCGGCGTCGACGGCCACGACGGTGAGCATCTTCTTCCCGCTCGTGTTCGTCAAAGGGCTCACGCGGATCATGTTCGCCGAGTTCGCCGTGATCGTCTGCGTCGTTCTGGTCGGCTCGCTGATTTCGGCCGTGGTGCTGACCCCAATGCTGACCACCAAGCTGATGGGTCGCGAGCGCCGCCGCGGCGGGCTGTACCAGGCGGGCGAGCGGGCGTTCGACGCGTTGGCGTCGGGCTACTCCCGACTGCTGGGTTGGGCGCTGTCGCACCGGCTCGTCGTGCTCCTGCTGACGGCCGTGGTGTTCGGGGCGAGCTTGCTGCTCGTGCCGACGCTCGGCAGGGAGTTCATGCCGGAGGAGGACCGGGCGATGCTCCAGGGCTCCGTGCACCTGCCGGTGGGCACGCGCGTGGAGGAGACGGCCCGCGTGATGGCGGAGTTCGAGGAGATTCTGCGGCAGGAGATCGAGGACAGCGCCCTGATCGCAAGCTACACGCGATGTGGCAGCGACCCCAGCGAAGGCGGGGACGTGATGGGCGAGGAAGGCAGCCACATCGGGGCGTATGCCGTCAAGCTGGTGCCGCGCGTCGAGCGGGAACGGCACGTCAAGGAGATTGCAGAGGGGATCCGAAAGCGCGTCAACGCCCGCATCGCCGAGCTCGGCATCGTCAAGTACTCCGTCGAGACGGGCGACGTGATGAGCCAGTTGATCATGGGCGGCGAGAAGCCGCTGACCGTCAACATTCTGGGCGAGGACATGGAAGCCACCGACCGCCTGGCCGAGCGGATCAAGGACATCGCCGAGCGGACGCCGGGCACCGTGGACATCCAGATCTCGCGCGTGTCGGGGAAGCCGGAGTTGTGGGTGAACGTGCAACGGCCCAAGGCCTCGGACCAGGGCCTCAACGTCTCGGACGTCGGCGATGTCATGCGGGCGGGCATCCAGGGGCGCGAGGCCGGGAAGTACCGCATCCGCGGCGACGAGTACGACATTCTCGTGCGTCTGCGCGAGGAGGACCGCACGCACCTGGGGGATGTCGGCGAGATGCCCCTGGCCGCGCGCGCCGGGTTCATCCGGACGGAGAACATCGCGGAGATCACGCGTGAGTACGGCCCGCTCGAGATCGAGCGGAAGGACAAAACCCGCGTGGTGAACGTGATGGGCAACGTCAGCGGGCGCTCGCTCGGCGAGGTCGTCAGCGAGATCGAGGCGGAGATCGACAAGCTGTCCGTCCCGCCGGGCATCGAGGTCCAGATGGCGGGGCAGACCGAGCAGCAGCGCAAGGCCTTCTTCTGGCTGACGTTGGCGCTCGGCGTCGGCGTGGCGTTGATCTACATGGTCATGGCCTCGCAGTTCGAGTCGCTGCTGCACCCGTTCGTGGTGATGTTCGCGGTTCCGTTCGCCTTCACCGGGACGTTCCTCGCGATCTTCCTCGGCGGGCACAACGTCAGCGTCATCGTGCTGTTGGGGCTGATGATGCTCGTCGGCATCGTCGTCAACAACGCCATCGTGCTGGTGGACTACACGAACGTCCTGCGGGCCCGCGGGAGGGGCGTGGTCGAGGCGGTCCGCGAGGCGGGGCGCACACGGCTCCGGCCGGTGCTGATGACCGCCCTGACGACGATGGTGGCCCTGCTGCCGATGGCCTTCGGGCGCGGGCAGGGGGCGGAGGTGTGGAACCCGCTGGGGCTGACCGTTCTGGGCGGGCTGCTCAGCTCGACGGTTGTCACGCTCGTGCTGGTGCCGACGATCTACAGCTTGCTCGCCCGGTTCGACCGCCGCACGAAGAGGCAGGAGGCGTCAGCATGAAGCTGGTGTGGATCGCCTACAACGAGGCGCTGGATCAGGACGTGATCGAGAAGGTCCGCTCGCTCGAGGTGTCCGGCTACACGAAGTGGACGGGCGTCCTGGGCGCGGGCCGGACGAGCGGCCCGCACCTGCTCAGCCACGTCTGGCCGAAGGGCAACCACGTGCTGGCGGCCGTGGTGGACGACGATGTGGCCGGCAAGCTCATGGACGCCGTCCGGGAGATGCGGAGCGACGCGGGCCACGAGGGGGTCAAGGCGTTTCTACTGCCGGTGGAAGACGTGACGTAAGCGGCGTTTCGGGTGGCGTTTCCGGCCCGGCACTTGCTGCATCGGCGGGTGGATTGTGCCGATGGTACCTCCGGAGAGACAGGAGGATACATGCCTCGGAGACGTAGTCCACAGGCCGATGCCGATGCCTACTCGCGCGGCGTAATGCATTACCGGCGCTGCGGCTACGCGCAGGCGCTGGCCTCGCTGGAGCAGGTTCCGTCCGGGGCGCTGCTGGGGGAGTTGGCGGGCTATTACCGCGGCATGTGCCATCGGGCGCTCGGCGTGCAGGCCCTGCAGGACGGGCAATTGGAGCGGGCCGAGGCCCACTTCCGCCAGGCGGGCGCCGCGCTGGGGCACAGTGCGGACCTGGCCGGCTATCTTTCGAGCATCTACGCGCGCCGGGGCGCGCACGCCCGTTGCGCGAGCCAGGCGGACCGGGCCGTGCAGCTCGACCCGAGCGACGCCAAGGCGTGGCGGCGGCTGGCCCAGGCCCAGTGGTCGGCCGGACGGCGGGCCGAGGCGTACATGACGCTCGGCGAGGCGACGCGGAAGCTCGGCGACCGTCCGCCGTTGCTGCTTCAGGCCGGGCTCTTCGCGGCGGCCGAGGGACGCTTGAAGGAGGCGCAAGACCGCCTCTCGCGGGCCGCTCGGTACGCGCCGGGCTGGGCCGACGCCCATCGCTACCTGGGCCTGACGGCCGCCGCGCAGGGCGAACCGGCCATGGCGGCTCAGTGCTTCCAGCGGGCGCTGGACCTCCGGCCGGGCGACATGATTCTCGCGCATCAGCTTGCCGCTGCGGCGGCCGCGGCGCGCCGGCAGGGCAGAGAGGTCCGTGTGCGCTTCCCGTCCGTCGACCGGCGCCCGGATACCTCGGAACTGGGCCGGCTGGCCGAGGCGATCACGCGGGAGCCGGACTTTCTGGACGCCTGCCTGGCCCTGCCGAGCTGGGCGGGGGATGCGGAGCTCTTCGGCATGCTGGCGGAGGTGGTCCGTGTGGCGCTGGCGGATCGGCCGGCCTATGCGGATCTTCATCACCGTCGGGCGCGGATTCTGGAGCGGCTGGGCCGGCTGGACGAGGCCCGCGAGCACGCCGAGAGGGCGATCCGGATCAACCCGTCCTATGCTCAGGCGCTGGTGCACCTTGCGAAGGTTTTGACCCGCCTGGACCGAACGGACGAGGCGGTCGACACGCTCGACCGGGCCGTGGCCGCCGGGGCCGACTGGCCGGACGTGCATTGCCTGGCCGGCCAACTGCACGCCGAGCGCGGGCGGAGATACCGCGCGCGGGTCCATTTCGAGCGGGCCCTGGCATTGAACGAGGACTACGAGAGGGCGGCGGCGGGCCTGCGTGCCCTGGCCGCGTAAGCGAGGCGAGACGTGAGCCATCTGCTTGAGTTGCTGGGAAGGGGGCTGGAAGATGAGATCGGCGAGGTGCTCGATCGGTACTACTGGTCTCCGCCGCAGCGCCCGATCGACGAGCTTCGCCGCACGGCCGCCGAGCATCCGGACTGGCCGGACGTGCAACTGCAACTGGCGCTGTTCTACCTGCGGTCGTCTCGGCAGGACGAGGCGATTGAGCATCTGAAGGAGGCCTGCCGCCACAAGCCGGACTACCTGGCGGCCCGGCTGGCGCTGGCGTCGGCGTACGCGGACCGCGACGCCCTGCCTGCGGCGCTGGATCAGCTCCGGACGGCCTCGCACATCCAGCCCGGCGAGCCGCCGGTGCTCTTCGCCTTGGGCTTCTGCTGTGAGCGGATGCGCCGCCCCGAGGACGCGGCCGAGTACTACCGAGACGCCGTCAGCGTGAACCCGAACCTCAATGCCGCGCGGGAGCGTCTGGCGGCCGTGGCCGTGTACCTGGGCGATACCGACGACGCGATCGAGCAGTACCGGGCCCTGCGCCAGCAGTTCCCGGAGGACGCGACCGTCCGTTCGGCGCTGGCCCATCTGTATCACCGGGCGGGACGCTACAACGAGGCCGTGCGGGAGTACGAGGCCGCCATCGCCATGGAGCCGGAGAACTGGGCGCTCCAGGATGACGAGGTCGAGTCGCTCGTGGCCGACGGGCAGATCGGCGAGGCGATCGAGCGCTTGCAGGAGTTGATCGAGGAGCAAGGCCCCTTCGCGGACCTGCACGCCCGTCTGGGCGATCTGTACGGCCGCCTGGGCGACGACGAATCCGCGATGCGGCATCTGCGAATGGCGCTGGAGCTCCAGCCGGGGTACCTCGAGGCGACGGTGAAGACCGGCACGCAGCACCTCATCTCCGGGCGTTGGGAGGAGGCGGCCGAGTCCTTCGGCGCCGCGTGCGAACTGAACGACCGCGTCCTGACGAACTACGTCGGGCGCGGCGTGGCCCAGCTCGCGTCGGGTCGCACGGCCGAGGCGATGGAGAGTTTCGACCTGGCCCATGCCGTGGAGCCGAACAGCACCATCCTTCTGGCGGAGGTCGCGCGGCTGCAACTGAAGGCGGCCGTGGCGGACGAGTACGCCTCCGCCTTCGAGGTCGAGCGGAAGGGGCCGACCGTCGATGTGGATCTGGACAACGACCACCTGCTGGCTCGACAGCTCGACGCCCACGCCGAGGAGGTCGAGCGGCACCCGGACTACGCCGACGTGCGCTACCGCTACGGCGTCTTGCTGCGGGCCCAGGGCCGCATGGCCGAGGCGGAGGCCGAGTTCGCACGGGCCGTCGAGATCAACCCCGCGTACGTGCAGGCGGTCGTCAAGCTGGCGATGACGCGGCAGGATCTCGGCCGGACGGAGGAGGCCGTGGAGGCGTTCGAGCAGGCACTGGAGATCCGGCCGGAGTACGTCGACCTGCACTACCGCCTCGGCGTGCTGTACGCCGAGCGGGGGGACCCCGAGGCCGCACTGACCGAGGCGGAAAAGGCCGTCGCCGGCGCGCCGAGCAACGAGCGGATGCGCGCCTTCATGGCGATCTGCCTGCAGAACCTCGGGCTCATGGACCGAGCCGCCGCCACCTGGCGCAGCTTGTGGAAGGTGCATCACGCGCGAACGTGACGGGAGCGGCTCACGGGGGGTTGATCGCCGGGGGCGGGCACCCGCCACGATCCGGCGAGTCTCCCGGCCGGACGACGACCGTCAGGCCAACAGCTTTTCCAGCCGGTCCAGTCCGTTCTCGATCTGATCCATGCCGGTGGCGAAGCTCAGCCGCACGCACTTGTCCTCGCCGAAGGCCGCACCGGGCACCAGGGCCACCTGCACGGCCTCCAGCGCCGCCTGGGTGAAGGACATCGAATCCGACACCTCGATGCCGCCCAGCGAGCGCCCGTAGTGGGCGCTGACTTCGGGGAAGCAGTAGAACGCCCCGGTCGGCGGCAGGCACTCGACGCCGTCCATCGCGTTGAGCCGCTCGGCCATGTAGATGCCGCGCCGCTCGAACTCGCGGCGCATCGACTCGACCTGCTCGTCCGCGTCGCGGCTGGCGTAGGCCTGCAGGCCGCCGGCCTCCACGAAGCTCACCGGCTTGGTCGTCGACTGGCTCATCAGCTTGCGGACGGCGCCCATCACCTCGGCCGGCCCGGCCGCCCAGCCAAGCCGCCAGCCGGTCATCGCGTACGTCTTCGACAACGTGTTGAACGTCAGGGTTCGCTCGGGCAGCCGCGGGTCGAGCGCCGCGAAAGAGACGAACTCCGCCCCGGCGAACACGAGCTTCTCGTAGACCTCGTCGGAGAAGACGATCAGGTCGGTCTCCAGCACGGCCTCGGCGATGGCCTTGAGCTTGGCCGGCGAGTAGGTCACCCCCGTCGGGTTGCAGGGGGAGTTGAGCACGAGGATCTTGGCGTCCTTGCCCGCCTCGGCGATCTGCTCCGGGCTGACCTCGAAGCCGCCGGACTGCGTGGTCGGCAGGATGACCGGCTCGCCGCCGGCGAGCTTGACCATCTCCGGATAGCTGACCCAGTAGGGGGAGGGGATGAGCACCTTGTCGCCCGGATCGACCAGCGCCTGGAAGGCGCAGTAGAGCGCGTGCTTGCCGCCGAAGGTCAGGGCGACCTGTCCCGGCTCGACCGTCAGGCCGTTCTCCCGGGCGAGCTTGTCGGCGACGGCCTGTATCAGCGCCTTCTCCGTGCGGGGGGTGTACTTCGTGTCCCCCGCCTCCAGCGCCTCGCAGGCCGCCTGCTTGATGAACTCCGGCGTGTCGAAGTCCGGCTCGCCCGCGCCGAAGCTCACGACGTCCTTGCCCTCGGCCCGCATGTTGGCCGCCTTGGCGGTGATCGCGATGGTCATGCTCGCGCCGACCGACGAGACTCGTTGCGACAGCTTCATCTTCTCTGGCTCCATTCGGCCCCGGAATTCGCGTGTACCCTACAGACGGATTCCGATTTGTCAACCGTCGGGCAGGCGCAAAAGAAACGGGCGACGCCGGCTCAGGTCCGCGCCGCCCGTAAATCGATTTCGCGTCCGCTTCCGCTACGGTCGCCGGACCGTCCGCCGCGGGGAGTAGCCGACAAGGTCCAGGAAGCGGTTCGTGCTCAGAACCCAGATGCCGAAGCTCTCCGCCTTCTCCTTGACCTGGATGTACCGGTCGTACTCCTGCTTGCGCTGCCGGTAGCGGTCCTCTTCCTCGGGCGTCGGGGCGTCGGGACGCTGCGGCGCCGCCGGGCGCTGGCCCAGGACAAGGTAGTCCACCTGCGGCGTGACCTCGTCAACGACCGTGCCGCCGAAACGCCGAACCAGCATCTTGACCTCCTCACGGTCGGCCGAGCTGGCGTGGCCCGTGTTGTACAGGTCGAAGCGGCCGGCCACGACGAACTTGTAGTCGCGGGCCTCGTCGAAGGCCACGCTGGCGATCAGGTCGCCTTCCCCGATGGGGTTCTCGGGATCCTGCTCGACGATCCGACAGACGCTCGTGCTGCCGTCCAGCACGCGGATCACCTCGATCTTGCCCTTGGGCTCGGGCGGCCTCGGAATCCCGGAGGCCGGGTAGACCGGGAAGGTCATCCTATCCGTAACGCCCTCGTCCAGGCCGATGTTGATGTAGCAGGCGTTGCCTTCCTCCGTGAAGCCGGTGATCTCGCCGTCCGGGCGGGTGCGCATGATAGTGACCAAGTCGATGATCTTGTCCCCCCGCATTTCGATGCGCAGCTTCTTCAGCGCAGTGTCGAATTCTTCCGCGCGCTTGGATTCCGCGGTGAGCTCCTTATCCAACTCCTCGAGTTTGGCCTGCTTCTCGCCCAACTGCGTCTCACGCTGCTCGGCCAAGCTCCTCTGATGGGCCAGGTCGTTTCGGACGGAGGTGAGCTCCTCCTTCGTCGTGGCCAATTCGGCGGCCAACCGCTCGCGCGCGGCCTTGACCTGCTGAAGCTCCTCGGCCCGCTGAACCAGCTTCTCGTTCAAGTCGGACTTGTCCGCCCGTGCGGCCGCGAGCTGGAGCTTGAGCTTCTCGGCGATGCGCCGCTGGGGCTCGAAGCGCTGCTCGTAGGCGAACTGAAGCTCCTCGAGCACGCCCTTCCAGCCGGTCCAGGGCAGCTCGTCGCCCTGGCCCTTCTCGTCGATCTGGAGGTTGGCCCAGTCCAGCGCGAAGCTGCCTCCCGCCGAGACACTCTCCGGCGCGGTGACCTGGATCTCGTCGTCCAAGGCCTCCCGGCCGACGAGGCCGACCGTCGCCCGCTGCTTGACGTAGCGCTGCGCGGCCTGCACGCGGTTGTAGGACGCCCAGAACAGGTCGATCGGGTTGGAGGCCTCGCCGCGCTGCACGTCCGGGGCGACCACCTCGGCCAGGTTCTCGAGATGCGCGTCAAGCCGAGCTACGACGGACTGGTCCTCGGCCCACCGGCGTTCCTTCTCCGGGTCTACCTCGCCCGTGTCCTCGATGTACTCGACCGCGCCGCCCGCACCGTCAGAAGAGGTGCGCTCCTTGACGTAGCCCTTCTTGAGGTCCGCGGACTCGGCGATCTTCTCGAGCTTCTCCTCGATCTCCGCCACCTCTTCCCGGGCGTCGGACTGGCGAGTGTAAAACAGCACGGCCAGCGTCGTGGACACGAGGAAAAGGAAGACGAAGAGGATCAGCAGATAAGGGGGGTTCGGACGACGTTGAACTACGCGTGCCATGCGTTCGCTCCTGTGAAAAACATCGGCGGCGGGCGGTTATCCGGCCGGGATAATGCGCATGAATGAGGCCGATATACCCGGTAACCGGGATGCGAGGGGCCGCCCGCGGGGCCCGTGCCTACCCCAAGTATCCGCGATGCAAGCAACGGCGGTCAACTGCTTTTTCGGGAAGGTCGCCCGCGGGCCCGCGCCGCATGCGCCCGTGCGCCTCTATCGGTCCGGGGGCCGCCGCCACTTCGGGCTTTCCTTGCCGGTTCGGGTACGGTATCCCATGGACGCATGCGAGCCCTCGTGTACTCGATTCGCCCCCTCGGCTGGCTCACGTGCCTCTGGCTCAAGCACTTGTGGCGCGGCTGCCTGCTGACGCGGCTCAACGGCCTGCGACTCGCGAACGTCGAGCCGCCCGAGCTGCCGGCCCCGGACTGGGTCCGCCTGCGGACGCTTCTCGGCGGTATCTGCGGCTCCGACGTGGCCACGGTCGCACAGCGTCATCCGCCCGACACGCTGCTCCAGGCGTTCACCAGCATGCCCATGTTGCTCGGGCACGAAAACGTGTGCGTCGTGGAGGACGTGGGCCCGGAAGCGGACGACTCGTGGGTCGGCCGGCGGGTCTGCGTCGAGCCCACGCTGGGCTGCGAGCCCCGGGGCATCGAGCCGCCGTGCCCCCGCTGTGCCGCGGGGGAGTACGGTGCCTGCGAGAACTTCGGGGCCGCCGGCGCCGGGCGGGCCGCGCTGCCGGCCGGCACGAGCATCGGCTACAACCGCCGCACCGGCGGCTCGCATGGGGAGCAGTTCGTTGCCCACGTCGGGCGGCTCGTGCCGGTGCCCGATGACCTGACCGACGAGCAGGCCGTGCTGACCGATTCGCTCGCCTGCGGGCTGCACGCCGCGCTCCGCGCGGACCTCGACGGCGCGGAGGCCGTGCTTGTGTACGGCAGCGGCATGCTCGGCCTGTCCGTGGTGGCGTCGCTGCGCGCGCTGGGCTACGGCGGGCGGGTTGATGTGCTCGGCCGCCGCGGCTACCTGCGGGCACGCGCCGAACGGCTCGGGGCCGACGAGTATGTGCGGCTGCCGCGCGAGGCCCGGCGTCGCCACGCCGAGATGGCCCGGCGAACGGGCAGCCGGCTGCACCGGGCGCGGTTCGGGCACTATACGATCTCCGGCGGATACGATATCGTATTCGAGTGCGTCGGCTCTCGCGGGTCGATCAGCGAGTCGCTTCGCTGGGCGCGGCCGCGTGGACAGGTCGTCCTCGTCGGCACCGGTCACGGGCGGGGCGTCGACATGACGCCGATGTGGTTCCAGGAGCTTCAGGTGATCGGCGCCTACGGCCGGCAGATCGAGCGGCACGGCGGGCGGCGCGTGGACACCTATGCCCTGGTCCACGAGATGATGGCCTCCGGCGCGATCGCCACCGACGGCCTGCTGACGCATACGTTCCGGCTGGATGAATACCGACGGGCCTACGGCGTGGCGATGAGCAAGGCCCCACACGAGGCGGTCAAGGTCGCCTTCGACTTCCGATAGGCGCAAACACGGAGCTTACGGAGAGACGCGGAGCATTCCCGCCTGAAAGGACGGGTGGGGCATCGTGGCAGGGCGGCGCTTGGGACCCCCGGCATCCTCGGTGTCCTCCGTGGCGAAACGAGAAGGAACAGACAGCATGGCACAGGACAAGCCGATTGTCGGCATCGTGATGGGCAGCGCCAGCGACCGCGAGGCGATGCAGGGCTGCTTCGACGTTCTCGGCGAGTTGGGGATCCCGTTCGAGGCGCGGGTGATCTCCGCGCATCGTACGCCGGACGCGGCCCACGCCTTCGCGGCCGGGGCGCCCGAGGCCGGGCTGCGGGTGCTGATCGCCGCGGCCGGGATGAGCGCGGCTCTGCCGGGCGTGCTGGCCGCCCAGACCCCGCTGCCGGTGATCGGCGTGCCGATGGCCTCGGGCCCGCTCGCGGGCGCCGACGCCGCTCTGTCGATCATGCAGATGCCCCCGGGCGTGCCCGTCGGCTGCATGGCCATCGGCAAGGCGGGCGCGAAGAACGCCGCCCTCTACGCCGCGGCCGTCCTCGCCCTGGGCGACGACGACCTCGCCAAGCGCCTGGCCGACTACCGCGCCGCACAGGCCAAGAAGGTCGTCGCCAGCGACGCCGAGCTCCGGCGAGAGACGGGGCAGTAGGGCTCGGCGTGCAGAACAGTCCAGCCGCGGCGGCGGCGCGTCGATTCTAGGCCGGGCCGGAAGCCCCGGCAACAGGGCCGACCCGGCCGGAATCCCGCAGGGATGAGGTATTGCCTCCGGACCGACGCGGGCATCGGCGGCTTGGCGTCCCCCCGGCCGGGGTTCGCCGGGGAATCGGTCCGGACGGTGCCGGGGTTGCCACCCCGGCCTGGAATCGTCTCATCCCTCCGGGATTGTCGAAGGTCCGGGTGTTACCGGTGTCTCCAACGCCAGCCCCAATGCCGCCGCACTCCGCGGGCGTGAGGACACGCCCGTTGCGCCCTGCCACTCGCCCGCTTCCTCCGCCATGGTATTGGCTCTCCGATCCTGCCGTTCATTCTCACAGCCACAAACGGGATGGTCCAAGGCCGTACGCTTCACGTACAGACTCGGTTACAGATATGCACCGCCGGATGTGCGGTAACAGGTCCGCCCAGACGGAGTGGTGTGTCTTCCGTGTGCTCTACTCCCTGTCGCCGGCGTTCTCGGGCAACCGCTTCCCGCCGTAGTCGATCATCGGGACGGGGGAGACAACGCTGGTGGCTATGTTGGCCAGATGTGCCGCCACACGCTTGTAGAACCGGGCCAGAAGGACATACGCGACGGCCTCGTCGGGCGCCATCTGGGTGTGGACCTGAAGGAGTTGACGGATGACTACGTCGCAACGACCTCGCTGCTTTCCGGCCTTGTCGAGTACCTGATAGGCGAGGTCACGGTCGGCTTCGGCCAAGGCGACCTTGGCCCGCTCGAAGAGGGGGCCGGTATGAGCGCGGATGTCCTCGAGTGTGCTGGCATATTCGGGGTGCGCGAAGGCGCGGCGATAGAATCGTCCGACCTCGAAGATGTTCTTGCAGTAGTCCCCGATTCGCTCCGCATCCTTGACCACACTCATCAGCACGAGACAGCCGGTGAGGTCGGACCGGTCAGTGATGCTGAGGTAGGTCACGATGCGCTCGCGGACGCGTTGTTCGATTTCGTTGATCCGACGGTCCCGGGAGTACAGCTCGTCGGCCATGGCGTCCCAATCCGCCTCGGTCATCAGCGTTTCGGCCGCACGTTCGAACATCCACTGCCCGATCTCGAGCATCTGAGCGACCTCGCCGACGAGCTCGTTGATGACGTCTTTGCGCCGAAGCGCGTTGATCAGTTCCTTGAACATATTCACCTCCCGGCCCCTCGGGCTCGGTTATATCACGCCCAGCAGAACCAGCGATGCGATGGGAAGCACGAAGAACACGAACACAACGAATAGGATGGCGATGATGCGGCGCCGCGTGGCGACCTTGGCGTAGCCCTTCGCCAGGGAAATCGGGATCCACTGCAGCGGCCAGAATACGGCCGTGCCCATCACGTTGAACAGCAGGTGGGCGACCGCACAGCCGACCGCGGAGGAGTTGGCCAACGCCAGCGCGGCGATCATGGCCGTGACCGTCGTCCCGATGTTCGCTCCCAGGGTGTAAGGGTAGACTTGCCGGATCTTCAGGATGCCGGCGCCGACCACCGGAACCAGCAGCGAGGTCGTCACCGAGGAGCTCTGCACGCAGACGGTGATGCAGATACCCACCAGAAGCGCCACGCCCTGGTTGCGGAAGAACGTCCGCTCGAACAGGCCGGTGAGGCGGCCCTTCACCAACCGCTGAAGCATGTTGACCAACGCGATCAACGCCGTGAACAAGATCGCCACGGCAATGACGGCTTGGACCGTCCCGGCCACCGTCGGCGAGAGGCCCAGCACGCTCATCAGCAGCCAGTCCAGGGCCTCGTTGATCGGTGAGACCATGGCTTTGACGAGGTTGAACTTCTTGGTCGGATCGTCGCCGAAGTAGTTCGTGCCCGAGATCGCCTGGGCGATGGCCTGCGACGGCCGGGAGATCACGCCGAACGCCAGCTCCAGCGGCATGAAAAGCACCACGGCGCAGAGGTTGAAGAAGTCGTGCACAGTCGCGGCCGCCAGCGACCGCCGGAAACTCAGCCGTCTGCGGATATAGGCCATCGAGGCGACCATGTTCGTGACGCTCGTGCCGATATTGGCGCCCATAACGATCGGCACGGCGTGGGTCAGCTCGATCTGTCCGGTCGCCACCAATCCGACGGCAAACGACGTCGTGAAGCTGCTGGACTGGACCAACGCGGTCATCAGCACGCCGGCGGACAGGCCCGCCAGCGGGTGGGAGACGTAGGAAAACAGCGATTCGAGAAACGCCTCCGACGCCGGCTCCGCGGCGATCGTCTTGAGCCCGTGGCCCATGATCTTCAGCGACGCGACGAACGCCAGCAACGCTACGACGGCCAGCAGCGCCCGCGGCCATATGCGCGCCGGCGCGGGCTCGCGATGCTGCTCGATCACTTGGGCCAACTCTCGCGGCCTATTCGGGTTGGCTGACGTCGCGCTTCTCCTGCGTCATGCGTTCAAGGCGAACCGGGGAGTCTGAAAAGAGGCCCGGCATCCCATGCCGACAGGACCAATCTTCGCTGTGCACCGGTTCCATCTGATGGGCCGATTGCCGAAGAACCGGCCCGGTCCGGCCGGCAGGAGCCCGCCAGAGTCTGTACCAAGATTTCAAAAAGAATTCACGAAATCTTTACAATTGCCGTATGATACCCACCAACTCGTGCGTGCCGCGAATGGGAAGGTACACCTACTGATCCGACCGCGGGAGCCGTCAGCCATGAAGAAGATTCTCCTAACCATCGTGATCTGCTGGGCTTTGGGATGGACCGCGTGCTCCGTCGCTCTGGCGATCGGCTTCGATGTGCCGCCCGCTCTGTCATCGGTGGGGCCCAATGGCTTGTGGGTCGTCCTCGTCGCAGTGGCAGCATATGTCGCATGGCGCGTCGGCTGCCACATCACTGCTCGCTCCGAGTTCTCCCCGGGCGATCACGTGGTCTACCTGAAGCAGAAGTTCACCTGTTGCCCGGGACCGCGGGCCGAGCAGGTGCATCCGGCCGCCCATGGCGAGGGCTACAGCTATGTCGTCCGCAAGCCGTGGACGGTCGTCGCGGTCATCGACGACCAGACACTGGAGGTCGTCACCAATAGCGGCAAGCATCACCGGGTCCGGCAGGACGACCCGAAGCTCCACCATGCCGGCCCACTGGAAGAGCTGGTGCTACGCTACCGCTGGCGCAAAGAGTTCCCGACGCTTGGGTAAGTTCACTGGCGGGGCATGTCTGCCGGTCCCCGAAGCGTGTCGAAGGAACGACGGCGGGCCTGTCCGACGTAGCCGAAGGCGAAGTCGTAACGCCCTTCGGCTAGCTCAGGACAGACCTACGCTGCAAATGGCGACGTCGCGGTCCGGAGGTGTAGAACATTCCAGCCGCGGCAGCGGCGCGTCGATTCCAGGCCGGGCCGGAAGCCCCGGCAACAGGGCCGCCCCGGCCGGAATCCCGGAGGGATGACGGTATTGCCTCCGGACCGACGCGGGCGTCGGCGTCTTGGCGTCACCCCGGCCGGGGTTCGCCGGGGGATCGGTCCGGACGGTGCCGGGGTTGCCACCCCGGCCTGGAATGGTCGCATCCCTCCGGGATTGTCGAAGGGCCGGGTGTTGCCGAGGTCGCCGGCGGCAATACCGTCGCTGCCCTTCGCTACAGGGCCGCGACGGCAGCGCCAGGACGGCGCGCGACCGGGGGTGTATCATGCGTCATCTGTGGCTGAGCCGCAAATGCGTCCTATACTACGGTAACCCTAAGCACTTATAGGGAAAGGGTTTATGCGGGGTCTACATGCGCGCCGGCACGTTGAGCTTGGCTCCGTCAACCCATGTGAAAAACCTCTTCCATGGCGGCCCACCACTCGCCCTCTGCGGCCGTGCCGATGGGTTGCTGGCACTCGCTCGTGACCTGCTGCCACTTGGCCATCGTCGGGTCGTTGCGGAAGCGGGCCTCGTCGGCTTCGAAATCGGTCCCGACGTACTCGTAGTACAAGAACAGCAGCCCGTCGCGGTGGAAGATGCTGCAATTGCGGATGTTCTGCTGCTGCATCATCGCGAGGATTTCCGGCCAGCATTCCGCGTGCAGGCGGCGGTACTCGTCGAGCTTGTCGTGGCGGACGCGGATGATCTGGGCGATCCGTGCCATGTCAGGTAGCTCTCGTCCGGGGGCGTGAGGGCGGCTACTTGGCCTTGCCGCGCTTCGGGCGACGCTTCGGCTTCTTGGCGGTCTGGGCGGCGGAACCGGCCCGCTTGGCATCTTCGGCCCGCTGTGCGGCGGCCTTGTCGGCCTCCAGGACGCCGCGGGCCTTCTCGCCCTCTCGTCGCAGCTCGTCGACGGTGCGCGTCTTCTTACGGGCGGCGCCCTCCCACGTCCGGACGCCCTTGTACGTGCCGGCCCGGCGGTGGGCGGCGAGGCGCCTGCGGGCGTCAGGGATCTCGTCGGCGTACTGCGGCAACCACTTCGCCTGCGCGACGAGCATCTCGTCGACCATCTGCCAGATTTCCTCGGGGTCGCACACGGCGGCCGTGAGCGGATCATGCAGCGCCGCCTGCTTGAGCAGCATGAGGTCGCCGTCGATGGCGGCGTACACTGCCATTCGCTGCACGTTGACACTGGCCGACAGCGAGGCGGCACACGCCAGAGGCAGGTCGCCCACCTGCGGAACGCTCAGTCCGTTGCGATCGACGTAGCCGGGGACCTCGACGATGCAGTCGGCCGGCAGGTTCGTGATGCAGCCCTCGTTGGGCACGTTGAAATGCCCGCGGTAGGTCCGGCCGGTCTCGAGGGCCTCGATGATGTAGCCGCCGTGCTCGTGGCTGCGATCGGTCGGGCTGATGACGGGCGGCTCGGCGGCGAGCCATTTGGGGAAGTCCGTCTCGAACCAGTCTCGCCCTTCGGTGCAGACGCGGAGGTAGCCGCCCGTCTCGCCGTTGATCCAGTGGTCCATCGAGATCCAATCGCGGATTTCCTCCGGACGCTTGCGATACCACGGCAGGTACTCCGAGAGGTGCCCATTAGACTCCGTGGAGTAGTAGCCGAAGCGGCGAAGGACGTCGATGCGGACCTTGTCGGTCTCTCGGTAGACCGGATGCCGCTCGAAGCCCTCCAGCAGTCGATCGGTCCAGTCCTCGCCATCGTAGAGTACCTGGACGTACCACGTCTGGTGGTTGATGCCCGCGCAGATGATGTCCACGTCGTGGTGGGTGACTTTGACGTACGCGGGGTCGTCCGGGTCGCGGCCGTCATTGACGAGGAGGTTGATGACCTCCGCGATCTGCCGGTGCCCGCCCTGCACGCCGTGGCACAGGCCGATCGTGGGCACGCCGCCGAAGGCATTCGCCGCCCACGTGTTGATGGCGTTCGGGTTGGCGTAGTTCAGGAAGACGGCGTCCTCGGCGGCGACCTCACGGATGTCCCGGCAGAATTCCAGGATGCACGGGATATTCCGCTGGCCGTACATGATGCCGCCGATGCAGAGCGTGTCTCCGACGCACTGGTCGACGCCGTACTTGAGAGGGATCTCGATGTCGTGACGGAAGGCCTCGAGCCCGCCGATGCGGGTGCAGTTCACGACATAGTCGGCGCCTTCCAGGGCCTGGCGGCGGTCGGTGGTGGCTCGGATCTCGGCCGGGAGGTCGTTCGACTCGATGTCCCGGCGGCAGATGCGAGTGACCATGTCCAGATTGCGCTTCGAAATGTCCGTGAAGGCGAACCGCGTTTCAGCCAGTTCGGGCACGGCCAGGATGTCGCGCATCAGACGGCGGGTGAAGCCGACGCTGCCAGCACCGATAAATGCGACCTGTATAGGCATACATACGCTCCGATCATGAAGATAGCGGGGGGTTCTAGGCGGAAGCGGCTCTTGTACGGCGTACACGGTGCCGAGACAAGCCCAAAGGCGGGCAAAATGCGCACAAAAAAGGGCGACGCCTGAGGCGGAGGGAGACCTCGGCATCGCCCGGTTGGCCGCAACCCTGATGTAGGCGGAGGGAGACCTACACCGTTCGGGGTGCAGCGGACAACTTGTCAGCCGTAGTTATATCTCGGAACCTCGCAGGCCAAAACTTTAGCCCTGCCTTGCGAGAAAATCGCGAAGCCGTCAGTGGGGGGGAACGAGCGTCGTTCCTTTCCTTTCGCGTCGCCGCCTTGTACGCCGGACCCGTTCGATGTTTCTACGCCCAATCCCTGCATGGGGTTCGGCTTTCGGAGGCGCTGCCGGCGTCATCCTGTCGTCGGCAGCGCCCGCTGTCTCGGGTCCCGTCCTTGGGACCTCTGTTCCACGGCCGGGGCGTGCCGCCGGCCGTGCGGATCGTCCGTCAACTGCACCCCAACGAGGAGCCGCAGTTGTAGCACTTATAGCAGTTGCCGTTGCGTACCGTGATGGAGCCGCACACGTCGCATGCCGGGGCGTCCTCCTGGAAGTAGGAGAACTGGGCGTCCAGCCGCGCGGCGGCGCGGGTCTCGGCTACCAGGCGGCTGGCTCGCTCGGCCAGCGGCTCGGCCTGTGTGTTCGTCGAGCGTGCGTCGGCGTGCATCGCTGATTTGCCGGTCCCGTTACCGCCCGCCTTGCCGTTGCCGCCGGCGGGCTCATTCTCTCCGGCATAGGAGCCCTGTCGGTCAAATAGCACGCCGGGGGGCGCATCGGCGTCCTTGCGCGCACCCGCACCGGCGCTGCCGGAATCCGAGGTTGCGTCTTCCTTGACGGCCTCGGGCGCTGCCTTGGCGTCGTCGCCGGCTCCCATCGGCAGATGATCCTTCCGGTACTCCTCGATGAAGGTCAGACCGAGCCAACGGAACACGTAGTCGACGATGCTCTTCGCGAAGGGGATCTCGCGGTTCATGGTCATGCCGTTCGGCTCGAACCGCTGATGGGCGAACTTCTTGACCAGGGCGTCAAGGGGCACGCCGTATTGGAGGCACAAGCTGACGGCGGTGGCGAAGGCATCGACCAGCCCGCCGACCGTCGAGCCCTCCTTCGCCATCGTGATGAACAGCTCGCCGGGCAGGCCGTCCTCGTACAAACCCACGTTGAGGTAGCCCTCGTGCCCGGCGATATCGAACTTGTGTGTGAGGGATGGCCGGGTGGCCGGCAGGCGGTGGCGGTGCGGCTCACGTCGGGCGGCCTCGAGCTGCTTCTGCAGCTCGTCATCTTCGCCCGCCTTGGCCTTCGGCGCCCTCTTGCGGAGGTTGACCGGCTGGGTCCGCTTGGATCCGTCCCGGTAGACCGCGATGGCTTTTAGGCCGAGTTTCCAGCCCTCGACGTACACATTCAGGATGTCCTCGACGGTGGCTTCCTTGTCCATGTTCACCGTCTTGGAGATCGCCCCCGAAAGGAACGGCTGCACCGCGCCCATCATGCGGACGTGTCCCATGTGATGAATCGCGCGGCTGCCGCCGGACGGGCGGAAGGCGCAGTCGAACACCGGCAGGTGCTGGTCCTGAATGTGCGGCGCGCCTTCGATGGTGTCGTGCTCGTCGATGTGGGCGACGATCGCGGCAATCTGCTTCTCGTCGTAGCCGAGGCGCTCCAGCGCCAGCGGCACCGTGCGGTTGACGATCTTCAACATACCGCCGCCGGCGAGCTGCTTGTACTTGACCAAGGCGATGTCCGGCTCGACGCCCGTGGTGTCGCAGTCCATCATGAAGCCGATCGTGCCGGTGGGGGCCAGAACGGTCGCCTGCGCGTTGCGGTACCCGTGCTTCCGCCCGGCGGCGACGGCCTCGTCCCAACTGGCCCTCGCCGCGTCCCGCAGATTTGCGGGGCAGGTCTCGGCGGATATGTCGTCGACGGCGGATCGGTGCATCCGCATCACGTTGAGCATCGGCTCGCGGTTGCGGCGGAATTGGGCGAACGGGCCGAGCCGGGCGGATAGCTCCGCGCTGGTCGCGTAGGCCGTTCCGGTCATCACGGCCGTGACGGCGGCGGCGTATGCCCGGCCGCCCTCGCTGTCGTACGGCAGGCCCAGGGACATCAGAAGCGAGCCGAGGTTCGCGTAGCCCAGCCCAAGCGGCCGGTATTCGTGGCTCGTACGGCAGATCCGGTCGTTGGGATAGCTGGCATGATCGACCAGAATCTCCTGTGCGATGATCAGCAGCCGCACGGCCGCCCGGAACCGCTCGATGTCGAAGGTGCCGTCGGCGCCGCGGAACTTCATCAGGTTCAAGCTGGCAAGGTTGCAGGCCGAGTCGTTGAGGAACATGTACTCGCTGCACGGGTTCGAGGCGCAGATCTCGCCACTGTTCGGGCAGGTGTGCCAGCGGTTGATCGTGCTGTGATACTGCACGCCGGGGTCGCCGCAGACGTGCGTGCCCTCGGCGACGCCGTCCATCAACTCCCTCGCCCGATACTTCTCGACCGGCTGGCCGGTGGTCACTGCGTAGGTCTGCCACTCGCCGTCGTCGAGCACGGCCTTCATGAACTCATCCGTGACCCGCACGGAGGTATTGGCGTTCTGGTACATCACGGAGGCATAGGCATCGCCGTTGAACGAGCCGTCGTAGCCCTGCTCGATCAGCGCCCAGGCCTTCTTCTCCTCGTTCATCTTGCACTCGATGAACTCCTTGATGTCCGGGTGGTCGCATCGGAGCGACTGCATCTTGGCCGCGCGGCGGGTCTTGCCGCCGGACTTGATCACGCCGGCGATCTGGTCGAACACCCGCATGAACGACAGCGGCCCGGACGGCGTGCCCCCGCCGGAGAGCTTCTCCCGGCTGGAACGGAGAGTGGACAGATCGGTGCCGGTGCCCGAGCCGTATTTGAACAGCATGGCCTCCGCGGCGGCGAGGCGCATGATGTCTTCCATCGTGTCGTCAACGGACTGGATGAAGCAGGCGGAGGCCTGCGGATACTCGTAGTTCTTGAGTGTCCGGACCGGCTCCCGGCGGGTCCTGTCCCAGTGGTAGTTGCCCTCGGAGCCCGGGACGCCGCGCTGGTGGTAGAGGCCCACGTTGAACCAGACCGGCGAGTTGAAGGCCACGTACTGGTTGACGCAGAGCCACGTCAACTCGTCGTAGAAGCGCTCAGCGTCCTCGTCCGTGGCGAAGATGCCGTCGGCGTTGCCCCAGTCGGCGATGGTGCGGGTGACGCGGTGCACGAGCTCCTTGACGGAATGCTCCCGCTCGTCCGTACCCAGCTCGCCGTAGAAGTACTTGCTGGCCACCACGTTCGTTGCGAGCTGGCTCCAGCCGGACGGCGCTTCCACGTCGTCCTGCTCAAAGACCGTGCCCTCGCCGCCCGCGATCCGGGCGGCGCGCTTGTCCCAAGTCAACTCGTCGAACGGGTGGGCGCCCTCGGTGCTGAATGCTCTCGTGAGCTTGAGCCCGTTCGGAGCGTTGGCATCCAGCGACTCCTGGGTCTCGACATGCTGCTGGGACGCGCTCGTCAGTTCTTGCGGCGTCATCTGCGTCCGTCTCCCTCTGGCGCTCCTCACCGGCGCGCCCTGCAAAATTCCCCGCTTGCCGGGCACGTGAGGCCTTCCCTCATCGTCTTCGGCCCCATGGCTCGCTACCCACGGAGGTCCGGGAAGTGCCCTTCACATCCTCTGCAAGCGAACGTTCCGTAACATATGCCCTACATCTAGGGCAGTCAAGCAAACCATCGACAAAATCTAGGGGTCCGACGTAAGCAATTTCTGCAAAAAAGCTTCTGAGGGACCAGATTTTTTACCAACACCGCCAAACATGCGAACAATATACAACCATATCGCGAGCGAAGCAAGAATTTTGCAATATATTGTGGTTAGCCGTCGGATGTGCACAACCTGTTGACCGGTTGTTGGTAGCTGTTGGCGGTTTCCGGCAGGTCGGTCGGGCGCTTGCAGCCGCCCGCCGGCCGATGGCTTCAGAGGCGCGCCGGCGGGGCCTCCGGGCCCCCTCTAAACGTCCAGATTCTTGACCTCCAGGGCGTGTTCCTCGATGAAGGTCCGGCGGCGTTCGACGTTGTCGCCCATCAGGAGGGTGAACATACGCTCGGCCTCCTCGGCCTCCTCCGCACGCACCCGCAGCAGCGTGCGCCGCTCCGGGTCCATAGTGGTTTCCCACAGCTCGTCGGCGTTCATCTCGCCGAGCCCCTTGAAGCGTTTGATCTCCATGCCCTGGGAACCGATCTCACGGATGCCTGGGCCGATGCTCGCGACGTTGTCGACCTCCAGGTGCCTGCCCTCGTTGATCAGGAGGTACTTGGCCGGGGGCTTCTCGCCGGTGACCAGCTCCTCTCGCTTGAGATAGTAGTCCTCGATGCTGATTTGCCGGGCGCGCAACTCGTCGAAGAGCTTCTCGATGTCGCGGACTTCGTGCAGCTCGGTGCGCTGGTGGATTTTCCGGACCGCGGGCACCTCGTCCGAGGCGGCCTGGGGTTCGTCTTCCTCCATGGGGATTTCGTCGTTCTGGCGGAGGATTTCCTCGTATTCCTCGTCGGAGTGGCACAGCACGTTTCGGCCGCCGAGGACGATCCAGTGTGTCGGCAGCTTGCCGTCCTTGCGCTGGTCCATCAACTCGCGGAAGCTCAGCCCGCGCCGCTCGATGATGCGGATCTTCTGAGCGAGCTGCTCCAGGATGTCCACCAATTCGCGCAGACGGGCGCCCGAGAACTCGGCGACCACGTCACACTGGGCGCCCGAGACATCGCGAACGTGCAGCTCCGTGCCTTCCAGGCCGAGGTTGATCAAGCTCTGGCGCATCTCCCATTCGCCCAGGACGTACTCCTTGTGCTTCTTTCGTCGCACGAGATAAAGCGGCGGCTGGGCGATATACACGTGCCCCTCCAGGATCAGCGGCTTCATATGCCGAAAGAGGAACGTCAGCAGCAGCGTGCGGATGTGGCTGCCGTCGACGTCGGCGTCCGTCATGATGATGATCCGTCCGTAGCGCAGCTTGCTCGTGTCGAACTCATCCTCGCCGATGCCGCAGCCCAGCGCGGAGATGACCTTCTGGATCTCCTGCGAGTTCAGGATGCGGTCCAGCCGGGCCTTCTCGACGTTGAGGATCTTCCCTCTCAGTGGGAGGATCGCCTGGATGGCGCTGTCGCGGCCCTGCTTGGCCGGGCCGCCGGCCGAGTCGCCCTCGACCACGAAAAGCTCCGTCGACTCCACGTCCTTGCTGCGGCAGTCGGCGAGCTTGCCGGGCAGCGATCCGCTGGACAGGGCACCCTTGCGCCGTGTCAGGTCTCGGGCTTTGCGTGCGGCCTCGCGGGCCTGCATGGCCTGAACGCCCTTGTTGACGATCCGCTTGGCCTCCGTCGGGTGCTCCTCCAGCCAGGAGCCGAGCAGTTCGTTGACGGCCGTGGTGACGAAGCTCTCGACCTCGCTGTTGCCGAGCTTGGTCTTGGTCTGGCCCTCGAACTGCGGGTCGGGCACCTTGACGGACACGACGGCCGTGAGGCCCTCGCGCAGATCGTCGCCGGTGGGGGCGCCGCTCTTGCCGTTCTTCCCGTTGCTCTTGAGCAGCCCGGCCGTGCGGGCGTAGTAGTTGATCGTCCGTGTCAGAGCGCTGCGGAAGCCGGAAAGGTGCGTGCCGCCTTCGAGCGTGTTGATGTTATTGGCGAAGGAAAGGACCGTCTCGTTGAAGCCGTCATCGTACTGGAGGACGATGTCGACCATGAGCTGAGTCTCGTCGTCCACCTTGTGGATTGTGACGGGCTTGTGGAGGGTCTGCTTGTTTTCCGTCAGGTGCTGGACGAAGGCGACCAGACCCTTGGGGTAGTTGAAGAGTTCCTCGCGGTCGGCCCGGCGGTCCTTGAGCTTGATCGTGACGCCCTCGTTGAGGTAGGCCAGCTCGCGCAGCCGGGCGGCGAGCGTTTCGTAGCGGAGGGCGATGTCGGGGAAGATGTCGGGATCGGGCCGGAAGGTAATCTTCGTTCCGCTTCGCTTGCGCTGGCCGATCCGCTTGGGGTCCGACTGCTTCTTGCCGCGCTCGAACTCCATCCGCCAGACGGCGCCGTCGCGGGTGACCTCGACCTCCATCCACTCGCTCAGGGCGTTGACGACCGAGGCGCCGACGCCGTGCAGCCCGCCGGAGACCTTGTACACGCCGTGGTCGAACTTGCCGCCGGCGTGGAGCTGGCAGAAGACGACCTCGAGCGTCGAGACCTTCTCCGTGGGGTGCATGCCGACCGGAATGCCCACCCCGTCGTCGGTGACGGTACAGGAATCGTCCGGGTTGACGGTAACGCCGATGTTGCTGCAACGCCCGGCCATGGCCTCGTCGATCGCGTTGTCCACGATCTCCCAAACCAGGTGGTGCAGCCCGCGCGGGGTCGTGTCCCCGATATACATGCCCGGACGCTTGCGAACGGCCTCCAGGCCGCGAAGTACGCGGATCTGGCTTTCGTCGTACACGCCCGCCTTGTCGGTTGTCTTGGCTTCGGCCGTATCCTTGGCCACTTGTGTCGTCTCCTCATCGGCTCGGCCGGGGCGGCTACACCGCGGGCCGGGCTTCAGACTGCGATGGCGCTTTCGGCGGGACCGGCTCGGCCCCGTGCCTGCCCCCCGGCTTAGCGCGTCCGTTCATGTTGCGATTATCGCATACCCGTGGCGGCGACGCCAGCGTCATCGGGCGCCGGACAGGGGGGAGGGGGTGCGGAATCGGCCGGGGGGGCGGCTCATGGGCCGGTGCCTGATGCTGGCCGTGCGGACGGCGAGCGGTGGCGGCCGCGGGGCGGCTCGCGATCATCCGGCTCGAAGTGGGTGCGACCGGGGCGGGGGGCGCCTTGTCGGCGTCGCCGAGCCCGGCTCAGCGCACGGCGCCGATGCGAAGGCGTCGCCAGACCAGTGCCACGGATCCGACGGCGAGGAGGACGATGCTGCCCGGCTCGGGGGCGTGGAAGGCGCCGAGGGCCTGGACCTCGCCGATGTACCAACTGTCGCGTCCGTAGAAGCTCTGGAGGAACCACTTGCCGTTTCGGGAAAGGACCTCGTAATGACGAAGCTGATCCTCCGGCGTAGGGTCTCGCTTGTCATCGTCGGAGTCGCTCACCCAGATGCCGGCGTAGGTCGTGCCGTCTGCCTCGTACGACAGGCCCCAGCAGGTTATGGCATGGCCGCCGTTGCCTTCGCTGTCATACACGGCCAGGCCGATTCCGCGTTTGTCCTCGACGTACTGCTCGATCGCGTCCATGGCGTCGGCGTCGCGGGAGGTCCGGTCGTACCACACGCCGTAGAAGTCCGCGTCCGGGGCGAAGTTGCCGCCCGGCACGTCGACTTGCGACCAGCCGCTCCAGCCCTCAGAGGGATTCGTGCCCCGGAACCACCAGTGCCAGCCGAACTCCATCAGGCCGCCCTTGTCGGTCCAGTGGTCCTGGAAATAGGCGAAGACCGCGTCGGTCCCGCCGGTGATACCCGCCGCGTCGGCCCAGCCCGTCCATTCGAGCACATTGGCGGCCGCGGCGGCCCAGCACATGAGATCGTCCTGACCGTTGTGCGGGCTTTTCTCCGCGTCATGCCAGGTTCCGCCCCAGAGGTCGAACAACATCAGGTCGACCCGACTGGCGGAGGCGGGCTGGCTGAGCACCGCCGCCTGAGAGGAATTGAGCGTACACAGCACCGTGACCGCGAGGATCGCGGCAAGCAGAGTTCTGGTTTTCATCCGGTGGCTCCTCGGCCTTCGAAGTTGGTCCCTATCCTCCAGCAGCCGTATCGGCGCGATGGGGGCCGAGGTCCAGTAAGGAATGGGGCGAGACGCGACCGGGCGTTCGGTCGTGGCGGCGGGGCTTCAGGCCGCGCAGGTCGGCACGGCGCCCTGGCCGGAGAGGCCCTCGAGCCACTCGGCCGCCGCCTCGGCGATTTCGGGGTCGAACTGCGTCCCGGCACATCGGCGCAGCTCGGCGACGACCTGGTCGACCGGATAGGCCTGCTTGTAGGTTCGGGCCATGAGCATGGCGTCGATGGAGTCGGCGACGTTGATGATGCGGCCCGCGTAGGGGATGTCCCGGCCGGCGACGCCGTCGGGGTAGCCGGCGCCGTCCCACCGCTCGTGGTGATGCCGGACGATGCGGGCCTCCTCGGCGAACATGCTGATATGCTCGAGGATCTCCCCGCCCAGGGCCGGGTGCCGGCGGATGTACTCGAACTCCTCATCCGTCAGGCGGCCGGGCTTCGTGAGGATATCGTCGGGCACGCCGATCTTGCCGATGTCGTGCAGAAGCCCGGCGATGCGGATGGACTCGACCGCCTCGGGCGGCTGTGCGAGTTTGCGTGCGATGCAGGTGGCGTTGTGGCTGACCTGCTCGCTGTGCCGCCGGGTGTACGGGTCCTTGGCCTCGACGGCCTTGGCCAGGGCGTAGATGCTCTCGAGCGATGCCCGCTTGATCCGGTCCGCGCTTTGCATGGCCTGAGCCGCCCGAAGGGGCAGCCCCGGGCCCGTTGGTGCCCGTCCGGCCGCTTGGGCCACCCGCCGGCAGAGGTCGGGCAGGTCGAGGGGCTTCCGGACGAAATCGAACGCGCCGTTTCGGATCGCCTCCGCGAGGTGGTCGGCTTCACCCAGACCCGTGATCAGGATTACCTTGCATGCGGGCTGGTGGTGCCGGACGTACGAAAGCAGGTCGAGCCCGCTCACGCTGGGCATCGAGATATCCGTCAGCAGCACGTCGAACGAATTGGACTCGAGGAGGTCCTTGGCCTCGCGGGGCCGGCTGACGGCTAGGCAGTCCAGGCCCTGGCGGGAAAGGCCTTCGCGGATGAGCGTGCAGATCTGGGGCTCATCGTCCACGACGAGGATGCGGGCTTGGCCTGGGGACACGCCGTCCTCCTGTGTGTCGGTTGCGCCGCCTCTGCCGATCCCATGCCCCTGGCCGTCCTCCGTCGGGGTACGCCCCCCGGCCTGGATCACGCCTTGGTATATATCGGGCCGGTCCGCCGGTCGCTTAAGTGACAAAACGGACGATGTGCCCATCGGCTGACGGGACGTGACGGCGGGCAAGGCGGGTACCCCGATGGCCGGAGTTGCCGGGCCGGATCGAGCTTCCGCATCGCGTGCAGCAATGCCGGAATAGTTGACGCGGACGCTTCGACGCCTGTAAGTTGCAGATTGAAGCGAGCTTGCACGCCTCACGAACGGATCGCGGGATGCGGGTCGCTGAACGCCGCACGCCCCGAACCGATCCTGAAGACCGGTAGCGCCTATGACTGCGGATAACGGGCCAGAAACGCGGCACGTGCTGATTACCGGCACTGACAGCGGCTTGGGATACGCGTTCGTCGATGCGTTTCTCGCGGACGGCTGGCTCGTCTTCGCGGGGTACATTCAGACGGACTCGCCGGTCCTGAAGCGGGCTTCGGAGAGGTGCGTGCCGGTCTGCCTCGACGTGACGGACCCGGCCTCCATCGAGGCGGCCGGCAAGGACGTGGCCGTGCGGGCGGACCGGCTCGACATGCTCATCAACAACGCGGGCATTCATACCGGCGCGCGGCAGCGGCTGGAGGAGGTCGATTTCGACGCGATCCGGCAAGTCCTGGATGTCAATGCCGTCGGACCGCTTCGCGTCACGCAGAAGTTCCTCCCCTTGCTCAGAAACGGCTCGCTGAAGCGCATCGTGAACGTCTCGTCCGAGGCCGGCAGCATCGCCGACTGCACCCGGACCGCCTGGTTCGGCTACAACATGTCGAAGGCGGCGCTGAACATGCAGACGCGGATTCTGCACAACTACCTCTCGCCCGAGGGCTTCAGCGTGCATGCGGTCCATCCGGGCGGCATGCGCACGAAGATGGGGTCGCCTGAAATGGGCTTCTCGGCCGAGGAGTCGGCGGATTCGCTCTTTCGCCTGATTACCGGCCCCGACGCGGCCGAGATGCCGCGCTTCTTCCAGTACGACGGCCGGGCGTTGCCGTGGTAGGGGCCCAGACAATGGCGCGCAACATCCTCATGGTTCTCGGCGGCGCCCATCACGATTTCGAGGGCTTCGAAGCGGCGATGGCGCCTTTCCTTCGGCAGCAGGGCTACGGCGTCGAAGCGACCTACGATCACGAGTGCTTCACGGGCCTGGAGTCCCAGCACTACGATGCGGTCCTTCTGTACACTTCGTTGGGCGATGCCTCCGACGGCACCCGGTACGGTCCGGACCTGGCGCCGCGCCAGGTGGAGGCGTTGCGCGCCTGGGTCCGGGGCGGCAAGGGCCTGCTGGGCGTTCACTCGGCCACGGTGTGCTGCAAGGCCAACCGGGCCCATCGGGAGCTGCTCGGGGGGCGCTTCGAGAAGCACCCGAAGCCGTTCTCGTTCTCGGTCTATCCGCTCCATTGCCGCAATGAGATCACGCGCGGCCTCGCCGCCTTTACGGTGTTCGACGAGTTCTACTTCCACGAATGCTCCGCGGATATCGAGGTGTGTCTCGCCGCCGTGCACGACGAGGAGGTGCACCCCATGGGCTGGACGCGCACCGAAGGGGCGGGTCGCGTGGCCTATCTCTCGCCCGGCCATTACGCCGACGAGTGGGCCGACTCGACGTACCGGACGATACTCCTGCGCATGCTGGCGTGGTGTGCGACGGGTTCCGCGAGAGAGTAAGCCGCGAAATGCGCTACCGCTTGCCGTCGCCGTTGCCGTCTTCGGCGCCGGCCTTGGCCGTGTCGAGGAAGCCCTCGAGCCGCCGGGCTCGCACCGGATGCTGGAGCTTGCGGATGGCCTTGGCCTCGACCTGCCGGACGCGCTCCCGCGTGACCTTGAAGATCCTCCCGACCTCCTCGAGTGTGTAGGTGTACCCGTCGCCGATGCCGTAGCGGAGCTTGATGATCTCCCGCTCGCGGTAGGTGAGCGTCTTGAGCACTTCCTCGATGCGGTCCTTGAGCATCTCGGTGCCGGCGGACTCGACGGGGCTCTCGGCCGAGTCGTCTTCGATGAAGTCGCCGAAGTAGCTGTCCTCGCTCTCGCCGACGGGTCGGTCCAAGCTGATGGGGTGGCGGGAGATCTTCATGACCCGGCGCGTTTCGGCGATGGTCATGCCGGCTTCCTTGGCGATCTCCGTAACGGTCGGCTCCCGGCCGAGCTCCTGCACGAGCCGCTTGGAGATGTTCCGCAGCTTGCTCATCGTCTCGATCATGTGGACCGGGATGCGGATGGTCCGGGCATGGTCGGCGATGGCGCGGGTGATCGCCTGGCGGATCCACCACGTGGCGTACGTGGAGAACTTGTATCCACGGCGGTACTCGTATTTGTCGACCGCTCGCATCAGGCCCGTGTTGCCTTCCTGGATCACGTCCAGGAACGACAGCCCGCGGTTGCGGTACTTCTTTGCGATCGACACGACCAGCCGCAGGTTGCCGCCCGACAGCTCGCGCTTGGCCTGTTCGTAGTCGTTGAAGACCTTCTGGATGGCCTTGACCCGCTTGTGCAGCAGTTCCGGCTCCTCCCGGACCAGGTCCATCAGACCGTACAGCTCCTCCTGCATCACGTCCGCGTCTTCGGGCGGGATGTCCTTCTCCTCGCTCGTGGCGATGGCCCGCGACAGCTCGTTCATCTTCGCGGAGATGTGCTGGAGCTTCTTCATCAGCGGCTGGACCTTGCTGGTCCGCAGGGACAGCTCCTCCAGCAGCGTCGCGGCGCGGCGCCGGCGCCGCCAGAGCCGGCGCTTGACGTGCTTCCGCGTGCGTTCGGAGGCGTTGCGGTCCTCGGCCTTCTCCCAGTCGCTCTTGGTCGCCTCCGCCATCACGTTCAGCGTGGCGAGGTTGACGGGCATCCGCTCCGTGATCGTCTCCTTGGCCAGATTCTCGGCCGTCGAGACCTTCATGGTGCGGTCGAAGGGCAGGTCGCCGGCGTGGACCTGGGCGAGGATGTCCATCGCCTGCTGGATGCAGTAGTCGCTCTCGAGCACGCGGCGGCGGAAGTGCATGCGCGTCGTCTCGATCTTCTTGGCCAGGGCGATCTCCTGGTCGCGGGTGAGCAAGGGGATCTCGCCCATCTGCGTAAGGTACATCCGGACCGGGTCGTCGATCCGCTCGGACTCGGCCTCGAGGTCCTCAATGGCGGCTTGCCCCGAACTCTTGGGCTTCTTCCGCCCCTGCTCCTCGGAGGGCTCCTCGTCCGTGTCCGCGAATTCCTCGCGCTTCTCGACGTCCGCCTCATCGAGCAGCTCGATGCCCAGCTCGTCCAGCGTCATCAGCAGCGAGTCCAGCTTGTCCGGCGAGACGGCCTCCTCCGGAAGCTCGTCGTTCATCTCCTCATAGGTCAGATAGCCGCGCTGCTTGCCCTTCGCGATCAGGTTCTTGACGCTTGTATCGAGCGTTTCGGTCATGCCCAACTCCCGGAAAAGCCCTATCCGCCCGTATGGCGCGGGAATCTCGCTATACTATTCTACCGGCGCGGTGGTGTCAACGGCTGGGCGGGGCGCATATTGCCTCCTTGCCGCCGGCTCAGGTGATCCGCGGAAGACGGCGGACGTCGGCCTCCTTCAGGCGGCGGGTCAGCTCGCGCAGGGCGTCGTCCGTCGGTTCGGCCTGGCTCAGTTGGTCGATCTCCGACCGGCGGCGGCGGTAGACCATGTCGTCGAGCGCCCCGGTCAGCGTCGCCTCATAGTTCCCGCGGTGTTCCCCATCCGTCGAGAGGTCGGCGATCAGCGCTCCGTGTTGGGCGAGCGCCTCGCTGGCAACGACATCCTCCGGATTGACCCGCCCCGAGGCCCCGAGCTGCCAAATCCGCTCGGCCACCGTCCGCAGCTCGGGAGTCGTGAAATCCTCCGGATCGACCCGCTCGGCCGCGGTGTCGAACAGCTCCGGTTCGTTCAGCAGGACCTCGAGGACGTGCCGCTCCGCCAGCCGCTGGGGGGTGTAGCGTCCCGCCTCCTCGGGGCCGGCGCCGCGCTCCCGCGACACGCGGCGGGCCAGCCGGCGCATGTGCTGCTGAAGCTCCGGCGCGGGGACGTTCAGCACATGCCCGATGTACTGGGCCAGTTGGCCTCTGCGAACCTCGTTGATCGCGCCGTACGCGGCGGAGGACGCCACGAGCGTGAGAAACCTGTCCACGATCTGCCCGCGATCGGCCGGGCGGCTGTCCGCGCTGGACCACGCCTCGTAAGTGCGATCCCACGCGTACTGCAACGCGTCGGGCGCCTCGTCGGCCAGCCGCCGCAGGGCGTCGGGGCCCTCGGCCAGCACCATGTCGCACGGGTCCTTGCCCGAGGGCACGGTCGCCACGCGCACATGGAACCGCTGCGACAGGAACGTCTCCAGCGCCCGCTCGGTCGCGCCTTGCCCGGCCGTGTCCGCGTCGAACAGCAGCACAACATCGTCCGCGTACCGCGCGAGCAGACGCACGTGCCGGTCGGTGAGCGACGTTCCCAGCGTTGCGACGACGTTCTCCACGCCCGCCTGGATCGGCATCAACGCGTCGAGATATCCCTCCGTGACGATCACCCGCTTGCTGGAGACGATCGACGACCGCGCCCAATTCAGCGCGTAGAGCACGCCGGATTTGTCAAAAAGCGCCGTTTCCGGGCTGTTGAGGTACTTGGCCGGGTCGTCGCCGAGGGCACGGCCGCCGAAGGCCACGGGCTTGCCGCCCGGCTCGATGATCGGGAACATCAGCCGGTTGCGGAAGCGGTCGTAGCACCGGCCGGTCTCGTCCTTGCGCCCGCACAGCCCGGCCGCCACGAGCTGCCGGTCGGAGATACCTGTGGCCGTGGCCGCCCGCAGCAGCCCGTCCCAGCCATCGGGCGCGTAGCCGAGCCCGAAGCGCTTGATCGATTCGTCCGTAAGGCCTCGCTCGCGGGCGTAGTCCAGCGCGTGCCGCCCGGCGTCGGAGTGCAGTTGCTCGCGGAACCATCTCGCCGCGAACAGCGACGCGGCCAGCAGGTCATTGCGGCTCAGGCCCGCTCGGGCCTGCTCCGTCGGGCGGCGCTGCTCCGGAACGGGGATATTGGCCCGCTCAGCCAGGCGCCGGACCGCGTCCGGGAACTCCAGCTTGTCGTACATCATCAGGAAGTTGAAGGCCGTGCCGCCCGCGCCGCAGGCGAAGCACTTGAAAATCTGCTTGGCCGGCGAGACGTACATGGACGGGTGCGAGTCCTGGTGGAACGGGCAGAGCCCTACGAACTCCTTGCCGCGCTTCTTCAGCGCGACGTACTCCGAGACGAGGTCGACGATGTCCGTCGCCTGCTGCACCTGCTGGATGAATGCCTCTTCGAAGCGCGGCATGTGCCGGCCTCTCCTCTCTTACACGGTTGGCGGGAACATCGGCCCCGCCTCGGCCGTCTTCCGAGCCCGACGCCGCCGGAAGAACGTCACCAGCGCGATCGCCACCGCCCCGGCCAAGCCCAACAGCGCCACCCCGGCGGCGGCGACCGCCCGGCCGATTCCGCCGAGCATGCCGCTGGGCGAGGGGGCCGGCCCGACGGCCATCTCGGCGACAGCGTCCGATGCGGCCGGCCTCTGCGCGGCCCGGATCCGTACCGCGCCCGGCCGCGACAGCTCAAAGCGCCCTATCGCCTCGTACTCCTGGTTATGCACCGTCAAACTGAACGACATGGAAGGGTCGTCCACGGGAATGGCTTCTTCGTCGTCCTCGCGCATGGCCGTGACGTGCCATGCGGCTTGGGCCCCGTCGCGGCGCGGGCCGTTCGTCCGCACATAGATGTTATACGCACCGGGCTCATGGAGGGTGACCACGGTTTCGCCGGGCGCGTCGAACCGGTCGACGTCCAGCATGGACCAGAAGTCCGAGAATGTCGGGGAGCTCGGCCAGAGGGCCACCACGGCCGCAACGGTGGCGCCCGCCAGCACGGCCGCCACGACGTACCAGATAGGGCCGGGTCCGCTGGAGGCCGAACGCGCCGTCGGCGGGGGAGGAACGGAAGTCATCGGCTCGGCCCTCCTTCAGTCGTCCGCGTCCCGCACGTTTCCTTTGCGGTTCATCGCCTTGTTGGCCAGGAGATCCGCCCGTTCGTTCTTCTCGCGCCGAACGTGCTCGTAGCGAACGCGGTCGAAGCGGTCCTCGAGCTTGCGGGCCTCGTCGTGCAGAACCGCCAGGTTTTGGTTCTTGACGCGGTACTCGCCCTTCATCTGCTTCACAAGCAGCTCGGAATCACTATGGACAGCGACCTCCACGGCACCAAGTTGCTCCGCGACCTCCAACCCGCGAACCAGGGCCGTGTACTCGGCCACGTTGTTCGTCGCGCGGCCGAGGAAGAAGCCGGCCTCTTGCAGGACCTGTCCGTCGTCGGCGTCGAGCAGCACGATTCCCGCCCCGGCCGGGCCCGGGTTGCCGCGTGCGCCGCCGTCCGTGTAAAGGTTGACCCGCAGGGACTTTCCGGGCATGAGTGTCCTTCCGTGGACGGCTCTACTGTGTCGGGGCGCTCTGTGCCTGGGTCTCGATGTATAGGATCCGGCCGCAGGAATCGCAGCGTCGGACCTCGTCCCGCACCTGCAAGGCGTTGACGTGCTCGGCGTTGATGCTCATGAAGCAGCCCCCGCAGACGTAGTCGTGCGGGGGCTTGTTTCCATGCTTTTCAACGACGGCCATGGCTTCGCCGTCGTAGTTTTCCGCGACCCGGTCGAAGATGCGTCGGTACTCCTCCGGCACGTTGGCGGCCGCCTGATCTCGCTTGCCGTGCAGCTCTTCCAGCATGCCCTCCAGCCGCTTGACCTCTTCGGCGGTCTCGGCGGTGATATGCTCCAGCCGCTGCTGCTCGTGGGCGATCTGCTGCTGGAATTGATCGAGCTGCTGCTGGGTCTCCTCGACGGCCTGCATGATGTTCAGGGCCTCTTCCTCGCGCTTGGCGTTGTCGGCCTTGACCGTATTGAGCTGGGTGAGGATCGCCGCGTATTCCTTGTTGGTCTTGGCGGAGTTCAGCGAGTCGCGAAGGTGAGAGACCTGTTCCTCGGCCGTCCGGACCTCGAGCGACGCATGGTCCGCCTGGCGGCGGCGATCATTGAGGGTCTCGTGGACCTGGGCCTCCTGTGCCCGCAGATCCTCGACCTTGCGCTGCTGTTGATTTGCCGAGCGGGTGAGCCGGCGACGCCTGGCCTGCACCTGCCTCAACTGACGTTCCACGGACTGAAGTTCCAGCAGCGCTGACAGCAATGATCCCATATCGCTCTCTGTTCACTTGTAAGGACGGACAGTCGCATTATGCAGACCGCGCCGACGCCGTGCAAGAAGCTTTTGAAAGCCGGCGATCTGCCCCGCCGGGGCGCATGGGAAAGGGCGGCCGTTCCGGGCCGGCCGCCCTCTTCCGCGCGCCGCGCCCGAGTGGGGCGTGGCGTGCCCGCTGCACGCAAAACGATCCTGGACCGCGTTACCCCCGCCGGCCCCCCCGGGCGGTCGCATCCCTCTCATGGACCCCCACGGACCGGCCCGTCAGCCCGACAGGTCGGTGGCTTCCTCGATCGCTCCCAGAAGCTCGCTCGGCGACCAGGGCTTTTCCAGGCATACGTCGAAGCCCTGATTCAGCAGCCATTCGCACCGCACGCCGGTCAGGCAGGCCCCCGTCGCGACCACATGGGCGCCGCTGAACTGCTCGCCGGCTTTGATGCTCCGGCAGACCTCGGCCGCTTCCTCGTCGCCAAAGGAAAGATCCAGCACGAAGACCTGCGGGTGGAACGTGCCGGCCAGCACGCCCGCCTCGAATTCCGTGGACGCGATCCGAACATCGTAATGGCCGGTCTCGGCCATTGCCTCGACCAGACCCCGCGGCGGGTGATGGTCCACCACCAGCACCCGGCACAGCCCCGCACAGAGCCCTTCCATCGGCATCTCGTGGGCCCGCATGAAGGCGACCAACTGGGCCAGCGGAATGCGGCGGTCGCCGCTGCCGGGAATCCGGTAGCCCTGAAGCTTGCCGCTGTCGAACCACTTGCTGACGGTCCGGGGCGCGACGTGGCAGATCCGCGCGACTTCTCCCGTGGTCAGGACGGGCTTGTGGTGCGTCTCGGTCGGCGGCGTGTGTTGCTTGGAACTCATCTTCACCGCCTATTTCATCGGTTCGCTGGGGCCCGGCTTTAGCAGCGGCTGCTCCATTTGGCGCGCCGGCACGGGCGTGCTTGGCTACGGCCCATTCGGGCGGTATAGTGGCCTCTGCACGACGGACAGGAGAGATGCCGGACTACCTTCACGACCTCAACGAGCCCCAGACGCGGGCCGTGCTGCACCGAGACGGGCCCTTGCTCGTGCTCGCCGGCGCCGGGTCGGGCAAGACCCGCGTAATCACCCGCCGAATCGCCCACCTCGTCCATACGGGCGTGGCGCCGTGGAACGTCCTGGCGCTGACCTTCACGAACAAGGCCGCCGGGGAGATGCAGGAGCGTGTGGCGGCGCTGGGGATCCCGGCGGGTGCGACGATCGGCACGTTCCACTCGGTCTGCGCCCGGCTGCTGCGGGAGTTCGCCGGCGAGGCGGGGCTTGAGCCGAATTACAGCATCTACGACCGCGACGACCAGCTCCGCATTACGCGGCAGGCGCTGGAGCGGCTGGGCATGAAAGGCGGGCACTTCCAACCGTCCGGCGTGCATGCACGCATCTCCAACGCCAAGAACGAGCTGAAGACGCCGCAGCAGTTCGCGGAGGAGGCCGACTCGTTCGGCGACGGCAAGATCGCCGAACTGTTCGGCGAATACGAACGCCTGCTGCGCGAGAACAACGCCCTGGACTTCGATGATCTGCTGCTCCGGACCGCGATGCTGCTGCGCGACCGGCCGGAGGTCCGGGCCCTGCTCGGTAGGCGGTACCGGTACGTCCTGATCGACGAGTACCAGGACACCAACCACGCCCAGTACATCATCGCCCACGGCATCGCCGTCGCGCACGAGAACATCTGCGCCACGGGCGATCCGGACCAGAGTATCTACGCCTGGCGCGGCGCGGATATCCGCAACATCATGGAATTCGAGACGGACTACCCCAACGCGGAGGTCGTCCGGCTCGAGGAGAACTACCGCTCGACGCAACCGATCCTTGGCGCCGCGTCCCGCCTGATCGCCTGCAACCGGCAGCGCAAGCGGAAGGACCTGTGGTCCCGCCGCGAGGGCGGCGAGCCGGTCCGGGTCATCTCCTGCGACGACGAAAGGGCCGAGGCCCGAGCCGTCGCCGAGCGAATCGAGGCCGCCCGCAACGCCGGCCGTGACTACGGCGACACGGCCGTGTTCTACCGCGTCAACTCCCTGTCCCGCGTGCTGGAGGAGACGCTCTTCCGGGCGGGCATTCCGTACCGCGTCGCGCGGGGAGTGGAGTTCTTCAATCGCCGCGAGGTCAAGGACCTGCTGGCGTATTTGAAACTGATGGTCAACCCGCGGGACGACCTGAGCTGCCGGCGGATCATCAACACGCCGACGCGGGGTATCGGCGACACGACCGTCGGCCGCTTGGAGGCGGCGGCCGAGCGAACGGGTGTGTCCATGCTGGCGGCCGCGGGGCAGGCGACCCCCGAGGCCTTGGGCCGCGCGGCGTCACGCGTCCGGGCGTTCGCGGACGGCATCGCCGCCATGGCCGAGGCGGCGGAGGGCCGCTCGGTGCGGGACACCATGGAGGACGTGTACCGCCGCAGCGGCATGGCCGAAGCGCTCGCCGGCGACGACGAGGAGAACCGTCAGCAGCGCTCGAACATCGACGAGCTGATCAGCACGGCCGCGGAGTTCGACGAGCGGACCGAGGGCGGCACGCTGGGCGAGTACCTGTATCAGGTGAGCTTGGTGTCCGACCTGGACCACTTCGAGGGTGGCGGTGGGGCGGTGACGCTGATGACGCTGCACGCGGCCAAGGGGCTCGAATTCCCGTGCGTGTATGTCGTCGGCTGCGAGGACGGGCTGCTGCCGTTCCGCCGGGAGCCGCGGGGCTTCGGTCGGGCGAGCGAGGCGGATGTGGAGGAGGAGCGCCGGCTTGCCTTCGTCGGGATGACCCGCGCGCAGGATGGGCTGACGCTGACGTGCGCCCGCCGGCGTCGCCTGCGCGGACAGAACCGCCCGCAGGCGGCCTCGCCGTTCCTCGACGAGATCGGCCGGGAGCATGTCGAGTTCGAGGACCAGACGGCGCCGGTGCGTCCTCCGGCCGGGCTCGACCGGGCCGGCGCGGCCCGCCGGGGCGGGTTCTACGCGGGCGGCTCGGCCGACCCGCACGAGGAGCGGGAGATGATCGAGGCAATAGCCCGCGAGCACCCGATGCCCCCGGAATACGAGTACCTCAGGCCGGGCTGCCGCGTGCACCACCCGAAGTTCGGCGCCGGGCAGGTACTCAAGGTTTCCCAGCCGTGGCCGGAGACTCGCGCGGAGATCTTCTTCCAGGACAGCGGGCCGAAGACGATCAAGCTGGCCCATACCAGCGTGGAGTTGCTGGACGGCCCGTAGGGCGGGTCGGCGTCAGCCCCCGAGCATTTCGTCCAGCGCCGCGGTCGCCTCGTTCGTCCGGCCCGCCTCGGTGGCCGCGGCCGCCCGTTCGAGAAGCAGCCGCTGCCGCTGTGTGAATGCGGCCGGTGCCTGCGGGTCGAGGCCGTCCAGGCCGAGCGCGGAGACCGCGGCGAGTCGAAGCGCCGGCAGCCCGTCTCCCGTAACGGTCGAGACCGACACGTCCGCATCCGGGCCGGGAGGCACCAGATCGGACTTCGTCGCGATACGGAGCACGCGCGAGGCGTGCAGCCATTCCGGAACGGCGGCCGCGGCGCGGGGGGAGGCGAGCAGCACGAGGTCGGCCCGTTCGGCCCGGTGGCGGGCCCGCGCCACGGCCTCGGCGTCGATCGCGTCCTCCGTGGCCCAAAGCCCGGCCGTGTCCGTCAGCTCGACCGGCACTCCGTCGAAGGAGGCCGTCTCCCGGACCCAGTCGCGCGTCGTTCCCGGCCGATCATGCACGACGCTGACCTGCCGCTCGACCAGGGCGTTGGCCAGGGACGACTTGCCCGCGTTCGGCGGTCCGGCGATGACCACCTCGGCCGGCTCCAGCAATCGCCGCATCCGCGGCAGGCGACCGGCCGTGGCCCGAAGCTCCGCCGCGAGTTCGGCGGGGGGGCGAGCCGCTGTGCGGGCCTCACACGCCAGGCGGCTCAGCCCGGCGGACCATTGCGCCGCGAAGGCGGCGACGACAAGCGACGTGCGCGCATCGGGCAGCGCCCGCAGCAGCTCCCGGCCGATGGCGGGGTTCGCCCAGGCGGGATGCTCGGCGGGCAGCCCTTCGCCGCCGCGTGCCGCCCGGACCTCGGCTCCCTGCGCGGCGAGCAGTTCCAGAGCGGCCCGCTCGACGCCCGGCCCACCGTGCAGGTGGATTTCGGCGCGGCCGGTTTCGGCCAGGACCAGGACCTGGTCCAGCCGCGTGCCGTCCGGTTCGACGAGCCAGCCCAGGCAGAGCGCGCCGGGCCTCGCCGGGCTCGGCCCACGGAATATCTCCGCGAGCATCGCCCCGCACCGTGGGCCGCGCAGCTCGATAATGCCGATTGCGCCGCGGCCGGGCGGTGTCAGCGGGGCGGCCGTGGTGGGTTCTGCGGCGGGCATGCGTGGCTCAGCGGAGCAGCGTTCGGTAATACGCGGCCGCCACGCCGCGCAGGACCAGGTCGTCGACGACGGCCTGCACGAGCCCTTCCGCCCCAGGTTCGGGGCAGACCAGCCGCGCATCCCCGCCGGTCAGGATGAGCGAGGGCCAGCGGCCCAACTCGGTCGCGTACGCCTCGACCAGCTCCCGTAAGGCGCCGCGCGTGCCGCGGATGATCCCGCTGAGGATCGCCTGCTCCGTGTTCTTGCCGAACACCCAGTCGACCTCGCGCGGCCGGATGCTCGGCAGGCCGGCGGTGCTCGTGTGCAGGCACTCGGCCGCCATTCGCAGCCCGGGCAGGATGGCTCCCCCCAGGAAGGCCCCGTCGGGACCGACGCAGTCGACGGTGATCGCCGTGCCGAAGTCCGCCACCACGCACGCGTCGCCGATGCGGTCGTAGGCGGCCACGGCGCAGCAGAGCCGGTCGACGCCGACCTCGTTCGGCTGCTCGACCTCCGTCGGCATCGGCAGGGGCAGCTCTCGCCCGACCACCAGCGGCGCTACAGCGGTGGCCTCCGCGGCGGCGGCCTCCAGGGCCTTGAGGCCGGACGGGTTCACGCTGGCGGCCACGAGTTTCTTCGGCTCCGGCATGGCTTCCCAAAGGCGGGCCAGCGCGCCGCCGAGGTCGCCCAAGTCGCCGATCGTATGACGCTCCTGCGGGGTAAGGCAGTCGCCGTTGACGTGTGCGAGATGCACGGCCGTGTTGCCGACGTCACAGGCCAGGACGTGCGGAATCTTGTCGTGTGTGCCTACCATCCGGTTCTTTCGCTTGGGGGGCGCCTGCCATTGTCCGCGCGGCTCACTCGGGGGCAAGGGCTTGCCAGATTCGCTCGGTCAGCGGCTCGAGGCCCTCGCCGGTCACGGCGCTGACGGGGTGAACTTCCGCGCCGGCCTCTTGCCGCAGGCGGTCGAGCGCCTCGGCCGCGCCGGTCAGGTCCATCTTGTTCGCCACGACGATCTCGGGCGTGTCGGCGAGAGCGTCCGAATAGCCGGCCAGCTCGGCCCGGATGGCCCGGTAGTCCGCGACCGGGTCTCCTTCGAGCGGGAGGATGTCGACTACGTGCACGAGCAGGCGGGTCCGCTCTACGTGGCGCAGGAACTCGTCGCCCAGCCCCGCGCCGGCGTGGGCGCCCTCGATGAGGCCGGGGATGTCCGCCATGATGAAGCGCCGGAAGCGGCTCAGCTCGACGATGCCCAGGCAGGGCTCCAGCGTAGTGAACGGGTACGCGGCGATCTTCGGCCGGGCGGCCGACAGCCGCGACAGCAGCGTGCTCTTGCCGGCGTTGGGCTTGCCGACCAGGCCGGCGTCGGCAATGAGCTTCAGCTCGAGGTGGACCGTCCGCTGCTCGCCCGGCTCTCCCGGCTCGGCGTTCCGGGGGGCCTGGTTCGTCGGGCTCTTGAAGAAGGCGTTGCCGCGACCGCCCCGGCCGCCGGCGGCGACGCAAACGGACTCTCCCTCCGCGGCGAGGTCCTTGAGCGTCAGTTGCGTCACCGCGTCTCGGATGACGGTCCCCGGCGGGACGCGAACGTGCAGGGCCTGCCCCTTGCGGCCGTGGCGATTGCCGCCCTCGCCGCGCCCGCCTTGCTCGGCCCGCCAGTGATGCTTCCCGGCCAGGTGCTGAAGCGTGTTGTACGCCGCGTCGGCGACGAGGTACACGCTGCCGCCGCGTCCTCCGTCTCCGCCGCTCGGACCGCCGCGGGGCACGAACTTCTCCCGGCGAAAGGCGACGCAGCCATCGCCGCCGTCTCCGGCGATGGCGATGATTTCGGCTTCGTCTACGAACATGGCGAGATGCGGCTGTGCGGGGGGCTGGCACGATTCAGCCCCCGGCCGGGCTGCGGACGGGGGCTGGAATGGCCGTACCGGAATCTGTCGTGGGGCGCGCGGGCGTCAGACGACGTCGACGTATCTCCCACGGAAGCTTACCTTGCCGTCGGCGACGGCGAACAACGTGTCGTCGCGGCCCCTGCGGACGTTGGCGCCGGGCTTGAACGGCGTGCCGCACTGGCGGATGATGATGCCGCCGGCCTGGACGGCCTGCCCGCCGTATCGCTTCACGCCGCGCCGCTGGGCGTTGCTGTCGCGCCCGTTGCGCGTCGATCCCTGTCCCTTCTTGTGTGCCATGGCTTCGGCTCCGCTATCGGTCCCGCCGTCGGCGGATACGGTTGGAGTTTGGGGTCAAGTACAGATCAGTTATCGTACTCGCGCGCCCGTCCGGCGTCAAGTGCTACCGCATCACCCACTTGCCGAAGACCAGCTCCGGCTCGGCGCGATGGCGGGCCGCTACCTCTCCCGCGATCTTGAAACGAAGGTTCAGCGTCTTGGACAGGATCAGCGTGCGCTTCGTGATTTCCTTGGTCTTCCCGTCGGGCAGGCGCAGTGTCTTCTTGATCGGCTTGGGCAGTGGGATCTCCTGGACCTCGCCGCTGAGTCCGCCGACGAAGATGTCCACGAAGCCGCTCTCGGCGTCGAAGTCCGGCCAAATGGCGATGCCGTGCTTGGCGTTGTCCTCGCCCTGGAGCAGCTTGCCCATCATGCCCACCGGCGTGCGGAGCAGGGGGTCATTGTGCCGCTTGCGGATGATCTCGTACGCCTGATGCGGCACCTGGAAGCCCGCCTGATGCAACTCGCCCCGCTCCGAGTACAGCGTGAAGTCGGGCGTGAAGGGCCGGTCGTCGCCGGTGCGGTTGATCACGGTGTAGCGAAGGTACCAGTACGTTCGGCGCTCGCCGGCGACCTCCAACTGAATCGGCTCGAGGGCCTTGAACTCAAACTCGAGCTGCCAGTTCTCCTCCGTCACGGACGGGCGGGGGATCCGTCCCGAGCTGTCACCCGCGACAAGGAACAGCATGGCCAGCGTGAGTCCGACGGCCGCGGCTTTGTGTCTCATGGTGGGCTCCTGCCTTGGATCGTCCCGTGGACGTATCGGCACAGATAAACTGCCGACTGCACACAAGCTATGCCGCCGGCGAGGTCAAGTCAACGCCAAATCGTGACTGTCAGATAAGCTTGCTCGCGAGCTTGGCGGCGATCATCACGGCCGCCAGGAAGGCGATGCCCGCGAAGGAGCGGCGCAGCCGCCGGGCGTTGAGCCGCTCGCAAAGGTGAGCGCCGAACTGTACGCCGACGGAACTGCCGACCACCAAGGACATTACGAGCACGAGATTCACGTTGCCGTGCGTGGCATGCTGGATGGTTCCCGCGATCGAACTGAACAGGACCACGCCCAAGCTCGTCCCGACCGCTTGGTGGGCCGACAGACCGACGACAAGCAGCAATAGCGGCATGAACAGCACGCCGCCGCCGATGCCGAGCAAGCCCTTGGCCACGCCGATGACCGCGCCGACGAGGAGGAGCCCCGGCAGGGAGACGCCCCGGAGGCCGGCGCCCGGCAAGCTCACCCGCGGCGGCAGCGCGACCCGCTGGAGCAAGCTCTTGCTGTGAGCGCCCTCCTTGGGGTCGCGGAACGTCAGATACGACGTCAGCAAGAGCATCGCGAGGTAGAGCGACAGGATGAAGGACTCGAATGTGACGGCGTCCATCGCCCCCTTGAGCCATTGCAGTACGTCCGCACCGAGGATCGCGCCGACCACCGCGCCAAGGCCGAGGAGGAGCATGCTGCGGAACTCGACGTTCCGGTTTCGCATGTGCCGGGCCGTGCCGCCGGCGCCCGTGCCGATGGTGAAGCTCAAGCTGCTGCCGATGACCATCGTCTCCGGAATGCCCACGAGGACGATCAGCAACGGGTTCAGCAGGAACGCCCCGCCCACGCCGAACAGGCCCGTCAGCACACCGATTCCCAGCCCGAGACCCAACAGCAACACCAGCAGGGCCCAGCCCTCGGCCAGCTCGGCCGGGGGCAGCGTCAGCAGATCGCCAAACCAGTCCGGGACGGCCGCCATCATCCGCCAGACTCCTTTCGACGAGCCGCGCTGCGGCGACGGTAGCGTCGGATCTTCGCGAAGGCGTACTCCACTCCCACACCCCAAAACAGGGGCACCAGTACGTACAGCGCGATCTTCAGCAGGGGATGCATGCGACTCACTCCGGCGGGAAAGCCAGACCCTAGAGCATCCCATGGGGGAAGGCAAGCGGGTCGGATGCGAATGCTCCGGCCGTGCCCGCACGAGCCATGCGCGGGCGGCCGAGTGTGCCGGATTCGGCCCTGCCTGGCAGGGCTGCCGGGGCCTCAGCGGTCGCGAGGCGCGCCGCGGTCGAACAGAAGCGTCGGCAGCGAGCGGGCCAGTCCGGAGGCGTGGTAGAGCATTTCGATCTCGCCGCGACAGTTGTACCAGCAGTCGCGGCAGGTGTTCGCCCGGGCGGCGGCCCCCAAGGCCCGGCGGATGGTCCACACGTCGTCGCGGTACAGATTCGCCACGGGTCTGTCCTTGCTCTCGACGCAGACGGCCACGTCCCCGGTCGAGTCGATGTTGAAGAACGCCCGCCCGGCCTGGCAGCCGGACACTCCTCCGTGCAGGAAATCGTCGAACCGGGCGAGGTAAGCCGGGTTGGACAGGAAATTCGGGTACCGACGCCGCAACTCCAGCAGCCGTGGGGCGACGGCCCCGTCGTTGTGGCAGTAGGCCTTCGAGCCGGTCTTCCGCGTTCCGTACGGCTGCACCATGAGGTACGCGTTTCGCTCGGCGGCCATGGCCAGCAGCGGCTCGAGGTCGTCGATGTTGTCGTCCATCAGGACGGCCATCACGTTGACCCGTTGCCACTTGTGGACCCGCGCCGCCGAGAGCAGCTCGACCGCGCGCCAGGCCTGCTCCCACGCTCCGGCCATGCCGCGGCGCTCGTCGTGTCGGGCCGGCTGCGCGTAGTCGATACTGACGGACACGCCCCAAGCGCCGGCCCGCATCAGCTCCCGCGCGGTGTCCGGCGTGACGAACCAGCCGTTGGTCGTGATGAACGGGAAGTGGTATCGCCCGACGGCGCGGACGATCTCGGGCAGGTCGGCCCGCAGCATGGGCTCGCCGCCGGCCAGCGAGATCAGCAGCGTACCGAGCTGGGAAAGCTTCTTCGCCCCCGCGGCATAGGTGGCCGGGCTCGGCTCCGGCCGTCGCCCGAGGGGGTCTCGCCAGTAGCCGCAGAAGCGGCAGCGAAAGTTGCAGCGGTAGGTCACCTGCCAGGCGCACCAGACCGGGTGCCGCCCGGCCCAGGCCCGAAAGAGTCGCCACTTTTTGCGGGCGGGACTGAACGAATCGGCGTCCATCGCGGCTACTCTACCGCCGCCGGCGCGCGGGAAGCAAGCGCCGTGGGGGCTGCGCGATGCCAGGGAGCGGGCGCGAGGCGCGCCGGAGGGACTCGCGCTGCGTGTCAGATGTCCTCGCCGAAGCTGATGGCGTCCTCGTCGTCGGCGGGCGGCGGCGGGGCGGCACTCGCGGGGGGCACGGACGGCGGCAGGGACGCCGGGCTCGGCCCGGCCGGCGCGGAGGCATTTTCCCGCGAAGAGGGCGTGCGGAACTCGGCCGAGCCCTCGGGCGAGGAGCTGAACGACGGCTGGGCCGCACGCGGCGGCGGGCCGGCGCTGCCGGCGCGCGGGAGATAGTCGTGCGTCGCATACGCCGGGGTCGCGGTTTCCCGTGAGGTGCTGGCCAACGCCACCCGTCCCGGCGCGGCCGCCACGGCCAGCCCCGCGACCGAGGTCACGCCGTGGAGCCCCATCGCCACATAGAACCACGGCGTGAAGCGCGACACGATCAGCTCGCCCAGACGTTCCCGGGCCTCGAAGATCGCCTTGGGACACACGCTCGCGCCGCTCTCGCCGGCCTGATCCTTCAAGCTGACGATGATGTCGTCGGCGATGTAGTCCACGGACCATACGCCCACCATGCACGCGAGGCCGACCAGCCCGAACAGGGCGATGCCCTTGCCCACGGCCGAGGGAGGCAGCGCACCGATCAGCCCCAGCATGCTCAGAAGGGCGATCAGCGCCGGCATTCCCAGAGCCAGATACGCCCAGGACCGCTTCCGTGGGAGGTCGTTCTCCTCCAGGCCGTCCTGGAGTTGCACCATTCCGTCGTATTGCCCGGTCATCTCGCCCTGGGCGAACTCCAGACCGGTGGCGGTGCAAAGAACCTCGTCCTCGTCGGGCACGTCAACGTACTGCTCCATGCCTCGCGGCACGAACTCATCCGCGCCGCCGCAGGACACCTCGAACCAGGGGACGAAAAACAGCGCGATCATGCCCAGCGCGAGCGGGAGCGATACGAGCAGGCCGGTCGGGGGGCGGAAGTTGTCAGGCGCCATCGCTGAGCCTTTCTGCCGCGCGAACTCCGCGGCATGCCCGGCCTGTGCGGCCGGGCGCAGCTACACGATGCGATGTATCGACCGGATTCAGGGGTGACTTTGCTATTGCCACGCCCCGCGGGCCGCTACGTTCCCCCCGCATTGTGGAGTTCGAGCTTCGACAGATTGGCCGAGCCGTCCGAGTCGGTGATCTCGATCCATGCGGCCCGCGCCTTGACCGTGGGGAACGGGCAGATGGCCTTGTGGCCGATGTTCCGGCCCTCGTAGACGGTCACGGGCTTTCCCTCGGGTGCAGGGGCGATGTGGACCGCGAACCGCCGTACGTGTTCCCCTCCGGTCAAGTCCTCGCCGAGTACCACGTGATCGAGCAGGAAGGGTTCCTCCGGCTCGTAGCTCCAGCGGCAGTCCTCGGCGCGGCAGTCCTCCAGCGTCGCCAGCGGAGTGCCGAAGCGCCGTCGGATCTCCGTGCCGAACTCGAGCAGCCGGGCGGCGTCATCTTCATGGACGATCCCGCGCAGGTCCGGGCCCACATTCAGCAGCAGGTTGCAGCCCCGGCCGACGGAGTAGTAGTACAGTCCCATCAGTTCATCGAGGGACTTGAGCGGGTCGTCCGCCCCATTCCAGGCCCAGCCGCGGTACCGGATGCGGCAGTCGCACTCGGCCGGGAGCCAGGTGGGCTGCTCGATCTCCTCTGTGAGATCCGATTCGATCGAGAAGGGCACGTGGTCGACGATGTTCCAGCACGGGCGGGGCGCGATGCCGGCCTCGTTGCCGACCCAGCGGAAGTCCGGGTCGCCCATGTTGAAGATCAGCACATCGGGTTGCAGCCCCCGGATCTCGCGGATGATCCGCTGCCAGTCGTAGGAGTGGCCCTCGGAGAAGGCGCCGTCGAACCACAGGATGTCGATGTCCCCGTAGTTGCCCAGCAGCTCGCGCATGTGCCCGATGAAGTAGTCGTCGTAGCGTTTGGGATCGGTCTGGTAGGAGGGCACGTGGGCATCGAAGGGGGAGTAGTACAGCCCGACCGCCAGTCCGTGGCGCCTGCAGGCGTCCACGTACTCCCGGACGACGTCGCCCTTGCCTTCCTTCCACGGTGTGGCCGCGACGGAGAACTCCGGCGTCAGCGCGGAGGGCCACAGGCAGAAGCCGTCGTGGTGCTTGGCGGTGAAGACCATGTACCGTGCGCCGGCCTCGGCGGCGAGCCGCGCCCACTGGTCGCAATCGATCTCCGTCGGGCGGAAGACCTCGGGCCCGACCCGGTCGTGCTCGGCCCGGTACTCCTTGGTGGCGTAGATACCCAGTAGATAGTGAATGAAGACGCCGAATTCCCAGTCCTGGAATTCCAGTTGGCGCTGCGTCGGCAGTGCGTTGGCCATGTCGGGTCCTTGTGCTCGGTGCGGGCGGACGAGGCAGCATATCACGCCGCCCACGGGATGCAAGGACGGCGTCGACTCGGCCGCTCAGTAACCCAGCCCGCGGAGGTCCCCTTCGCCGAGGCCGAAATGGTGCCCGATCTCGTGCAGCACCGTGCGGCGGATCTCGTCCTTCAGCGCGGCGTCGTCGCTGCGGGGGCCGCCGGCGCCGGCGACGATGCCCTCGCGATAGATGCTGATGCGATCGGGCAGGGTGCCCGAGTGCATCACGCTCCGGCGCACGAGCGGGATCCCGGTGTAAAGCCCACGGATGTTCCGCGGATCCCGCGCGCCGAAGCGGCGAAGCAGCTCACGCGGCGGGCGGTCGTCGGCGATGACCGGAACTTCCTCCAGCCGCCGCTGAAGGGCCTCGGGCAAATCGGCCAGGACTTGCTCCAGGATCCGGTCGAAGCGTTCTCGCAGTGCGGCGTTCATGCCCGCCTCAGCGGTTGGGCCGGCGGTCGGCGGGCACGCTCGGCGCGCCGCGCTGCCCGGCCGGGCGCGGGCCGACCGTCGAAAGGTCGATCGATTTGAAGCCCAGCTCGAAGGCCGGGGAATCCTCGGCCAGCGTGAAGTCCCTGTCGGCGATGCTCCTGCACTTGGGATCCGCCACGATCGAGTGCCGGTCGTTGCCCAGATCGAGCCACTCCCGCCAGGAGAACTCGCGATCGTAGCCCTCCTTCTCGATCAGGTGCCCGCCATTGGCGGCCCAGATGTCCTTGCCGGAGACGTCGAAGAAGCAGTTGAGATCGCTGATGAAGTTGCCGACCTCCAGGTTTCCGCTCTCGTCGCCGATCCACTTCTCCATGCCGCCGAGGAACACCGGGCTGCCGTCGGTGATGACGATGTTCCGCTCGAACGTCAGGGCGTTCGAGATCCGCCCGTCCGGGATGGCGTGCTTCTCGGGCAGGTAGGTCTCGTTGCCGCGGCTGATGGCGACGATGCCCTCGTGGGCGAAGGCCCAGACGTTGTTGCGGACCTCGTTCTCACGGCCGTAATGCAGGTGGAAGCACTGGCTCTTGCAGTCGAAGATCACGTTGTTCTCGATCACGACGTGTCCGGAGCCCTCGTCGGGGTAGATGCCCCAGCCGCCGTACTTGAAGCCGTTGACGTCGTGGATGAGGTTGTTGCGGATGGCGGTGCCCGGCTGGATACCCAGCAGGTAGATCGCGCCCATGTCGTTGAGCTGCCCCTGCCCGATGTCGTGCAGGTGGTTGAACTCGATGCGGTGATCGCGGCTGACCGTGTCGCCGTAGCCCCAGACCCATCCGATCGAGATGCCCGTGTAGAACATGTCGTGGATGTGGTTGTGCGTGATGACTCCGCGGTAGGCGTTCCGCATCAGGATGCCCGCCCCGGCGTGGTGCACGCGGCCGAGAGCGTGGATGTGGCAGTCGCAGATGGCGATCTCGCCCGTGCGGCGGGCGATGGGAGACTTGGCGTTTCCGCCGTCGATCATCACGCCGCCGGCGCCGATATCCTCGATCGTGCAGCCGACGAGCCGGCAGTCGGTGCAGCCGTCGCCGATCGTCAGGGCGTAGTTGCCGACGTGCCGGATGGCGCTATCCTCGAAGACCACGCCCCGGGCGCCGACCAGCGACAGCGCGCCGGGCAGGTCCGCGTTGGACTGGGCGGCCCTCGAGTGCATCCGCCAGTCGCTGCCCTCGAAGGACAGCCCCTCGAAGCGGACGTTCTCGACGTACTCGCCCGCGTCGGGGTCGCCGGCGATCTGCAACAGCGCGGCCGGACCGGCCGCGACCGCCTCGACGCTCTCCGGTGTCTCGCCCTCTTGGGGAACGTAGTACAGGCACTTCTCGGCCCGGTCGAGGTACCAGTCGCCGGGCTCGGCGAGGCCTTCCTTGACGTTGTCGATGTAGTATCGGGCCCAGCGCGGGTCCATGTCGTCCACGAGCGGGCGGAACGTCTCCTCGGCCAGCTTGACCGTCCGCGTGGCGGGGTCGTACGACTCGACCGGGCGGCGGTCGTCGTGCCACCAGTGCATCACGACCACGTTCACGTCCCGGATGTTGGCGAACTCCTGCCAGTGGCCTTCCTTGGCGACGAACCGGTGCTTCTGTACCCCTTCCGCGTGATGGGCCTGGGAGAAGTCCATCTCGGGCACGTCGTCGATCCAGTAGTAGTCCGTCTTGGGCAGGCGGCTGCGCGTGGCCCGCCGGCCGTTGACGAAGAGCTGCCGGAAGTAGCCGATCTCGTCCATGACGGCCGAGGCATCCGCCTTCCAGTAGGCGACGTCGCCGTTGACCGTGGCCGGCTGCCAGCCCGTGACGGGCATGCCCGCGTCGATGACCGCCTGTTGGCCCTCGGCCGAGCGGTACGTCACATTCGAGTCCTCAGAGGTGAGCTTCAGCGGCTCGCCGACGCGGTGTCTGCCCCCGGGAAGGATCACCACGGCCGGCCGGCCGGGCGCGCGGTCGAGCTTGCGGGCCGCGTCACGGGCGGCGGAGATGCTCGCGATGGGGCCGTCAGGGGACACGCGAATCACGTTCTCACTTGCGTCTGGCATGCACGAATCTCCTGGTTGATGCAAGCTGCCCATGTTGCGGGGCTCGGCGACGGACTGCAAGCCCGAAGTGGAGCGGGCCGCAACCCCGTGGTGCGCAGGCGTTTCGGGGGGCCGAACCTCCGGTTTTGCCACGCGACACTGCCTACAATCTGTCAGCACGTGACTTGCGTCCTGCCCCTCCGGCCGGTCACGCCGGGCATGGCCGGACGCCGAACAAGGAGAAGTCCGATGGACTACGTCTGGAATCTGCTGGTGGTGTACGTCCCGCCGATCATCGGCGTGTTGGTGCTGCTGTTTCTGGCCTGGCTGGTCTCGGGCTGGCTGGGCCGACTCGTGACGCGGAAGCTCTCCGCCACGAAGATGGAGGCCACGCTGGCGCGGTTCCTCGGGCGGCTGACGCGCTGGGGCCTGATGGTCCTGGCGGTCATCGCGTGCCTGGGCGTGTTCGGAGTGGAGACCACGAGCTTCGCGGCCGTGCTGGGTGCCGCCGTTCTGGCCATCGGGCTGGCGCTGCAGGGCACGCTCTCGAACCTTGCCGGCGGCGTGATGCTGCTGATCTTCCACCCGTTCGGCGAGGGGGACTTCATCAAGGTCGAGGGGCAGCTCGGTACGGTGGCGGAGATCTCGCTTTTCACGACCGAGATGGATTCGGTGGACAACCGCCGTATCATCGTGCCGAACGGCAAGGTCTTTGGCTCGATCATCGAGAACTACTCGTTCCACGACACGCGCCGCGTGGACGTGTCCGTCGGGACGGAATACCCCGCCGACCTGGACCGGGCCCGCGAGGTGCTGACCCGTGCGGCCGCGGGGGTCGAGACCGTGCTGGACGACCCGGCGCCGCAGATCGTCCTGCTGGGACTGGGCGACTCGTCGATCGACTGGCAGCTCCGCGTGTGGACCAAGTCGGCGGATTACTGGGTGACGCTCGACGCGACGACGCGGGCGGCCAAGGTGGCCCTGGACGATGCCGGCATCGGCATCCCCTTCCCGCAGATGGACGTGCATATGGAGAAGGCGGGGGCGTAATTCTCTCAACGCGGAGGGCGGCGAGACATACAGCGTTCGACGTTCGGTGTGGCACGGCTGGCTTGCCCAGCCGTATGGGTCTGCGGTCGGCCGCTGGTGGCTTGGGGTGCCTCGAGCGTCTCTGCGCGCGTTGTGCTAATGGCCGTCGATCATCCGTCGCCTTCCTTCGGCGTCGCTTCGCAGCCAGATGATGAACCCCGAAATGAGTGGGCCCAGCAGGACGAACGGAATGCCGAGCGCATAAACGACCGCCACTGCGTCGCCTACTCCCTTCGCGAAGCAGCCGAGCGCCGGATCGAGGAACATTGTGCTCTGGCCCAACACCACGAAGGCGAGAATCGGACGCCAGATCATTCCCCGCCCGCTGCGCACGGCCATCACGGCCCACGTGACCAGGCAGGCCCACGCGCCGGCGCACAGGAAGCCGTCCGTGATATCAGGAGCGCCGCCCGACCAAGGGAGTAGGCCCAGCGCAACGCCGGCGACGTAGAGGCCGTGGCCGCTGAGCCGCTCCAGAAGCCGGGCTTCGGACGCCCGAGGAGGTCGGGCCGACGTCCGGTTGTCCGCGTTCGGCCCGCGGCGATACTCGCGTCTGCCCATATGGATATCTTCCCGCACCGCGGACCCGCCTGCAACCGTTGAGCGCCGGCTCGCGGCGCCTGTCGGAGACGGCCGTGCCACCCACGACGGCGGGCGGCGGAGGCGACGCGTTCGTGCGCAGGATCGGGTCGCGCTGTGGAACAGTAACGCGTTTGCGCGCACGGTCGCGCCCAAGTGGGTCGTCAAAACTCCGGGCCGGGGCGTGCGGCGCAACTGCGGTCGCGGCCGGGAGAAGCGCGGCGAGACATGCCCGAAACGACGCGGTCGTGCGCAGAATCGCGTCCCGCAAACGGGTGTTCCACGTGGAACAACAGCAGCTATCAGCCATCAGTTCTCAGCAAGCGCGCCGCGCAGCAGCATGCGCTTTTGCGTCGAACGTCGAACCCCGAACGTCGAAGCCAGTGTGTCTCCGTGTTCTCCGCGTCGAGGGGGATTACTCCTCGGCCGTCAGATCGAACTCGATGCTGTATGCCTCGCCGTCGAACTCGGTGTTGACGCGGAAGCCGGAGTTGTGGAACACGGCCAGCATGGCGTGATTCTCAGGAAGAACCTTAGCGTAAAAGCGCTTGACGCCGCGCTTTCGGGCGATCTGGGCGAGGTAGTCCATCAGGAACGTGCCCATGCCTTTCTGCTGCCACTCGTCCTGCACGATGAAGGCGACCTCGGCCGCCTGCGTCTTCGGGTCGAGGAAGTACTGGGCGATGGCGACGATGTGGTCCTCGCCAAGGCCGGGCACGACGCCGACGATCGCCAGATCGTGCCGGTAGTCGATGTTGGTGAGCTTCTGCACGTCCCGGTGGGGGAAGGCCATCGTCGAGGTGAAGTAGCGCGTTCGGACCGACTGGCGACTGAGCGAGTAGAGCATATCCGAAAGCGCCGGCTCGTCGCTCGGCTTGACCGGCCGGAAGAAAATCTGCGTCCCGTCGCGCAGCGTCTCGGCCCGCTCCAGTTCCTCGGGGTATCGGACCTTGTCCCAGGCCAGCTCGATCTGGTCCTCGTGCAGGTAGCTCTGCTGCTTGGCGGCCTGGATGAGGTCGTTTCGGAACTTCGGGTGGGCGATGTCGATCAGCTCGAGGCAGCGCTCGCGGATGCTCTTGCCGTGCAGGTAGGCGATGCCGTACTCGGTAACGACGTAGTGCACGTCGCCGCGCGTGGTGACGACGCCCGCGCCCTCGGTCAGGTGGCTGACGATCCGCGAGACCTTGCCGCCCTGGGCGGTCGAGGGCAGTGCGATGATGGCCTTGCCCTCTCGGCTGCGGGCCGCGCCGCGGATGAAGTCCACCTGTCCGCCGATGCCGCTGTAGAACTGGTAGCCGAGCGAATCCGAGCAGACCTGTCCGGTCAAGTCGACCTCCAGGCCGACGTTGATGCCGACCATCTTGTCGTGCTGGGCGATGATGAACGGGTCGTTGACGTACTCGGTGGGGTGGAACTCGAAGAACGGGTTGTTGTCGATGAACTCGTACAGCCGTCGCGAGCCCATGCAGAAGCTGGCGACGACCTTGCCGCGGTTGATGGTCTTCTTGGCGCAGGTGATCGCCCCGCACTCGACGAGGTCGATGATCCAGTCGCTGAACATTTCCGTGTGGACGCCGAGGTCCTTCTTGTCGCGTAGGAACTCGGCCAGTGCCTGCGGGATCCGCCCGATGCCGCACTCGATCGTGCTGCCGTCCTCGACCAGACGGGCGAGGTTCTGACCGATGCGGCGGAGGACGTCGTCCGGGTCGCGGGGCGGAACCTCGACGAGGTCCTCGTCGTGCGGGACGAGCACGTCGATCTGGTTGACGTGCAGGAAGCTGTCGCCGAGCGTCCGCGGCATGTTGGAGTTGACCTGCGCAATGACGAGCTTGGCGTTGGCCGTGGCGGATTTGACGATGTCCACGGAGACGCCCAAACTGCACAGCCCGTTGTCGTCGGGCGGGGTTACGGAGATCAGCGCCACGTCGATCGGCACGCGGCCGTGCTCGAACTCGCGGGGAATATCCGACAGGAAGATCGGCGTGTAGTCGCCGACGCCCTGGGCCAGGGCGTGGCGGACGTTGTCGGCCACGAAGAAGCTGTTCATCTTGAACCGCTCGCGGAACTGCTCCTCGGCGTAGGGGGCCTCGCCCATCGTCAGCAGGTGCACGATGTGGGCGTCGTACACATGGTTCGAATGGCGGACGAGGGCGTTGACCAAGTGCTGCGGCTGGGCGCAGCCCGTGCCTATGAAGATGCTGTTGCCCGGGCGGATCTCCTTCATCGCCACGGCGGCCGTGGCGATCTTGTCCTTGTAACGGTCTTGCCACGTCTCGTTTGACATCGTCCAGCCCTCAATCGGCCCTACGGGCCTCTGATTCCAATTCGCTACTCATCCACGGGCTGCGGCCCTCGCTTCGCTCGGGACTTCGCCCGTGGCTACTGGCAGACGGCCCTGCCGGGCCTTGCCTCGGCGGCAACCCGGCCGAACCCATCCACGGGCTGCGGCCTTCGCTTCGCTTGGGACTCTGCCCGTGGCTACTGGCAGACGGCCCTGACGGGCCTTACCTCGGCGGCAACCCGGCCGAACCCATCCACGGGCTGCGGCCTTCGCTTCGCTTG
>CAZHEH010000008.1:0-34505 GCA_964531695.1 uncultured Planctomycetaceae bacterium | reverse complement strand
CTGCGGCCCTCGCTTCGCTTGGGACTTCGCCCGTGGCTACTGGCAGACGGCCCTGCCGGGCCTTGCCTCGGCGGCAACCCGGCCGAACCCATCCACGGACTGCGGCCCTCGCTTCGCTTGGGACTTCGCCCGTGGCTACTGGCAGACGGCCCTGCCGGGCCTTGCCTCGGCGGCAACCCGGCCGAACCCATCCACTGCGTCCTTCGCTTCTCTCGGGACTTCGCCCGCGGCTGCAAACAGACGGCCCTGACGGCCCTTTCTACTTCTCCGCCACGCGCATTTGTGCGTCGACGGCCACGGGCGGCTTGCCCGGCGGGCCGACGAGGTACGGGTTGATGTCCACTTCCTGGAGCTGCGGGAACTCGGTCACGAGCTGGCTGAGACGCTGGAGCCCTTCGGCGATGGCGTCGAAGTCCACGCCGTCGCGCTCGTGGGCCTGCTCGAGGAGGCGGTGGGTTCGCGTGCGGCTGAGCATTTCCTTGGCCTCCTCGGCCGTGAGGGGCGCGGGGTAGAACGCCACGTCCCGCAGAACCTCGACCATCACGCCGCCCATGCCGACCATCATCAGCGGACCGAATCGCGGGTCGCGGTTCATCCCGAGGGCCATCTCCTGCCCGCTGGTGAACATCTCCTGCACGAGCACGCCGATGATGTCCGCGTCGGGCCTCTTGCGCGGGATGCGGTACATCATCAGGTCGAAGGCGTCCATGACCTCCTGCGAGCTGGTCAGGCCGACCTTCACGCCGTCGACCTCGGACTTGTGGATGATATCCGGCGACCAGATCTTGAGGACCACGGGGTAGCCGATCTGCTCGGCGAAGTTGACGGCCTGCTCGCTCGAGGTGGCCACCTGGCCGCGCGGGGCGACGAAGCCGTAGGCCTCCAGGATGTCATGGGCGTCGGCCTCGCCGACATCCTCCATGCCCTGGCGCAGGTGGCGCTGGATGATCGTCTCGACCTTGCGGCGGTTGACCGGGAAGAGCTTGACCACTCGCTTGGGGCGGCGGCGCCAGCGGGCGTATTTGGCCATCGCGCCCAGCGCGGCCACGGCCGACTCGGGCGAGTCGTAGGCCGGGATGCCCGCGGCCCGGAGGATCTCCTTGGCCTTCTCGACGCGGCTGGCGCCGAGGAAGCACGCCAGGATCGGCTTGCCGGGCTTCTCGCGGGCGACGCGTGCGGCGGCCTCGGCGGTGGCGTCGCACTCGGTCATCGCGTGCGGGCTGAGCAGCACGACCGCGCTGTGGACGGCCTCGTCGTCGAGCACAGTGTTGATCGCGAACTCGTAGCGGTCGGCCAGGGCATCGCCGAGGATGTCGACCGGGTTGTGGATGTTGGCCGTGGCGGGCAGCCGCTCCGAGAGCGCCCGGGTCGTGTCCGCGGCGAACTCCGCCAGCGACAGCCCCTCGCGCTCGATGGCGTCGGCGGCCATGATGCCCGCTCCGCCGGCGTTGGCGATGATGGCCGCGGCATGCCCGCCCGGCAGCGGCTGCGTGGCGAAGGCCCGTGCGTAGTCGAACTGCGCCTTGATGGACTGACAGCGCACGACGCCCGCCCGCTCGAAGATGCATTCGTAGGCCATTTCCGTGCCGGCCAGGCGGCCGGTGTGGCTGGAGGCGGCCCGTTCGCCCGCGCCGGTGACGCCCGCCTTCATGATGAGGATGGGCTTCTCGCGGCTGACACGCTCGGCCTCCCGGACAAAGGCGTCGCCGTTCTCGATGGTCTCCAGATAGCCGCCGATGACCTGCGTGGCCTCGTCTCGCCCGAGGGCCTTGATGACCTCGACCTCGTCGATGTCCGCCTTGTTGCCGATGGACAGGAGCTTGCTGAAGCCGAGCCCCTCCCGCCGGCCGAGGTCGACCATCGCGGCCAGCAGCGAACCCGACTGCGAGAAGTACGCGAACCGCCCGGGGGCGGGTAACTGCCCGCCGAACGAGGCGTTGAGCTTCCATTCGGGGACCATCAGACCGATGCAGTTCGGGCCCAGGATGCGGATGTTCGCCCGCCGGGCCTCCTGGACGACGGCCCGCTCCAGGTCCTTGCCCTTCCGGCCGCTTTCCTTGAAGCCGGAGGAGATGATAATCATCGCCTTGATGCCCAGCCGGCTGCACTGCCGCACCACGTCCAGCACGGCCTTGGCCGGCAGCGTCACAACGACGAGGTCGGGCACCACGTCGACGCTCTGGAGGTCGGGGTGACAAGGGAGCCCCTCGATCTCCTCGGCCTTGGGGTTGATCGGCAGGATGCGCCCCTCGAAGCCGCCGGTCAGCAGGCCTTCGATCACCTCGTGGCCGACTTTCCCCGGCGTGCGCGAGGCGCCCACCACGGCCACGACTTGGGGAGCGAAGAACGCGTCCAGGCCCGTGGCCCCGGTCTTAGACTTCTGCTGCTGTTGCTGCGGCTCGGCCATGCTGTCGACCTACAGCCCGTGGTGTGCGAACACGTTGCTCTTGACCTTCTCGATGGTCTGCGCGACGACCTGATCCACGGCCGAGCGCATCGGGGCGGTCGGGGCCATCGCTCGATCTCTCAGCCCGCCATGCCAGTCGGTGCTCTCCAGCATCACGCCGCCCAGTCCGTACGACATCGACTCACCGGTGTCCCGACCGGCCAGGAGCGACCACATCAGCGCCCATCCGCGGGCCGTGTTGCGAGGATGGTATCCGCCGCCGCCGGTCGCCGCCACGGGCTTGCCCCAGCTCAGCACCTCGCGGACGACGTCCACGTACGCGTTGTTGGTCAGGTTCATGCCCGCCAGCGGGTCCCCGGAAAGGCAGTCCATGCCGACTTCCAGGATGACGATCTCGGGGTCGAACGCCTCGGCGACGGGCGGGGCGATCTCACGAAACGCCCGCAGGTAGGCCTCGTCGTAGGTTCCGGGCGGCAGGGGGACGTTGACCGTGTAGCCCTCGCCGTCGCCGACGCCCGTCTCATCCTCGAAGCCCGTGCCGGGAAACAGCGTCTTGCCCGTCTGGTGGAAGGACAGCACGAGCACGTCGTTGCGGTCGTAGACGGCGTCCTGCACGCCGTCGCAGTGGTGCACGTCCACATCGAGGAACATCACGCGGCGCCCCGCGTCGGCCAGGCGGAGGCAGGCCAGCGCGACGTCATTGACGTAGCAGAACCCGGACGCCTTGGACGGCAAAGCGTGGTGGTATCCGCCCGAGGGGTTGAAGGCCCGTTGCGTTGAACCGGCCGCGACGGCGTCCACTGCCGCCAGCGTGGCGCCGCAGGCCAGTGCGCCGTACTCGTACATGCCGCGGAACACCGGCGTTTCCGGCGTGGCCAGGCCCATATGGAGGCCCTCGATGCCCATGTCGCCGGACGGGGCGCTGAGGAGCATGTCCAGGTATGCCGGCGTGTGGAATCGCTCGAGCGTCTCCCGCGAGGCGGGCTCGAAGTCGAGCAGATCCTCGTCCGACAGCAGTCCCATCGACCGCAGCAGCTCGACGGTCATGCCGGCGCGCTCCGTCTTGAAGGGGCACTCCGGCGGGTAATGGAACGCATCGAGCGCCGGCGAGTGGACGAACCGTGCCGTTTTGCTCCCCGGCTCGCCGGGGCTGCGACCGACATCCATGCTCCAGGCCTTTCTTCGGAACTGACATCGCCAGTGTAGGGCGGAGCGGGAATCCCGGCAAGAGAAAGGGGCCGGGGAGCAAGGGCCGCCGTCGGGCAGGCGGCACTACTTGACGATGCCGGCGATCTCCCGGAACGCCGGATGCTCGGCCGAGCCGAGCATTTCGAACAGCCCGGCCTCGACGCTCGTGATGCGGGCGCCGGCGGCACGGCCGGCTTCGAGACCGATCCGGCGGTTCTCGGCCGTGCGGGAGGACACGGCATCCGCGACGAGGTAAGTCTGGAACCCCGCGAGGTCGAGGTCTCGGGCGGTCTGGTAGACGCAGATGTGGCTCTCGATGCCGGCCAGGAGCACTTGGCTTCGCCCCGTCCGTGCCAGCGCGTCGCGAAATCGCCCCTCGCCCCAGCCGCTGAAGCTCGACTTGGCGATCGGCTCGCCCGCCAGCAGTTCGGCGACCTCCGGCACGGTGGGCCCGAGCTTCTCGGGCACCTGCTCGGTCCACAGGATCGGCAGCTCCAGCGCCGCACAGCCGCGCACGAGCCGCCTGACGTTGTCATACAACCGCTCGCGCTCGTGCATGAGCGAGGCGAGCTTGCCCTGGATGTCCACCACGACGAGGACGCCGTCTTCCGGAACCAGCATCTTGTCTCCCTTGTCCGAGGGTCCCGCGGGGACCGTGACGGCGGCGAGCATAGCATTCGCGGCAGGCGGGCAAAAGCGGCGTTCCGGCCGGGGAAAGGTTGATTTCGCCCCGTCCCGCTGACATAATCCGCCCGTCCGGCACTATGGCCGGGTTCCATGTGTCATCGAATGGGCATGAGAGGCCGTGCCGCGGCCTCCGAACATCCGTCGTTGCGTTGCGCCGCAGAGCGCAGATGTGTTTCCGTTGTATGAGGCCGTGGGCTACCGGTCCTCGTCCGAGTTCCGCGCGGGCTGCGCGTGGGGCGCGGGCGGGCCGGCCGGGGGCGTACGGCTTCGAGAGGACCTTGACAAGAAAGGACCGTAGCAGCATGGCAGAAAACCACAAAGGCATCGACTCTTTCATGAGCGAGTCCCGTACCTTCCCGCCTCCGGCGGAGCTTCAGAAGCGGGCGTGGTTCAGCTCGTTTGAGCAGTACAAGGAGATTTACGACCGCTCCATCAGTGACCCGGACGGCTTCTGGCTGGAGCAGGCCAAGGAGTTGGTGACCTGGTCCAAGGAGCCGACGCAGGTCTGCCGGTACGAGTGGGACACCCAGGGACGGAATGTCTCGCACACGTGGTTCGAGGACGGCCAGCTCAACGTTACGGTCAACTGCCTCGACCGCCACCTCGGCACGGATCGGGAGAACAAGACCGCGTTGCTTTGGCAGGGCGACGAGCCGGACGAGGACAAGAAGCTCTCGTACAAGGAACTGCACGGCGAGGTCTGCAAGTTCGCCAACGTGCTGAAGTCCATGGGTGTGACCAAGGGCGACCGCGTCTGCATCTACCTGGGCATGGTGCCGGAGCTGCCGATCGTGATGATGGCCTGCGCCCGGATCGGCGCGATTCACTCGATCGTCTTCGGCGGCTTCAGCGCGGACGCCCTGCGCGACCGCATCAATGACTCGGACTGCAAGATCCTCATCACCGCCAACGTATCCAAGCGGGCCGGCAAGAGCATCCCGCTCAAGAAGATCTCGGACGAAGCGCTGGAGCAGACCCCGACCATCGAGAAGGTCGTGGTCGTGAGGCGGAACGATGAGGAGTGCCCGATGGTCGACGGGCGCGACGTGAAGTACGAAGAGGCCATGGCGGACGCGTCGGCCGACTGCGAGCCGGAGGTGATGGACGCCGAGGATCCGCTGTTCATCCTCTACACGTCCGGCTCGACCGGCAAGCCCAAGGGCGTCGTGCACACGACCGGCGGCTACCTCGTGTGGACCGCCATGACGCACAAGTACGCCTTCGACTACCACGACGAGGATATCTGGTTCTGCGCCGCGGACATCGGCTGGGTCACCGGCCACAGCTACATCGTGTACGGCCCACTGACCAACGGCGCCACGAGCGTGATGTTCGAGTCCACGCCGATGTACCCCGACCCCGGCCGCTACTGGCAGGTGATCGACAAGTTCCAGGTCACCCAGTTCTACACCGCCCCGACCGCGATCCGAGCGCTGATCCGCCAGGGCGACGAGTGGCCGGCCAAGTATGACCTGTCGAGCTTGAAGATCCTCGGCTCGGTCGGCGAGCCGATCAACCCCGAGGCGTGGATGTGGTATCACGAGAACGTCGGCCGCGGCCGCTGCCCGATTGTCGACACGTGGTGGCAGACGGAGACCGGCGGGTTCATGATCACCCCGCTGCCCGGCGCCCACACGCTCAAGCCCGGCAGCGCCAATCGGCCGTTCTTCGGCGTCGAGCCGGTCGTACTCCGCGAGGACGGCAGCGAGTGCGAGCTGGGCGAGGGCGGCAAGCTGTGCATCAAGAAGCCGTGGCCGGGAATGCTCCGCACGACCTGGGGCGACCACGACCGGTTCATCGACACGTACTTCACGATGTACAACGACCTGTACTTCACCGGCGACGGCTGCCGTGTGGACAAGGACGGCGATTACTGGCTGCTCGGACGGATCGACGACGTGGTGAACGTCTCCGGGCACCGCATCGGCACGGCCGAGGTGGAGAGCGCCCTGGTCAGCCATGCAAAGGTCGCCGAGGCGGCCGTCGCGCCGATGCCGCACGACGTGAAGGGCCAGGGTCTCTACGCCTACGTCACCACCGTGGACGGCGTCGACCCGAGCGAGGAGCTGAAGGGCGAGCTGATCAAGCACGTTCGCAAGGAGATCGGCCCGATCGCCACGCCGGACAAGCTTCAGTTCGCCCCCGCGCTGCCGAAGACCCGCTCGGGCAAGATCATGCGGCGAATCCTCCGCAAGATCGCCGAGGGCGTGACGGACAAGAGCACGCTGGGCGACACCTCGACGTTGGCTGATCCGAGCATCGTCGACGCGCTCATCGAAGGCCGCCAGTAGGCCCGCCGCGCATCTTCGCGCCGCCCCCGTCCGCGAGAGGGCGGGGGCGGCGCTTCTGTTTGGCTTCTCGTCGAAAGGAATCTGCAGATGACTGAAACGGCTCAGCCGAGCGCCGCCCTCCAGCCCAAGAGCCGATGGGGCGTCGTCATCGGCGCGATCCTGATACAGCTTTGCCTCGGGGCCATCTATGCGTGGAGTGTGTTCACGCCCGCCCTGAAGGCCGATAGCCCCGGCGCCGTCGCGGCCGTCTACGACGCCGAGCAACTCGGCATCAGCGCCGAGAAGTACGCGGCGATGAACAAGGCCCTGGAGGCGCCCCGCAAGGCGCAGAAGGAGGCGGCCGCCAAGATCAAAGGCGCTACCTCCGACTTGGAGCGCAAGGCGGCCACGGCCGCCAAGGCCGCGGCCGATGAGAGCATCGACGCGATCGTCCGGGCCCACGTCAGTTCCGAGACGCTGGACGAACTCGCCTATGGTTTCAGCAACTCCCAGACGCAGGCGGTCTTCTCGGCCGGGCTGGCGGCCTTCGCAGTGGTCATGGTCATTGCCGGGCGGATGATGCCGAAGGTCGGTCCGCAGAAGCTGGCCATCGCCGGCGGCGTGGTGCTGGGCGCCGGATACGTGCTGGCAGGCCTGGTGAACCCCGGGAGCTTCCTGACCACGCTTATCTTCGTCGGGCTGATCGGCGGAGCGGGCATCGGCTTGGCCTACGTCGTGCCCATCGCCGTCGGGATGAAGTGGTTCCCCGACAAGAAGGGCATGATTTCCGGTCTGGCCGTCGCCGGCTTCGGCTTCGGCGCGTTGTTGTGGGTGTATCTGGCGGGATCGATGGGGCATCTGATCGCCTCGCTCGGGCTTGGCAGCACCTTCTGGATGTATGGCCTCGTTTTCTTCCTGATGTGCGCCATCGGGTCGGTCTGGATGAAGAACCCGCCCGAGGGCTGGAAGCCCGCCGGCTGGGAGCCGCCCGCGCCGGGCGGGGCGGGAAAACCCGCCGCCGGCACGGTGGACTTCACGGCCGGACAGATGCTGCGTACACCCCAGTTCTACATGATCTTCTTCTGCTTCCTGTTTGGTGCGGGTGCGGGCCTGATGACCATCGGCCTGATGAAGCTCTTCCCGATGAAGGCCATGATGTCCGGCGGCATGGACTGGGAGGCCGCCAGCTTGGCGGCCGGTACGGCCATGGCAGTGTTCTTCTCGCTGGCCAACGGCATCGGGCGGATCGCCTGGGGCACCATGTCCGACAAGCTGGGGCGGAAGCTGTCGATTACGATCATGCTTGCCACGCAGGGCGTGCTGGTGATCTGCTTCCAGTGGATGGCCGGGACGCCGGGGCTGTTGTACCTCGGCGCGGCGCTGATCGGCTTCAACTTCGGCGGCAACTTTGCCCTGTTCCCGTCCATCACGGCCGACACGTTCGGCACGAAGTACGTCGGGCAGAACTACGGCTGGGTGTTCCTCAGCTATGGGGTCGGCGGCATCTTTGGCCCGATGCTCGGCGGCGCCCTGGGCGACATGGGCAATTTCGCTCTGGCGTTCACCATCTGCGGCGTGGCGGTGCTGGCCGGGGCGGTCATCATCGCCCTCGTACGGCACCCGAAGGTGACCCCCGCCCCCGAAGCGTCCCAGACCGAGGCGGCGACCGAACTGGCCGCCGAGGCCGAGGCGGACGGAGAGCCGGAGGAATAATCCGCCGACGGCAAGTCTTGCGAGCGAGATCGGGGCCCGCGGCCGGGATGGCTGCGGGCCCCTTCTCAATGGCGAATGACGAAGCTCGAATGACGAACCAAGGACTAAGCCCGAAGGCCCGGACGCCTGCGTAGCGCACGCTCGCCTGGAAGCCCTTTCTCGGGATTCGTTATTCGTGCTTGTCTCGTCATCCGGATTTCGTCATTGTGCCTTGCAGAAGTGTTAGCCATACCTAATACTGGGGCACAGGTGAGTTGATGCCCAGGACCCGACGCAAACCCACGGCCTCGCAGGAGGATTACCTGGAGGCGATCCTTGCGCTTCTGCGTGACGGCGGCCGGGCGCGCGGCAGCGACATCGCCGCGCGTCTCGGCGTCTCCAAGCCGTCGGTGACCGGAGCGCTCAAGACGCTGGTTGACCGCGGCTGGGTTCGGCACGAGCCCTACGGCCGCGTGACCCTCACCGACGCCGGCCGGGAGGCGGCCGAGCGCGTCCGCCGGCGGCACGACGTGCTCATGCGCTTCTTCGCCGAGATCGCGGGGCTCGAAGCGGACGCGGCCGAGCGCAACGCCTGCCGGGTCGAGCACGTGCTGGACGAGGAGGCGATGCGTGCCGTGTCGCACCTCGTGGACTACGCCGCTCAGAGCCCGTCGGGTCGGCGGTTCGTCCGGGCGCTGGCCCGTGCCCGAGCGGCGGGGGCCCCAGGCGGGGAGCAGGAGACGTAGCGGACGTGCCCCCCGACTGCCCCGACAAGCGAATCACCGTCGCACTGGCCGGCAACCCCAACTCCGGCAAGACCACGGTCTTCAACGTCATGACCGGCGCGCGACAGCACGTCGGCAACTACCCCGGCGTTACGGTCGAGAAGAAATCCGGCGTTGCCCGCCGCGGCGACGCGGCGGTCGATGTGATCGATCTGCCCGGCACCTACTCGCTGTCGGCCTACAGCGAGGAGGAGGTCGTCGCCCGGAACGTCCTGCTCGACGAGCGCCCGGACGTGGTCATCGACGTCGTTGACGCGTCGAATCTCGAGCGGAACCTCTACCTGGCGATGCACTTCATCGAGCTGGGCGTGCCGCTCGTGCTCGCGTTCAACATGTGGGACGTTGCCCAGGGCCGCGGGCTGCACATCGACACGGCCAAGCTGGCCCGGCTGCTCGGGGTTCCGGTCGTGCCGACGGTCGCCAGCCGGGGGCGCGGCATCGACGAGCTGCTGGAGGCGGCCGTGGAGCTGGCCGGCGACCCCAAAGCCGCCGTCGCCGAGCACGCCCGGATCGACTACGGCCCGGAGATCGAGCCGCACGTGGAGCAGCTCGAATCGGCCGTCGCCGCCCAGTGCGATCAGGCCCGGCCGCGCTGGTTCGCCGTTCGCCTGCTGGAGGACGATGAACTGACGCAGGCCCGCGTCCGGTCCATGTGTCCGGAGGCGGCGGACGGGCTGTTGGCCGAGGCCTCGCGCCTGCGCAAGCACGTCGAGGGCGTGTGCGGCCGGGCGCCGGAGATCCTGCTGGCCGACCGCCGCTACGGGTTCATCGCCGGCGCGTGCGCCCGCACGGTCGAGCGGGAGGACGTTCGCCGCACGTGGTCCGACCGGATCGACTCCGTGCTGACCAACCGCTGGCTGGGTCTGCCGATCTTCGCCGTGCTGATGTACCTCGTGTTCCAGCTCACCTTCGCCATCGGCAACCCGTTGGTGGGGTTGCTGGAAGGCGGCCTGGGGGCGCTGGCGGGTGCGATTCGCGACGCGTGGCCGGGCGGGGGCGTCCTGCGCTCGCTCATCGTGGACGGCGTCCTGGAGGGCGTCGGGGCGGTGCTCGTGTTCCTGCCGCTGATCGTGCTGCTGTACATGGCCATCGCGTTCCTGGAGGACACGGGCTACATGGCCCGTGCGGCCTTCCTGCTGGACCACCTGATGCAGAAGATCGGCCTGCACGGCAAGAGCTTCATCCCGATGCTGATCGGCTTCGGCTGCACGGTGCCCGCGGTGCTGGCGACCCGCACCCTGGAGAGCCGTCGCGACCGGCTGACGACGATCCTCGTGCTGCCGTTGATGAGCTGCGGCGCGCGGCTGCCGATCTACGTGTTGATCCTTGGGGCGTTCTTCCCGCCCCGCACGGTGTTCCGCCTGTTCGGCGTGTTCGAGGTGACGAACCAGGCGATGATCCTGTTCGGGCTCTATGCCTTTGGCGTGGTGCTGGCGGTCGTGTTCGCCCGCGTGTTCCGCTGGACCTTCTTCCGCGGCGAGGCCGAGCCGCTCGTGCTGGAGCTGCCGCCGTACCGCATGCCGACCGGCCGGGGCGTGATCATCCACATGTGGGAGCGGGCGTGGGAGTACGTCAAGAAGGCCGGCACGATTATCCTGGCCATCGTGATCGTCCTATGGGCGCTGAAGACCTGGCCCGCGCTGCCGGCCGATCGGGCCGAGGACTTCGACCGGCGCGCCGAGACGGTGCGGGGGCGGCCAGACCTTCCCCCCGAGCATCGCGAGGAAACGCTGGAACGAATCGCCAACGAGCGCCGCGAGGCGGAGCTGGAATACTCGGCCATCGGACGCATCGGGCGTGGCATCGCGCCGGTACTCCGCCCGGCCGGGTTCGATTGGAAGATCTCCACCGCCGCCGTCGGCGCCTTCGCCGCCAAGGAGGTTTTCGTCAGCCAGATGGGCGTGATCTACGCATTGGGCGACGAAGCCGATGAGGCCTCGGACTCCCTTCGCCAGACGCTTCACGAGCGGTACACGCCGCTCCAGGGGATGTGTATCATGCTCTGGGCGTTGATCAGCACGCCCTGCATGGCGACGGTGGCGGTGACGATCCGAGAGGCCGGCTGGAAGTGGGCCGTTTTCCAGTTCGCCTACCTGACGGCGCTGGCCTGGCTCGTGGCCACGGCCGTGTATCAGGTCGGCGCCGCCCTGTAGCGAGGGTCGCTTACCTCTCGCGCCGACCGCGATGTGCGTGACGCGGACAAGGACTGGGCCAGGGTACGCCATCGGCACCGAATCGCTCCCGCGTCCGCGAAAGGAGACGATGCGGGACCGGCCTTGAGCCGTCATCGGGCGGCTGCGCGGGACACCGTTCTCTCCGTTCTCGCCCGCGTCTTTCGCTCCGACTGAGCGCATCCGCGGGGCGTGTTCGGCCGTTGAGGATTGCCGACTGCGAACAGGGCGATACAATCGCCCCGATGCCCGGCTTCCCTTGATGCCGGAGCCGCCCGCCGCGCCCGAACGATACGAACCGCCAGAAAAGGAACGAAGCGTGCTGCAGAACATTCGAGCCGCCATTTTCGAATTGGAAGCCCTGGCGCCACTGGGCAGCAGGAGCGAAGCCCCGTCGCGAGACGCCGAATCATTCATCCGGAAGCTACGGAAGCTGGGCGTGCGGATCGCTTTGTACCATTCCGGTCCGGCTAACCGGCCTGGGGTCCGCAAACTGAGGCGGTCCGAGCTGCTTGAGACGACGGTGGCGCTCGGCAAGGGGGCCGGCGACGATCGCCAAGCGGCGTGCCTGGAGCGGGCCGCCGCGCAACTGGGCGTGCATCCGTTCAACTGCGTCGTATTCACGAGCAGCGCCGCCGGCGCTCGAGCCGCGTCGACGGCCGGGATGAAGTGCATTGGGGTCGGCGACGCCGATGACCTGCGGGCGGCCGCTGACTCCGTCCGGAAGTACGCGGAAGTCGACCCGGCCGCGCTGATCGAAACCGGCCGAAAGAGCACCATCACGCCGCATCCGTGGTCGATAGTCGAGACCGAGCCGAACCGCCACCGGGCGACGTACTGGGAATCGGTCTTCGCCCTGTGCAACGGCTACATGGGCCTGCGCGGTACCCACGAGGAGCCCTGCGACGGAACGCATCCGGGCCTGTACGTCAATCGGTTCTTCGAGACCGAGCCGCTGAACATGCGGTTCCCGCAGAAGGACTCGCCCGTCTACCGCACCACGATGGTCAACCTGCCGGATGCACGGCTGATGGAGTTGACGATCGACGGCGAACGGTTCGACGTGTTCGAAAGCGACGTCTCTGAGTACCGGCGCGAGCTGGACCTGAGGCGGGGCACGGTGACACGGTCGCTCGTCTGGCGCACGAGCGGGGGCAAGCGCGTCCGGATTCGCACCACGCGGCTGGTCAGCATGGTGCGGCGACACAGCGCGGCCATTCGCTACGAGGTCACGCCGCTGAATTTCTCCGGTGATGTCACGTTGCGGTCTTCAATCCGGGACGATTCCATCACCGGCTGGATCTGGCGGAAGTGCACGCGCATCGTGGACAGCGGGGATGTGGACGGCGTGTTGCACTACCTCGTATCCCGCACGGACCGCTCCGACCAGGCCGTGGCGATGGTCTGCGGGCACGCCGTCGGCGGGCTCGGGCGGCGGCGCAGCACTGCGCGGTCCTTCCACGAGGGCGATACCTGGCGCTACGAAATCGACCTGCCCACGGTCAAGGGCCGCACGGCTTGCGTCGACAAGCACTTGGCCGTTGTCTCCACGTGGGAGGCGTCGGAAGAGCAGCTTGCCGGGCGGGCGCTGGACGTTGCCGGTCAGGACGTGGCCGACGGCTTCAAGGCGCTGGCTGACGAGCAGAAGGCGTTCTGGGATCGGCACTGGCAGCGGGCGGACATCGAAATCGACGGGTGTGCCCCCGATCAGCAGGCCTTGCGCTTCGTGATGTTCCAGTTGCGCCAGAACCACCCGGACGATCCGCTACGGTCGATCTCGGCGACGGGCCTGACGGGCGACAACTACTTCGGCATGGTGTTCTGGGATACGGAGATGCTCATGTTGCCGTATTTCGTGTACGCCGAGCCGGAACTGGCCAAGTCCCTGCTGATGTACCGCTGCCACCACCTGGACGAAGCCCGGCAGCGCGCCGCGGCGATGGGCGGGCCCGGAGCATGCTTCCCCTGGTCGACCATCGACGGGCTGGAGTCCAACGCCGATACGCTGGTCTCTTACGCCCAGTATCACATCAACTGCGACGTCGCCTACGGCATCTGGCGATACTGGCTGGCCACGGGCGACAAGGAGTTCCTCTACGACCACGGCGCCGAGGTGCTGTTCGAGACGGCGCGATTCATGGCCGACCTCGGGGCGTTCGTGCCCCTCAAGGGAGATCGGTTCTGCATCAACTTCGTCACGGGGCCGGATGAGTACAACTACGCCGTCAACAACAACTGCTACACGAACGCGATGACGCAATTCCTGTTCGAGTTCGCCGCCGACGTGTACGAGCGAATGAAGCAGGACCGCCCCGATGCCCTGAAATCGTTGGGCCGCAAGACAGGGTTGAAGGCAAGCGACGTTCGGCTGTGGCGGCGTTGCGCCGAGACAATGTACATCCCCTTCAACGAGGAGCTCGGCATCCACGAACAGGACGACACGTACCTGTATCGCGACCCTGTGGACGTCGCGTCCTATCCGCAGAACTACGAGATCAAGAAGGACATGTCGCTTCTGCAACTGGGCCGGCTCCAGGTGACCAAGCAGGCGGACGTGGTTCTGCTCATGCTGACGCTCGGCGATCGCTTCAGCCGGGAGGCCAAGGAGGCCAACTACGACTTCTACGAGCCGCGCACGACGCACGCCTCCTCGTTGTCGCCGGCGGCGCACAGCATCGCGGCCGCGGAGCTGGGCAGGCAGGACGACATGTACCGGTTCTTCCGGCAGGCGGCGTTCCTCGATCTGTACGACTTCAAGGGCAACACGCCGGAGGGCGTTCACTTCGCCTGCGCCGGCGCGACCTGGATGGCCGTGGTCAACGGCTTCGCCGGTCTGCGCGACTGGGACGGCGGCATCTCCTTCGAGCCGCGGATCCCCGACGCCTGGAGCAGCTACCGGTTCAAGCTCCTGCTGCGCGGGCGGTTGCTGGAGATGCGCGTGACCCGCACGGGCGCCACGTTCACGCTTCTCAGGGGCCGGCCAATCTCATTCACCGCGGCCGGACGGCAAGTGCGGCTCACTAAGGCGGATCCTAAGGCACGGACCCCTCTGGCCGGGGCGGGTTCCTAGCGAAGCGTGCGGCCCTGGCGCCGAAGCGGGCGATGCGGCCGCGCCGTGGACTCGCCCGTCGGCCGGCCGGGTGGCGTCTTGGCCTGCGAACGCCGTCGCCTCCGTCCGCAGCGCTTGCTCCGGTTGACCGGATCGCCGTGCCGGAGTAAATTGGCTGGACCGCACGCCCGTAGCTCAGCAGGATAGAGCATCGGTTTCCTAAACCGAAGGTCGGAGGTTCGAGTCCTCCCGGGCGTATCGGAGGCCAGAGGCGATTGGCCGGAGGCGGGGGCGGCATCCAGCAGCGCACAAGGAATAGGAATGAGCATCAAGGCAAGTGATCTCCGCCGCGGACAGGCGGTCGAGTACAAGGACGGCATCTGGGTTTGCCAGAGCAACGAGAAGATCGCCAAGGGCAAGGGCCAGAGCTACCAGTCGATTTCGCTCAAGAACCTCCAGACGGGCCAGCTCATCTCCGAGCGGTTCCGGACGACGGAGCCGTTCGAGCAGGCGATCGTCAACACGCGGCGCATGGAGTACCTGTACTCGGACAACGAGGGGCACATCGTGATGGACCCCGACAGCTACGAGCAGACGACGCTGCCGAAGGAGCTGGTCGGCGAGAAGTCGGTGTACCTCACCGAGAACATCGAGGTCACCGTGGACTTCGTCGAGGGCCAGCCGGTCACGGCCGAGCTGCCGCCGACGGTGACCCTGACCGTGTCCGACGCCCCGCCGGTCGTCAAGGGCGCGACGGCGACGAACCAGGCCAAGGAGGTTGACTGCGAGGGCGGCGCACGGGTCAAGGCCCCGCCGTTCATCGAAAAGGGCGAGCAGATCGTCGTCGATACGCGCACGGGCGACTACGTCAGCCGGGCGTAGGTTCCCCGCCGGCGCTTGCATTCGCCGGCCGCGGCGCTATGCTCGTGGCCCCATGAACGCCATCGCGGTCATCCCCGCGCGCCATGCCTCCAAGCGGCTGCCCGGCAAGATGCTTCTTGCCGAGACGGGCAAGCCGCTGATTCAGCACGTCGTCGAGTCGATTCGCCCGGCCGGACGGCTGGAGCGGATACTCGTCGCCACGGACGACGAACGCATCGCGGCGGCCGTCGGCCGGTTCGGGGGCGACGCGATGCTGACGAGCGACACCTGCCGCAGCGGCACGGACCGCGTGGCGGAGGCCGCGCGGGGGCTGGAGTTGCCGGACGACGCGATGGTCGTGAACGTGCAGGGGGACGAGCCCGAAATGCCGGCCGCGTGCGTGGACCGCCTCGTGGAGCTGCTGGAGTCGACGGACGCTCCCATTGCCACGCTCGCGGCGCCGATGTCGGCCGCGGAGGCGGCGATTCCAAGCATGACGAAGGTCGTCGTGGACCGACGCGGCAAGGCCATGTACTTCTCGCGGGCGACGATTCCGCACGATCGAGACGGGGACGCCTCGCCTGAATACCTGATTCACCACGGCATCTACGCGTACAGGGCGGGCTTCCTGCGGGCGTACGCGAAGCTGGAGACGACGCCGGCCGAGAGGGCCGAGAAGCTCGAGCAGCTACGGGTCCTGGAACACGGATACGACATCGCCGTGGCCGTGGTGAACTACCGTGGCGCGCGGATCGACTCGCGCGAGGAATACGAGGCGTTCGTCGCGCGTGTCGCGGGCGGGACACGGAGCACCTCGTGAAGACACTGCTCAAGCTGCTGGTCGGGTTCGTGGGGCTTCTGCTGGTGGCGGCGGTCGTTCTGTACGTCCTGGCGGCTTTGGTTCCGACCGACTACCGCCCGGCGGACCTGTCGCAGGAGGAGCGGGAGCGGGCGGCCAGGCAGTTCATCCGGCGGGCGGTACACGATTTCCACAACCCGGTCGAGCGCGCCAAGCCCTTCGATATCGTCATCGAGGAGGGCGAGTTGAACGAGTACCTGGCCTCGATGGACGAAGTCGTCGCCCAATTGCCGGGCGAGAGCGGGGGAACGGTCCGGTCGCAGATGCGGGATTCGCGGCTGGCCGGCCCGGCCGTGGCGATGCACGAGGGCGAGCTGTCGCTGATGGTCCGCCAGAGCGGCTACGATAAGGTCCTGACGCTACGGGTGAAGCCGTCGCTGACCGATGCCGGTCTGCTGCGTCTGGACGTGGCCGGGGCGCGCATCGGGCGGCTGCCGGTGCCGCGGGCGGTCGTGGACCGCGCGATGGAGTCGTTGCGGTCGCGCGCTGCGGACGCCGTGGACGCGGATTTGCGGTCGGCCGCCGGCGGCGCGGTTCCGACGGCGCAACAGATGCGGCGGCTGATGGCGGCCGTAGTGCGCGCCATCGGGGGCGAGCCGATCACCCCCGTCCTCGGCCTGCGCGAGGCGAAGCGCGTCCGCCTGGCCGGCCTGGACATCGAGGAGGGGAAGATGACGCTGCATTTTACGCCGGAGCCGCCGGCCGCAGGCGGGTGAGCCGCCACGCATCGCCACCGGCATGCCGGAGCTGAAAGCGGCCGCGGAGGCGGCTGCCGCGCATCGAGAATACCCATTGCTCGTGTCCGGCCTGCTCGGCTTCGTAGCGGCCACGGTGGACGATGCGGACCTCACCCCGGTTCTGCCGCAGCGGGCCCTCGTAGGTCAGGAAGTGCCGCCCATGGTCCTGAATCCGCGCCGCGGGCATGGAGGCATCCTCGGCCAGGCCGGCGGGGTCGTCGGGCAGTCGCCATGTCGCCAGCGGGGCGTTGGCATCATCCGCGCCGGCGGACGGCGGCGCGAGCATCAGGTCGTAGTGCTCGTCATCGTCCCGGCGGTGTAGATGAATGACAAAGGGCATGCTCATCGCTATGATACTATCCGTATATGGCTCTCGCTTGCGAGATGCGGGCGTGAGCCGCGACTTCCGGACATGGGGAGTACGACAATGAGTAGATCGTTCTGCGTGGTGTTTCTGGCGGCCGCGGCCGCACTGCCGCTGCTATCGGGCTGCTCGGAGGCGATCCACAAGCGCGACCGTGGGATCAGCATGTTTCAGGTGGGTCGAATCGAGAAGGCCCAAGAGCTTCTGGCCGCGTCGATCCGCGAGGATGCGGGCGACCCCAAGGCCTACTACTACATGGGCCGCGTCATGCACGCCCAAGAACAATACGAGGAGGCCTTGTACTACTACCAATGCTGCCTCCAGTTGCAGCCGGGGCACGAGGAGGCCCGCGCCTGGCTGGAGAAGGCCCGCGCCGCACTCGGCCCCGTCTCCGACACGCTGATGTTCCTGCCCGAGTACCGCTCTCGTGGCGAGGGCTCCGAGCCGTGAGAGCCGCGCTGGCCTGCATTGCCCTGACGGCCGTGGGGGGCTGCGTCCTTCCGTCCGGCGGGTCGCGGACCCGGCCCGCCCGGCTGGAACTGGATGCGGAAGAGGGCCGGTGGCGCGTTTCTCTGACGCAAGGCGCCGAGTTGGCGGGTCGGGGCTGGCGGCTGCGGATCGTGGAGTCGGAGGTTTCCCGCCACTTGGCCTTGCCGCATCTCTACACGCTGGTGGCGGACGTCGTGAACACGTCGTCGTCCGAGCCGCTGTTCGTGCCCGCCGACGCCGTGCTGATCCGCGGTTTCGCGCGAGACGCCCATCTCGGGCCCGGCAGCGATGTGACCCTGGAGCCGGGCCAGTACATCCGCCTGACGTACGACCCGGGGCTCCGGGCGCCGGAGCTGCCGCATCCGTTCAAGCTGACCGCCTGGGTGCGCCCCGGCGGCGCGGCCGGCGCCGCCGAGCAGATCTCGTTGACGCTCCATTAGGAGTCCGTCTCATCACCTCCCGTGGCCGCGATACGGCGCATGCGGGGCGCTTCGGTCGTCTCAGCCGATGCTTCGCAGTGCAGCGGTGGCGTTCTATGCGTACTTGCTGCTCAAGCGGCCTTGCCGTAGTGGCGATGTAGACGGAGGTGGCTGGGTGCCGACGTTGGGGGGGAACCCCTCTTCTGGGGGGTAGCCCCGCTATGGCTGGACGAAAGGATAGCGTGATGGCACACCTGACACGGGCGGAGGCACCCGGTGTGGTCAGCATGTCCTCGGACGGCACGGTCCACGACGCGGCGGAGTTGATGTGCAAGTACTCCATCGGGGCCGTGATGGTTACGAATACATCCGGAAAACTGGTGGGGATTATCACAGAGCGGGACCTGGTGAACCGGGTAACCCGCAACGGCCGGCCCATGCGGTCCGTCTGTGTCACGGAGTTGATGACCCCCGACCCCGCTTCCTGCGCACCCGGCACGACGATGAAGAAGGCGCAGGAAATCATGATGTGTCGCCGAATCCGCCATCTGCCGGTGGTCGACGAGACAGGACGGATCGTCGGCATCATCTCCAGCCGGGATGTGATGGCCCACCAGGTCAAGGCGGACCGGGCGATGCGCGACGCGGCCGAGCAGGTCGCGATGCTGTCCACCTGCCTCAAGAGCTTGGACCTGGACGAGGTCGTGGAGCTGGTGACCAGCGAGGTGCCGAAGATCTTCGGTGCCGAGCGAAGCGTGCTGTTCTTTGGGGATCCCGAGAAGTCCGGCCCGCTGCTGGTACACCGCCGCGGATGTCCGTTGCCGGACGACGGTCTGCGAGACGTCGACTGCGGCGGCGACGCCGTGAAGTACGACGACGCCCCGTGCCGGTGTTGTCAATTGGGCGCGGCATCGCCTCGAGTGCTGGTTCCGCTGGAGATCCACGGCCTCAAACGCAATTGCCCGGACAGCGTGGAGACGGCCGAGGGCTTCCTGTGCATGTGCGGGCTGTCCGAGGAGTTGACGGAGCTGGCGGACCTTGTCTGGTACAAGGCCTCGCTGATACGCGAGGTGCTCAACGCGAACCTGACCAACGCGAGCTTATACCAGCAGGCCCGGCGCGATTCGATGACTGATTCCCTGACGGAGGTCGGTTCGCGGCGGCTTTTCGAGAAGAAGCTGGAGGGAGAGTTCACTCGCTCCCAGCGCTACAAACGCCCGTTCTGTGTGGCGATGGCCGACTTGGACGATTTCAAGTCCATCAACGACGGCTGCGGACACATCGTGGGGGACGAGGTTCTGTGCCGCTTCGCCCGTTGCGTCGAGCAGGAGAAGCGCGAGGCCGACGTGGTGGCACGCTATGGTGGCGACGAGTTCGTCCTATTGCTGCCCGAGACGACGTTGGAGGGCGCGGTGTCGCTCCTGGAGCGGCTCCGCCTGCGGACGCAGAAGCTGTCGATGCCCAATGGACTGACGGTGCGCGTCAGTTGCGGCGTGGCCCAGTACGAACCGGACGGGGACCTGAGCGTCGAGGCGCTCGTGCGATGCGCGGACCTGGCGCTTTACGAGGCCAAGCGGACCGGCCGGAATCGCGTCAAGGCCTGGGATGGACAGGGCATGGGCCGGGAAGTCAGCGAGGAGGTCGACGAACAGAAGATCGACGAGCTTCGCAGCCGGCTGACGGACATGTCCGTCCGTTCGAAGGAGGTCCTCGTGCAGAGCGTCTGGGCGCTTGTGCAGGCCCTCGAGGCCCGCGATACCTACACCCGGAACCACAGCGACAACGTCATGCACTATTCCGTCGCCATCGCCGAACACATGGGCATGGATGACGAAACCGTGAACGTAATCCGCCGCGCCGCGATGATCCACGACATCGGCAAGATCGGCGTGCCCGACGACATCCTCGGCAAGCCGGGCAAGCTCACGGCCGAGGAACGCCGCATCATGGAGCAGCACCCGATGATCGGTGTGCGCATCCTCGACCAGATGCGCCTTCTGGAGCGCGAGCTGCCCATCATCCGCCACCATCACGAACGATGGGACGGCAAGGGCTACCCCGACGGGCTGCACGGCACGGCCATCCCGCAGGGGGCCCGCATCCTGGCGGTCGCAGACACGTTTGACGCGATCACGTCCGAACGCGTCTACCGCACGGCCCGCACCGTGCAGGAGGCGTTGGCGATCCTGTCGGAGGAGTCCGGGCGGCAGTTCGAGCCGCAGGCGGTCGAGGCCATGCTGGAATGGGTGGACGCCCGCCGGCGCGCGCTGCCGGCCCAGGACGCGCTGACGCCGGAGCACCTGCTGGCGGGGATGGTGGCCGGCACCGCGGCCGCGTAGCGGCCTACTCGTACGTGCGGCCCTTGCGGCCGGTGGCTTGGTTCCTGCGGGCGCGTTCGATGAGCTTGTTGCCCCACTTGGTGGGGTATCGCCCCGTGACGCAGGCCGTGCAGAGCGAGCGACCGTCGATGCCCATGCAAGGTCCGAGATCATCCACGGAGAGGTACCGCAAACTGTCCAGGCCCAACTCCTCGGCCATGCGGGCGGTTAACTCCTCCGACGGCCGGCCGTCATAGCCCGCGTCGGTGAACCGCGGCGCGAACAGTTCCTCCAGCGTCGACATGTCGATGCCGTAGAAGCACGGGGCGACGATGGGGGGGCTCGCCACGCGGACATGAATTTCTCGCGCGCCGCCCCGGCTGCGAATCTGTCGGGCCAGCGTCGCCAGCGTCGTTGACCGCACGATGGAATCCTCGACGAGGAAGACCTTTTTGCCATTCAGCACGGCCGGGAGGGGGGTGTACTTGCTCCGGGCGGTGCGTCGCCGCGTACGGCGCGGCTCGATGAACGACCGACCGACGTAGCGATTGCGGATGAGCCCCTCGACCGAAGGCACGCCCAGCGCGTAGGCGAAGGCGTCAGCCGCCGCCTTGGCGGTGTCCGGAACGGGCACGACAACGGCGTCCTCGCCGACCGCCTCGGTTTCCATTTCCGCCAGGCGCTGCCCGGCGCGGGCGCGGCTCACGTACACGCTTGTGCCGGCCATCGTGCTGGCGACGTTGGCGAAGTACACCCACTCGAAGAAGCAGTGGGCATGCCGGCGCCGGCGGGCATACTGCTCCGTGCGGACCTGTCCGTCCTCGACGATGACGGCCTCGCCCGGCGCCACATCCCGCACGTCGCGGAAGCCCATGTTCGTCAGCGCGACCGACTCGCTGGCCGCGCCGAGCAGCCGGCCCTGCACGGCCCAGCTCAGCGGGCGCAGCCCGAGCGGGTCCCGGGCGATGAGCATACGGCCCATGGCGTCCAGGAAGACCATGTTGTAGGCCCCGTCGAACGACCGGCTCAACGAGGCCATGACCTTCACCAGGTCGGCCGGCCGGTCTCCCCGCAGGCGGTAGCCCAGTGCGTGCATGAGCATCTCGGTGTCCGTGTCCAGCGTGAAGTGGTAGTGCTGCTTGGACAAAATGCCCTCGCGCAGCTCGGGGTAGTTGGCGAGTTGCCCGTTGAAGGCGAAGCAGAACCACTTCCACAGCCGGCCGTGGTGCCGCTCGAACGGCTGGGCATACCGGACGTCGTCGGCGCCGCACGTGCTGTAGCGGGTGTGGCCGATCGCAGCCCGCCCGGCCATTGACGCCAGAACGTCCTGGTACTCCGACGGGTGCGACATCTGGAAGGCCTCGATCACCGTGCCCACGTCCTTGTACGTGTCCAGCAGGCGAGGGCAGGCCGGACGGTAGCGGCTCATGCCTGCCGCGAGCTGCCCGCGGTTCTGCAGGTCCAGCAGCATCCGCGGCAGAAGCGGGGCGACGTTGCCGTTGCGAACCGTCCGGCTGGCCGGGCCACCCCGGTTTTGTGACTCTTGCAGCCAATACAAGGCGGCGACGCCGCATTCGTGGTGCATCTCATCGGACACGTTGAGCCCTTCCTGAATCCTGGCCGCAGAGGATCGACCGAAGGGCACAGCATACAGGAAACCCGCCGGTAAGGGGAACAGCCGTTGTCAGGGCACGGATGCCATGCCCGTGTGAGTGGCACGACCGCCTTGGCCGTCCAGGCGGCGGGCGGCTCCCGCGGCGAGCCGCATGCGGCCGGCATCGCAGCGAGGTTTGGCCCGTCGGCACGGGGCTGGTAGAATGCCGGGCCGAGGAGACCATGATGGCAGCAGGCAAACCATGTAAGCTGGCGCTGGCTGACGGGCTGGTGTTCGAGGGCACGTGCTTCGGCGCGGCCGGGACGAGCGGCGGCGAGGTCGTGTTCAACACCGCCATGAGCGGCTACCAGGAGGTCCTGACGGACCCGTCCTATGCCGGGCAGATCGTGACAATGACCTACCCGCAGATGGGCAACTACGGCGTGAACGCCGAGGACGTCGAGTCCCACGACAAGCGAGTGCAGGTGGCCGGCTTCGTCGTGAAGGAGCTCTCGCCGGTCACGAGCAACTGCCGTAGCGAGAAGGACTTGGATGCGTATCTTGCGGAGGCGGGCGTCGTGGCGATCGCCGGGATCGACACCCGGGCGCTGACGCGGCACATCCGCACGGCCGGTGCGGTCAACGGCGTGGTCAGCACCGAGGATCTGGCCGACGCCGAGCTGGTCCGCCGTGCCCGCGAACTGCCGGACATGACCGGGCAGGATCTGGTGAAGGTCGTTACGCCGGGCGAGGCCTACGAGTGGCCTGAGGGCTACGCCAGCCCGTTCGCGCAGGCCCGCGGCGGGGAACCCGGAAAGCGCTACCGGGTGGTGGCGGTCGACTGCGGGGCGAAGACGAATATCTTCCGCAACTTGGTCGAGCACGGCTGCGACGTGACGGTGGTTCCTGCGACGGAAGGTCCGGAGGCGATCCTCGAGCGGCAGCCGGAGGGGGTGTTCATCTCGAACGGGCCGGGCGACCCGGCGGCCGTGACCTACACCATCGACACGCTCCGGGACCTCGTGGGCAAGGTACCGATTTTCGGCATTTGCCTGGGGCACCAGCTCCTCGGGCTGGCCCTTGGGGGGGAGAGCTACAAGCTCAAGTTCGGCCACCACGGCGCGAACCAGCCCGTCCGCAACGAGGCCACCGGCAAGGTCGAGATCACCTCACAGAACCACGGCTTCGCCATCGACGGGGCGTCGTTGGCGAATCGCGGCGCGGAGGTGACGCACATCAACCTCAACGATCAGACGGTCGAGGGCTTCTCACATGGCGACGAGTGCCTCTTCAGCGTGCAGTACCACCCGGAGGCCAGCCCCGGTCCGCACGATGCGACCTACCTGTTCACCTGCTTCCGCGACATGATGGAGCACGGCCGCGCGCCGACCGCCGAACAGATGGACGCCGCACAGCGCAAACTCGCCACGGCGAAACGATAGGGCGACGGCAGGTCTCAGTTGTAGCGCGTGAACGCGTCTTTCTGCGTGCACGCGGGCGGGCCTTTCGCTACTTGCCGGGTTACTTCGGGAAGTAGTCCTGCAGCGCCCGCACGCCCCAGCCCCCGTCGGCGGCGCCTTCGCGGAGGGCGGCGATGCCCTCGACGGCCGCCGCGGCGGCGGTCATCGTCGTGATCAGCGGCAGGTTCCGCAGCGTGGCCAGCGCGCGGATCTTGCCTTCGTCGGTCGTCGGGCCTCGGCGGGTCGGCGTGTTGATCAGGAGGTGGACCTCGCCGTTGGCCATGAGGTCGGCGATGTTGGGCCGGCCCTCGACGAGCTTGTCGATCCGTCGGCTGGGCACGCCGGCCTCGGCGAGCGTCTCGTGCGTGCCGCCCGTGGCGACGAGCGAGAAGCCCATCTCGGCCAGCCGTCGGGCCAGCGCGGCCGCCTTGGGCTTGTCCGCGTCCCGCACCGACAGGAAGACCGTGCCCTGGGTCGGCAGGTGCACCCCCGCGGCCATCTGGCTCTTCGCGAACGCCAGCGGGAACGTCATGTCGGCACCCATCACCTCGCCGGTGGAGCGCATCTCCGGGCCCAGGATCACATCTACCCCCGGGAACTTCGTGAAGGGGAACACGCTTTCCTTGATCGACGTCTGGGCCGGGCGCTGGGCCTCCGTGACGCCCAACTCGGCCAGCGATTTGCCCGCCATGACCTTGGCCGCGATCTTGGCCCACGGAACGCCCGTGGCCTTGGAGACGAACGGCACGGTTCGCGAGGCACGCGGGTTGACCTCGATGATGTAGACTTCGTCGTCCTTCACCGCGAACTGGATGTTCATCAGGCCGCGAACCGCGAGCCGCTTGGCCAGGAGCTTGGCCTGCCGCTCGATTTCCGCGACGACCTCATCGGACAGCGAGAAAGGCGGCAGGGCGCAGGCCGAGTCCCCGCTGTGAACGCCCGCCTCCTCGATGTGCTCCATGACGCCGCAAATCACGGCCCGCGGCTTGTGGGTAGCGGCCGCGGAGGCCGCGGAGGCAACGGAGGATTCGGGAGCTCGTGGGCCCGGGCTTGCCTCCGTTCCTTCCGTTCCCTCGGCAGTCACGACCCGAGATTCTCGACTCGCGCCGAAGTCCGCGATGCAGTCAACGTCCACCTCGGTCGCCCCGGCCAGGAACTTGTCGATGAGAATCGGATGGTCCCGCCCGACAGTTGAGGCGTCCACGGCCTTGGCCATGTAGACGTCAAGTTGCTGCTCGTCCGAGACGATCTCCATCGCCCGTCCGCCGAGGACGTAGCTCGGCCGGACGAGGACCGGGTAGCCGATGCGGGCCGCGACCTCGCGCGCCTGCTCGACGCTGAAGGCCGTGCCGCCCTCGGGGCACTTGAGCCCGAGTTCCTCGAGGATCTGCCCGAACCGTTGGCGGTCCTCCGCCAGGTCGATGCTCTCGGGCGACGTGCCGATGATCGGCACGCCCGCCTCCTCCAGCCCGCGGGCGAGGTTCAGCGGCGTCTGCCCGCCGAGGTGCACAATAACGCCGTGGAGCAGCCCTTCTCTTGGCGCCGAGGCCGCAGAGACGGAGGAGCCGCCAGCGCCCTCATTCTCGTCATGCCCGCTTGGGGAGGCCGACTCCACTTGGTCATCCTGCGCGTTCTCGGCGCTCTCTGCGTTTAGAGACCGGCCGTTGAGCCGTTCGCAGATGTTCAGCACATCCTCGAGCGTCAGCGGCTCGAAGAAGAGCATGTCGGACGTGTCGTAGTCGGTCGAGACGGTCTCGGGGTTCGAGTTCACCATCACGGCCTCGTAGCCCAGCTCCTTGGCGGCCATGACCGCGTGAACGCAGCAGTAGTCGAACTCGATGCCCTGGCCGATCCGGTTCGGGCCGCCGCCGAGAATCACGATCTTCTTCTTGTCCGAGACCCGGACCTCGTCGTCTGAGTTCGGAGGCCGGAGTTCGGAGGCCGGAGCGGCCTCGTCATCCGCGATGACGCGATACGGCGTCTCATACGTCGAGTAGTAGTAGGGCGTGTAGGCCTCGAACTCGGCCGCACAGGTGTCCACGAGCTTGTAGACGGGCTTGACGCCTATTCGCTCGCGGGTCTCTCGCACGGCCTCCGGCGTCGCCTCCCAAATGGTCGCGAGCTGGACGTCCGAGTAGCCCCATTGCTTGGCTTGGCGCCACAGCGATTCGGGCGCCTGCTCCGGTGCCTTCACGGCCGTGAGGTCATCCTCGAACCGAACAAGCTGCTCAAGGTGGGTCAGGAACCACGGGTCGATCTTGGTCAGCTCGTGGACCTGCGGAACGGTCCAGCCCATCTTCAACGCGTAGCGGACATAATACAGTCGGCCCTGTGCGGGAACGCTCAGTTTGCGGCGGAGCTTGGCGTCGTCGATGGGCCATTCGACGACGAGTTCGGAGTTCGGAGTGGGGAATCCGGAGCCCTCAGTCTGGAGTCCTCCCGGCTCAGTCCTCTGCGCCGCCAGCCACTTGTCGTTCTTGTCCAGCCCGAGGCCGAAGCGCTTGACCTCCATCGAGCGGATGCCCTTCTGGAGGGATTCCTTGAACGTACGGCCGATGGACATGGCCTCGCCGACGGACTTCATCTGAGTCGTCAGCGTTTCATCGGCGTCCGGGAACTTCTCGAAGGTCCACCGCGGGATTTTCGTCACGACGTAGTCGATCGTCGGTTCGAAGCAAGCGGGCGTCTCGCGCGTGATGTCGTTGGGGATCTCGTCGAGGGTGTAGCCCACCGCGAGCTTCGCGGCGATCTTGGCGATGGGGAAGCCCGTGGCCTTCGACGCCAGCGCGGAGGAACGGCTGACGCGCGGGTTCATCTCGATCACGACCATTCGGCCGGTCGCGGGGTCGACCGCGAACTGGATGTTGCTGCCGCCCGTCTCGACGCCCACTGCGCGGATCACGCGGATGGCCGCGTCCCGCATGAGCTGGTATTCCTTGTCGGTCAGCGTCTGGGCCGGAGCGACGGTGATCGAGTCTCCGGTGTGCACGCCCATCGGGTCGACGTTCTCGATCGAGCAGACGATGACCACGTTGTCCGCCCGGTCGCGCATGACCTCCAGCTCGTATTCCTTCCAGCCGAGGACGGACTCCTCGATGAGGATCTCGCTGATGGGCGAGGCGTCGAGCCCGCGCTGGGCCATCCGCTCGAACTCCTCGTAGTTGAAGGCGAAGCCGCCACCCGTGCCGCCCAGCGTGTAGGCCGGGCGGATGCAGCAGGGCACGCCGACCTCCTCTGCGATGGCCCGCGCCTCGTCCATCGTGTGCGCCACGCCGCTTGCGGGTACCTCGAGGCCGACCGACAGGCAGACGTTCTTGAACTCCGTTCGATCCTCGGCCCGGTGGATCACGTCGCGCGTCGCGCCGATCAACTCGACGTTGTGCTCGTCCAGCACGCCGGCGTCGTGCACGGCTACCGCGGTGTTGAGGCCGGTCTGACCGCCCAGCGTCGGCAACAGGGCGTCGGGCTTCTCGCGGGCGATGACCTTGGCGACGGCCTCGGGCGTGATCGGCTCGATGTACGTCCGGTCGGACATCTCCGGGTCGGTCATGATCGTGGCCGGGTTCGAGTTGACCAGCACGATGCGGTAGCCCTCCTCATGGAGGGCCTTGCATGCCTGCGTGCCGGAGTAGTCGAACTCGCAGCCCTGGCCGATGACGATCGGGCCGGAGCCGACGATGAGGATCGTCCGAATGTCGTCCCGTTTGGGCATGGCGTTCCTTTGGCGTCTCGCGGCCGCGCGAACCGTGCGCGGCGAGGTACGGGCATTGGGGCCACACTATACCGGCCGGCGGGCGGCGGGACAATGCCGCCCGGCAGGCCGCGCAGAGCCGCGGGCGCCGGCCCATGCGGCCCGGCGCCCGCTAGCCCCGCGCCCGAGGCCGTCTAGTCTGCGTAGATGCGGGTGGCCTCGGTTTCCCGGGCCGGCTTGGTCATCTGATCGCTGGTCAGCATAACCTCGAACCGAACGTCCCCCGGCCGGGTGCCCCTTACCACGACGCGATAGGTCGCCTTGTCCTTGGGCGCCAGCGTGTCGATCGGGGCGAACGCCACCTTCTTGCCGTCGACGGTGTCTTCCGTCGGGCCGTCCGCGGAGACGAACGCCTGCTCCGGCGGCAGCGTGCACGCGATGACGATGTCGGTGCCGACCGCCGAGCCCTGATTCGTCACGGTGATGACGTAGGTCGTGTTCGTCCCGACCTCGACCGGGTCCTCGATGTCCACGCATTCCAACAGGATGGCGGGGATGCCCTCGATCTCGGTCGTCACGGCGGCCGAGCCGCGGGCGCAGTAGGCCTCGGCCGTGGCCTCGTTGCGTGCCGTGCCCATTCGACGGGCCTCGGCGGTGACGGCGACCGTTCGGGCGTCGCCAGGATCGAGCGTGCCGAGGTCCCAGGTGACCTTGCCGCGGCTCATCGTGCCCCCGTCGGAGGCCCGTACGAAGGTCAGGTGGTCGCTCAGCGTATCCGTCAGCGTCGTGCGGCGGGCCTCGCCGTCACCGGTGTTGCGGACGGTGATCTCGTACTCCACCGGACGGCCGACGTAGCGCATCTCCGGCCCGGTCTTCGTGACCTCGAGCGTGGGCTTCCGGACGGTCGTGGTGAACTCGGCATCAGCCGTGAGGCCGGGGTCCCCCGCGGCCGTGGCCTTGTTGACGTACCGCCCGGGCCCCGCGGCACGAACCACCACCTCCATCTTGCGCGATGCGCCGGCCGGCAGCGAGGCGATGCGGAAAGCCGCCGATTCCTCGCCGTCCACGGTCCGCAGGCCGTCCGGCAGGTCATCCATGACACGGACGTTTGTGGCCGGTCCGGTGCCCGTATTGGTGACCGTCAGCACGTAGGCGATGTCGTCGCAGGCGAGGACGTCGGCCGGGCCGGTCTTGGTCAGCTCCAGGGCCGGGCGGACGGCCTCGACGGCCAGGCAGACGCGGGGGATCCTGTAGCTCACATGGGAGCAGCTCACCAGCGAGCCGATGTCGGCGGCCGTGCCGCGGACGGTGAGACGCTCCGTGGCCCCGGCCGCCAGCGTGCCCAGGTTCCAGGTGGCGGTCCGGCCGGCCACGTCGCCGTCCGGCGTGGCGGCCATCGGGCGGAACTCCGGCGGGAACTCCTCGCGCAGGGTCACTTCATCGAGGTCGACGTCCGTGGTGTTGGTCACCTCGATGGTCCAGTCGAACGGCTGCCCGACGACGACCTCTCGCGGGGCGTGCTTGAGGACGCTGATTGGACTGCCGGCCTCGTCGCCCGAGGGCAGGTACATCGCCACGGCCGCGTGACCCGCGGGGGCGCTGAAGCGACCGGCTGAACCGCTGCGGCGCGGCGCGGGCGGCGAGGTCTCGCGCCGCGGCGCACGGGACCTGTCGGGCGGCGGGCCCATGCGGGGGTCTCGATCGCCGGGCTTCTGCGGGGGCTGCTCGCAGCCCGCGAAGGCGGTGGCCAGCAGAAGGCCCGTGGCCAGTAAGGCGAGGTGAGATCGTGGCTTCATGGTGGAATCTCCTTATTCGGCGTAATTCACGGATACGCGGCGCGTCGCGGCCGACGCTTTCCGCACAATGATAGCGCCTCGCGGAATCCGGATGCGATTTCGAGGTCTCTCGGCGCAAGACAAGGGGCGCCGGCCCACTCGGGCCGGCGCCCCGGCTATGCGTACCACACCGTGCCTAGTCGGCGTAGATGCGTGTGGCTTCGGTTTCCATCGCGGGCGTGGACATCTGGTCGCTCTTCAGAGTGACTTCGAACCGAACGTCGCCCGCCCTCGCGCCCTTGACCACGACGCGGTAGACGGCTTCGGCGCCGACCGCCAGCGTGTCGATCGGTGCGAAGGTGACCTTCCGGCCATCGACGGTGTCCTCGGTTTCGCCGTCAGCGGAAACCAACTCCTGCTCCGCGGCGAGCGTGCACGCGATGACGACACCCGTTCCGACCGCCGATCCCTGGTTGGTCACGGTGATCACGTAGGTCGTGTTCGCCCCGACCTCGATCGGATCGTCGGTGTCCACGCACTCCAGCAGAATCGCCGGGATGCCTTCGACCTCGGTGACGATCTCGCCGTCCGCCTCGGCGCAATAGGCCCGGACGCTGGCGACGTTGCGGACCTCGCCCTTGGCGGTCGCCCGCAGCGTCACGGTGACCTCACGGGACTGATCCGGCTCCAGCGTGCCGAGGTTCCAGGTGACCTTGCCGCGGCTCATCGTGCCGCCGCCGCTGGCGCTGACGAACTCGGCGTTCGTCGGCAGCGTGTCGACGAGCGTCGTGTTCCGCGCATCGCCGTCGCCCTTGTTGGCCACGGTGATCGTGTAGGTCATCTCCCGGCCGAGTAGACGACGACCGGGGCCTTCCTTGGTGATCGTCAGGACCGGCTGGCGAACGACCGTCTTGACGTCCGCGGAGGCGGACAGCCCGCGGTCGCCCGTGACCGACGCCTTGTTTGTGTAGGTGCCGGTCTCGGCGGCCTTAACGTCGTACCGCACGCGCTTCGACGCGCCCGGCTGGATCGTGCCGAGGTTGCTGGTGACCTTGCCGTGGCCCTCGTAGGTCAGGCCGTCCGGCAGGTCGTCCGTCAGGCGGACGTTCGTCGCGGGGGCGCTGCCCTCGTTGGTCACGATCACCTCGTACGTGATCGGGTCACACAGCAGGACTTCCTCCGGGGCGGTCTTGCGCATCGTCAGCCGCGCCACGGCCACCTGCGTGTCGGCACAGTCCTCGGCCCGCAAGCCGTAGGCGGCCGTGACCGTCGCGCAGTTGTGGATGCGGCCGGTCTCGGTGGCCCGGAAGGTCACGTTCATCATCTTGCGGCCCTTGGCGGGCAGCTCGCCGACGTCCCAGTGCAACTGGCCGCCGCGCCGGGTCGCCTCGGGGTCGCTGCTGACGTACTCGACATTGCCCGGAATCTCGTCCACGACCTTCACGTCCGTGGCGGCCACGTCCGACGGGTTCGTCACGGCGATCTGGTAGGTCACCTCGTCACCGACCATAGCGCTGGCCGGGCCGTTCTTGCTGATGGCGATGTCCGGGCCGACCCAGGTCTTGGTCGTCACGCCACTGGTCATATGGACGGCCGGCTTGCAGCAGGGCACGTTCTCGGGCCGCACCACGTCGATCTGGATGCGGTTGGTGCCTTCCTTCGGCTCGGTCTGGACGAGCGTCGCCTTGGCCTTGCCCTCGGCGTTCGTCTTGACCGTGATGGCCGTGTCGTCGTTCTCGTCGAACTGGGCGCCCGGGCCGTCCAGGATCTTGTACGTCACGTGGTAGCCCTCGAGCGGGCTGCCGTCGGAGTACTTGGCCACGTCCGTCACCAGCTCATGGGGCGTGTCGACGGGGTTCGTCGCCGCCGGCGGGAGCTTCCAGGCCACGTCGTACCAGTGCTTCTCGACGAAGACCTTGTGCTTGTCCCAGTCGTAGATGCCGGGGGCGTACGCCGTTACGTGGCTGGTGCCCTCAACGGGAGAGGTAATCACGGCCCAGGTCTGGCCCGCCTTCAGGTGGATATCGTCGGACGGGTCGTCGTTGCCGCGCGTAAGGACATGATCGAAGTTGTTCGTGTGAGTCACGGCGAAGCGGCTCGTGACCTTGTAGCCGCGGCTGGCGCGCCACCCGCTCTCATCCACCTCGACGAACGCGCCGACGCTACCCTCGGGCAGCGTCCATTCGACCCGCCGGTTCGGCAGCGGCTCGCCGTCGTGGTCCAGCACCGTCGCGATCAGGATGTGCTGGGTGTTGACCGGGTTTACGTCCCGCTCGGGCGTGACCTCGATCGTGGCGGCGTACGGATCCCAATTCTCGTAGTAGCCACCCTCGGCCGGCTTGGGGTGCGTACGCTCCATCGTGCCCGTGCCGAGCGTGAACGAATGGGGCATGTGCTCCCGGCAACCGACAGCGGCCGCGGCTACCAGCATCGCAAGTCCTACAGCAAATACGCGTTTCGTGTGATCCATCTTCTTGTCCTTTCCGATAACAAGATGAGGTCGAGTCAACTGAACTACCCGGCGTCGGCTCATCAGGCGTCCGTTCCTTGTCATCCGCCCGCCGCTCGCCGAGGCGGCCGCTTGGCCATTGCACCTAACAATATGTTACGCAGCACAACTGCGGAACTAAGAAAAAGTTGTGACGATTTCTCCGCAGCCCGCTACCGAGCTGCCGTCCATGCACAGAGTACAACGCCTTGCCGACCCTTCGTCAAGGGCCAATTCGGCCGTCTATGCCATCAAGGGGAGTATCGGCGTATTGGCGGACGGACCTGAATGAATGCTGACGGACGGAAGTCGCTCCGGCGAAGTCAGTTGAGGGCCGGGCCGTCCGAAGGTGGGGGCGGCAGAACGCGCATCCAGTTCAGCCGAAGGTTCTGGACCAGCCAAACGACGCGGCGCGTGACGATGATCGCCAGGATCGCCCCGGCGATGACGGCCGCATAGCTCGCCAGCGCCAAGCCGCCGTATGCCATTACGGCCGCCGCAGCCGGCAAGCCGCGCGTGGCCGGGGCGAACCACACACCGGCCCCGATCGTGGCGGCGACTCCCCCGACAATCAGCGCCAGAATCCAGAGGATCACGAAGGCCCGGTTCTCGTTCATGCGCGGGCGGATCATCCGTTGGCCGCCGAGCCGGGCCAGCCAGTCCATACGGTGGTCCTTCGTATCGGGCACGAAGGTCGCCATCTGCGGCCGGCCCCAATCGCGCAGGGCAAATTCCCGTGGGCTGACGGGAGGGGCGTTCAGCAGCCGCTGCGTGCGCCGCCGGCCGCGGCAACGGCGCATTGTGCTCTGATACGCCTCGCTGATGCGATGAAACCGGCGGGCCGCGCCGGGATCGTTCGGGCAACGGTCGGGGTGACATTGTAGGGCGGCGCGGAGATACGCCTGACGGACCTCGCTCTCGTCCGCGGTGGGCTCCAGCCCCAAAACCTCCCAGGCAGACACTTCGGACTGCACGGCGAGTACTCCTGTCTGGCGGTGAGCCGTGCCCCGGTCCTTCCTCCGGGCCACAACACGACATCCTACCACAACTATCGGGATTTCGCAAAGTCAAGGTTTGCGGAAGCCGGAAAAGCCGGGTTGAGGACGTACGGCTGCCCGGCTCACTCGCCACCGGCGGCCACGCGGATCGGCCGACGGCCGCGGTGCGTCCGCCCGAAGCCGTCCGTGCTCTCGACCTCAATGACGTGCGTGCCCGGCGCCAGCCGGGTCGGCAGCAGGCCCGCCCACATATGCAGGCACGGCAGCGGCTTGGCCCAGTGGTCCGCGCCCTGCGGCGTGTTCGCCTTGATCCACTCCCACTGCCGCCGATAGTGCGGGTCCGGGCGGAGAACCTTCTTCATGGGCCGCCACTCGCCGCCCCCGACGCGCATCCTCGTCTTGGAGGCCGGCCCGCCGCCGAAGACGTTCGCCATCACCGTGACCTCGCCGGCCGCGTCCGCCGCCACCCGATCCGGCGCGTGGATGTTCATCTGGTAGTCGGCCGGGGCCCGCGCGACCTTATAGCGCACCGAGTAGGCCATGCCGTCAAACGTCGCGACGGCGTAGCCGTTCGGCGTGCCGTCCCGCATCATGGCCGAGGGGATGCCCAGCTCATCCGGCGCCCCGAGCCACCAGTTGCCACTGGCTGTGCCGACGTTGTGATGCGGATGTACGCCGCCGCCCGCGGGGGCGTATCCGAGCCGCTCGTCGAGGTAGCCGTTTGCGTTCACGTGCGTGTGCCCGGAGAACGAGCACGTGCGCGGGAACCGGGACAGCAGCCGCAGCAGCTTTGCCGCCTCCCGCGTGCCGTGCCGCTTGGCGAACGGGTTGTGCAGCGGGATGTGCATCGCCACGACGACTCGCGCCTCGGCGGGGACCGTCTCCAGGTAGGCGGCGACGAAGGCAAGCTGCCGCTCGCTCAGCCCGCCGTGGTAGTTCCCCGGGTCGGGCTCGCCCGCCCCGGCCGCGCCGTCCCACACGACGTTGTCCAGTACGACGAAGTGCACCCCGCCGTAGGCGAAGGCGTATGTCGCGGGGCCCATCTCCCGCTCGAACGTCTCCAGCGCCCCGCGGTCGTCGCTTGCGGCATAGTTCATGTCGTGATTGCCCGCCACCGCGTACCACGGCACGCCCGCCAGCGCTTGCATCTCACAGATCGGTCGCAGCAGCGACAGATCGTCGTACGCGATGTCTCCCAGCGAGATTCCGAAGGCCGCGTCGGTGCCGACCAGCTCCGCCATCACGTCCCGGCCGAACCAGGCCACCTCCTCGGGCGTGCCCGCCTGTGGATCGCCCATCAGGATCACGCGAAACCGGCGTGGCTCCTCCTGCCGCACGAGCGGGAAGTCGATCGACTCTGGCAGCGGGCCGGTCGGTGCCGAGCCCGCAAAGGTGTAGCCCTCGTCCTCGGAGCCGCCCGGCTTGTGGATGTAGAAGAATCGGGGCCGGTTCAGCTCGTCCACCGGTGTCATCCAGCCCGTCGGCTTGCAGACGAACAGGATCGTTCCGGCCGGGCACGGCAGCTCCCAGCGGCCGTCGGCGTCCGTCCGCACGACCTTCCGTCCGTTCGATACGCACACGCCCGCGATGCCCGTCTCCTCGACGCCGCGCCGGCCGTTGCCGTCGGCATCCTCGAACACCACGCCGCGGGCGAGCGGCTGGTCCGCCCCCGTTGCGCAGCCCGACAGGACGGCGAGCAGTGCCGCGGCGGCGGCGAGCGCGAGAAGGCGAGGGGTGCGGGGTCTGGTCTGCGGCATCGCATGGCCCTTTCTGACAGCGGGTGAGCGGGCCAAGATAGCCCGCCGACGGCCGCGCTTCAAGCCGCCGGCGGACCCGGTTCGGCGCTGGTTCTCGACCACGGCACGGCCGTGCGACGGGGGTAAGCGTCTCCGTGTGACCGCCTCCACCTGGCCGGAACCGCGGAAACACGTCACGCTCAAGGCGTTGAATTGGGGCGGAATCACGTCACGACAGAACGCATGGCTCACGCGGACGGCCCGACGCGCAAAACGAAGCCCCCGCAAGTCATTGACTCGCGGGGGCTTGTCTTCTGCGCCGCCAGGGACTCGAACCCCGGACCCGCTGATTAAGAGTCAGCTGCTCTGCCAACTGAGCTAGCGGCGCGTCGGGTGGAGCGCTGAGTGCCTCCCGAACCGCCCATTCTAGCCAACCGACGTGCGGGGTCAAGGCGATGTCTCTGCGA
>CAZHEH010000007.1:0-101303 GCA_964531695.1 uncultured Planctomycetaceae bacterium | reverse complement strand
GACCACCCCCGCACTCCGCCCGACGAAACCCACGCCGGGCGGGCATTCGTCGCTGTAGAACCGCCGGTTGTCGTCCTCGGCGGCGGTTCCCTCGCCCCGCATGCCCTCGATGAGTCGCTCCAGCGCTCCGTGCTCCGGGCCGCCGCCGATGTAGTCGTAGGCGCCTTCGCGGACGAACCGGACGGCCCAGTCCACGCTGGAGAGCTCGGCCATGACGACCACGGGCACGCCCGAGCCGCCGAGACGGCGCACCGCCTCCACGCCGGACGGCGAGCCGGAGCCGGGCTCGGCGAGGATGATCAGGTCGGGGCGGATCCGCGGCAACTCGCGCAGGGATTCGGCCACGCCTTCCTGCGTGCGGACCTGCTGGCCGCGGCTCTCGAGAAGCTCTGCGACGTGTGACGTGCGTTCGGATGCCCCTCGGCCGACGACGAGGACGGTGCCCAGGGACAACTGCGCGTCTTTCACCATTGCCTACGCTCCCGGCTTCCTGCCCGCGTTGGCAAGATCTGAGTTTCCGGGCGGCACAGCCACGCGTGCCGACGCCGGACGGGCCCTTCCTTGGCCCGGTTCGGCCAGAGCGTACGGAACAGCGCCCAGGGAATGCAAGGGAGAATTCCCAATTTTGCGGCGCCCCCGCCCGGCAAAGCTTGATCAGGGCCGCACTTGTCGCCGCCCCTCCCGGGCGGGCCGCGGTTCCCAACAGCAGCCAACAGGGCGTTACCTTTCTGCGCGGGAGGCGGAAGATTCTTCCGGTCCTCCGAGCCCCATAGCAAGGGCGGGGCTCCCGGCCGAGACCGGGCACAGTCCGTAAACATCTACAATAACAGCATTTCGGAGAATCCTGCGTCGGCGGCCGGGCGTTTGGCACGCGGCTTGTAACTGTGTGGGCGGCGTTTCGTCTCTTCGTGGAGCGAACATGAGAGCATCACTGGTTGACATTGTGGCCGTTCAGCAACCGGCTCGGCCGGCGAAGGCGACGCGCGGGGACGCCGGCCCGGCTGAGATCGAGCGACACCAACCGGCGGATGGGCGGGACCATGCGCCCAACGAAGCCCGTGGCGACGATGACGGCCGCCGGGAGGCCGACGGGCATGCAACGGAGCAATCGCCGATCCGCCGCCGGAAGAGCGGCCCGGATGCCCCGACGGGCAACGCGGCGCGGGAGTCGGACCAAGCCAGGTCGTCTCGCCTGGCTGACGCGGGCGCGGACGCGGCCGAGGCCCAGACGGCCTTCGCGGCCGTGCTGGCCGAGACCAGCGCCAAGGCGGTGGTGCCTCAAGCGGATGTTGCCGTCGGCGGAGTGGGGGCCCAGGCGCCGGGACAGGGAGTGTCCCCGGCGGAGTGGGTGGTTCCTCTGACGGCAGCGAGCGAGGGCGGGACATTGCCCGAGCCGCAAGCCGGTACGGGGCCGGCCGTCGCCGCGGGGGCGCAGGGCCTTGCGGTTGTGCCCGCGCCGGGGGCCGATGCGACGGCCGCGGTGAGCGCCGCCGTGGTCGCGGAGGGGAACGCCTCCACCACGCCGGCGGATGCGTTGGGACTTCCGGTCGAGGCCGCGCCGGGCGTCGCGACGGAGGCGGCCGCGGCGGTTCAGGCAAACGCGGCCGTGCCCTCAGGGCGATCGACGCCAACAGTGCCGGCCGACGGCACCGCCGCAGCGCCGGGCCGCACGGCCGCCGCGGTTGCCGCCGAGGGCGCCACAACCACACCGGCGGAGCAGCTCGCCGCCGACCATTCCACCGCCGAGGCGAACTCGCCCGCGACGCGACCCGCCGAACAAGGCACGGGCCCGGCGAACCTTACGCAGCAGCCCGAGGGCGCTGAGCCGCGGCAGGGACAGCCGGAAGCGCCCGCCCCGGCCGCGCACCCCCGCAGTTCCGAGCCCGTGATGACCGAGCGATACACGCCCGCGCGGGGCGTCGCGCCGGAGCCGTCCTCGGCCGAGGCCAACCCCGCCCCGCAGGCGACGGCGGCCGTCGAGACGCAGGCCCAGCCCGGCCCGTCGGCCGCATCGCGCCGGACGCAGCCGCTGCCCGGCGCGGACACGATACAGCAGGTCGAGGTCACGCCGGAGCCGGGCCCGGCGGGCGCCGCGCGCGTCGCGCCGCCCGCCCCGACGCAGCCGGCCCCCGTGGCGGACCAGATCGCCGACGCGGTCACCGGCGGCAGCGTGCAGGCCGGGCGCCGAGTCGTCGTCCGTCTGGACCCGCCCGAGCTGGGCAGCGTCCGCGTGACGGTCCGTGCCGACGGCGACGGCGTCCGCGGCGTCATCGAAGTCGACAGCGCCCGCACCTTGGCCGAAGTGGAGCGTCAGACGGCCGCGTTGGTCGAGCGGCTGGCGGACCAGGGGCTCACCCTCCGCCGGATGGACGTGGTGCTCAACGATTCGACCGAGCGGAACGCCGCCGGCGACGGCTCGCAGCAGGCCTCCGGCGACGGCGACGACGCCCGGGAGGGCGAGTTGGACGGACACGCCGGCGGCACGTCGGCGGGCGAGGGGGCGCCGTCCGCCTCGGGCGGCGAGCCGGGCGAGTCCGGGGGGCCCGCCCCCGCGGACGCTCAGACTGCCACTGACTCCTCCGTGAACGTCTGGATGTAGGAGCCGACGATGGGAACGCTATCCGGAGTCGCACAGGGCTCTCAGAAAATCACGACGGACTACCTGAACCTGCTGATCACGCAGCTTCAGAACCAGAATCCGCTCGATCCGCTGGACAACCAGGAGATGGCGTCGCAGTTGGCGCAGCTCTCGCAGCTCGAGCAGATCGAGGGCATGAACCGGACGTTCAGCGAGGTGCTCGCCAGCACGCAGCAGGGGCAGGCGGCCTCGCTGATCGGCAAGGAGGTTTCCTGGTTCCCGGAAGACGCGACCGAGGCCGTCCGCGGCCGCGTGGAAGGGGTGGACCTCTCCGAGGGGAACGTGAAGTTGCAGGTTGGCAACTCGATTATCGAGTTGAGCGACATCGAGGAGATTCGCGAGTAGCGCATAGGTCACACGTCCGCCGCCGCGGCGGGCGCAGGAAGCTTCTGCTTACGAGGACACACCATGGGTAACGCACTGCTAGCCGGCGTATCGGGCCTTCGGGCGAACCAGCAGATGATCGACGTGGCGGGCAACAACCTCGCCAACGTCAACACGTACAGCTACAAGTCGAGCCGCATCACGTTCGCGGACCTGATGAGCGAGACGACCAAGGAAGCGTCGCAGCCGACCTCGACGGTCGGCGGCACGAACCCCCAGCAGGTCGGCTCGGGCGTGACGGTCGGCAGCATCGACCGCGACATGTCCGAAGGCAGCATGATCAACACGGGCCAGCCGCTGGACATGGCGATCGAGGGCAACGGGTACTTCGTCCTGCACGACGGCACGCAGGAGGTCTTCACCCGCGTCGGGACCTTCGCGGTGGATTCGGAATTCTACCTCGTCGACCCGAGCACCGGCTACCGAGTGCAGCGGACCGGTTCCGAGGGCGTGTCCGAGGGCTTCCAGGTCGCCACGAGTGACGCCATTCGCATTCCCTACGACGTGGCCCTGCCGGCCAAGGCCACCGAGTCGGTCTCTTACAACGGCAATCTCTCCGCCGACCAGACCGAGCCGACGACCCACACGATCACGTCGGGCACGCAGTACACCATCGACGGCGCCAGCGCCGCCAGCGACACGGTCATCAAGGACCTCGACCAGGTCACCGTCACGGACGTCGGCGGCACCATCGTCGGCGGCACGCTCACGATCACGGGCACCGACGAGGACGGCGATGCCGTCAGCAAGGCGCTCACCGTCGTTGACGCCGCGGCCGGAGTCGACGAGGTCCAGACCATGGAGGATCTGCTCGACGAGATCAGCGCCCTGTACGAGGATTCGACGGCGACGCTGGTCAACGGCGAGATCCGGCTGGTCGGCGACTCGGCCGGCTACAGCCAGGCGGACCTGGACATCGCCTTCTCCGGCGGCACGGATGCGACGCTGGAGTTGCCCGATCACTGGCAAGTCATGACCGCCGGCGGGCAGGAGGTGAAGAACACCAATATCGAGATCTTCGATTCACAGGGCATCAGCCACATTCTCTCGGCCGCGTTCGTCAAGACGGACACCGCCAACCAGTGGGACATGGTGCTGACGTCCATCACGGGCGACGTGGAGCTCGTCGACCGGCGGATCCAGGGCATCACCTTCCTGGCCGACGGTGCCTTCGGCGGCCTGGCCGAGGCGACCCCGCCCGAGTCCCAGAGCTTCAAGATGAAGTTCGGGCACGACCCGGACAGCCAGGTCGAGGTGAGCGTCGACCTCGGCACGATCGGCCAATACGACGGGCTGAGCCAGTTCGGCGGCTCGTCCACCGTGTCGCCGTCCGGGCAGGACGGCTACGCCTCGGGCGACCTGTCCAGCGTGTCCGTGACCCGCGAGGGCGTGTTGGTGGGCGTGTTCACCAACGGCGCCCGGCGCGACCTGGCGGCCATCAAGCTGTCAACGTTCCAGAACCCCGCGGGCCTGCTGTCCATCGGCAACAACTACTTCGAGCCGTCGGCCAACTCCGGAGAGGCCGTGCCCACCAAGGCCATGTCCGGCGGGGCGGGCGCCGTCCAGGGCGGCTCGCTGGAAAGCTCCAACGTCGATACCGCCCAGGAGTTCGTGAACCTGATTCAGGCCCAGAATGCCTTCCAGGCCAACGCCCGGACCATCACAGTCAGCAACGAGATGCTCCGCGAGCTGACGAACCTGATCCGCTAGGAAACGCTGAGACGACATGAACGTTCCGGTCACAACGGATCCGGCCTCGCCCTTCTCGGTCCTGAACGCGGTCGAGCGGTTCGAGGCCGCCCAGAACATGCCCAGCGACGCCGGCGGCTGGTGGCTGTGGGTCGCGCTGATCGCCGTGCTGGGCCTGCTCGTGCTCGGGTCGGTGGCGCTGCTGGTCGGCCGGAGCGTGCTGCTCCGCCGCGGGCGGCGGGCGCTCGACGGGCCCGCCGAACGGCTCGGGCTGACCGAGGACGAGGCCGGCCTGGCCTGGCGGGTCACGCGGCAGGCCGGCCTGAGCGACCCCACCATCGTGCTGACCTCGCAGGTGGCGTTCGCTCGGGGGCTGTCCGGCTACGTGGAGTCCCGCGCCTTCCGCGCGCTGCCGACCGAGCAGCAGGAGAGCGTCCTCACCACGGCCGAGTCGCTCCGGGAAAAGCTCGGCCTCCGGACGGCCGCCCCCGTCGCGGCCGCCGCAGCGCCGCGGGCGTATGAGACGTTGGAGGCGGGCGGGCAGGTCGCAGTCGTGCATCGCGGGCGCGGCGGCGACTTCACCGGCACGATTCGGGAGGTCACCGAGCGCGAGCTGGTCATCGAATCGGACGGTCCGACGGTCTCGACCGAGCCGGGCGAGAGCTGGCTGGTCCGGTATCCCAACGGCGGCACGGTGTGGGAGTTCGATGCCTCGGTGCTGCGGCGGGAGCGGAACCGCTTCGTTCTGAACCGCCCGTCGCGGTTCCGCTACATCAACCGGCGGCGCTTCCCGCGCGTGCCGACGGAACGGCCGGCTCAGTTGGCGGGCATGGCGGGCGTGGAAGCGGCGGACGCCTCGGACGCCCCGCAGTTTGTTCCGGGGACGGTGGTGGAGATCGCCGGGCCGGGCATGCGGCTCGAGACGGACCTGGAAGCCCGCGCGGGCCAGAACATCCTGGCCGTCGTGCAGCTCGACGCGGAGCGGAAGCTCCAGGCGGTCGGCACGGTGCACCGCGTGATGCACAACGAGGACGGCAAGGCCGTGCTGGCCGTCGAACTGACCGGCCTGAACCACGAGCAAATCGCCGAGCTGGTGCGGGCGACGAACGCCGCCCAGACCGGCGCCGCGGCCCCATCGGCCGAGCCGAGTGACGCATGAGCATACCGATCAGCACAAGCAGTGGCATCGAGTCGCTGAGCCACCAGTTCCGGACGGCGACGGAGAACCTCGCCAACGCCGCCACGCCCGGCTTCAAGCGGCGGCTGGCCGCGTGCAGAGAGGCCGGGAACGGTGCCGGCAGCCCGGTGGTCGCCGCCCCGGCCGTGGACTTCAGCCAGGGCCGGCTCGTCCACACCGGGCGCCCGTTGGACGCGGCGATCTCGGGCGACGGTTTCTTCGTCGTCGAGACGCCGGACGTTCCCGGCGGGCGGGTGTACACCCGGAGCGGCGTGTTCCGCCCGAACGATCGCCGGCAGCTCGTGGACGGAGCCGGGCGGCTCGTGGCCGGCGTGGGCGGGGTGATCGTGCTGCCGGAGTCGGTGTCGCCCTCACAGATCGGGATCGGTCGCGACGGGCAGGTCACGGCCGCGGGCCAGGCGATCGGCCGGCTTCAGATCGTGCGGTTCGAGGATCCGTCGGTCCTGACGGCCGTCGGGGCGAGCTGCTTCTCCGCGCCGGACACGGCCAGCCCGACCGCGGCGACGGAGGCGACCGTCAGCAGCGGCTTCCAGGAGGGGTCGAACGTCTCGACGGTCCGGGAGTTGGTGGACCTGATCCAGATCACCCGCCTCTACCAGGCGAACATGAAGATGATTTCCAAACAGGACGAGCGAATGGGCCAGATTCTGAAGGTCCTGATGGCGTAGCGCGCATCGGCGCGGGAGTAGGACGAATGTTACGAGCGTTTTCGACGGCGGCAACCGGGATGGAGGCGCAGCAGTCGGTTGTGGACGTGATCGCCAACAATTTGGCGAACATCAACACGACGGGCTACAAGCGCGCGCAGGTCGACTTCCAGGACCTGATGTACCTCAAGCTGGCCGAGCCCGGACGCGAGACGGCCGCGGGCGTGGTCGCCCCCAGCGGCTTCGAGCTGGGCACGGGCGTCTCGCCCGCCTCGACGCTGCGGGTGTTCAGCCAGGGCGAGATGCTCAACACGCAGCGGAACCTCGACATCGCCATCGAGGGCGACGGGTTCCTCCAGATCACCACCCCCAACGGCGCGGTCCGCTACACGCGAGACGGGTCGCTGCGGGTGGACGCCAACGGCAACCTCGTTACCAGCGGCGGGTACCTCGTCGAGCCGGCGATCAGCATTCCCGCCGACGCCCGGACGATCAGCATCGGCAAGGACGGGACGATCTCGGTGATGTCCGGGGGCTCCACCACGCCGAGCGTCGTCGGCACGTTGACGCTGGCGCGGTTCTCCAACCCGTCCGGGCTGAGCAGCGAGGGCGAGAACCTGCTGGCCGAGACTCCCGCCAGCGGCTCGCCGACCACCGGCACGGCCGGGGCCGACGGGTTCGGGACGATTCGCCAGGGCTTCCTGGAGAAGGCCAACGTTCAGATGGTGAGCGAGTTGGTGAACCTGATCACGGCCCAGCGGGCGTACGAGATCAACTCGCGCGCCATCAAGGCGGGCGACGAGATGCTGACCACCGCGAACCAGTTGATCCGATAGGAGCCGCCATGATCCGCCGGGTATCGCTTCAAATTCTGCTGGGCTGCCTGGTCGTCGCGGCGCTGTCGCCGGCGGCCGACGAGGGCGGCGACGACGCCCCGCCCGTGCTGAAGGTGTACTGCCCCCGCAACATCACCGTCGAGGGCGAGGCGGTGACGCTCGAGCAGGTGGCGGTGCTGTCGTGCGACGACGCGGACCTTCACGCCGCCGCCTGCAAGGTGCCCATGGGTCGGGCGCCGTGGGACGACGAGACCATCGTCATCGAGCGCCGCACGCTGCTGAGCCGGCTGGCGGCGTCGGGCGTGGACCCGGAGCGGGTGGAGTTCAGCGGCTCCGAGGAGATCCGCGTCCGCCGCCACGACAAGCTGATCGTCCCGGAGCAGATCCTGGCGGTCGCGCAGAAGAAGCTCTCGGAGGAGGTCGTCGAGCCGGCCGCAACCTGGCGCCTCGTGCGGAAGCCCGAGGCGATCGCCGTGCCCGCCGACGCCGAGGTCGAGCTGACCGCCGCCGTGGGCGAGCATTCCGCCGAGGGCCGCGTGACCATCACCGTGGCGGTGATGCGGGGCGAGGACCAGCTCGCCGCGCGGGACGTTCACTTCTCGGCCCGGTACCGCGTGCGGGAGCTGGTGGCCACGAAGGACCTTGCCCCCGGCACGCTGGTCACGCCGAGCAACACGGAAATACAGGTGGTGGAGAAGACCTCCGCCCCCGAGCCGGGCTGGGAGCCGCCGTACGGCTCCAAGACGAACCGCCGCGTCTCGGCGGGGACGGTCATTCGCCCGCCGCTGCTGGCCGAGGCCCGTCCGGAGATCGTCGTCAAGCGAAACGAGCCGGTGATGATGAAGATAACCGGCGAGTGCTTCACGATCTCGGCCGTGGGGCGGGCCCTTGAGGACGGGCGTCCGGGGGACTTCATCCGGGTCCGCAACCCGGACACCGGGCGCGTCGTGACGGCGAAGGTCGCCTTCGACGGAACCGTGAAACCCATAGTCAAGAGGTGATGGCATGAGCCGCTACCTTCGATGCATCGTGTTGACACTCGCGGCCGGGGCGCTTCTGGCCGGTTCGGCGGAGGCCGGGTCCATCTGGGCCCGGGGGTCGCGCCGGACGCAGTCGATCTTCACGGACGACACGGCGCGGGACGTCGGCGACATCCTCACGATCACGATCGACGAGCAGACGAAGATCGAGAACGAGACCAGCCGGGAGCTGGACAAGAGCGAGACGCGGGACGCGGAGATGGGCGGCACGCTCGACCCGGCGAACCTCCTGGCCCAGGTCGGGAAGTACATCTTCGACTTTCCGAATCTGGACTTCGGAAGCTCGGCCGAGTCGACCTTCGCCGGCGGGGCCGACTACGGCAGCGATCGCAGCTTGACGGACAAGATCTCCGTCGTCGTCGAGGACGTGCTGCCCAACGGCAACCTGGTCGTGCTCGGCACGCGGACGCGGACGGTCGGCGGCGACACGCAGATCATCCAGGCCAGCGGCCTGGTCCGCCCGTCGGACATCAACATCGACAACGAGGTGGACAGCACCCGCGTGGCGGACTTCCACATCGTCTTCAAGGCCCGAGGGCAGGAAGAGGACTTCGTGAACCCCGGCTGGCTCTCGCGCCTGGCCAACGCCCTGAGCCCGTTCTAGAGGAAAGCCCGACACATGCACAGCAGAAGCGACACCACGCGAAGGACGCTGCTGACGACCGCGGCCGTGCTGGTCCTGGCCGCCGGCGCGGGCGCCGAGCGCATCAAGGACATCACGAGCATCAAGGGCGCCCGCGGCAACCCGATCTGGGGCTATGGCGTCGTGGTCGGACTGGACGGCACCGGTGACAACGCCGCCGCCAGCCGCCAGGCGCTGACGAACATACTGCGTCGCGAGGGGCTGGTGCTCGATCCCGACGACATGTCGAGCAAGAACATCGCGAGCGTGATCGTCACGGCCGAGCTGGGGGCGTTTGACCGCGTGGGGGGGCGGCTGGACGTGACCGTATCGACCATCGGCAGCGCCACGAGCTTGCGGGGCGGCACGCTGCTGATGACCGAGCTCAAAGGCGCAGACGGGCAGGTCTATGCCGTCGTGCAGAAGCCGCTGATGGTCGGCGGATTCTCCGCCACCGGCGACAAGAGTTCGGTGACCAAGGGCCACGCCACCGTCGCGACGGTGCCGGACGGGGCCATCGTCGAACGCAGCGAGATCGGCGAGTTCGTAGAGAACGAGGAAGTCACGCTCCTGCTGCGGAATCCGGATTTCGGCACGGCCGAGAGCATCGCGGACAAGATCAACGCGGCCTACGAGGGCGCCGCCACGGCCGTCGACGCGGGCACGGTCCGGGTGGACCTGCCCGACGAGATCACCCCCAAGAAGCTCGCCGGCTTCGTGCGTGAGATTCGCGCGCTGGAGGTCGAGGTCGATTTCCCCGCCACGGTGGTCTTCAACGAGAAGACCGGCACGGTCATCGTCGGCAAGAACGTGCGGATCTCGTCGGTGGCGATCTCACACGGCAACCTCTCGATCGTCACGGAAGAACGGGAGGAGGTCTCCCAGCCGCTGCCGTTTTCGCGGACGGGCAGCAGCGAGACGACGACGGAAACCCGGATTCGCGTGGTGGAGGAGCAGGCCGAGATCGAGGTCATCCCGGACGGGGCGTCCGTGGCCGAACTGGCGCGAGCGCTGAACTCGATGGGCCTGACCCCGCGCGACATCATCGCCATCTTCCAGGCGCTCAAGAAGGCCGGCGCCCTCCAGGCCGAACTGGAAGTGATGTAGGAGCAGCCATGAGCGGAATCGACTTTCCCATCGACCCGATCTCGTCCCGGAACGTGCCCGACCCGCTGGCCGCGGCGCAGCAGTCGCTGGCCCAGGCCGCCGCGCAGCGCGCCAAGGCGAGCGAGGCCGCCAAGGACTTCGAGTCCGTCCTGCTCGGCCGTCTGATGGAAGAGATGAAGCGGACGATCCCCGACTCGGGGCTCCTGTCCAGCGGCGTGACGAAGCAGATGCAGGACATGTTCTGGATGTACCTCTCGCAGGATCTGGCGGACAAGGGCGGGCTGGGCCTGTGGAAGGACGTCTACAACGAATACGGCGGCGGGCAGGAGCCCGAGCCGCCGGCCGTGGAGCAATCCCTATGATGCCGAGCGGACCCACGCTATCGGGGCTCGTGGCGAATCTCGCCGACGTGCTGGACGAGGAGATCGCCCTGCTGACCCGCCGGCACGGGCAGCTCCGCGAGCTGGCCGGCGCCATCGCGGCTCGCGACGACGAGCCGATGGAGCGCCTCCTGGCGGAGATGGAGCAGCTTCAGCAGGTACAGGCCGCCACGGACCGCCGGCTGCGGCACGCGCGGCGCGCCCTGGCCGCGTGCTTCGCCTGCGACGCCTCGGAGCTGCGCCTCAGCCGCCTGATCGACCGCCTCTCGGGCGAGGACCGCGGGCGGATCGAGTGGCGCCGGCGGCGGATCATGGTCCTCGTTGAGGACGTTCGCCGCGAGCACATCCGCACGGCCATGCTGCTCACCGAGTGCGCCCGCGTTAACCGCGAGCTGATGGAGACGCTCTTCCCCGCCAGCACGCCGGTGACCACCTACGGCACGTCCGGGCGCGAGTCCTGGCGCCCGCACACCGGCCTGGTGGACACGGAGTCGTAGCGCATGAACTGGTCAATCGGACTTACCGGACTCGAGGTCGCCCAGCGGGCGATCTCCCTGGTCGGCACGAACATCTCGAATGCCGCGACCGAGGGCTACCACCGCCAGGACCTGCGTCTGGCGCCGGTCGCCTTCGGCGAGACGATGCAGGAGCCCCTCGGCGTCGAGGTGGTGGACATCCAGCGCGCCGCCGACGCGCTGCTGGAGGCCGAGATCGTCGGGCAACAGCCCCAGCACGGCCAAGTGGAGCGGGAACTGACGACCCTCAAGACGCTGGAGAGCGTCTTCGGCGAGCTGGACGCCGAGGGTCTCGGCACGGCCTTGGACACGTTCTTCGGCGCGCTGCGGGAGCTGTCCGCCCAGCCCAACAGCCAGCCGCTCCAGAACCAGGCGGTCTGGGCCGCCCACTCGCTGACCACAGAGTTCCGCCGCGTCGGGCGGTTCATCGAGGGGCTGCGGCGGCAGGTGGCCGTCGAGGCACGGAACCGGGTCGAGGACGTCAACACGCTCGCCGCCGAGATCGCCTCGCTCAACAGCGAGATCCACACGATGAACGTCCGCGGCGGGAATCCGAACGTGCTGCTGGACAAGCGGGACCAAGCCCTGGCCGACCTCGGCAAGCTCATCGAGATGGAGGTCAGCTACGACGGCTCGTACGAGGGGTCGGTCTCGGTCCTGTCGGTCGGCACGCCGCTGGCCATCAGCACGATCACGACCGCGCTGGACGTGGCGATCACCAGCGGCGACAAGCTCGGCGTGGCGGCCCGCGGCGCCGGGAACTACTCCACGAGCTGCGACGGCGGCAAGCTCGGCGGGCTGTTCGCCCTGTACAACGAGATCATCCCGAACGTTCAGAACCAGCTCGACACGCTCGCGTCGACCCTCGCCACGGAGATCAACAAGCTGCATGCCCAGGGCGTGGGCGCCCGCGGGGCCTTCACGGACCTGACCGGCGTGCCCTCGGCCTCCGAGGCGTTCAGCGAGTGGAACGCGGGCATCCAGGACGGCTCGTTCCACCTCCGCGTGACGAACGAGAGCACGGGCAAGATCGTCCGGCACAAGATCGACGTGACGACCGGCCAGACTCTCTCGGACGTGGCCACGGCCCTGGACGGGCTGACGGACGCCGACGGGGACGCGGCGCTGACCGCCAGGGTCACGGCCGGGGCACTGCGGATCGAGAGCGTCGACGACCAGACCTTCACCTTCGACTTCCTGCCCGCCCCGCTGGCGGACATCTCCGGCGGCTGGACGGGCACGTCGGAGCCCGTCGCCTCGGGCGTCTACACGGGCGAATCGAACGACACGCTCACCGTAACCGTCGACGGCGACGGCACGGTCGGAACCGGCGATCTTTCGCTGGAGGTCCGCAACGGCGCGGGCGAGTTGCTCGACACGGTGAATATCGGCTCGGGCTACGCCCCCGGCGATCCGATCAACATCGGCAACGGGCTCTATGTTTCGATGCCCGTCGGAACGGTGACGGACACCGAGAGCTTCTCGATCCTCGCCCTGGCCGAGACGGACACGAGCGGGCTGCTGGCGGCGGCGGGCATGAACACGCTGTTCAGCGGGAACTCCGCCACCACGCTCGGCGTCCGGCAGGAGCTGCAGGACGACCCGGCCCGGCTGGCCGTGGCCTCCAGCGGCGACATGACGGACAACATCAACGTGCATCGCATGGCGGACTTGTCGGAGACGACGTTGACGGCGCTGGGGGACCTCACACCCTCGGACGCGTACCGCGAGATGGTCACGGGCGTGGGGCAGTCGGTCGCGGTCCGGGAGTCCCGTCTCGAGGGGATGGAGGCCGTGATGCGCCAGCTCGAGCAGCGGCGGGACGAAATCGGGGGCGTCGATGTCAACGAGGAAGCCGCCAAGCTTCTGGTCTACGAGCAGATGTTCCAGGGGGTTGCGAAGTTCATGAACACGCAGAAGGACGCGCTGGACATGCTGGCCCAGTTGCTCTAGCGCGGCAGGAAGGAGCCGTCCGGTGAGCGGATGGGGTTCCATCTACAACTCGACGACGTTCTCGATGCGGACGCACTCGGCGCGCATGGCCGAGCTTCAGCGCCAGGCGTCGACCGGCTCACGCGTCACGCGCGTCTCGGACGATCCGAGCGACGCCAATCGCATTCTGTACCTCGGCACGGAATCGGCGACGCTGGCCAGCTACGTCGAGAACCTTCACTCCGTGGTCCAGAGCATGGGCGAGGCGTCGAACTCCCTGGAGCAGGTCAGCTCCGGGCTGGCCCGCGTACAGGAGCTGCTCACCCAGGCCGTCAACGGCACGCTCAACGATAGCAACAAGCGCGCGATCTCCGAGGAGATCAGCGCTCTGCTCAAGCAGACGGTTGCGCTGGCGAACCACAAGAGCATGGGCCGATACGTCTTCAGCGGGGCCAGCCCCGGCGTGAAGCCGTACGTCGCCGAATACGCGGACGGAAAGATCGTAAGCGTGTCGTACCAAGGCAGCCATCTGGAGATGCCCGTGCCCGTCGGTCAGGGCGTCGAGCAGGCGGGGATCTTCGTCGGCGAGGAGATCTTCCGCTCCGACAACCGTCAGGACCCGACCTTCCTCGGCAAGACCGGGGCGGCCGGCGGCGATGCGACGCATTCCGTACAGGGCGACGTGTGGCTGGCACTGACGCACACCGCCACCGACTACGCCGCCGGCGCGCACGGCCTGGCCGCGGGCGACGACTCCGCGGATGAGGACACGATCCTCGGCGAGCATACGCTCACCGTCACCGCCTCGGGCCGGCAGATCCAGTTGGACGGCGGCCCGGCCGTCACGTTCACCCCCGGCCAGACGAATGTCGAGGTGACCAACGCGGACGGCGACGTCGTCCACGTGGACGTCTCCGGCTGGTCCGGCTTGGACGAGTCCGTCACGATTACGGGAACCGGCACGGCCTCGGTCGACGGCGGGGCGACCACGACCCCGGTGGACGACTTCGCCGCCGAGCTCGCCGTCACGGACGGGGAGTCGGGCCGCGTGCTGAACCTGGACACGACCGGGATCCGCCGCGAGGGCGTCGAGCCCGTCCGCGTGCCGGGAACCTACGACGTCTTCGACTCGCTGATCCAGATCCGCGACGCGCTGGCCAACGACGTCGAGATGGACCGCGACACGCGGCAGGACTTCATGGAGCGGTCCCTGGAATCGCTGGACGAGGTTACGGCCGCCGTTACCGAGAGCATGACCACCATCGGCGCCCGGCTGTCGGCGATGGACAAGCTCCAGAACTCGCTGGAGGGCCTCCAGAGCGAATCGAAGATGGAACGGAGCCGGCTGTCCGACGCGGACATCGCGCAGGTGGCGGTCGATCTCGCCCGGACCCAGACGCTGTACCAGATGACCCTCGCCAGCGCGTCCAAACTGCTGTCGCTGTCCCTGCTGGATTTCATCTGAAAGACGATTCCGGCCGGACAGCATTTTGGCGCAGACGCGCACGATATCTTGACGGCCGGCGGCCGGAATTCCGGCCGACGTCGGAATTTGGGGCCCCGCCCCGGCCCGTGCGGCCTTTGGGCGGGCCGAACGCGGCGGAATACGTCATCCGGCCGAGCGGCACAGGATTTGCAATCACCACGACAAGGCCGTGGTGCGTCCCCGCGCCCCGGCCGCACGAGCGGAACTCGACAGGAAGGATGGCATCGTGACCGATCCATCGCAGCCGCAATCCGCCTATCAGCGAGGCCTCGAACTCGCCGAGGCCGGCAAGCACGAGGAGGCCTTGGAGTGCCTCCGCGAGCACCTTTGTCAGCAGCCCAGGGACGGGCAGGCCCTCAACGACGCCGGCGCGCTGCTGTACACCCTCGGACGGTTCGACGAGGCGGCCGAGCACCTGCGCCAGGCGCTGGAGCACTTGCCCGACGGGGCCCCCGAGACCCTGTGGAACCTGGTGGAGGTGCATCTTGCCGCCGGGCGACCGGACGAGGCGCTGTCCCTGTTTGACCGACTCGCCGCCGAGGAATTGCTCAACCCGGACCTCGTGAACCGCACGGCCACGGCATTCATCGAGGCGGGCAAGGCCGGACGCGGAATGGAAGCGCTGCTCCGTTCGATGGAGATGGCGCCGGACCAGCAGAAGATCCTCGAGCCGATCCTCAAGAACATCCGCCGGACCCGGGCGAAGGTGGCGCTGTTCTACCCGCCGGCGCTGGCGGTGTACGCCGATGCCCTGCGGCGTTTTCTGGAGCCGCGGCACGAGGTGCGGGTCTTCCACGGCACGAAGGACGAGGAAGTCCTGGACCGGTACGCCTGGTGCGACATCGCGTGGTTCGAGTCGTGTACGGAGCAGGCGGCACGGGTGAGTTGCCTGGGCAAGCGCAAGCGAACGGTTCTCCGGCTGCACCAGCACGACCTGTTCGGGCCGATGCTGTGCGACACGGACTGGAGTCGCGTGGACGCGGTCGTGCTCAATATGAACGAGGCCGGGCGTGCCGGACTCCTGGAACGTGTGCCGCGTATCGGGGAAAAGACGCGGCTGATCGACTGTCCCCGCGGGGTCGAGCTGGCCGGGGCGAGGTTCGTCGAGCGCAAGCCGGGCAAACGTCTGGCCTGCATCGGCGACCCGGACTTCCTGTCCGGGCCCGCACTGCTGCTTCAATGCATGAAGGTCCTGTGCGATGCCGACGCGGAGTACTCGCTTCACGTGGCGGGATCGATCCGCGGCGACGCCCTGGAGACCTACCTGCGGACGATGGCGGACGAGCTGGGCCTGTCCGGGCGGGTCACCTTCGATGGACATCAGGCCGACCTCGACGCCTACCTGGCGGACAAGCAGTACATCGTCTCGACGGCGCTGTTCGACGGCATTCCGCTGCACGTGCTGGAGGGCATGGCCCGCGGACTCAAGCCGGTGGTGCATGCCTTCCCCGGAAGCCGGGGGCTGCTGCCGGACGAACACCTGTTCCGCACGCCGGAGGAGTTCCGGGCGATCGTGACGGACGGGACATTCGACCCGTCGGCGTACCGCCGGTTCGTCGAGACGCGGTTCTCCCTTCGGCGGACCCACGACCGCATCAACGAGCTTCTGATGGAGTTGGAGGCCGATCCGGTCCGCGGTGAGGAGAACGGGACCTGGACCGGCAGCGTCGAGCCGGTCGGGTCTTCGGCCGGACGGGAAGGGGGCGCCGATGATTAACCTCGCCGACAGCCGGCAGACGCCGCGGGTAAGCGTAATCATCTGCACGTACAACCGGCGGCAGTACCTGCCGGACGCCCTGCGCAGCGCGCTGACGCAGGACTACCCGAACCTGGAGGTGATCCTCGTCAACGACGGCGGGGAGAACGTGGCCGACATCGTCGAGGCGGCGGGCGATCCGCGCGTCAAGCTCCACCAGCGGGCGGAGACCAAGGGCAAGGCCGCCTCGCTGAACGAGGCGATCGGGCTGTCTTCGGGCAAGTACATCTGCTATCTCGACGACAACATCCACTACCCGAACCACGTCCGGACGCTTGTGGACGCCCTGGAGCGCAACCCCGAGTACCACCTGGCCTACAGCGACCTGTACCAGATGAACGTGCGCGTCGAGCCCGACGGCTCCAGGCGGGTACTCAGCAAGCACGTGTCGATCAGCCGTGACTATGACCGTTACTTCGAGTTCTACATCAACCAGGTCCTGCACGTGAGCTTGATGCACACGCGGGAGATCCTAGACCGGACGGGCCCGTACAACGAGAAGGTCCGGGTGATGATCGAGTGGGACCTGAACCGGAGAATCGCGTTCTACAGCGACTTCCTGCACGTCCCGGCCGTGACGGGTGAGTTCTGCGTGACGGTCAACAAGAAGGACCGCATCTCGACGCGCGAGCGGGAGGACCAGAACAAGTACCTGCACAACACGCTGCGCATCAAGACGGCCCGCCCGCCCAAGCCGTGGGCGAAGGTGCCGGACCTTTCCATCCTGCACGCACCGCCGCATCTGGACGCGACGGTCATCAACCAGCTCAAGGGCATCTGGCGTTACGGCTTCATGCCGTACCAGGTGTATCTGGCCCTTCCGGACTACGAGCAGGCGTCGATCTCCTCCGGCATGCCGAACGTCGTGTTGGTGCCCGTGCCGACCGACATGCCGCACGAGGCGCGGGTCGATGCCGCCCTGGCCCGCTGCGAGGGGGACTACGTCGCGGTCCTTCCGGGCGGAATGCCGGTGGGCGACATGTTCATCGAGCGGCCGCTGCATGCCCTGATCAACTGCGGCGACGCGAATCAGGCGTTCCGCATCCCCGGCTGCCGCCCGGATCGCTGGGCGGCCGTGATCGACCGCGAGACGCTCATCCGGGCCCGCCGGCGATGGCCCGGCTTGAGTGTCCGGCGGAGCGTACAGGCCTCGGGCGTCACCGTGCGGAACCCGGAATACGAGGAGTTGCCGTTCCGTTTCGACGACGTCATGCGGGAGGCGATCCGGGCCGAAGGCGACGGCGACTGGCTACGGGCGGCCGATGTGTATCAGGAATGCCGCCGCCGCTTCCGGAACGACACGTGGATGCAGCGACAGACGATTCAGGCGCTGTACAACGCCGGCGGACCGGCCGACGACGAGGCCATGAAGCTCTGCCGCACCGTCAACCAGGAACGACCCACCCCAGCCACGCTGCTGCTGGAGGCCAAGCTGCACCGGCGGTCCGACCGCCTGGGCGAGGCGCTCCAGCGTTTGCAACAGGCCAAGAAGATTCTGGATTGGAAGGTTCCCCAGTGAAACCCGAGACTTCGAACAAGCGCCAGTCCGGACAGCCGGACAACGTCCTCGACCAGCACTACGAGGTGATGAAGGAAATGGGCGACTGCTACGCCGGCCTCGGCGACGGCGGCCGGGCCCGGGAGTGTTACCTCGGCGCCCTCGACTTGGCGCCGAATAAGGCCCAGCCGCACGTCGGGCTCGGGGTGCTGGCGATCCAGGACGGCCGGTCCGACGACGCGCTGGCGGCCTTCAGCACGGCCAAGCGGCTCGACCCGAATTGCGCCGAGGCCTACGGCGGGCTGGCGATGGTCTACCAGCAGAAGGCCGAGTACGCCAAGGCCTTCGAGATGTACCTGACGTGCCTCGAATTGGACGTCGACAATCTCTCGGCGCTGCTGGGGCTCTTCCAGACCTCGTGCCAGATGGGCACCTTCGGCAAGGTGATCCAGTTCCTGGAGCTGTACCTGGACAAGCACCCGGGCGACACGAGCGTGCTGTTCTGCCTCAGCTCGCTCTACGTGAAGGAAGAACGGTTCGAGGACGCCGCCGAGGTCCTGCGCCGCGTGCTCGCGCTCGAGCCGGACAAGAAGGAGGCGACCGAGTTGCTCGCCGACGTCGAGCGCCGCCTCGCCGCATGCCAGACCGCCGGAGCCGCCAACCGATGACCCAACCCCAAGACAAACATGCCGTGCCGGAACCGCCTGCCGATCCGGCCCGAGTGCTTGAACAGGTCGAGACTGTGCTGACCAAGCAGCTCGCCCTCGCCCGCAAGGGCCGGTACGAGGCGCTCTCTGCGCTCGATGCGGCCGTGCGACAGTGCACGCAGCACCTGCGGCAGCTCGACGGCCCGCCGTCCGGCTGCGAGGCGCAGGCGGAGCGCATCGGCAAGCTCCAGCGCGAGTTGGGCCTGGCCCTGGCTCAACACCAGAGCGAGCTGGCGGAGCGGCTCGAGCGCCTCCGCCGCAGCCGGCCGGGCCTGGCGGCCTACGCGGCGGCAAGCTGATCCGTGCGGGGCGCGGGTGGCTTACCCATCCGTGGGAGTCGGGATGCGCCCGGTCGAGTTGCCGGCGCCGGGACGCCTCCCCTCGCCGTTGCCTATTCCGCGTCCGTCACGGCCTGGGCGACCAGGTCGCCGACCTCGGTGGTCGAGTAGCCCATCCCCTTGGCGGACTGGCTGTCCATCTTGGGGGTGACGGCCATGATGGCGGCCTCGACGCGGTCGCCGGCGTCGATGAGTTTGGCTTCGCCCGTGTTCTGCCCCGTCTCGCGCAGCAGCATGGCCAGCGAGGCGATCGCCGCGACCGGGTTGATGACGTTCTGCCCGGTGTACTTGGGCGCCGAGCCGCCGATGGGCTCGAACATCGACACGCCGGAGGGGTTGATGTTCCCGCCCGCGGCCACGCCCATTCCGCCCTGAATCATCGCGCCGAGGTCCGTGATGATGTCCCCGAACATGTTACACACGACGATCGTGTCGTAGTACTCGGGGTTCTTGACGAACCACATGCAGCAGGCGTCGACGTGGTTGTAGTCCTTCTCGATGTCGGGGTATTCCTCGCCGATCTCGCAGAAGGCGCGGTACCACAGCCCATGGGCGAAGGTCAGTACGTTCGTCTTGCCGACGAGCGTCAGCCGCCCCTTGTCGTTCCGCCGCTTGCACAGCTCGAAGGCGTAGCGAATCGCCCGCTCCACGCCGTGGCGCGTGTTGCACATCACCTGCGTGGCGACCTCGTTGGCGGTGCCTTGGTACTGGTTGCCGCCCATGCCCGTGTAGAGCCCCTCGGTGTTCTCGCGGACGACGACGAAGTCGATGTCCTCCGGGCCCTTGCCCGCCAGCGGGGTCTCGACGCCGGGGTAGAGCTTCACCGGGCGAAGGTTGATGTACTGGTCCAGCGCGAAGCGCAGCCGCAGCAGCAGGCCCTTCTCCAGGATGCCGGGGGCGATGTCCGGGTGGCCGACCGCGCCGAGGTAGATCGCGTCGTAGCCGCGAAGCTCGTCGATCTCCTCTTCGCTGACGATAGGCATCGAGGCGACGTTCGGGTCGCCGCCCGCGGCGAGGTATCGATCGCCGCTGACGTTGAAGTCCTTCGTCTCGTATTCGAAGCCGACCTTCGCCGCGACCGCCCGGAGCACCTTCAGCCCCTCGGCCACCACTTCCGGTCCGGTCCCGTCTCCGCCGATTACCGCAATCCGCATGGGTAGGTTCCTTCTCGTTCGGGTTGACGGCACGACTTGTCCCGCCGCGCCGAAACATCGAGCATAGCCGCTGCCTCGCCCCCTTACAAGCCCGGCCGTGGGCCCGGTTGACGGATCGGCGGGGGGGTGGGACAATGCCCCCGACGGGAGACCGGAGGCCCTCGATGTCCCAGCGTACCTTCACGACTTACCAAATCGCCGAGTTGCTCGGGCAGACGCCCGGCACGGTGGTCGAGTGGATCCAGAAGGGCTGGCTGCCGGTGCGTCGCATGCCGGACGGGGCCATCCGAATCTCCGAGCAATCGCTCGTGGGGTTCCTCCGAGACCGCGGCGTGGACCTGGCGGAGCTTATGGCCGGGGCGAGGGTCGAGCCCGCGTCCGAGCCGGAGGACGAAGAGGCATCGGCCCGCCGGGCGCGGAAGCTGCTGGCCCGGCGGATCGCCAGTCGGCCGGCGGGCGAGCCGCCGAGCGAGGCGGAGTCGTGGGAGCCGGACGTGGCGGATTCCGAGCCGGCCCGGCCGGATGGGCGCGAGCCGGTCGAGCCCGAGCCGATCGATCCGCAGCCGGATGAGGGCCGCTACGAGCCCGAGCCGCAGCCCGAGGCGGAGCCCGAGCCCGAAACGCCGGCCGCACACGAGGCCGGCCCGGAGCCGTCCGGGGCAGACGAGCCGCGGCCGAGCCCAATGCCGGAAGCGGAGCCGGCGTTTGACGAGCTGGAGGTCGAGCTTCGGCCGGTGCCCGAGCCGGAGCCCAGGACTACCCCGGAGGCCCATCCCCAAGAGGCCGAACTCAACGAGGCCGGGCCCCACGAGGCCGACGAGCCGGAGGCCGACGACGCCTGCCCGGCTCGGGCCGACCAGGTCATCGAGGCGGTGCTGGCGGATGCCCTGGCCAAGCACGCCACGGCCGTACACTTCGAGCCGCGCGAAGAGGGGCTGTCGCTCCGCCTTCGCGTGGATGGCGTGCTGCGGGAGAAGCCGGGCTTCGCCGCCCGTCTGCCCGCGGGGCTGGACCGGGCGATTCTGGAACGGCTGGCGGGGCGCGCCGGCCTGGACGCCGAGGCGCTGGAGCGACCGGCCGAGGGAATGATGGAAGTACGTCACGGGGATACGTCCTATTACGCGGCCGTGGCGACATGCCCGACGGCTCGGGGCCCGCGCCTGGTTCTGCGCCTCCGCCCGATGGACGGGGCCGGCGCACGAGCCGCTCTGAGCGCGGTGGACCGCGCGCGGCTCATGGAGCTGCTGACCGGCGGCGGCGTTTGGGTCGTTCTGGCCGGGCCGGCGCGCAGCGGGCGCCGGGCCCTGCTGTGCTCGCTGGCGGGCGAAGCGGCGGCCGCGGGGTGCAGCGTGCTGGTGCTCGGGCGCCAGGCGGGGGTGGCCGGCGAGGAGGCCGACGACGTCCCGACCGGCGGGCGGAACGGGCTGGCATATGCCGAGGCGATGTCCGCGGCCATGGGGCAGGACGCGGATCTGGTCTGCGTCGAGGACCTGCGCGACCCCGGTACGGCGCTGGAGGCGTTCGAGGCGGCTCGCGAAGGCGCTTCGGTGGTGGCGGTGGTGCGGGCGGCGGACGCCGCCGAGGCCGTCGGCGAACTGCTGGCGATGGGCTTGGAGCCGTGGCCCCTCTCGCGGACCCTGGCGGCCGTGGTGGTCTGCCCGGCCGAGGGAGGACCGGCCCGCCTGCGGATCATCGACGAAGCGGCGGCCGAGGCCATTCGCCGCGAGCGGATCGGCGAGTTGGCGTAGAGACCCGCGGGCCGGCCCGCCGGGAGAAGAAGACGCCGGGCCGAGACGCTCGTATTCGCGAACGCCGCGGCCCGGCTTGCCTGTACCGACTCGTGCTTACTCTTCGGTCTCGACCGGCGCGACCATGAAGGGGATGGTGAACACGCCCGCCTGGATCTCGCCGGTGGCCTCGGGGCTGTCGAGCTCCAGCTTGATCAGCAGCCCGTCCGTGGCGCCGATCACGCCGGCTTCCCATGAGACGACCGATTCATCGTCGCTCGGCAGCAGCAGGTCACGGCCGGAGCCCTCGCGGGGGCCCGGCTCCGGGCGGGCCTCGAGCCGCTCGGTGAAATCCGCGATGGCCTTCTCGCCACGGGCCTCTGCCTTGGCGATCAGCTCCTCGCGTCTGTCCGGGTCGTCGACCTTCTCCTCGATCCGGGCGGTGATCCGCGCGATTCTGTCCTCCATGCGGTCCACGAACCTGGCGAGGATCTCTTCCTTGCTCGGCGGCGGCTCGGAGCCGACGCCCGCGCTGCCGTCGTCGAAGACGATCTCCGCCTCGACGGAGGCCATGCCGCCGGAAACCTCGACGTAGCCGTCCCAGTTGCTGTAGTGCTCCGGGTCGATCGTGTCGATCTTGTCGTCCAGGTCGCCCCAATGCAGGTACACGTACGCCACGTACCCGTCGCCCTCGGCCACGGAGCCGGTGACGAAGCCGCGCACCAGGTCGCCGGCGTTGTTCTCGCGGGAGAACTCCTCGGTGTCCAAGGCCTTGAGCGCGTCGAGCTTCTTCTTCAGTTCGCTCTCGTCGCCCTCGGCTCGTGCCGGAAGGACCGAAAGCACCACACCCGCCATCAATGCCAGCGTCACCACCAGTACCGTTCCACGTCGCATGGTTCTTCTCCTTAACATGTCGCGGCCGCCCACAGCGGCACGCCATCCGACCCATGTGCGGACTTGACCCGCCATGACAATGCTACCTCTATAACGTCAGCCCGGCTTGCCCATTTCGTACAAATCCGAGAAAAATACGCCGTTGTAACGACGGCGCCGTGCGCGGCTGGCCCGGCCCGATGCCGTTACTTCTCGGCCGGGTTGGATTTGAGATATCTGTCAATCGCCGCGGCCGCCTCCTTGCCGTCGCCCATTGCGAGGATCACCGTCGCCCCGCCGCGGACGATGTCGCCGCCGGCGAAGACGTCCGGCAGGGACGTCCTGTGCTTCTCGCCGGTTTCGATGTTGCCCCACTTGTTCAGGGTCAGCTCCGGGCTGGCGGCCGTCAGCAGCGGGTTCGGGCGCGTGCCGATGGCCACGATGGCGATCTGGGCGGGCAACTCGAACTCGCTGCCCTCGACCGGTACCGGCCGGCGCCGGCCGGAATCGTCCGGCTCGCCCAGCTCCATCCGCTGGAGCCGCACGGACCGCAGCCAGCCGTCCTCGTCGCCGCGAAGCTCCAGAGGGCTGACGAGGAACATGAACTCGATGCCTTCCTCCTCGGCGTGCTTGATCTCCTCGGCGCGGGCCGGCATCTGCTCCCGCGCGCGGCGGTAGGCGATCACCGCCCGCTCCGAGCCCATCCGCCGGGCCGTACGGACCGAGTCCATCGCCGTGTTGCCGCCGCCGAACACCACGGCCGTGGCGCCGCGGGCCACCGGGGTGCGGGAATCGTCCCGGTACGCGCCCATCAGGTTCACGCGCGTCAGGTACTCGTTGGCCGAGTACACGCCCTTGAGGTTCTCGCCGGGGATGTTGAGAAACCGCGGCAGGCCGGCCCCGTTGGCGACGAAGCAGGCGTCGAACTCGTCACGAATCTGCCGGAGCGTGAGGGTCTTGCCGACCACCACGTTCATCTCCAGCCGCACGCCGAGCGCTTCGAGGTTGGCGACCTCCTTGTCGATGATCCGCTTGGGCAGGCGGAACTCGGGGATGCCGTAGCGAAGCACCCCGCCGGCCTCGTGCAGGGCCTCGAAGATGGTGACGGAGTGGCCCATGCGGGCCAGCTCGCCCGCGGCCGTCAGGCCGCCCGGCCCGGCGCCGACCACCGCGACCTTGAAGCCGGTCAGCACCGGCGGGGCCGGCGGCGGCTCGCCGTGTTCCGTCGCCCAGTCGGCGACGAACCGCTCCAGCCAGCCGACCGCCACCGGCTCGCCGTTCTTGCCGCGGACGCAGAGCTGCTCGCACTGCTCCTCCTGCGGGCAGACCCGCCCGGTCGTGGCGGGCAGGGCGTTGTCGACCTGGAGAATCTCGGCCGCACCGGCGAAGTCGCCCCCGGCGACCCGCTCCAGCATCTCCGGGATGCGAACGGCGACCGGGCAGCCGGCCACGCACGGGCGGTTGCGGCACTGGAGGCATCGCTGGGCCTCGCGCACGGCCGCTTCCTCGGCCAGGCCCCGGTTGACCTCCGAGAAGTTCGTGATCCGCTCGGCCGCCGGCTGCTCGGGCATCTCGACCCGGTCGATGGCCATCCGCTCTTTGGGCGTCAGTTTGTCGTTCGTCGTGTTCATGGTTGACCTGACAACATTGCCACGAATCGCATGGATTTCGCGAAGGGGAGGGTTCTGAGTTCGTCTATCTGATTCGTGGAATTCGTGGAATCCGCGGGCTCTGCTATTCCATCGTACGGAGCTTGCTCTCCAGGCGGCAGTAGTCCTCCTCGTACGTTCGCTGGCGTGTGGCCAATTCGACGAAGTCGACCTCGTGTCCGTCGAACTCCGGGCCGTCCACGCAGGCGAACTTCACCGCGCCGCCGACCGTCACCCGGCAGCCGCCGCACATGCCCGTGCCGTCGACCATGATCGGGTTCAAGCTCACGATCGTCTTGATGCCCGGCTCGCGCGTCCGCTCGGTCACGGCCCGCATCATCGGCACCGGGCCGACGGCGTAGACCGCGTCCGGTCGGCGGGCCTCATCCGCCAGCAGCTTCTCCAGCTCGGCCGTGACGAAGCCCTTCGTGCCCAGCGAGCCGTCCTCCGTGGTGACAAGCACTTCCGAGCAGAACTCGGCCAGCTCGTCCCGCAGGATCACCTGCGGCTTGCCCCGCCCTCCGATGATGGCCGTCACGTCGTTGCCGGCTTCCGCCAGGGCCTTGGCCAGCGGGAACAGCACGGCCGTGCCGACGCCGCCGCCGATGCAGGCCACGCGGCCGAACTTCTCGATCTCCGTCGGCTTGCCGAGGGGCCCGGCCACGTCGCGCAGGCCCTCTCCGGGCGGCACGGACGCGATATCCGTCGTACTCTCGCCCACTGCCTGCACGATCAGGGTGATCGTGCCCTCTTCCGCGTCGGCGTCCGCGATCGTCAGGGGGATCCGCTCGCAATCCTGGCCGGCCCGGACGATCACGAACTGGCCGGGCTTGCGGGCCGCCGCGACGCGCTCGGCCCGCACCACCAGCCGCCGCACGTTGGGGGCCAGCTCCTCGTTGCTTATGACCTCATACATCGGTTCGTCCCTTTCGGGTCTCGTTTCCGCGCCCGACGGCGCGACAGGAAGCCGGCATTGTAACGCATACCCACGGACTCGGGTAGCCGTTCGGGCCAAGAGCCGGGCAGCTTGCCCGAGGGGCAGGGGGGCTCGGGAGGGCGCCCGCGCTCCGGAAGGGGCGCCCGCCCTCTCCCGTTCCCCGGTCGAGTTGGGCCCGAACCCGGCGGCCCCGCGCATCCGGCGTGCCCTGCCCGGCCGGGGCGCACGGCCCCGGTCCGGGGCAGGTGGGGGCAGCCCCCGGACGGCCGCGATCAAGAATCGAGATTTTTTGTTGACTTGCCCGGGTGCCGTCCGTAGTATCCTGGAGTTGTGGGTCGGTGACGGGCGTGGAGAGGTTCCACGCCGGACCGACGAATCGGGATTGCATCCGAATCGTTTCCAGCTTTAGGTCAGGTCTTGAACAGTAGTCCCGGCAAGGTGCCGGGGTAGACGGACATCCATCGCCGTGACGGAAAGCACAGCTTGGACGAACGACGCTGGGGAACCCATCGTGCTGAGTGTTTGAAGGAGCCGTAGGTATGGCAACAGGCAAAGTGAAATGGTTCAATGACTCCAAGGGCTTCGGTTTCATCGAGTCCGACGAGGGCGGCGACGTCTTCGTGCATCACAACGACATCCAGATGGAGGGCTTCCGTACGCTCGCAGAGGGCGAGACGGTGTCCTTCGAGATCGTCCAGGGCGAAAAGGGCCCGCGGGCGACGAACGTCGCCAAGCCCTAGCTGCAAAGTACAGGCAGCCATCACAAAACGCCGTCCGATATCGGGCGGCGTTTTCTTATGCACCCACGCCGGCGCAAGCTCCGATCGCGGCGCCGTGACGCAGCCCCCCGGCCCGACGCCGCGCCGGCGGCCGTTCGGCGGCCGTTCGGGCGGGCCGCGTGCCCCCGGTTCCTCCCCTCGCCGTTCACTCCTGCGTGTAGGCGACGATCTTGTACGCCAGCCGGGCGGCCGTGAACTCCGTCAACGTCGCCGGCGGCATCGGCACGGCCTCGACGATGTCGGCCCCGACGACCTCTCGCTCGCGGCAGACGGCCCGCAGCAGGCGCGTCACCTGTCGCCAGGTGAGCCCGCCCGGCTCCGGCGTCCCGACGCCGGGGGCGATCGACGGATCCAGCCCGTCCAGGTCGATCGTCACGTAGACGGGGTCCGCCAGCCGCTCGACGACACGGCCGATCCACGCCTCGCCGTCGTCGATGTCGGCGGGCGTGACCCAGGCGTCGATCCGCTCGCGGCACTCGGCATACTCGGCCGCGCTGAAGCTCCGCACGCCGACCTCGCAGACGCGGTCCGTCACCTCCAGCACCCGCCGCATCACGCACGCGTGCGAGTGCCGCGTGCCGTCGTACTCGTCCCGCAGGTCCGCGTGGGCGTCGACTTGCAGCACGCTCACGCCGCACCGGGCCTCCGCCACAGCCGCCACGAGCGGCGCCGTGATGCTGTGCTCGCCGCCCAGCGCGAGGACGAACTTGCCCGCTTCGACCCACGGCGCGGCCGCGGCGCGAACCCGCTGCATCTGCTCGGCCGGCGCGTCGGCCGGGGCCACGGGCGGCAGCGTGGCGATGCCGGCGTGGTGACACTCCCGCAGCAGCTCCTCGTCGAACAGCTCGACCTGCTCCGACGCCGCCAGGATCGCCTCAGGCGCGCCGGCCGTGCCCGTCAGGTAGCTGACCGTCCCCTCGTACGGGACCGGCAGAACAACGTAGCGAGCCCGCGAAGGGGCCGCGCACGCACCTTCCTCGCCCAGGAACGGCCTCATCGGGTCGCCTCGTTCGTCCGCGCCGCCGTCAGGGAGCGCAGTTCGTCGCCGTCCCAGTCGAAGCGCAGGCGCGGGCGGCAGGGCGCCGGGAAGCGGTCGAACACGTAGCCGGCCACGAGCGGCAACGACACGCTCGGCTCCACCCACGCCATGGCGAAGCGGGCGTCGCCGCGGATCTTGCCCCAGCTCCGGGCCTCGCCGAGCGTCGAGCCGGACAGCCCGCCGTCATGCGTCACGGCCGTGGTGAGCTGGATGGCGTAGTCGTGGCCACGCTCCTCGTTGAAGATGTACGCCATGACGATCGAGTCGTTGATGTAGTTCTTCGGCACGCCGCCGGCGATGTAGATGGCGGCCGTCTTCGGGCTGCGGATGACGGTCTGCACCAGTTCGTAGTTGTCGCGGATGGAGTCGATGGCGATGCCCTTGCGCCCCTCCGCGCGGCAGCGGTGGTAGTGATCCGTCAGGCCGATGCCGAGCGAGGAGTCGTTCAGCGCCGGGCAGAAGATCGGCACGCCCAGCCGGTGGCACTGGCGGACGATCGAGTCCTCGTCGTCCAGCCGCGAGCCGAGAACGTCCAGGAAGGCCCGGCTGGAGTAGTTGCCCGCTGCCAGCTCGTCCGCCTGCCGCCCGCACCAGAGGTCCGTCTGCCAGAACATGTCCTCGTCGACGTACGTGTCGTAGATGCGGTCGATGTGCAGCTCGCGGAGGCGGACGTCGTCGGCGTCGGGCCTGCCCTGGTAGTGCCGGTGGCCGCGGGCCTGGTAGATGTCCTGATACAGGATCGCCCCGGTCGAGACGACCACGTCGACGTAGCCGCCGACGATCAGCTCGCGAAGGACGTTCCGCAGCCCGGCCGCGATAAGCGGGCCCGCCAGCCCGAGGTACACCGTCGGGCGGTCCGGGTCGCCGTAGACGCCGTCGAGCACCTCGGCGCAGCGGCCGACGTTCCGGGCCTGGATCGACATGCCCTTGAGCCCGTCGACCAGGTCCGCCACGCTCATGCCCGGCCGGAGCGAGACGGGGCGCACCTCGCGGTCGAGGAACTCGCGCTTGGATTCGCCCCCGACCGGAGCGTTCGCCTGCTCGTCGGGCGCCTTGCCGTCAGCCATGCCGGATGCCTCCTTCCGTTGGACAGGTCGGCTAGAGCAGCATGATAGCCGCGGATACGACGGTCGTCCAAAGGCCGTTCTTGTCGCCCTCGGCCGTCTGGACGCAACTGCGGCCCTTCACGATCTTGCCCGACATCCGGTAGATCTCGCGCCGCTCGTCCCAGGCCGCCTCCGGGTCCAGCTCCAGGCCCAGCGTCGTGGCCAGCATCGTCGCGGCCATGTCCTCGACGAGTTCCTCGATCCTCTCCCGTCGCAGTCCGAAGCCGTGATGCTCGCTGATGTAGCCGTACTGCTCCTTGTCCGTCGGGCGGGCCAGGCCGATGCCCGCGCCCACCAGCCGCGACGGCTCGTTGGTCGAGCACTCGGCCATCACGCAGAAGGTGATCTGCCCCGGGCGGAGCCGCTTGAGCCCCGCCGCCCGCGAGATCAGCCCGCAACGAGGCGGCAGAATGCTCGATACCTTCACCAGGTTGCACTGCTCCACGCCGGCCTTCCGCAGGGCCAACTCGAAGCTCTGCAAGCGGTTCCTGTGCTTGCCGACGCCCTTGGTGAAGAAGATCTCCTTCGGCACCAACGGCATTCGGTCCGCCTCGTGCTGCTCGCTCTTCGCGCTCATCGCTGTTCTCCTCGAGCTGCCGGTCTCTCCCGGCCGGGCGGGAATCATACCAGAAGCCCCCACGCCGCCCGCGCGATTTGCCGTGCCCCCGCACGTCGCCCTTGCTACCGGCTTGATGGAGGGAATACGATGTGTTACCCGTACTCCGTGAGGCATACGCCAATGGCCCGGAAGAACAGCGAGATCATCACGTTCAAGGCCGAGCCGGCGCTCGTCGAAGCCATGCGCGGCGTGCCGAACCGCTCGGAGTTCATCCGGGCGGCCGTGCTGGCCGCGCTCGGGCGGAGCTGCCCCCTCTGCGCCGGCACGGGCACGCTGAGCCCGCGGCAGTGGGAGCACTGGGAGCAGTTCGCCGCCCATCACACCGCCCGCGAGTGCCCCGAGTGCCACGAGGTACACCTCGTCTGCGAGCAGGAAGAGACGGACGAGGCCCACCCGGAATCGCTCGAACCCGAAAGGACAAGCCCATGACGCGATCACCGCTTCGCCGTGCGGGGCTGGCCGGGGCCTGCCTGCTCGCGGCCGTGTTGTCGGGCGTCTGGCTGCACGGCTGCGGGGACGGACCGGCCGAGGAGCGCGTCGCGTTCGTCAGCATTCCGCCACAGGCGTACTTCGCCGAGCGGATCGCGGGGGATCGCTTCAAGGTGGTCCCCCTGCTCGGGCCCGGCGACTCGCCCGCGACGTACAGCCCGCCGATGAAGCAGATGGTCGAGCTGGACCACGCCGCGCTGTACCTCCGCATCGGCGTGCCGTTCGAGCAGGCCCTGCTGCCGAAGATCGAGACTTCCGACGACCGGCCGCGGATCGTCGACACGAGCCGGGGCGTCGCGATGCGCTCGATGAAGCCCCGCGACGCCGATCATGACCACGACCACGGGCACGAGCACGGCGCGCGGGACCCGCACATCTGGCTCTCGCCGCGTCGGGTCCAGACGGTCGCCGCGAACACGGCCGAGGCCTTCATCGCGGCCGACCCGGAGCATGCCGAGGAGTACCGGCGGAACCTCGAGGCGTTCCAGGCGGACCTCGACGCGCTCGATCGCGAGTTGGAGGAGACGCTCGGGCCGCTGGCCGGGCAGAAGATCTACGTCTATCACCCCGCCTACGGCTACCTGGCGGAGGACTACGGGCTCGTGCAGGAGCCGGTCGAGATCGAGGGCAAGCAGCCCAGCGAGAAGCGGATCGGCCGGATCGCCGAGAACGCGGTCGGAGAAGGCGTCCGCGTGATCTTCGTCCAGCCGCAGTTCTCGGACGAATCCGCTCGCACGCTCGCCGACGAGATGGAGCGGCTCTACCGCGCGGACGGCCGGGACGTGTCGGTCGCCGTCGTGCCGATGGACCCGCTCGCCCGCGACTACCTGGCGAACATGCGGACACTGGCGGGGCGGATCCGCGACGCGCTGTCGGGGGGAGGCGGCTGATGCCCGCTCCCGCGGTCGAGGTCGCCGGGGTGTGGTTTGCCTACGAGGGCGGGCCGGTGCTCGAAGACGCCGGCTTCACCATCGCGCGCGGCGAGATGGTCAGCATGGTCGGCCCCAACGGCGGCGGCAAGACCACGCTGCTGAAGATCTGCCTCGGGCTGCTCCGCCCGGACCGGGGCACGGTCCGCATCCTCGGCATGCCGGCGGAGGAGGCCCGCGGGCGCATCGGCTACACGCCGCAGCACACCTCCGTCGATTCGCACTTCCCCGCCAGCGTGCTCGACGTGGTCCTCATGGGCCGGCTGGGGCAGACCCGCCCGATCGGGCCGTTCCGCCGCCCCGACCGAGACGCCGCCCGCGCCGCGCTTCGCGAGGTTGAGCTGGACCAGCTCCGCAACCGGCCGTTCGGGGCGCTCTCCGGCGGGCAGCGGCAGCGGGCCGTCATCGCGCGCTCGCTCGCGGGCGAGCCGGAGCTGCTCTTCCTCGACGAGCCGACCTCGAGCTTGGATGTCGCGGCCGAGCAACGCCTCTACGAGCTGCTCGCCCGGCTCAATGAGCGGATGACCATCCTGATGACCTCGCACGACATCGGCTTCGTCTCGCAGTCCATCGATCGCGTCGTCTGCGTGAAGGGAACGACGGAAGTGCACCCGACGGAGGAGCTTACGGGCGACGTGCTGCGCGATCTCTACGCGACCGACGTGCGGATGGTCCGCCACGACCACCGGGAGGGCGACCATGGTTGAGTTCTTCCAGGCGCTGCGGTTCCCCCTCGTGCAGCGGGCCGTGCTGACCGGCATGCTGGCCGGCGTGACGTGCGGGGTGGTCGGCACGTTCGTCGTCGTCCGGCGCATCACCTACCTCGGCGCGGGCATCGCCCATTGCGTGCTCGGCGGCATGGGCGCGGCCATGTACCTCCAAACCGTCCACGGCTGGTCGTGGCTGCATCCGCTGCACGGCGCCGTCGCGGCCGCGCTGGTCGCGGCCGTGGGCATCGGGACCGTCAGCTTACGCTTCCGCCAGCGCGAGGACACGGTCATCAGCGCCCTGTGGGCGCTCGGCATGGCCGCGGGCGTGCTGTTCATCTGGGCGACGCCCGGCTACCGGCAGGACCTGATGAGCTACCTGTTCGGCAACATCACGCTGGTCTCGACGGCCGAGCTGAAGCTGGTGGCCGTGCTGGCCGGGCTGGTCATCCTCGTCACGCTCGCCTGCTACAAGCAATTCCTTGCGATCTGCTTCGACGAGGAGTTCGCCCGCTCGCGCGGCGTGCGGGTGGATGCGTACTACCTTCTGCTGCTGGCGCTGACGGCCCTGAGCGTGGTCGCGCTCGTCAGCGTCGTGGGCGTCGTGCTGGTGATCGCGCTGCTCACGCTGCCCGTCGCCACGGCCGCACCGTTCACCCGTCGCCTGTGGAAGCTCATGGCCGCCTCGTCTGCGCTGAGCATCCTGCTCGTCCTCGTCGGCCTGGCCGTCAGCTACGGCCCGGAACTGCCCGCCGGGGCGACGACCATCCTGCTGGCCGGCGCCTGCTACCTGGCCGTCCTCGGCGGCACGACGCTCAAGCGCCGGCTGACGAAGCCGCGCGCCGTCTGACCGCCCCGCAAGACGGGAGCGCCCTCAGGCGATGCCATTCAATGACTGCGTCGCGCTTCGCTGGACAATGTCGCTGTTCATCGTAATCTTCCGGACGACGTGCCCTTCACAGTGAAACAACGCACGAATGCCGTGCACATACCTGGCTCAACCTCCTGCCGATCGATGAGGCGTGACAACCCATTGAACAAGCAGAGGTTGAGCGTTGTTTCAAGCATTCAGTCCACCAACAAGATTGAAGAAGGGCCCTATTTCGGAGACGACACTCCGGCGGCGCCTCCGGCCGCTGCCGGTCCCCTTTCCCCCCGATGCCTGCACGCGCTACTCGACCACATTGTTCCCCCACGTGCGGTCCGGTGCGGCGATTGGGATGGTGAAGCTTGCCAACAGGCAGGCCCCATGCCCATTCGGCTTCATTGACCGTCCGTACAATGATCCGCAAATGACGCCGTTGGCTTCCGTGAAGCGCTTCACATCCGTACCAGCGCGGCCAAGCTTTGTGTGTATTCTGATCGTTTCCTCAACACGGTAAGGGAGTCCGCTCGGGCCGCGTGACCCACCTGCCAAGTACACCTTGCCAATATTCCGAGAGGCAAGCCAATACACCTTATCATCCGAAAATGGCTCCCCAGTCGGAACACGCATGACGATCTCCAGCCACACCCTTTGTTCGGCCGATTTCTTCGTAACGCTGAATGATATTTTGGGATTGGCCACGACTGAGGCCCCATCATCGCTCAGGTCAAGCAGCGTTTCCTGGGCAAGCTGCGCCACAGTGAGCTGGCCTGATTGCGATGGCCGCCCTTCGACACTCGCGCCCTCCGGTTCCCAAATCTCTAGGCCGGTTAACATCGGCGTTTCCGCAACCGCCTGTTCTTGGGCAGAAGCAGGCCTCTTCGGCTCTGTACCTCCAGCGCGGCGGCTACCATCTCGCGTGTCCGAGCAGCCGTGCAAGCCAAGACAGAGAGCCGCCCCAATCAGCAGAACCAGGCGAAGTTGGAGCGGTCCTGCGGGCATTGCGAGACCGTGCCGGCGCATTCTTGTACGAGGCACATCCATTGATGGTCTGTCACAAACTGCCACACAGGCATAGCTGATAATCATAACTACTCCTTCGGCGAGGACGTCGCATCCCCAGAACACTTCTTCCCGGTACACGATACGGCCTCGGGTGGCACTTGCAAGTTCCCAGCCGCGTCACATGTGATCTCTTCCTTCATGGTTATCCTGTTATCCTGGGACACCATACGGTTTGTTTCTCTCGCGTACGAGGCCGACCGGGTCGGCCGGGCAGGAGGGGGCGGCCCAGCAGCTTCCCATACCCGCAGTTCGTGCGCCGCGCACCACCGGCCCAGCAGCGACAGGTACGCGCGATAGTCGTCCTCGCCGAAAAACGTCTGCTGGCGACGGTTGCCGCGCTGCGTGACGTGGTGGGGCCGGCCCGGAATCACTGCTCGTGCGAGTCTCGGCATGCAAAACATCCTACCGCTATTACATCTCCACGCAAGCAAAAAACCGTATGGTGTCCCAAGCGAGATTCCAAGATTCCCAAGATTCCGCCACGGGTCGGGGCGGATGTTGGCCTCTCAGCGCCGCCGATTGCTCCCTTCCGCCGCCTCGCCGCGCCTCAGCCACCCCTCTCGCCTCGACGGCATGCCAAAACCCGTCACAATCGTGCGTTTCGCGCAGCTTCACGAATAATGCGGGCTAACTATGTGTCCCTACGGACTGGACACGTTGTTAGTCCCTGCGATTCATATCGCTTAGTCTGTGATACTCTACCTTCGAGATTTCCTTCCTCAATCGCGACATATACTCAGCGACTTCCCAGGTTTCATATAGCACGATGTACCATTGCCCGTAATGTCTTCTGAGAACCAGTGAAGTGCCTGACTCTCCGATCCTCACACGCGCCAGATCCCTCTGTGCTTCGATCTTCCACTGCCCCTTCCCATGGCATACTTCTTCTCGAAGGTTATCTATCGGACTTGTGTATTCTGTGCCGAGAGCCTTCGGGAATTCGCGCCTAATTCGGCCGTCCCAATAGACAAACTCCTTCCACTGCCCACGTAGTCGGGGATGAATCAGGGACTCAAGATCAGGATACTCCTCTGACTCAAATTTGTGATACAACGCCGACATTAACGCCTGCGGAGATGAGCATCTCTCGCATGGCTCAACATGCCCCGTGTCGCACCCAATCAGCATGGTCGCCACAATAAACACAATAGAACACGTCATCGTCAATTTCATCACCATCTTCCCTCCTCCGGCGTATCATAAGGTACCTTGCCCGGTGCTTTCTTGGACTCGATATATACCCTTACATGGTAATAGGCAGCGGCTCCTTGAGATACTTCGGAGAGTACTCTCTGATCGCTAACAATATTCATATGACCAACATCCTCACGACTAGTCTCACCGGCAGGAGTAACATTCTTGCCTTCAATAAGCCAATTCTTATCGGCACCTTGGACAGGTGAGCCATGGAAGTCCAGTGGGTTTTCTTGATACCAGACGAAGACGCCCCATCCGTCGTGTGTGACTGACCGAAGGTCATGTTCGCCTAAGACAGGATCGATCAGGCCAAGAAAGGCAGGCGGGAAATCAGGATCAGTGAGATGCCCCGCTGCCAGATTATTTGCTATGGCAGAGGCCCCAGAGCTATGCCCGATGGCGACAAATTGTTCCAGGCTACACGGGTCGTCCCTTTTCCGTTGGACGTATTGCTCATAATGATACCGAACCGCATCATCATAGCTCATGCGGCTCCTGCTATAAGAGATATATTCTTTTTCCGATGACCCGGCAGGAGGCTTGTCATAGTGCCCATTATCTATGAGCGGGCCCTCGGATATAAAACGTTGCCCAAGAACCAAGTCAGCAGGAGCATCATATGGGGACAGTCGGCTGAGAATGCTGTCACCAACCGCATCTGCCAATGTTTGCATATATTCAAAGCTCTGTGCCCAACCCGCCATCACTACCAAGACGTTGCCCGTGGGGTCAGTCGCACCAATGGGGATTGAACGTACATATGTATACAACCCCATCCCATCGTGATACCCGCCGCCGGCAACATCCTGATTCAGCGGATCCCGGCTGGCCCAGCGGCCGAGCGGGGGCAGATACGGCCGATGCCGCACATGCATGATGCCCTGTCCGTTCGCGCCGCTTTCGGGGTCCTGGCGGTAACCGCAGTAGACGATGCCGTTTTCCCAGTCGGATTCGCCGTCGCCGTTCGTGCGGACCTCGAGGGGCTGTGCCGGGGGCGCGCAGGTCGGTCGGCCTTGGGCGAAGCCCCGAGATGACGCGTTCCCCATCACGGCCGGGGATTATCCCGCGCACGGCCGGAATCGGCAAGGGCAAACGGCGCAGCGGCAGCGGCGGCAGAAGGTAGCCCCGGTCGTCAGACCGGGGGCCGAGAGCCGCCTGCCCGAGTTGGGAGCCCCGGCAGGGGCGACGGAAGCGGCGATCCACGGCTCTGTCGCCCCGCTGGGGCTCCTGGGCGCTGCGGCGTGACCTTGTCCCCGCCCTCCGGCCTTCGACTCATCCCGGACGCGCCGGGACTCGCTTCAGACCGCACGGGCGGGGCTACCTTCTTACGGCCCCTACGGGGCCTTCGCTGCGCTGCGGCGGCCGGGCCTTCTCCGCGCCGGAGGCGGTGGGCGCGTGATCGCTGCCTGTCTCCGGGCGTATCTCCGATGCCTTCGCGTAGCAGCCCGTTGAAGAAGCTGTTCCTGCTGCGATCGCCGGAACGGCCTGCGCTGCGTCGCGGAAACTCGCTCCCGGCGGGATCTGCGTTCCCGCTCCTGGGGGCCCGGCCGTTCCGTTCGAGCTGGCCACGGAGCCCATTCTTCAACGGAGTGCTAGCCGACACCCGAGAGCTGACGGCTGACGGTGGCCCTCACATCGCCAGCAGTTCCTCTGCCGTCACGGCCGAGAGGTCGGCGGCGGTGAGGTGGGCGCGTTCGTCGCCGGCGGCGTCGCCGACGCCGAGGACCTTCATGCCGCCGGCCAGCCCCGCCTCGACGCCGGCGCGGGCGTCCTCGACGACCAGGCAATCCTGCGGCGGAACGCCCACCCGCTCGGCGGCCAGCAGGAAGACCTCCGGGTGCGGCTTCGAGTGCGTGATGTCGTTGCCGTCGGCGGTGGCGTCGAAGTAGTCGCTCAGGCCGATCCGCTCCAGGATGTACGGCGTGTTCCGGCTGGAGGAGGCGACGGCGAGCTTCGCCCCGCGGGCCCGGCAGGCGTCCATCACTTCCATGGCGCCGGGCAGAATCGCCTCGGGCGAGAGCTCCGCGAGCATCTGGCGGTAGTAGCCGTTCTTGCGTGCGGCCATCTCGGCCTTCTCGTCGTCCGAGTACTCGCGCGTCGACCGCTCGAGGATGATCTCCAAGCTGGCCATGCGGCTGACGCCGCGCAGCCGATGGTTCGTCTCGCGGTCGAAGGGGATGCCCTCCTCGTCGGCGAGCTTCTGCCAGCCGCGGTAGTGCTGCTCATCCGTCGAGACGATGACGCCGTCGAGATCGAGTATGACTGCCTGAATCATGGCGGTTGGGCCTCCTTCAGGGCGGCATTGTAGCGTTGCGCGATCCCGGGGCAAGTCCCGCCGGCTGCGCTCGGCCTACAGCCGCCTGCGGAGGCGGAAGGCCGCCTTGAGCTCCTCCTCGCCGCGGCGGAGGGTCATGCGCACGACGCGGCCGTGCTCGCGGCGAAGATAGCCGCGGAGCGATTGCATCGTCCACGTGTCGGGCGACTTGCCGTCGACGGTCAGGATGACGTCTTGGGCCTCGATGCCGGCTCTCTCGGCCGGGCTGTCGCGGTCCACGGAGTGCACCACCGTTTCGCCGTCGATGCGGAGCAGGTGCAGGCCACTCATGTCGGCTTCGCCCGGCCGGTCGAAGCGATCGCGCTTGCGAAGGTGCATCGCACCGCCGGCGAAGTCGAACACCACGTTGGTCCGGGACAGAACCTTCGCCCCGATGCTCGAAAAATCCGACTCGCCGACGACCAGTGGCGGATACTCACACTCACCGAGCCGAAAGCGTCTCAAACGCAGTAAGCGGCGGCGGACCGTGCCCGCCGCCGTGGCATACAGGTCTGTCGTGACGGCGGCGCCGGTGGCCTTCCGGACGAGCTCGAAACCTTCTCCATTCAGGGTCACCCCGCCTGTGTCGCCCGTGTCGATCAGGAACTGCCCCCGTCCGCTCGCGATGCCGGCCTCGACGATCGGGTAGCCCTTCACGACGCGAAGCGGCACTGCCTCGCCCCACTCGGGACGCGGCCGCTCGTCCGGCTTGCGAATGGTTACGCGCCCGGCGTCGAAGTCGATTTGCACCACGCGGTCGCGGAGGGCGTCCATGCCGATGATGCCGCGGATGTCCGTGCCGCCGATGTGTCGGAAGATCTCCAGGTCAAGGCATACGACGAACTCGAGTTCATCGAGGTCGATGCGGCCGAGAACGGCGGGCGGCGGGCGATAGGCCTCTATTGGGATAGAGCCCGCGTGAGTTGCCATCTCGTACTCATCCACGGGTTCGCCGAGCAGGTCCCGCAGCGATTCGTCGAACGCGCAGTGCGTCGAACCGGTGTCGAGAACAAACGGGTACTCCCGGCCGTCCAGCTCGACCGGGACCCGTATGAGCCCGATGTCCGGGTTGAAGGCGAACTCGGCCAGCACGCCCGGCCGCGTGGTCGGTTTGGTGGCCGGCGCTGGCGTATCCGCGGCCGAGGGCGTCTCCGCCGTCTCCCGTGTCTGGGGCTCGGGCGCGCGCTGGCGTGTGGTCTCGTCGCTGCAAGACGGCAGGCAGGCCGTGGCCGCAAGCCACAGCCCTGCCGCCAGCCATAGGCGCGAAGTACCACGCATGTGGATCCCCTTGTGTCCGTCGTCCTGATTCGCCCGTCGGCGGCCATCCTATCGCGCTCGGGCGGAATCGCAAGGATCGGCCTGCGAGCCCGGCGGGGGGCATGGCGCCGGCCGTTCCGGGTGTTCCGAAATCACGGGTCCGCTTGCCCCGATGTATATACACGGGATATACTGTGTGTATACCCATCGGAGCCCGGCCATGGTCAAGAAACTCACCAAGCACGGCAACAGCTACGCGCTGGTCATCGACAAGCCGATTCTGGAGATGCTCCGCATCTCGGCGGATACGCCGCTCGAGCTGACGACCGACGGCGACACGCTGATGGTATCGCCGGTTCGTGGCGAGGCGCGCGAGGCGCAGCTCCGGGCCTCGCTGGACAAGATCAACCGGAAGTTCGGTGACGACCTTCGGCGGCTGGCGGAGTAGCGGACGTGCTGCTGCTCCATGCCGACCCGATCGACCGCTACGGGGGCGAGCAAGGCCTGCGCGATGTGGGGTTGCTGGAATCCGCAGTCGCGCAGTCCCAAGCGGCGTTCGGTGGGGAGTACCTGCATGGCGACCTGTGCCGGAAGGCGGCCGCATACATGTACCACCTCGTGCAGAACCATCCGTTCGTTGGCGGCAACAAGCGAGCGGGCGCCGTGGTGGCCTTGGCCTTCCTGGACCTGAACGGCGTGGACATCGAAGCGCAGCGTGGCGAGGTGTACGACCTTACCGTGTCCGTCGCCACGGGTCAGGCGGGCAAGGAGTAGATCGCCGAGTTCTTCCGCACGCGCGCCACGTAGGCGGACGCGGCCCCGGCCCTCGCGCATGCGCTGTCCTCCTCCGCGGTCTGCGCGCTGAGAGTCGTTCTCAGTCCGCCCCGTACCGCTTGAGCGTCTCCATCAGCTTCGGCTCGTCCTCGGGGCCGACTTCGCCGATGAGGACGATCCCGCTGGCGTCGCCGACCTGCTCGGCCACGGCCTCCAGCGCGTCCGGACCGCCGAAGAGTTGAATCTTCTTCCCGGCCGCGTGGATCGTGCGGTACACGTCGGGCCAGTGGCGCACGTCCGACCGGCCCTCGCCGGGAATCCACTGCACGCCCTTGAGCTTCTCGATCTCCAGCAGCGAGTCGAGGTGCGCGAGCTGCCCGGGCCCGTCGAGGTGGTAGAACGGGTGGGCCAGCCCCTTGCAGGTCGCGGCCAGCTCGGGCTTTACGAACTCGTCGAACATCGCCGGTGAGATCATGTAGCAGAAGTCGCACTGGAGCATGTAGTACGGCTCGGGCGAGAAGATCGGCGTCCAGCAGGTGTAGCCGGGGTTCCGCGGACGAAGGATCGCGTTCAGCTCGTCGAAGTAGCGGAACCACAGCTCGTGTGCCTCCCAGGTGAGGCGCTTGACCTGGTCGGGATGATCGTACAGGTCCAGCAGAAGCCGCTCGCCCGGCCGGAAGGTCGAGAGGATGTCCAGGTTCCCGCCGAGATCGGTCATGCCGACCTGGACCATGCCGTCCCATCGCTCCACGGCCGCGCGGGCCAGCTCCTTGACGCGCTTCAGCCACGCGTTGTCCGGATCGTGGGCGAAGCGGATATCGGCGGCTTCCCGCTCGGCCGGGGCATGAAACCAGACGGTGCTCTCGGCCGTTTCGAGCCGGGCGCCCAGGAAGGCGGCCATGACGCCCGCCCCGAAGTTCAGCCAGTGCGACGGGAAGGCGTCGCCCGGGAAGCGCCGGCGCGACAGGTCGTAGTCGCGCCGGTCGATGAGCTCCTCGGGCGGCACCTCGAGCCCGTACTGTGCGTCGAAGCCGCGGGCGGGCAGCTTCGGTTCCGGCCGCCCGGGGTCACGCCCGGTTACGCTGACGTGGATCAGCGGCCGGCCCAGCTCGCCCGCCCACCAGGCGGCGTAGGTTTCCCGGATGCGTTGCCAGTCGGCCGGTGTGAATTCGATGGCCATGCGCCCGTCTCCGTTACGGCCGGCTCGCCCTGCTCGTCGGCGGGCTACTCGAAGCGGACGACCGCATTCGGCTCGTGGCGTGTCAGTTCGACCTCGGCCGTGCGCTCGCCCCGCGTGATGCGATAGGTTCCGGGGAAGCCGCGGAAGGCGACCTCGCCCTTCTCGTCCGGCTTGCTCCTGCCTTCGGTGTGCCACGTTTCGTTCATGAGTTTCATGTACGCTCGGGCCGCGGGGCGGGGCGTCCAGTCCTGCCGCCAGATGGCCGCGTCGGGCCGCCAATGCGCACCCCGCCAGAAGCCCCACATATGGATGCCCGCGACGGACGGATGGGCGAAGCAGAGCTTGTAGAATCGCACGAGCTGCTCGGCCTGCTCCTCGTCGGTCATGTCCGCGTAGTGCAGGTCGAACTCGGTGATGCGGATCGGTAGGTCGAACGGGCGGAACTTCTCCAGAATCGACCAGAGCTTCTCGTTCGACGGGACCGGCCTGAAGAAGTGCGCCTGCATGCCGATGCCGCCGACCTCCGCGCCGTCGGCGATCAACCCGCGGATGTGCTCGACGTACCGCTCGGCGTCCACGCCCGAGAGAATGCCGTACTCGTTGACGTAGAACGTCACGTCCGGCGCCGCCTCCTTGGCCCAGCGGAAGTACGCGGCCTGACTCTCCAGCCCCATCCCTTCGGCGAAGATGTCCTCGTGCATCATCTCGTTGTTCAGGTCCCACTCGTGGACCTTGCCCGCGAACAGCTCCAGCACGTGCCGCAGGCGGCGCGTCATGCGGGCCTCGATGACCTCCCGCGGTCGCTCGGCCAGCTCCTTCTGCCAGTCGGGCAGCCAGCGCGGCACGCCCCACCAGATGCAATGCCCGCGCAGCGCGAGCCCCCGTTCGGCGCACCACTCATAGGCGGCCAGGGCCCGCTCCTCGCCCTTCCATTCGCCGTCCGCCCTTTCCATGAACGCCCACTTCATGTCGTTCCCGCACACGGCCGCGTTGAAGTAGGCGCGGGCGATCCGCTCGTACTCGCGGGCGTCGCCCGGATGGTCCTTCGCCTCGTCCCCCACCCACGAGCCGTCGTTGGTGGCGAGCCACTTGCCCTTGATCGTCGTCCCGAACGGGAACTCGTGCCGGGTCAGCTCGTAGCGGACGGGCGCGTCCGCCGGCTCGCCGTCGGCGTCCGGAACGGTCACGGTGAAGTCGGCCCGGCGCAGTGCGTCGATCCGCCGGTCCAGCTCGGCGTCGGACAGCTCGGGCGTCTTCAACTCGCCGAAAACCAACGTCCGTTTGCCGCGTCGGCTGCGGGCCAGCGGGTCCAGCTCCGCGAGGTCGATGCGGTTGTGGGGAATGTCCGGGCGCTCGATGACCTCCGCGCCCGGCAGCGCCGCGCAGATCCGCTCCACGAACGCCCGCCGCCGCGGCGTGGCCGTGGCGCCCTTGCACAGGTAGATACGCTCCGGGCGAAAATGCGCGGGCGCGACGGGCGCGTGAGCCGCCGGCACGTCCCACGCGGACGATGACGCGTCCAGCCCGAGGTCCGGTGCGTGTGTTGGCATGTGGCGGCAGGATCCCCTCTGACGTTCCACGCTTCAGGATTCACAACATGGCTACAGCGTACAGCGCGGAACCTCCCTGCCACAAAGATTCACTTGGCCGCGAGCTACGCGCGCCCCCTACGCAGTAATGGGCGGTTGCTCAGCAGGAGTTCGCGCGCCTCGGACCGGGCGCGGGCGGCGGAATTGCAGCCCAATGTGTAGCGCGTGCTCACGAGCTTGCGGTGACAGCCCTTGTACAGACGCCGCACCTGTGCGCAATTCCTGTAGCTCAGCAGCCAGCAGCCAGCCGTCCGCCGAAGGACTTCGCGGAGACGCACGTGATCCCCATCGCCGAACTGGACGGCTCGGGCGAAGGCCGTTCGCGGCTTACTATGCGCGACCTGCCGGAAGAGGCGACGTGAGTACGGAATCGAGTCTACCTCCTGAGTAAGCCGGCGACCCCGCCTGTGCAAGGTCCTGTAGAAGTTGATCAGTTCGCCGTCGAGATCATTGAGTACTTCCGCACGCGACAGCTCCTTCGGCTTAGCCCAGAAGACCCAAGCCGCCCCGCAGCACGGTTCCACATAGGCGGAGTGTTTGGGAACACAGTTTACTATGTCCTTCGCCACCCGGCTCTGTCCTCCCGACCACCGCAATGGGCTTCTCAGCCCCGTCACGCTCTTCACCGCTTGACTCCCGCCTTGTCCACCTCCGCCTCGATCTTGCCGTAGCCGAGTGCGGCGAGGATGAGAGCCGCCAGGGCGGCGATGCGGACGGCGGCGGTGTGGAGCGTTTCGGCGTCGGCGGGGCGGAACAGGGCCACCACGGCCGCGATCTGCACGGCCAGGGCGGTCAGGAACTTGCGCGACGAGATGCGTTCGAGGAAGCTTCGCATGTCTATTCTCCTTGGTGGGTTATGTCACCAGTTAGGTCTCAGGAGCGCGAAACCGGGCGGCACGGGCGTGTCCTCACGGCCGGGCGAGGGGCAGATACGGCGCATGCACCGGTCCCGAGGATCATCGGGACGGGCGGCGCGCGCGGTTACGCCAGCAGCCGCCCGAGTACGCCCGCGGCCGCGTCGGTCAGGCGGCTGACGAGCTCGGCCTGGCTGCGGTCGCGGTGGTAGGCCGCCACGGCCGCGCGGTAGGCGTCCGTCTCGCGGAGGGAGGCGACGGATCGCTCCGTCAGCGCGATGCGGTCGATCACGGCCGCGAGGGAGGGGTGCTCGGCCGCCCAGGCGTCGAAGGCCCGGCCGACGGCTTGTTCCACGGCCTGCTGTACGGGGTCATTCATCGTTCGTGCTCCTGAAGAGGTTCATCACGGTCCGCCGCACGCGGGCCCCGACGGCCCACCGCTCGGCGATCAGCTCCTGGGCCATCTCCAGCGCCTCATCCGACGCCCGCAGGTTGTCCGCCCGCGTGGCGTGTTCGCGCTCGGCGGCGCGGGCCTCATCCGCCAGCAGGTCGCGCGCGGCGGCGTAGCCCTTGCGCGCGGAGATGACCCACTCGGCGTCGAGCGCGACCCGCTCGCCGTCGGCGCCCCTCAGCTCGCCCGCGGCCGCGAGGCGAACGTCCGCGTCGAACGCGGCGTCCAGCGCGGCCGTCTGCGCGGCGAGGTGGGCCTGTTCCTGCTCGTGTCGCTGGTCCTCCGCCTCGCCCGCACCGGCCAGGCCGGTCCGGGCGACGGCGATGAGCTCTATCGTCGCCGGTGGCGCCTCGCAGCCGGCCAGGGGCGAAAACAGGCACAGTGCGGCCAGAAGAAACCGATGCGGCGTCCGCGCGGGCGCCCTACGTCTTGCGTGCGTGGTCATTGCGGTACTCCCTTGCGAGGTCCTTGAGTGTCTCGGCGAGGTGCCGTTGCGTTTCGGAGAAGCGAGTCAGCGCCGTCGTGTTGGCTTCCACCACCCGCGAGAGGTGTTCCAGCCGCTGCTCGTCGCGGCCGATGCGCTCGTGGGCGTCGGTGAGCTGCTGCTCGCGGAGCCGCCCGGCGCGGCGCTCCCACAGCCACATCGCGCCCATGAGCCCGGCCGCGCCGAAGCTGGCGAATTCCGACATGAAGGCGGTCAGTGTCACGGCGGTTTCCTCAGTTGGGCGGCGCGTTCAACTCGAACGCGACGGTGAGCCACGCGATAAGCCCGACCGTCTCGGGCCCGGTGTCGGCGCGGCGGAAGAGAAACGATTGCTCGGCGCCGCCGACCATCGCCTGGCAGGCCGACGCCAGCGCCGGGCCGGTCAGCGCGGACGGCTCGCCCGCGGACAGGTCGAGCGTGCCGATCCTCTCGGCGTCGTCCGGGCCGGTCCCGCCCGGCGACTGCCAGGCGAGGTCGCTCGCGGGCGCGTACTCGTTCCACGTGGGCGGGTCGGCGACGAAGTCCAACGGCCGCTTGCAGCGGTATGCCTCGATCTTGCAGTCGAGGTCCGCGGTGAGTTCGAGCCCGGTCGCGTCGAGCACCGTCACGTCCGTCAGCCCGCGCGGCGGGTCGTCGCCGGTCCGAAGCAGGGCGAAGCCGACCGCCCGCAGCTCGTTCGTGCCGTTGTTGGCGACGGCGTCGCCCGTCCACGGCGTGTCGGGCAGGACGGAGAAGACCCCGGCCGTCAGATACACCGGCAGCACCCAGCGACCGCGGCGCAGCCACTCGACGGCCTGCCGCAGCTCGTTCCAGTGCACCGCGCGGATCGGCGTGGTCCCCGCCGAAGGGGCCGGGTCGGTCCAGTCCTCCGTGCCGTTGAGCTTGGCCGGCAGCGCCACCTCGCCGGCCCCCGCGCCGGCCGGGACGATGACCTTGCCCTCGTCGCCGTCCGGCTCGGGCCACAGCCATTCCATCGCGGCCGGTGTCGGCGGGTCGCCGCCCAGCCCGCCCGGGGGCGGCTCGAGCACGTGGACGGCGAGCGCATCGCGTAGGTTGTCCAGCGGCGGCGCCTCGGCCGTGGCGAGCGTCGTCAGGCGAACCGGCAGCCCGGCGGTGATCTGCGGCGAGTAGTCGTGCGCCTCGCGGTAGGTCAGCCGCCGCCTGCGGTTGACGGCGTCGGCGAGCTCGGCCGCGCTGACCGCGCGGACCCGATCCACGGCGGGTTCCAAGCGGCCGGATGCGTTCTGTTGTGTCCAAGCGGGTGCGTAGGTCATGGTCAATCCAGGTACTTGGCGTAGGCGGGATGGTCGAACACGTGACGGGTCTCGGCCCCGTCGGACAGCGCGGTGACCAGGACGAGGGTGTCGTCCTCCACGGCCGCGCCCGGACCGAGCGATAACTCGGCCAGATTGTGGGCCGTCGCGTCGGCGGCCCCCGGCTTGTCGGTGAACTGCCCCGGCCCGGTGGCGAGCTGCTCGCGCACCGTGTACGCGGCGCCGCCGGCCGAGGCGAGGACCCGCGCCGGGAAGGCGCCCGCCGCGACGGGGCGCAGGAAGACGACCCAGCGTCCCTCGACGTCGACGCCGACGGCTTCCGTCCCGGCCGGGATCGCGCCGTCCGCGTCGGCGGGCTCGGCCAGGTTCGTCACGGTCACCGGCTCGTCGGACGCCGGCTCCGTTGCGCCGTCCGCGTCGAACTCGACGGGCAGCGCCGTGTAGCGGTTGCCGCCTTCCAGGCCGGTCAGGCGGAAGAGCATCATGCCCGCGCGGCCGCCGGCCTGCACGAGCCGGCCGAGTGCGTCGTGTCCCTGGCAGGGGTCCATCGTCATGCCTCCAGCGTGAGTGTGGTGGTCTGGGTCTTGCCGAACTCGTGCCGGACTCTCGTCACGGCCGGGCTGCGATCGGGCGCCGCGGGCAGCTCCAGCGTTCGCCCCTCGACGCGCTCGACGAGGTCGCCGACGGCGTAGGTCGGATCGACCCACGCGAGCGTCAGTTCGGCCTGGGCGGCGCCGGTGAGGGATTCGGCGTGCCGCTCGGCGAGCGCACCGAGCACGGCCGCGTCGTCGCGCTCCGCCGGCTCGCCGGGCGCGGCGTTGTGGAAGATGCTCGTCTCGTGAACGGTTTGCCAACCGGCCTGAGTGCCGAGATCGATCACCTCTCGAGGAAGGTTCGCGTCGCCGGGCACCTCCACGGACAGGCGGGCGTCGGAGGCGATCGTCGCCGTGACGCGCACCCCGGCCGTGCCCGCGAGCGCCGCCCGGAAGTATGCGCCCGGCAGCGCATCCCCGCCGAGCCGCACGCTGCACTCGTCGCGGGACACGTACACCGGTCCGGGCCAAGGACGCCAGCCGGCACCCGCCTCGGGCCGCCATTCGACGACGATGCCGAGCGACCGGCCGGCCGCGTCGGTCGACACACACGGCCGCAGGCGCCGCGGGACGGACAGGAAGAAGTCCTCGCCGAGTGCCGCGAAGTCGTGCGTGGGCAGCATCCACGGCGAGGCGCCGTAGCGCCCATGCTCGTTGAGCACCCATGCTCGGAGAACCTCGCGCGAGCCGGGGCCGCCGCCGGCGAGCGAGCGGACGTGGTCGCGCCAGCGACCGGTCGCGTCCGACGGGTTCCAGCCGGGCGCGAGTTCGACGGTCGTTTCGTAGAGCTTCGGTCCGCCGAGCGCGAGGACGGCCCGGCGACCGGGGCGGCGGCGGAAGCGGAGCCGGGCGCGCCACAGGTTGCTGCGGGTCCGGTCGAGCGCCTCGCCGGCGGGCTGTTGGCGGACGGAGACGCGCCGGCCGTCCCGGCCAGGACGATAGAGGACGATGCCGAGCCCGTCGCGCGCGGCTCGCACCTCCAGCCCACCGCGATGCGCAACGGCGACAATCGCCGCGGCCGCGGACCTGCCGCTCACGTCCACGCGGCCAAGGTCGATGCCCCCGGCCCGTTCCTGCAACTCCTCGCGGCCCGGAACGGTCACGTCCGCGGGCGCGAGCGCAGCGAGGAGGTACCCCAGCGCGTCGGCGACCGTCCAGCGTCGGGCGTTCGGGCAGGCGGCGAAGACGCGCGCCGGCCTGCCGTTGAGTTCGTGCAGATCGGCCGAGGCCCAACCGCCGTCGCCGTTGAAGGACGTGCGCGCGCCGGCGACCGTTAGCGGCGCGCCGTCCGGCCCGACCTGCCAGCGCCACCCTGCCGGCGCGGCGAGGCGCTCGGCCAGCACGTGCGAAACGTGTGCGATGAGTTGCTCGCCCCGCTCGCCCAAGACCGCCTCGTGCGCCGTCACGACGCCCGGCAGGACACCCGCGTCGCCGTCGCCGGGGTGGATGGTGATCGGGCAGCCGACAGGCGGCAGGGCCCCCGGCCGCTCGAAGCACGCATCCTCAGAGCGCGATCCGGGCGGATGCACGCGCAGCCGCGCCCGGCAGAAGTCGGGCGCGGGCAGCCACTCGATCGACAGCACCTCCAGGTCGCGCCGCCGCAGCCCGGCCGCGTAGACGCGGGGCGGGCGGCAGCGAAGGACCGGCTCGGGCGGGGTCGGCATCAGCGTGAGTGTCTGCATGGGTTCCTCACAGGACGTTGGCGGGCGCGGGCGGGACCGGTGCGGCCAGCGTGACGATTCGGCTCAGTGGGCCGACACGTCCGCCCGCGCGGCCGCGCACGGCCAGCTTCAGCGGCGGCGCGGCGGGCGTCAGCCGTAGGGCGAACTCGCGCTGATCCGGACCGACCGCATCGAGCGCGGCGGCGGGCGTGGCCAGGTCGAGCGTCCCGGTGCCGTCGTCGGTGAACACGTCGAAACCGTCCGGCTCCGCCCGGCCCGGCCGGGCGCGACAGGACCACTCGACCCGCGCGTCGCCGTCCGTCAGCAGGCGCGCCGTCGTGTCCTCGCACCGAGGCGGCGGGGGCGGCAGCAGCGCGCCGGCCTCATCGACCTCGACGACGGCCGACACGTGCGTGTTGCGTTCCTCGACGCCGGCCTCGGACACGGCCCGCGCCGCCAGGACGTATCGCACGCCCGGCTCGGCCGTCAGCGGAACCTCGACGGGGCCGGGCCCGTTCGCCACGACCACCGGCTGCGACCAATCGACGGCCTCCACCGAGCCGATGCCGAGGTAGATGTTGTAGGTGTTGGGCATGGGTGCGTTCTCGATTGCGACGGTTCGGCGATCCCGAGCAGAGGAATCGGGCCGACCTTCGACGCCTCGCGGCACGTTGCGCGTCGAGCGTCGAGCGCCGAATTCGGCCGTCCCCTATCCGCAGACCTGCGCCTGCACGTGGGCGGTCCATCGCACGTCGCCGTCGTTGTCGGCGGCATGGACCTCAATCTTCAGGGCTTCGTTCGTGTCGTCGGCCGACAGTTGCACGTCCCAGTTCGCGTCGTCGGCGATGTCCGTGCCGAGGGTCTGGGCCGCACCCACGATGGTTGTGTTGTTCGAGTCATCCCGCTCCAGCAGCGCCATCCGCTTGAACAGCGCCGCCTTCGAGCCGTCCGACTTGCGGCCCACGACCGTCACCGTGAATCCGACCGTCGTCTCGGCCTCCAGCGTCCACCGCTCGGGCGAGGTCAATTCATGCCAGACGGGCGTGGTGTGTTCGTTCGCGTCGGCCGTGTAATCGCCCCGCAGCATGAAGTTCGTCACCTGACAATCGCCGGGGCTCGCCTCCAGGCCGTAGGACGCGGCGAGCGACTCGGCTTCATGGCGGCATTTCGCATGCACGCCGCCGACCGAGCCGGAGGATGCGCCGGAGTTGGTGTTGCCCTGGCCGCCGACGGAACCCGCCCGCGGGCCGCTGTTGGTGATGGAAAAGCCGCCGGCGCTGCCCGTGTAGTTGTGGGAGTTCACGTTGAAGCGCCCGCCGGCGCTCCCGGCGTACCCGCCGGTATTGCTGTGGTCCCGCCCGCCCGACGCGGCGGCCAGGAGGCCCGAGTTGTCGTTGGCGGCCGAGGAACGGAACAGCTCGCGCCACAGCCCGGCGGAGGCGTCCCACATCAGGGTCAGGGACACGTCGATGTCCGTCTCGTACGGATACCAGTCGCCGCCCAGGTCCACGTTGGCCGTGGGGGGATTGTCCGCGATCCGGAGCGACCCCTCGCCGCCCGCGCATCGGAGCGTGAGCAGTTGGCCGTCCACGGTTCCGTCGGCGACCGCCGCCGCGGTTGTGCCGAGCACCTTGGTCGCTCCGTCGGGCGTGGTCAGCGAGACGAGGCGCCGGCCGTCGTGCTGGATCGTCTGATTGCTGGCCGTGATTTCCTGGCTGGCCGCGGCGGCGAGTTTGGCCGCCGTCACGGCGCCGTCCTCGATGCCCTCGGCGGCGTGCGTGTGGAGGCCCCCGGCGATGCCCCCGCCGGTCAGGGCGTTGGCGTCCGCGGCCGCCATGCCGCTGGCCGCGGAGAGCATGGCCCGCCCGCGGCAGTCTGTGATGTCGGCGTGGTCGTAGCCGCCGTCGGCGCAGTCGATCGTCGCCAGCGGGATGTTCGGCACGGCGGCCGGGTCGGGAAAGCCGTCCGTCGCGACCGCGAGCGTCCCGTCGGCAAGCAGGTAGATCGCCTGGGTCGCGTTGTCGGTCAGCGGCTGCTCGCCGGCGCCGGGGAACTCCACGGGCGTGGCGCCGTCGAGGAACCGCCCGGCGCGGACGCCGAAGGTCAGCTCGCCGTCCTTGTACACGCGGAGGTCGCCGGCCCGCCGCGCGACGTCGAGCAGGCGGTGGAGCATCTTGTAGAAGCTCGTGTGGTAGGGGCTCTCGCCGGTGGGGATGAACAGGACCTCCTGCTCGGGGTCGACGGTGCCCGACAGGGCGTTCAGCTCGGCGTCGGTGGGGTAGAGTTCGGTCATGGCGTGGGGTCCTCGAGGGTGAGTGTGAGTGCGTGGGTCTGCGGGTCGTATGCCGTTGCGTGCAGCGCGGCCGGGGGCGCGGGCGGCGGATGCGCGACGACCTCGCCGCCGGGCGTGTCGGTCGTCTGGCCCTCGGCGGAGCGCGTGCGGAGGGTGATCGCGTGCGTCCCGTCCGCCGCCAGCGGCACGCGAAGCTCGAGGACTGCCGCCCCGAAGCCGAACGGGCCGGCGCCGAAGCCGCCCCGGCCCAGGCCCGGCGCGCCGATGCCGCCGTAGCCGGCGGCGCCCAGGCCGAACGCGCTTGCGCCGAAGCCCCAGCGCGGCAGCCAGTCCGGGGCCGACTCGCGAACCCGAAGCGGGGCGTCGGCCCGGTCGCTCCGCACGGCCAGCAGGTCGCCGGCTCGGGCGCCCGGCTCGCGCACGACCGTGGCCGTGTAGAGCCAGCCGGGCTCGCGCAGCGCGGGCGGAAGCAGGCCGGACAGGTCCTCGCCGCGCCGCGCGGGCTCGACGGCCGCGATGCAAAGCTCGCGCGGCTCGGGGCCGGCCGGCACGTCGAACGCCCGGCCGGCGGGCGTGTCTGTGAAGTCGGCGAGTCGTCCGTTGACGTAGAGCTGGTGGCACAGCCCGGGGTGCGCGGAGCGGAAGCGGACGCGCCAGCCGCTCGGGGTCGGCTCGGCCGTGAGACGGTCGATGTTGTCCGTGGCGAGGGTCGTCATGGCAGTTGGCGATAGACGATTTCGTAGTCGCACCAGAAGCGGCGACCGCGACGGATGGCCGTCGGCTCGCAGGACTCGATGAGCACTCGGGGGAAGGTTCCGGCCCGGTCGTCGGCGAGCAGGTGCGTCCGGCCGTCGATGCGGGCCTCGATGGCGGCGAGTTGATCGGCGACCTCCTGGGCGGTCTGGCCCTGGAGCCGCCCGGTGTGCACCAGCCGGCGCGAGCGGAGGCCCATGTCGAGCGCCAGCTCTCCGTCGAGCCCCGGCAGGCCGCGGCGGACGATATGGCGCTGCGGCGTTCCCGGCCGGAGCGAGTGCGGGCCGGAGGCGAACAGGGCTTGAGCGTCGATCGTGGTCATTCGTCATCCTCCGCGGCGTGCGGGTCGTGCGCGCCGCCGTCCGACTCGGCCGTGAGTCGCAGCACCGCGACGGCGGCGGACGTCTGCTCGTACGCGATCTCGATGCTCGTGAGGACGGCGCCCGAGATTCTGACGCTCCGCCCGCTCGCGCCCGCGCGCATCGCCGAGACGGTGAAGGCGAGCGTCCCCTCCTCGCCGGGCGCGAGGTTCTCGGCGGCGGCCGTGCCGCGGAGCCGGACCTCCGCCTCCACGCGGCAGCCGTCGAACTCGACGCTCGAGGCGTAGCGGTCGCCCGCGCCGGCGGCGGCGCGGACCCCCGCCCGGCGCGTCACTCGGACGGAGATCGGCAGGGGCAGCGCCGTCGCGCCGAAGCGGAGCGATTCGATGCGAGCGTAGCGCGTCATGGCGCGTCCTCCGTCTCGTAGTGGCAGCGGACGGCGAGCGAGGCCTCGACGGCCGGGCGGCGCACGCCCGTGACCGCGTCCGTCGCGCCCAACTCCGTCGCCCGCCCGACGGGCAGGTCCCGGCAGAGCCCGCCGCGCTTCGGGTCCGCCAGCAGGGCCGCGCCCGCCGCGGCGCACAGGTCGGCCGTGCGGGCGACGCCGTCGCCGACGTTGTCCGCCCGGTCCCGCACGAACACGCGCAGGCGCAGGCGGACCCACAGGCCGTTGGGGCGGTCGTCGCTGAGGAAGACCTCGCGGCCCTCGACGGCGACGCTCGCCCGCGGCACGGCATTGCTCGCCGCGTCGAGCCCGACGTGCGTCTCGGCGAACAGGCCCGAGGCGTCCAGCGCCGCGGCCGCGTCCCGGCAGATGGCGGTTTCGGTGGAAGTCACGCTCAGACCCTCCGCAGGGCGACGTGCCCCAGCGTTCGCGTGCTCTCGGCCGTGCCGTCGGAGTCGGCGTCCACCGCCAGTCGGAGCCGCACCTGGCTCCGGCGGAACACGCGGCGATAGTGCTCGGCCTTGGTCCAGTTGGCGTCCTCGGCGGCGGCGTTCTCGGCGCGGGCGGTGTAGACGCTCGCCAACACGCCGGCCGCACAGCACCGGGCGAGCTGGGCCGAGTCCGCGAACTCGGCCGCGGAGATGCCGGCCGCTTCCGACGCGGTGCGGAGCTTCTCGGCCAGCGTGGCCGAGACGGAGGCGATCTGCGCCGCGAAGGTCCGCAGCTCGAAGTGAAGCCCGGTGCCCGCGACCGGCGGCACGGCGTCGGCTTCGGCATCCGGGCGGAGCACGGACACCGTCAGTGCCGTCGGGCCCTCGACGGAGACGACCTCCAGGGCCCTTCGCTGCGCCTGCGGGCCGTCGGCGACCCGCAGCACCATGCCGGGGGCGGCCCCCGCGGCGGCGAAGTCGCTGCCGGCCGAGGTAAAGCTCGTGCCGTCGAGTTCGCCGTCGTCGCCCGCGGCCGGGGCCTGGGCCGGGAAGCCGCCGCTGAGGTAGATCAGCGGCTCGGCCGCGAGCAGGTCTCTGTCCGTGCAGAAGGATGTCATCGGCTCGTCCTCCTCGGGCGGGAGCGGCGCGGCGGGCCGGCCATCGACCCGCCGCACCGTCGGCCCGCGCGGGTCAGGAGATGTCCAGCCCGGTGATGACGCCGTGGGCGTTCTCGTTCCGCAGCTCCAGCGTGTACTCGCCGATGACCTCGCCGGCCTCGTAGTCGCCGGCGGCGCTGAGCGGCTTGAAGTGGAAGCTCCGCCCGGCCAGCGGCAGCACCTCGACGCGGGAGCTGTCCAGCAGCAGCACCGTGTCGGCCGGGACGGACCGGCACAGCACGACGCGGCAGACGCCGAAGTCGCTCTCGTAGATGCTCACCAGCTCGCGGTACGTCACGTCGTCCGGGCCGTACGAGCGCCCCGACGTGATGAAAGAGTTGATGCGGCGCTTCTGGTAGCCGCCGACCACGATCGTGTCGATGCGGCTCGACGCGCCCTCCCAGATGCGGCGCAGGGCGAGGTTGAGCTGCGTCTCGGTCAGGTCGCCGTCGTTCGGGAAGCCGCCAACGCTCGGCCGGAACACGTTCGTCGTCAGCGAGGGGATGATGCCCTTCATCGTGCGGCGGACGGTGGCCGAGCCCTGGGGCGAAGCCGCGGAGGTCGTGCCGTTGATGACGGTGCTTTCCAGGTCGCGCAGCAGCTCGCGGAGCCGCTCCTGCTTCTGGTAGTCCAGCTCGTCGGCGACGGCGAGCTTCCGGACGGCGAGGTCCGAGCCGCTGACGCGAACCGCGGCGGTGAAGATCTGCGTCCAGTTGCCCTTGCGGACGCGGTGGGTGAAGCGGGCGGCCGGGGCGTCGTCGCCCTCCAGGGCCGCGTTGCCGAGGATGTGCAGCACCTGGTCGTCGGCGAGGTCCTCGGGCGCGGTGCCGCCGTAGCCGCGGTCGACGGTGATCGTGCCGGCGACGGCGTCCGTCGCGGCCACCAGCATCAGCTCGGAGCTGCCCGCGGGGCGGACCTGGTCGCCGACGCGGAACCGCTCGGGGTGGTCCACGCCGAAGGTCTGATCGGAGACCGGGTCGGTCCAGTCGTTGTCGTCGATCGCGTCGGTGTTGGGCAGCAGCTCGTCCTCGAGCCACTCGTGGTAGGTGCTCGTGGCGGGTCGGGCCGCGTCGCCGAGGCGGTCCAGCAGCGGCGTCTCATACGGCGAGACGATGCCGATGATGTCGCCGACGTCCTCGGCCAGTTCCGGCAGGGCGCTGCCGGCGGAGTAGGTTGCTTTTCCGGTGAATGGCATGTCGTGCTCCTTGAAGGTTCGAGGTTCGTGTTCGTGTGGGGTACGTCCTTCCCGGCACGGCCGGGGAATCTCGGCCCGCCTGGGCCCATCGATCCGATGGCTGCGGCTCGAGCAATCGCGCATGCGTGGCACGGGCCTCTCGCACATGCCCCACGCGACGGCCCGGTCGGCTAGCTCGCCGCTTGGCGCCTCAGCCGGAGGTAATGCGCGATGCTGCGCCGATCGCCCTGCCGCGCGGCGCGGTCGGCCGCCTGGGCGAGCTGCGCTCCGAGCGGAGCGTCGCCGCGCTCGCCGGCCGAGGTCGGCGGCAACTGCGGCGCGGCGCCGCGGAGGAACGGCTTGTCCAGCAGGAGGTGCTCGACGGCCGTGCGGAGCGAATCGCCCTCGGCCGGCTGGGCGAGGTCCACCCGCCGGGCCAACAGCAGCGACGCCGCCTCCAGGTCCGCCACGCCCGCCTCCGTGAGCATCCGCTCGGCGGCGGCGCGGTTCTCGGTCGCGGCGAGTTGCTGGGCCGCCTCGTCCCGTTGGGCCTCGGCCGTGGCGAGCTGGTCCGCCCGCTCGGCGAGCCGCCGCTCCAGCTCCTCGGCGCGTCTCTCGGCCTGCTGCGCTCGGCGGCGGTACTTGATGGACTCGGCCACGGGGGCGAGCCCGGGGCTGTCCGGTTGGGCTTCCTCCGGTGTCGGCGTGTCTTGTGTCGGGTCGTTCATCGCGTGTCCTTTCCTGGGGGGTCAATGCACGTCGTTGGGGGTCGGGCCGTAACCGAGCTCGGCCAGGATGCGCCCGGCCGGGACGCCGAGCTGGGACTTGACCACCGCGTTGCGGAGCCGCTCGGACTCATCCTCCGGCAGGACGCCGGGCCAGTCGATCTCGATCCGCCGGTCGTCGGGGCGGGTGGCCAGCGCGCCGGTGCGGTCCAGCCACGCCAGCGCCAGCTCGACCACGCCGGCCAGACCCGCGCCGTACGTCAGACGCTTGCGGGCCGTGCGGGCCAGCAGGCCGCTCAGGACGACCTTCAGCGCCGTGGCGCTGGTGAGGTGGCCGACGTTGCCCTCGATGAGCCCCGCCGCCAGCGGCGTGACGCCGGAGACCTTGTCCATCGCCCGGCGGACCTGCTCGATGTGGGCGTCCTCGCTGGGCGAGCCGGTGTCCGAGCCGAACTCCTCGATGCGGGCGTCGAGGTTGTGCGTCGCCCACATCTGTCCCGGCGCGATCGGCCGCTCGAGGAAGTCGTCGATGCCCTTGGCCAGGTACATCTTGAACGACTGGAACGTCACGCGGCTCGCCCGGTCGCTCAGCCGCGTGTTCAGCTCATCCTGAAGCGGAATCAGCGGCAGCACGTCGCTGAGCCCCTCGTAGCGCCCCGGCTGGGCGACGTTCTGCACGTGCACGACGGGCAGCCGCCCGAGAGCGTTGGGGCCCTCGGCCGCCAGGCGGCGGTCCTCGTAGCGCTGCCACCAGGTCGGGCCGAGAATCTCGACGACCTCGACCTCCTCGGGGCGGGCGGCGTGCGAGCGCCCCGGCAGGAACCACGGGCGCCGCGAGCGGGCCAGCCGCGGCGGACGCTTGCGGTAGACCTGCACCCAGTAGCGGATGCGGCGGCAGTCGTCCTCGGCGAGAATGGGCAGGACCCGGGGGGCCTCCAGGGCCTCCAGTTGGATCATGCGGGCCGCTTGCAGGGCCCGCTGTAGTCGCGGTTCAGGCCGGGCTCGCCCGGGCGGTCCTGCCGCATTCTCGGTCTGTGCGCCCGCGTCGGGCGCGTTGTTGTTGAGATGCCCCGGCCGGCGTGGCGCGTCGGCGGGAAGGGGACCGCCCGCGCCGCGACCCGCCGCGCTGGGCAGGGCGGGGCCGGACACGGCGGATCCGCCGGCCGGGGTCCGGAGAGCGATGTCCACGAAGCCGTATACGGCCCCGTACAGGGCCGCTTCCTGGCAGAAGCCGACGCCGCCGCTGTCTTCCAGCAGCGTCGCGACGACCTGCTCGATCGTCGCCGCCAGATTCGCGTCCGCCGCGAGCGAACGCACCCGCACCGGACGCCCGAAGAGGAAATCCACCATCGTCTGAACCCGCCAGGCGATGTCGTTCTCGATGACGACTTCCTTGCGGCTCAGGTTCGTCTCGCGGGTCCGCGATCCGAGTCGGTTGAGGCCGGTGATGCGTGCGGGGAGGCCCTGCTCCTGCGCCTGCACGTACGGGCGGGCGCTGGTTCCGCCGCCGTCGGCGAGCGTCCGGCTCAGCGGGCGGGTCGGGTTGGCGAAGTAGTCCCAAGCCCGGGCGAGCCGGCGGGCCCGATCCGGCGCCTCGTGCTCGACGAGGTACTGGACGTAGTCGCTGCTGAGGTCGGGGTCTTGGAAGTTCGTCAGGTCGAAGGCCATTGCGTCGTCTCCTCGACCTCCCCCGCCGCGCGCCGCGTGGCGCGCGCACAGACGCGGCACACGGCCGGGCCGGAACGAGTGCAAGTCTTGCCTGAATAGGGTTTAAGCAAAATGACGAAAAATCGGCCGAGCCGCGCGAAGGGGAGGAACGCCTGTGCGCACATCCGCGTCGCGCGGGCAATGTGGGCCTTGTCCCCCGGCCGTGGGGGCTGCGGGGACGGCCGACGCGGACTTCTTTAGTAAAGGAACCTTGACTAACGGCAGACGTTAGTAAAGAATGCTTTACTAGCATGGCTTACAGGTGAAGGCCCTTGACTGGACATGGCGCGTCAGACCGGAGCATACCGAACGAGCGCGGCGGGCGGCGAGACCGTCCGGACGTTCGTGCCCCATCCCCTTCCGCCCACGAAGCCACCGCTGGTCGTGGACGACGAGCTTGCGGACCTGCTTACGGAAGCACAGGCCGCGCTGGGGCGGCTCTCGGTGGCCGGCTCGATGGTGCCTAGCATCGACTGGTTCCTCTACGGCTTCGTCCGCAAGGAGGCCGTGATCTCCTCCCAGATCGAGGGCACGCAGGCCACGCTTCGCGACGTGCTGGCCTTCGAGGCGACGGAGCAGACCGACCGGCCGGAGGACGTGGAGGAGGTCTGCAACTACGTCGAGGCGCTGTCGTACGCACGGCGCGAGATGGCCCGCCCGCGGGGATTGCCGCTGAGCACGCGGCTGCTTTGCCGGGCCCACGATCGCCTCATGGCCGGGGCCCGGGGCGTCCAGAAGCGGCCGGGTGAGGTTCGCCGCTCGCAGAACTGGGTCGGGGGCAGGCGCCCCGGCAACGCGGCCTTCGTGCCCCCGCCGCCGGAGGAGGTGCCGGCGGCGATGTCCTCGCTGGAGCGATGGATAGACGCGGACGACCCGCTGCCGCCGCTGATCCGGGCCGGGCTGGCCCACGTGCAGTTCGAGACGATCCACCCGTTCCTCGACGGCAACGGCCGGATCGGGCGGCTGCTGATCGCGCTGCTGCTGGAGCACTGGGGCTTGCTCGACGCGCCGCTGCTGTACCTGAGCGTGGCGTTCCGGCATCGCCAGCGGGAGTACTATCGTCGCCTCACGGGCGTGCGGACGGAAGGCGACTGGGAGGGATGGACGGTCTATTACCTGGAGTGCGTTCGCGAGGCGGCCGACGACGCGGTCGCCACGGCCCAGCGGCTGTTCGCCCTGCTGACGCGGGATCGGCGGACGCTCGTGGAGGACCGCCGGGCGACGCTCAGCGCGATCCGGCTGTTGGAGCGCCTGGCCACCCGACCGGTGCTGACGCTGCCCGCGGCCGTCGAGCTGCTGGATACGACCAAGCCCACGGCGGGCAAGGCCATTGACACGCTCCAGCAAGCGGGCATTCTGCGCGAGACCACCGGGCGGCAGCGCGACCGCGTCTACGCATACGACGCGTACCTTCAGATCCTGACGCGGGACACGGACTGACGCAGGCCCGGCCGGATTCGAGCGACGGGGTTGGTCTGGCGGTTCGTTGCGGCTACAATGCCGCGGTAGCGGGGGCTAGGAAGCGACGCGGTCGCATGGCGGTGAACATACTGTGCATCGGGGACGTTGTGGGCCCGCCCGGTCGAGGCGTGCTCTCGGACCATCTGGAGGAGCTGATCGCCGAGCGATCCATCGAGCTGGTCGTCTGCAATGCGGAGAACGTCGCCGGCGGCAGCGGCCTGACGCCGCAGATCTTCAACAAGCTGCTCCGCTACGGGGTAGATGTCGTCACGCTCGGGGATCACTGCTTCCGCAAGCAGGAGATCATCCCGACGATGCGCGAGTCGGACCGCGTCGTCCGCCCGGCGAACCTGCTGCCCAAGGCGGCGGGCAAACGATGGACCGTCGTGCCGACCAAGTCGGGGCGGCATCGAGTGGCGGTCACGGCCGCGTTGGGTCAGATGTTCATGAAGCAGACGGACTCGCCCTTCACGGCCGTGGACAGCGTCCTCAATGAGGTGCCTTCCGACGTCATCATGCGCGTGATGGACTTCCACGCGGAGGCCAGCAGCGAGAAGATCGCGATGGGTTGGTACCTCGACGGGCGGATGAGCTTGATCTTCGGCACGCACACGCACATCCCGACGGCCGACGCTCGGATTCTGCCCAAGGGCACCGGCTACATCTCGGACGTGGGCATGACCGGGCCCTACGACGGCGTGCTCGGGCGCAAGAAAGAGCGCGTGCTCCAGTACATGACGACCTCCATGCCGGCGCGGTTCGACGTGGCCCAGGGCGACCCGCGCCTGTGCGGCGTGCTGGCGGCGGTCAACCCCGCCAGCGGCCGGACCGAGTCCATCGAGCGCATCGAGGTCCGCGGCCGGACGGAGAAGGCCGAATCCGGGCGCTAGCCGCGGCGGCTCGCCACGGATGACATGGCCGCAGCGGGGGGAATGTCGCTTGCTGCTCGGCTCTCGCTGGCAAACGAGGCGTTCTCCGGGGTGATGGGGTGATGCTGCTCCTTGCGATTCGGCGGCCGGGCGCCGATGATGCCGGCACGGTCGCGCGGGGCGGCCGACACCTGGAAAGGGATACCCCATGAGAAATGCGATCCAGTGCTGTGCGGCGGTCGGTCTGATGCTGTGCGTCGTCGGCTGCCGGGAGAAGGTCGAGCTCTCGCGCATGAGCGAGCCGGGCACGTACAGGGTGACGGTGGACACGGAGACCCGGCAGTCATTCCAGGGCGGCCCGATGGACGGGCAGAGCCAGGACGTCGAGATGATGATGGAAATGCGGGTCGAGTGCGGCGAGGTGGACGCCGACGGCGAGCAGACCACCCTCCTCACCTTCGAGCGGGTCCGCCAGGAGATCGAGCACGCCCACGGCGTGATGACCTACGACAGCGATGCCACGGAGGGCAACGCGCCCATTCTGGCCAAGTCGCTGGGCGCTCTGGTCGGCACGAAGTTCCGGGTCGTCACGGACGCTGACGGGAAGGTCGTCGAGGCCGAGGGTCTCGATGCGATGTGGGACGAAATGGCCCGCCGCATGCCCGACGCCGCGCCGATGTTCGAGCAGATGAAGGCGATGCTCGGGGATGAGGCGATGTCGCAGATGGTCTCGCAGCAGGCGAAGATGCTGCCGGGCGAGCCCGTGGGCGTCGGCGACACGTACGCGGACACGATGGAGTTCTCGGTTCCCATGGCGGGGGCGCTGACGTTCGCCTACGACGCGGAGGTGCTGTCGATCGAGGAGCAGGACGGTCACGAGATGGTTGAGATCGCCTTCGACGGCACGATGAGTTCCGAGGGCGGCGAGTTGCCGGTGACAGCGGGCGTCGCAACGGAGTTGCAGGGCATGGAGTTCCGCCAGAAGGGCACCATGCTCTTCGACGCGACGCTGGGATTGTTCGCCACCGTCGAGACGAGCCAAGAGGGCGAGATCCATGTGACCATCGACCCGCCGGAGCAAGAGGCGGTCGAGATGGTCATCGACCAGAAGACCGATACCAAGGTGACCTCGCGCCGCGAAGAGCCGTAGGCGCGTCTCAGCCGTCGCGGTCCGCCGGTTGGCGCGCGGGAAACAGTTCGATGCAGTCGATGACCGCCTCGGCCGCGGCGGCGGCGTCCGCGCGGAGCAACTCCAGCTCCCGCCGGACCGGCTGCGTGGCGACGCGGGCCACGGCCATTCCGGTCGTGTCGATCGTGGACCGGGGCGCCCCGAACGCGGACGGCTGCGCCGGGGCGGCCACCTCGCCGCCGGGCCCGGCCCGATCCCCCGGCGGCTCCGGCGCCCCGTTGCGGGACAGCCACAGCGATACGCCCAACACCAGGCACGCGGCCGCCGCGATGGGCCCCGCCCAACGCCAGAAGCGCAGCACGGGCGTGCGGCGTCGCGCCCCGGCCGGTGCGGGCGCGAGGTCGGCGGCGGCGCGGAGCCGATCCTCCAACTCGCGGGAGGCGTCCAGGAACGCACCGCAATCCGGGCACTGCTCGGCGTGGCGCCGGGCGGCGGGCGTCAACGCGCGGCGCTCGTCAAGCGATTCGGAGATCATCGACTGGCAGGTTTCACATCGCATGGCGCACCTCGAATCTACGCGGTTCCGGCGGTCCGGGCCGCGTCGATGAGCCGCTTCCGGCCGCGGTGCAGCAGCACGCGCACGGCCGGTCGGCTCCGCCGCATCTCGCGGGCGATCTCGGCCACTTCCGCGTCGCGCGCGTATCGCAGCCAGAGCGCCCGGTATTGGTCTTCACTCAGCCGGCGGCGGGCAAGCCGCCACAACTCGGCCCGCTGCTCGTCCGCCGCGACGGCGTCGCCCGGCTGGGGCGCGGCGTCGGCGAGGCCCGCGTCCGGCATCGCGGCGGCGGGCCGGCGGCGACGGGCCTGCGTGGCGGCCACGCTCCGCGCCACCGCATAGAGCCACGGCGCGAACGGGCGGCTCGGGTCGTACTGCCGGAGCTTCTGGTAGGCCCGCAGGAAGGTCTCCTGCGTCAGGTCCTCGGCCTCCTGGCCGGCCCCGCGCCCGAGGTAGGCCCTCAGGCGCGGACGGAACCGCTCGACCAGCGCGGCGAACGCGTCCGCGGAGCCGGCCCGCGCATCCCGGGCCAGCTCCTCGGCGCTCCGCGTCCTCTCGCGCGGTGTCGAGTCCGGCTCGTCACTCACGCTCGCCCGCTTCGTGCCGCCTGCCATGGTGGGCTTCTCGGAGCTTCTCCGCCATCTCCATCAGTCCTTCGGTCGGCATCGACATCTCCAGCACGACCTTCGTCCCCTCCCCGCTCATCTCGGCTTCCATCAGCGAGCTCATCCAAACCGGCAGGGTCTTGGCGGGCTCGCCGTCGTCGTCCTCGGCCCGAGCGCGAGCATGCTCGGCCGCCATCTCGGCGAACGCCTGCATGCCCTCGATCATCTTCGTGACGCGCCGGGCGTCCTTCTCGGTCTCCATCTCCGCGGCGATGTTCACGTAGACCTGCGCGTCCTTCTCGCCAAGGGTCATCGACAGCTCCTCGCACTTCTTCAGCAGCGCCGCCCGCGGCCGCCGGGCGCCCTCGGGCAGTTCCAGGTTGCGGGCCCGAGCGATGAGGAACGCCCCGTCCGGCGCCTCGGGCAGGACGGGCTCCTCGGCCTCGGAGGCGTTTTCGGCCTCGCCGTCGATGACGTCGAGCGCGGCCTTGAGGTCGTCCAGGTCGCGCGAGACCACCACCAGGTCGAACGCCGCGAACGTCCCGTAGCGCGTGCCGTCGTCTTCCTCGCCATGGCGGGGTTTCGACTCCTCGATCCACCGGTGGATCGTCCGGTCGCCGTACTCGCTCGTTTCGTAGCCCGCGTTCTCGCGCAGCAGGTCGAGAATGCGGTCCTCATCGACGTCCACGTCGAACATCGCCACGCCCCGCCCGGGCTCGAAGCCCCTGCCGTACAGCGTCACGCCGTGAAGGTCCTCGCGCAGATCGAAGCCGAAGGTCGCCCGGAACTCCTCCAGCTTCGGAATCGCCTCGGGGTGCTGGTCCAGGATGGCCTGCTCCAGCTTCGTCTCGCCCCAGGCGTCCGCGTCGAAATGCACCACCCAGGCCGCGTCGGCCGAGATATAGGCCGGCTCCGCCTCATCCGCCAACATCGGGCAGGTCAACATCGCCAGCATCGCACTGATCAGAATCGTCCGCTTCATCGCAGGTCTCCCTGGGGGCGGCCGTCGGGCCGGCCCGGTTCCATCGAACACGTCCCAAGCATCATACTACCTCCCTATACGCGCGCAGAATCGCGTCGATAACGGGGTGTTCCACGTGGAACATCCCCCGGCCGGGACGGCGGAGTGTCCGAAAAGCAAGCGCCGCGGGCGCAAGAATCCTGACGCTGCGCTCGGGGACACGGCCGAGCACATCTTAGATATTGACGCATACGGCTCCTGGGCATGCCTAGATGGCTCATGTGTGCCGTTCTCTGAGGTTGGCACACCCGTTGCATCCGGTTCAGCAACGCGCTGTGCGCACGCGCTGTTTGCGCACGGCCTTTGAGAGTCAGGATACGCCGAGAAACTTCGAAGAAGCATGGCCGAAGAAGAGAGCCAGAATCCCCAGCCCGACGCGCCGGACGACGCCGAAGAGTCCACGCCGCAGTCGGAGCCGCCCTCCGAGCCGATGAACGAAGCCGCCCCGGACGCTCCGGCGGACGCGGCGGCCGACGGCGGCGCCCCGGCCGAAGGCGCGCAAGAGGGCGAGGGCCAGCAGCCCTCGCTGCAGGAGATCATCGCGCGTCAGCGGGCCCGCCTGCAGGCCAAGAAGGCCAAGCAGGAGACCGAGCAGGCCGAGGCCGAGAAACAGCGGGAAGCCGCTGAGGCCGAGAAGACTCAGGCCCAGGCCCCCGCCGGGGCGGCCCTGTCCGCCGGCAGCCCGCTGCTTCGCCCGAGGTTCATCCAGGGCGTGCTGCTGATCAACACGGTGCTGATCGCGGTGATCGGCTTCGTGCTGATCTGGCACTTCGTGTGGGGCCTGCCCGGCGGCGCCACGCCGGCTCCCGTCGCGGCCGGGACGGCACCGCAGCCGGACGCGCCCGAAGAGCCCTCGGAGCCGGGCGAGCCGGCGCCCGCGTCCATGTCCTGGGCCCGCGCCGAGAAGGCGCTGGGTCGGGGCGAGTACGAGCTGGCCCTCTCCGGCTATCTGCATCTGCTGGACAAGGCGACCCGCACGCCCGCGGACTCGCTGGTGGCGGACGTGCTGACGTTCCGCCGCGGCTACTGCCTGCGGCAGCTCGGCCGCAAGTCCTTGGGCAGAAAGTTCTTGCGGGCGGGGACGTCGAGCGACTCGCCGGTGGTCCGGGCCGCGTCCTGGTATCAGTTGGCGGAGATGGACCTGTCCGGCGGGCAGTTCCTGCACGGCCGGACGAAGGCATATCTGGCGATGGCGTCGCTCGGCGCGGTCGGCGAGCCGTTGCCGATGGAGCTGGACTGCGACTACCTCGCCGCCCGTGCGCTGGCGATGAAGGTTCTGTCCATGTACGGACAGCAGGAGGCCGTGCAGTGGCGGGCGCCCCGCTGGAAGGATCCGTTCGCCGGGCTGACCGACGCCGAGCTGCGGGAGCGCCTGGCGTTGGGCGCCGAACGGCTGGACCGGGCCCTGCTCGGCCCGGAGGTTCAGCGGGACGCGGACGAGACGCGCCGGGCGTGGTCCGTCACGGCCGCCGGCGCGCACCTGGATGAGTTGCTGGCGCGTTTCGGCTCGCAGGCGGGGATCGAGGTGCAATGGGTCAACGTTCGCCCGGAAGTCCGGCGACGGGCGGTGACGGTCTTCACTTCAGGCGCGTCGGACGGGCGCGTGGCCGAGGTCATCTCGGGCGCGGCCGGGCTGATTGCGCGCTTCTCCGGCGAGCAGATCGACATCTACGACCCGGCCGGCTTCGACTCGCTGTCGGAATCGCGTGATCTGCTCGTGCGGGAGGCGAACTCGTGCTGGCGGCGGTTCTTCCTGCGTCAGCGAGATGCGGGGGACCCGCGCGGGCCGCTCGGGCGCTACGCCTTGGCGGTCGTGCAGGAGCTCTCCGGCGACACGCTCGGGGCGATGAAGGAATACCAGCTCATCGCGGGCCGGTTCGACGCGCACCGCGTGGCGCCGGAGGCGCTGCTCCGCTGCGCCCGGCTGCGCATGGAACTGACCAACTACGAGGGCGCCCGCAACGACCTCCAGCGCCTGCTGGACCTGCACCCGGACTTCCAGGCCCAGGACGAGGTCTACCTGGCGCTCGGCGAGGCCAACCGGCGACAAGGCCGCCACAACGACGCCATCTCCGACTTCCATAAGCTCTGGACGCAGAACCTCTCGGCCGAGTCGCGGGCCCGCGCGGCGCTGGGCGTCGGGCGGTGCCATTACGCCAAGGGGCTGCACGAGAAGGCGGACAAGTGGCTGACGCGGTACATCGGCACGGCCGCCGAGGGCGACGAGGCCCTGACCGAGGCGTATCTGCTCCGCGGCTTCAGCCGGCGAGAGCTGGGGCGCCCCGAGCTGGCCGAGGCGGACCTGCGACGGGCGCTGGGAACCGACCCGTCGCGCGAGCAGTACCTCTCGGTGTCGCTGGCGTTGTCCGAACTGTACCTGGACACGGGCAAGACCGTTCAGGCGCTGGGCACCTTGCGGAGCTTGGACGTCGACGCGTTGCCGGCGGAGCGCCTGGCCCGCTACCTGCTGCTGCTCGGGCGGATGTACCGCCAGATGGGCCTGCCCGAGCGCGGCGTCCGGCGGCTGAGCGAGCACGTCGCCTCCGCCGGCGACATCCAGAGCCGGGCCCGTGTCGGCATCGAGATCGCTCGCTGCCACCGGGCCGCCGGCCACCACGAGGCCGCCCGGCAGGCCCTGACCGAGGTGCTGGAGAAGATGGCGCCCTGTGAGGCGTACTACGGCGCCGCGTGCGACCTGGCGGAGGCGTGCCTGGAGCTGGGCGAGGCCGCCCAGACGATTACGCTGGCCCGGGGCGTGCTGGACGCCGACAGCGGGCCGGACGCCCGCGAGCGGGCCCTCGGACTGCTCGGGGCCGCCTATGCCCTCCGACACGACTACCGGAAGGCCGCACTGGCCTACTCGGACATGCTCGACGCCAAGACGGGGGAGAAGCCCGAATGATGCCGCGCCTCGTGACGGTCATGGTGATTCTCTCGACCTGGGCCTCGCCGCTGTGGGCCCAGGAGGCGCCGGAGGCCGACCCGACGGCCGCGAGCGGGGCGGAACGCGCGGCGGGGCCCGCCTCGGCCCCCACCACGCGCCCGGCCGGGGACGCCGACGAGGCCGACGCCGCCGCGGACCCCGAACTCGACATCGGCGTGCGCGACCTGATGCGGGAGAGCTTTTCGGCGCCGGCGGAGTCCACCGAGGCGGACGCCCGCGACCTGTCCGCGACGCTGCGCCGTCTCCGCGCGATGCGGCTGGGCGCGGAGCGCCCGAAGCCGAAGGATGCCGAGCCCGAGCCGGAGGAGCCGACCGACACGACGGCCGACGGCGGGACCGACGACCCGGCCGAGCCGGAGCCGGAACCGGCGGAAGCCCCCGCGCCGGGTCTCGACGCGGCCACGCTCGAGACGCTCCGGACGAGCGTGCCGCCCGACAGCGTGGCGGACCCGCTGGCGCTGGCGGACACGCTCTTCCGCGCCGGGCACCTCGACACGGCGGCCGTGTTCTACCAGCTCGCCCTGCGGCGCGACCCGAGCCCGGCCGACAAGGCGTGGATCCTGTTCCAGACGGGCAACTCGCTGCAAACCCGCGACCCCGCCGCGGCGCGGGCCGCCTACAAGCAGGTCATGGCCGAGCACGCCGAGAGCCCTTGGGCCGAGCCGGCCCGCACGCAGGATGAGCTGATCGCCTGGGAGCAGTCCACGCGGCCGCGCGAGTTCCTCCGGGAAGTGGACGCAATCGGGCCGGTGAGGCGCGAGCCCGCCCCGGCCGCGGACTCGACACCGGCATCGACCTCGGCCACCGAAGCGAAAGCGGACGAAGGCGCCTGATGCCCGAGACACCGGTACAGAACGTTCTGTTCGTGTGCGACGACCCGCCAACGACGCGGCTGGTGCTGGAGATGCTCGCGGCGCGCGGCGTTCGCGGCACGGTGGCGCGGGACACGGCCGCGGGGTGCCGTCAGCTTCCGCGGCGCTCGTGGGACTTGGCGCTGATCGACCTGTCGCCGGTCGCCGCCGATTGGGCCGAGCTGATGGAGCGGGTCCGCGAGCAGGATCCGGAGCTACCGGTCGTGATGATCGCCGGCGATGAGTCGGTCGAGACGGCCGTGCGGGCCATGCAGGAGGGCTGCCGGGATTACCTGGAGCGGCCGCTGGGGCGCGAGGACCTGGAGCGGGTCCTGGACGCCTACGTTCCGTCGCACGAGGTGCCGATGGCGGCGGTCGGCTGCGACGAGGCGGGGCAGGCCTTTCACATCGCGGGTGAGAGCCCGCGGCTGCGGGAGACGATCTCGGTGGCCCGCAAGGTGGCGGGCACGTCGCTGCCGGTTCTGATCACGGGCGAGAGCGGCACGGGCAAGGAGCTGGTCTCGCGGATGATTCACCATCACAGCCGGCGTGCGGAGGGGCCGTTCGTGGCGGTCAACTGCGGGGCGATGAGCGAGACGCTGCTGGAGAGCGAGCTGTTCGGGCACGAGCGCGGGGCCTTCACCGGCGCGCACGCCCGCCGCAAGGGGCGCTTCGAGCAGGCCCACGGGGGCACGCTGCTGTTGGATGAGATTTCGGAGACCAGCCCGCAGCTTCAGGCGGAGTTGCTTCGGGTCCTGGAGCAGCAGCGGTTCGAGCGGGTCGGCGGCAGCGAGCCGATCCAGGTCAACGTGCGGGTGATCAGCACGTCGAACCGCAAGCTCGCCGAGGAGGTCGAGAAGGGCGCGTTCCGGCGCGACCTGTACTACCGGCTGGGCGGGCTGGAGATTTGGATGCCGCCGCTGCGCGAGCGGACGGGCGACCTGCAGGCCCTGGTGTGGCATTTCGTGAACCTTCACGCCGGCGAGGTCGGGCGGCGGGTCACCCGGCTCGAGCCCGAGATGATGGACGCGTTCCAGAAGTACGCCTGGCCGGGCAACGTCAGGCAGCTCCGCAACGTCGTGCGGACGGCCCTGGTGCTGGGCGAGGGCGAGACGCTCTCGCTGGCGGGCGTGCCGTCGCTGTGGCGGCAGCTCCGCGCCCCGGCGCCGCGGGACCTTTCGACGCTGTCGCTGGCGGAGCTGGAACGCTCCGCGATCTACGAGGCGCTGCGGCGGACCAAGGCCCATCAGGCCAAGGCCGCCGAGATGCTGGGCATCACCGACCGAACCTTGCGGGACAAGCTGCGGCGATACCGTCGCGACGGCTTCGAGCCGCCCGACGCCTTCGCCGAGGCGGGAGAGAGACGATGGGCGGCGACGGGAACGTGATTCAGTACATCGAGGCGGGCCTCCGCGCCACCGGGATGCGGGGCAAGGTGCTGGCGGACAACATCGCCAACATGAACACGCCCGACTTCCGGCGGCGGGCCGTCGAGTTCGAGAAGATCCTCGCCCAGGCCGTCGAGGACGGAGACCTCGAAACGCTGCGGAATTTCGAGATCGACGTGACGCGGCCGATGGACACGCCGGTGGGCCCGAACGGCAACGACGTGGACCTCGACGGGGAAGTCGGTGAGATGATCAAGAACAGTGCGATCCGGAAGACCTACATGCGCCTGCTCGGCAAGGTGTACGACCAGATGGAAATCGCGATCCAGACCCAGCGGTAGGCGCGGGAACGGGACGAGAGCCATGGCAGTCAACGGAGTCGGCAGTTCGGTGGACATTGCGGTCTCGGGCCTGCGGGCGCAGTCGCAGCGGATGCAGGTTATCGCCGAGAACCTCGCCAACGCGCACACCACGCGCACCGCCGACGGCGGCCCGTACCGCCGCAGGGAGGTCGTCCTCCGCGCCGGCGGCGACGGCCCGAGCGGCGTGACGATCGAGACCGTCCGTCCGGACATGGAGAACCCGCTCCAGCGCGTCCGCATGCCGGGCCACCCGGACGCCGACGCCGATGGGTATGTCACGATGCCGAACGTGTCGATCCCCTCGGAGATGATGAACCTCGTGGTCGCGTCGCGGGCGTACCAGGCGAACGCGGCCGTGCTCAAGAGATACCAGGACTCGGTGGACAACGCGTTGGAACTGTTGCGATAGGAGCATTCGAGATGGCGATCAACCCCATTGCCGGCGGCCCGAACCCGGTTTCGGGCGTTTCCGGAATTCAGGGCACCCAACGGGCGCAGCCGACGGCCAAGCCCGGCTTCCAGGACACGCTCCAGACGTACATGAAGAACGTGGACAAGGACCAGCACGCCTCGAGCGCGGCGGTCAAGGACCTGCTGTCGGGCAAGAGCGAGGACGTGCTGCCGGCCGTGGCGGCGATGGCCAAGGCCGACATGAGCTTCAAGCTGCTCGTCGGCGTGCGGAACAAGATGATCGAGGCGTACAAGCAGACGCTGAACATGCAGGTCTAGGGCGCCGCGGCCATTCGGTGAGGACGGATTGTGGCTCAGATACTTCGGAATCTCGGCGAGGCGTGGCGGCAGATGACGGTCGTTCACCGCGTGCTCCTGCTGACCGTGCTGCTGGCGGTCGTGGGGGCGGCGGTGCTGCTGGGGCACTGGGCGACGCGGCCGAAGATGACGATCCTTTACGGCGGACTGACGACGGAGGAGGCCGCCCGGGTCGTCGACAAGCTGCGCGACCAGGACGTGCCCTACGAACTGAACAACGGCGGCACGACCGTTCAGGTTCCGGTCGAGCAGGTCGACTCCTGCCGCATGACGCTGGCGGGCAGCGGGGTGCCCAGCGGCGGGCAGGCGGGCTACAAGATCCTCGACGACGAGAAGCTCGGCACCAGCCCCTTCACCCAGCGCGTGAACTACATCCGCGCGGTCGAGGGCGAGCTGGCCAAGACGATCCAGACGCTCCAGAACGTCAACGGCGCCCGCGTGCACATCGTGCGTCCCGAGGGCGCCCTGTTCGCCGGCAAGGAGAAGGACTCCTCCGCGACGGTGGTGGTGTCGCTCCGCGGCGGGCGGACGCTGGCGGCGCACAACGTGGCCGCCATCGTGCACCTCGTCTCCGGCGCGGTCGAGGGGCTTCGCCCCGACAAGGTCGTGGTCGTCGACACGGGCGGCAACCTGCTCTCCGGTGAGGAAAACAGCGAGCTGGCGGGCAAGGCCAGCTCCTTCCAGAGCCACCGGGCCCAGGTCGAGCGATCTCTCTCGGAGAAGGCCGAGCAGCTCCTGGCCGCGGCGCTGGGGCCGAACCGCGCCTCGGTGCGCGTCAGCGTCGAGATGACGACCCAGGCCACCAGCGCCTCCAAGGAAGTGTACGACCCGGTCAACCGCGTGGTGGCCCACGAGTCGATCGACTCGAAGTCCTCCAGCGGCGGCGGAAGCGACTCGGCCGGCGACACCAAGGAGGAAACGATCGACACGGAGTACCTCGTCAGCAAGACCGTCGAGCAGATCGAACAGATGCCCGGCGACATCGTCTCGAAGTCCGTCGCGGTGCTGGTGGACCTCTCGCCGCGCCCGGCCGAGGGCGAAGAGGGTGGCGAGCCGCCGATGAACAAGGATGACGTGGAGCAGCTCGTCGCCGGCGCGCTGGGGCTTCGCCTGGAGGCGGGCCCGGACGGCGACGACCCGGCGGATTCGCTGTCGGTGGTGAGCACGACCTTGCCGGCCGCGCCGGCGGCGGAGGAGGTCGGCGAGGGCGGCATGTTCAGCCCGGCGTTCCTGCTGGACATGGCCAAGCGGGCGTCGCTGGGTCTGGCGGTGATCGGCATGCTGCTGGCGCTGAAACTCTTCGGCGGGTCCAAGGACAAGAAGGCCGGGAAGGCCGAGGGCGACCAGACGGCGCTGGCGGCGGACCGGTCCGCGGGCGAGCTGCCCGGCGCCTCCGGCCAGGGCGGGCGCATGCTGCCGGCGACCGAGCCCGCCGGCGGGCAGGACCAGTTGCGGCGGCGGATCACGCGGGCCCTCGAGGACAACCCCGAGGAGGTCAAGCGTCTGTTTCTCGCCTGGGCCGAAAGCGACAAGGGAGAGCAGTAGGTGGAACTGACCGGCACACGCAAGGCGGCCATGCTGCTGATGACGCTCGACGCGGGCACCGCGGCGGAGCTTCTCAAGTCCGCCAACCCGCAGACCGTCACGGAGATCGCCGCCGAGGTGGCGTATCTCAAGGCGACCGGCTGGACGCCGGGCGGGCCGGACGCGGAGCCGGCGCGCGAGTTCTGCGGCATGCTGGAGCAGGCCGGCGGCGCGGGCCCGGGCAGCGTGTTCGTTCAGCAGGTTCTCGAGGCGGCGCTGGGCCCGGAGCAGTCGCGAGAGGCGATGAAGCAGGTCGAGCATCTCGTCGAGGCGCGGGACCCGTTCCTGGCGATCCGGGCGGCGGACCCGGAGGAGCTGTCCGAGGCGCTGGAGGGCGAGAGCCCTCAGGTCGTTGCGATGGTGCTCGCCGAGCTGCCGCAGAAGAGCAGCTCGAAGCTGTTGGCCTCCATGGATGACGAGCTGCGTTCGGCGGCGATCCGCGGCATGGCCGTCGGGGCCAGCGCGACGCGGGAGACGAAGGTCCGGGTGGCGTCGGTGGTGCGGCGCCGCCTGGAGAAGCTCCGCGCCGCCGGCGACGCCAACGCCAACGCCAAGCTTCGCCGCGTGGCCGTGCTGCTGCGCGGGCTCAATGCCGAGATGCGAAACAGCATGCTGCAAGCCATCCGCGAGCAGGACGAGGAATCCGCAGCGGGCGTTCAGCGGATGATGGTGATCTGGGAGGACCTGCCGGTGGTCTCCGACCGCTCGATGCAGGAGGCGCTGCGCGAGGTCGACTCCCGACAGCTCGCCCTGGCGCTGGTCGGCGCCGACGAGGCCACGACGCGGAAGATCCGCGACAACATGTCCGAGCGGGCCAGCGCGATGCTGGACGAGGAGGCCTCGCTGCTTTCCTCCCCCTCCGATGACGAAGTCGAGGCCGGGCGCAGCGCCCTGCTGGACGTGCTGAGAGAGCTGTCCGTCAACGGGTTCCTGAGCTTCGAGGGAGGCGCCTGACGATGCCCCGCCCGGTGACCGTCAAGCTGTCCCATCCGGTCTCGAGCGTCCGCGTGCAAGGCGGCGAGCCCGAGGGCCCCAGCCCGGCCGAGCTGGCCGCCGAGATGCAGCGCGTCCGCGCCGAAGCGGAGCGGCAGCTCGCCGAGGCCCGCGCCGAGCTGGGCCAGGCCCGACAGGCGCTCGAGGCCGCGGCCGCCGACGTCGCCCGCCTTCGCGACGAGGTTCTCGCCGAGGCGGAGGAGCAGTTGCTGGACCTGGCGGTGGACATCGCGCGCAAGGTTCTGAGCCAGGAGATCTCGGCCGGGCGGCACGAGGTCGAGCCCATCGTGAAGGAAGCCCTCTCTCGCGTGCCCTCCGGCGGCGAGGTGGTGGTGTACCTCAGCCCGGACGACCTGGAGCGTTGCCCGGCGGCGGGCGACGGCGGCACGCCCGGCGTGCGGTTCGCCGCCGATCCGGGCCTGCGGCCCGGCGCGTGCCGGGTGGAGACGCAGCAGGGCGTGATCGAGTCATCGCCGGAGGGACAGTTGCGGGAGATCAGCGAGGCGCTGAAGGCGCCGCAGTGATATGGGCCTGGACCTGAGCAAATACCGGGACCGCGTCCGCTCGGCCGACCTTCTGCCGTGCCGCGGGCGGATCGTCCGCATCGCGGGGCTGACGATCGAGTCGCAGGGCCCGCCGGTCGGCGTCGGCGAGTTGTGCGAAATCCGCACCGGCGACGGGCGCCGCGTGCCGGCCGAAGTCGTCGGCTTCCAGGGCGCCCATCGCGTCCTCATGCCGCTGGAGAACGTCGACGGCGTCGCGCCGAACGACACGGTGGCGGCCCGCGCCGTGCCGCGGTCGATCCTCGTCGGCCCGCGGCTGCTGGGGCGGGTCATCAACGCCTTGGGCGAGCCGATCGACGGCAAGGGCCCCTTGGCCGGCCCCAAGCGCCGCGCCCTCGGCGGCGAGCCGCCGCCCCCGCTGAGCCGGCGGCGCATCACCGAGCCGCTCGTGTTCGGGCTGCGGGCGTTCGACGGACTGCTGACCTGCGGCAAGGGCCAGCGGATGGGCATCTTCGCCGGCAGCGGCGTCGGCAAGAGCACGCTGCTGGGCGAAATCGCGCGATCCAGCGAGGCGGACGTCAACGTGCTGGCCTTGGTCGGCGAGCGCGGCCGCGAGGTGCGGCACTTCCTCGAGGAATCCCTCGGGCCCGAGGGCCTGGCCCGGAGCGTGGTGGTCGTGGCCACGTCGGACGCCTCGCCGGTTCAGCGCGTCAAGGCGGCCTTCACCGCCATCGCCGTTGCGGAGCACTTCCGTGACGAGGGCAAGGACGTGCTGATGATGATGGACTCGCTGACGCGCTTCGCCATGGCCCAGCGGGAAATCGGCCTGGCGGCGGGCGAGCCCCCCACGACCAAGGGCTACTGCCCGAGTGTCTTCAGCGTGCTGCCGAAGCTCACCGAACGGCTCGGCTGCGCTGATCGCGGCAGCATCACGGGCGTCCTGACGATCCTCGTCGAGGGCGACGACATGAACGACCCGGTCGCGGACACCGTCCGCTCGCTGCTGGACGGGCACTGCGTGCTGTCTCGCGGGCTGGCCGAGCAGGGGCACTACCCGGCCGTGGACATCCTCCAGAGCGTCAGCCGGCTGATGGACTCCGTGGTCAGCCAGGAGCACCTGCTGGCGGCACAGCGGTTCCGCGCGATCTGCGCGACGTACCAGAACGCCGAGGATCTGATCAACATCGGCGCGTTCTCCGCGGGCTCGAACCGGCGGATCGACAAGGCCGTCTCGCTGATCGACCGGGCCAACGAGTTCCTCCGCCAGCCGCGGGGCGACCGGACGGGCTACGACGAGATGCTGGCCTGGCTCAAGGACATCACGGATTCGTGGGACTTCCTCATGCCGGCCGACCCGCAGGCGCAGCAGGGCGCGCCGGTGCCGGCCGGAGCGGGGGGTGAGTCATGAGACGGTTCCGCTGGTCCTTGCAGCGATACCTGGACGTGACGAACCAGCGCGAGTTGGCGCTGCGGTCGGAGTTGGTCGAGGCGTCGAGTCGGATCAGCCGCAAAGGCGAGGACATCGTGCGGCGGCGGGGGTCGCTGCACAACGCCCTGTACGACCTGTCGGGCAAGGCAGTGGCTGAGCGGCTGGCCGGACAGGAGCTGTTCATGCGATGCGTCGCGGCGGCCGAGAGGGAGATCGCCAAGCTCAACGAGGAGCTGGCCGAACTCCGCGAGCATCGCCGCAGGAAGACCGAAGAGCTGGCCGCGGTGAAGTCGTCGCGGAAGATGCTGGAGCGCCTGCGAGAGAAGGCCCGCCACGACTGGTGGCGGAGCTACCAGCGCTGGCAGCAGCGGCAGACGGACGAGAGCGCGAACCTGGCCTGTGCGCGGAAGCGGCTGGCCGCACGGGCGTCCGGGCGAGCGAGGAGCCGACCATGAGCAAGAAGAAGCTGATCATCATCCTGGCCCCGCTGGCGCTGGTGTCGCTGGTGGGCTCGTACTTCGTGGCGGGCCTGCTGGGCGTGGGGCAGGCCCCGCCGCCCGACCCGAGCGGTGCGTCCGAGCCGGCGGCCGAGGACGCTTCGCGGGGCGGCGCGGGCGAAAGCGCGCCGCAGGTGGTGCTCCGTCCGAACGAGCAGCTCCTCCAGCAGCTCATCACGGAGTTGAAGGCCAAGACGCAGCAGCGGGACGCGGAGCTGGCGGCGCTGGCCGAGCAGCGCGAGCGGCTGGAGCTGGCCCGCAAGAACCTCGGCGAGAGGGTCGCGGCGCTCAAGGAGCTTCGCACGGAGATGACCACGGCCCACGGGTCGCTGCGCGAGAAGTACCAGCAGCTCCAGAGCTGGCTCGTCCGGATCGACGCGGTGGAGCGGCGGAACCTGAAGCGGCTTGCGACGGTGTACGACAGGATGGACTCGGGCGCCAGCAGCGAGATCGTCGCCCAATGGTGCCAGACGGGTCGCGTGGATGACGCGGTGAAGCTGCTGTACTTCATGGGCGATCGGCAGGCGGCGAACCTGCTGGCGGAGATGTCGGACCGGTCCCTGGCGGCCCGGCTTACCGAGCGGCTCAAGCGGGTCCAGGACGAAGGCGAGCAGGCGCGGGGCTAGAAGATGGACCTTGCGACGATCATCGGAATAGTGGCCGGCTTCGCCTGCGTGGGCGTGGCCATCATCGGCGGCGGCGGCGTCGGCGTGTTCGTCAACGTCCCGTCGATGATGATCGTCATCGGCGGGATGGTCTCCGCGACGCTGATCCACTTCTCGCTCGGGCAGGTGATGGGCATCGTCGGCGTGGTCAAGAAGACGCTGTTCTACAAGTTGCCGGGCGAGCGAGAGCTGACCCAGAAGATGGTGAACTACGCCGCGGTCAACCGGCGCGACGGGGCGCTGGCGTTGGAGCGGCACATCGGCGAGGCGGGCGACTCGTTCCTGGTCAAGGGGCTCCAGATGGTCATCGACGGGCAGAGCGAGGACGCCATCGGCGAGCAGCTCGACATGGAGATCCGCTACCTCCAGGAGCGCCACCAGACGGGCAAGAAGGTCCTGGAGTTCATGGGCGCCAGCGCCCCGGCCTTCGGCATGATCGGGACACTCATCGGCCTCGTGCAGATGCTCGGGACCCTCGACGACCCGTCGCAGATCGGCGTCGGCATGGCCACCGCCCTGATCACGACCTTCTACGGCGCGTTCCTCGCGAACCTCGTGTTCGTGCCTCTCGCGGGCAAGCTTGGCATCCGCTCCAAGCGCGAGCGATTCCTCCGCGAGATGATCCTCGAGGGTCTGCTCGGGCTCGTCCGCGGGCAGAGCCCCACCGAGGTCCGCGAGCGGATGCAGGCGTTCGTCTCCGGGCGCAAACGACAGGAAGTGAAACCGAGCGTGTAGATGGCGCGCAAGCCCAAGACACCGCCGAGCGACGACGCGCCCGCCACGGGCGACTGGATCGTCACCTTCAGCGACTGCATGACGCTGCTGCTGTGCTTCTTCGTGCTGCTGCTGACCTTCTCCTCCTTCGAGGAAGTGGAGATGAGGCGCCTCGCCGGCGCGTTCGAGTACATGACGCTGCATTCGATCTTCCCCAACCCCAAGGAAATCAAGTCCTCCGTCGTCCCGCCCGTGCCGCGCCAGCAGGATGAGGTCGAGCGGGGGGCGGACACCCCACAGGATGAGCAGTGGGACCGGGTCCAGAAACCCAAGGCCACACGCAGCATCCTCTCGCTGGAGGCCTACAAGGACCGGCGCCGCATCATCTACCGCTCGCCCAGGATGTTCCACGGCGAGAGCACGCAGCTTACCCAGTACGCGCGGGATCGGCTGGCCACCATCGCACGGTTCTGGCAGAGAATGCCGTGCCGAATCGTCGTGTCCGAGACCTCCCGCGGCACTGGTGCCGGCCGGGCGGCCGTGGTGGTCCGCCGGTTCATCGAGACCGAAGGCGTCTCGCCCGGGTACTGCTTCGTCACGCGGCGCGGCGGCTCGGCCCGGCCGGAATACGCCGAATTGACCATCGAGTTGCTGTCCCTGGGCACCTACTGACATATGGCCCGAGACGAACCAAACAACATCGAGGAAGATGAGAATCAGGGCCCGCCCGGCTGGATCGTGTCCTTCAGCGACATGGTCACGCTGCTGCTGGCGTTCTTCGTGCTGCTTCAGTCTTTCGCCACGATCCAGGACGAGGAGCTGTTCTACAAGGGCATGGGCTCCTTCCGCCGCGCCATCGACGGATTCGGGATTCCCAAGTGGGTCTTCGGCAAGAAGGACCGCCCCCGGCGCGAGCACGCGAAGGTGCAGCATCCGACGGAGTCGGACCCGGACGATCCGTCTCGCAGGCGGGAGATCAACCCGGACGACGATCGCATCCGACAGCTCTTCGAGCAGTTGAAGCAGGACACCCGCAACCGCAGCGAGGACGTGGAGCAAACGGAGATGAACGCGTCCGGCCCGTCCATCCGCTTTGAGCCCGGGCAGGCCGAGCTTGCCCCCGACGGTCGGCGGAAACTGGCGGAGTCCGCCCGAACTTTGGTGGAGACGCTGCATCGGGCGTCGATAGACATATACGTGGTCGGCCAGGCCCCGGACGCCGGCGGGGAGGCCGAGCAGTGGGCCCTGTCCATTGCCCGGGCGACGGCCGCCGCCGACGTGGTGCGGGCCGTGTTTGCCGAGGACCGGTCGACCGTGAAGTGGCGCGTCCATCCGCTGGGCGCGGGCGGGGGCAACGAGTGGTGCAGAAGACGGCTGGGACTGACACGCGACGGATCGCACATTGGAATGGCCGCGGTAGCCGAGGGTAACCCGGATGGCGGATGACAAGACAGACGCTCCGAAGGAGCAAAAGCAGCAAGAGGACAGCCGGCCCAAGCCGGGCGGCGGCAAGGGCAAGCTGTTCGTGATCGCCCTGGCCGTGGGCACGGTCGCCGTCGCAGCCGGCGCGGGCGTGGGGTTGCGGGTCGTCCTGGGCGGCGGCGGAGGCCAGACGGCCGAACCCAAGGAGCCCGAAGTGCCGGAGGTCGAGGACAGCGGCGAATACGAGTACTACATCTTCGATCCGATCACGGTGAATGCGGACGTGCCGCGGCGCGATCGCTTCATCCGGGCCACGATTCGCCTGGCGATCGACGCCGAAAGGGCGGGCAAAGTCATCCCGCAGATCGAGAAGCAGAAGCCGGAGCTGGAGAACCTGCTCACGGTCTACCTCTCGGGCCTGACGCTCGAGGACACCAAGGACCTCAACCGCATCCGGGAGGAAATCTGCACGAAGCTCAACCGGAAGCTCTGGCCGAACCACCCCGGCCAGATTCACCACGTGCTGGTTAAGGATTTCGCAGTCCAATGACACGCCGCGGAGAAGATTTCGAGCGACACATTGTCGAGCAGATGCTCTCGGCCACCCGCGCGCGGCGCGAGGCGGCGGCCAACACGGAGGTCGAGGCCGTCGACTACGACTGGTCCGCCCCCAATCGGCTGACGGAGGACGGGCGGGCCCGCCTGCGCGACCTGGCCGGGCATTTGGCCGAGGAGATCAACCGTCACCTGGGCCAGCTCCTCCAGGCAGAGACATCGCTCATGCCCGGCGAGGCGACGGAGCACTACGGTGCGGAGCTGGCGGAGAAGGAGTCGGATGCATACGCGGGACAGCTCGTGGCGGGCGATCGCGGCATCGGGGCCGTGGTGCTGGCCGGCAAGCGCGGGCGACACTGGGTCGCCTGCCTGCTCGGCAATCCGGACGAGGGAAGCGGCGAGGAGCGGAAGCTCTCGTCGCTGGAATCGGCGCTGTTGACGGACGTATTCGCGGCCGTGGCGTGGGGGCTCTCGCCCCTGGCCTCCGCGGCCGGCGGCGAGCCGAACGTCGGCGAGGAGATCGCGCACGGCGCTGTGTCCTTGGACAGGCAGGACGGCGCGGCGTATGTCCGGCTGACCTTCCGCCCGGTCGAGGAACAGACGGACGAAGGCGAGGGCGAGCCGGAAGCCGAGGATCCAAGTGCGGCGCTGGAGGTTCTGCTGTCGGCGGACGTCGTCGACGCGGCCGTGACGGCGGCGCAGGTCTCCCAGCCGCCCGAGCAGCGCCCGCCGGAGCGGCAGGCGGAAGACGCATTGGCCCGGTTGCACCGCGTGCGGCTGCCGGTGACGGCTCGGCTGGAGGCGCCCACCGCCCTGCGAGACGTGATGGCGCTGGAGCCGGGCGACGTGCTGCTGACGAATCAGAGCGTGGATGAGCCGCTGGCCATCTTGGTCGGCGGCCAGGCGGTGTTCCGGGGCTACCCCGCGCAGTCGGGCGGGGCGTACGCCCTGCAGGTCTCCGAGGTGGATAAGAGCTAGGACCGCGCCCGCGGGCGCAGTGAAGGACAGAACCATGGCAGACGCAGAAGCAGCCGTTGAGCCGCAAGCCGAAGCGACGCCCGAAGGAGTGGCCGTGCAGGATGCCGAGCTGCCCGAGGCGGCAGGAGGTGGCGGCGGCGGCGACGGCCAGATCGGCATTCTCCTCGACACGACCGTTCCCGTGGACGTGAGCTTGGGCAAGCTGGAGATGCCCGTGCGGGACATCCTCCAACTTGGCGCGGGCTCGGTGCTGAAGCTGGACAAGCAGGCCGGCGAGCCGGTCGACCTGTACCTCCGCGGCGTGCGGTTCGCCACCGGGCACCTGGTGGTGGTCGGGCAGCGCCTGGGCGTGCGGATCAAGGAGATCATCCGCGAAAACGGGTGATAGCCGCATGCCGTGAGCCCTGCGGGGGCGGTGTGCGCCGGCGGCGCGCGCCAAGAAATTCGACGGACCGGCGGGAAATCCTGGGCGCGTGGGCACGGCCAAGGGGATGCCGCCGAAGCCCAGATCGGTGGCTCGCAGTACGACGCCCGGCCACGAGTGAACGTAAACGCTTAAATGAAATGCAGTTACATCTCTGGCTATCCGTCAGCGGCCTGTGCGGGGCCCCTGATGGGGCGCAGCGGGGCCCGCGGCCTACAAGTTACTTCCAAATAGGGATTTAGGTTGTGTCTGTGGCGTGGCGTCTCGCGGATCGGGGCTCTGGCATGGCATATGCAGTGATTCGGGCATGAGCTTCCAGTGCGCGTCCATTCGTCTCGCGCGGCCATGGGGTCTGCTTCTTGCCACGGCTTTGCTGTGCCTGGGTTCCGTGGCGGCAGCGGAGCCGTCGGCGACCCGTCCGGCCACGCAGCCGGCCGAGGGCACGGATACGACCTCGACCGAAGCTGCGGTCAAGGCCGACGAAAGCGCCAAGGCGAATAAGGGGCTCAAAGCCACACCCAACGAGCCGGAAGCCACCGACGAGCAGAACGGCGAGGTGGAGGAGAAGCCCTCCGAGCCCGTCGCCGGCGGCAAGGAAGAGGCCCTGAAGCTCAAGGACCGCGGCGGCGTCGGACCCGTCTGGGAGATGCTGGCCTACACGCTGATCCTGCTGGCCTTGGCGGGGGCGGGCATCTATGTCGCCAAGCGGTTCCTGCCCCGCTTGGGCGTGCAAAGCAGCCGGCGGATCGGCGTCGAAGAGACGGTTCACCTCGCCCCGAAGCAGGCGGTGCACCTGTTGCGGGTCGGCGGGCGGACGTATTTGGTGTCCAGCGCCCGGGAGAACATCGCCTTCCTGGCCGACGTCACGCAGGCCATGGAAGAGGCACCGGAAGGCGGCGGCGAAGGCCCGTCCGGTCCGGGGGCGTCTGCGGCGGAGCCCGCGAAGGGCGGCAGCTTCCTCGATCGGCTTCGCGAGCGGATCACCGGTCCCCGAGAGGACAAGACGACCTGAGCGACCCGATGCGACGTTCCCTACTCATCCTGATCGGTACGGCGGCGCTCCTGGCGGGTGCGGGCCGTTGCCCCGCCCAGGAGGAGCCGGCCGAGCCGGAGCCCGCGGGGCCGACGGACTCGGTGCCGAACATGGGCGAGGTGCTGGAGACGATCGACAAGGCCTCGAGGGGCGAGGACGGTGAGCCGAACGAGTGGTCGGGCCCGATCAAGCTGGTCATCGTCTTCGCGGGGTTGGCGATCCTTCCGAGCTTGCTGGTGATGATGACGGCCTTCACGCGGATCGTGATCGTGCTGGGCTTCGTCCGCCGCGCGTTGACGACGCAGAACATCCCGCCGACGGTGGCGATCATCGGGCTGGCGCTGTTCCTGACGCTCTTCACGATGGCGCCGACGCTCGGCGCGATCAACCAGTCGGCGATCCAGCCGTACCTGGCCGAGGAGCTGACCTTCAACGAGGCGGTCGCGGCGGGCAACGACCGGCTCAAGGACTTCATGCTTCGGCAGACGCGCCCGAGCGACTTGCAGCTCTTCGTGGGCATGGCGGGCATGCCGCAGCCGGAGACGCGGGCGGACGTGCCGACGTACGTGGCGATACCGTCCTTCGCCGTCAGCGAGTTCCGCACCGCCTTCGAGATGGGATGCCTGCTGTTCATCCCCTTCCTGCTGGTGGACCTGGTGGTGGCGAGCATCCTTCTCAGCGCCGGGATGATGATGCTGCCGCCGGCGATGATCTCGCTTCCGTTCAAGATCATCCTTTTCGTTCTGGTGGACGGATGGCACCTGCTGGCCGAGGCGCTGGTCAACAGCTTTCACTGAGGACCGACATGAGTGGCGACATGGTGATCTATCTCGGCCGGCGCACCCTGGAAACGGCGCTGCTTCTGGCCTCGCCCGTTCTGGTGGTGACGCTGGCGCTGGGCCTGCTGGTGGCTCTGATTCAGGCGGTCACGAGCGTGCGGGACATGACGCTGGGCATGGTCGTGAAGATCGGCGGGGTCGGCGTGACCGTCCTGCTGGCCGGCGGCTGGATGCTGCATCAGGCCGTCGGCTTCACGAAGGACATCTTCAACCAGATACAGGCGATGGGACAATGACGCATGGAGAACTGGCTGGACCTGCTGCTGCCGTTCATGCTCCTGACCGGGCGGATCGGGGCGTTCTTCTCCGTGCTGCCGATCTTCGGCTGGCGGGCGCTGCCGGTGCGGGTTCGCGCGGGCATGGCGATGATCGTGTCGGTCTTCTTCGCAATGGTCATGCCGCCCTCGCCGGAGGTTCTGGCCGTGACGCAATGGCCGATCGCCGTCGTCCTGCTGATCCGCGAGATCCTCACCGGGCTGGCGCTGGGTCTGGCGGCCCAGCTCGTGTTCACCGCGGCCAGCCAGGCCGGGCGCATCGGCGGGCGGCAGATGGGCTTCGCGCTGGCCAATATCATCGATCCGGTCAGCGGCGAGACCGCCCAGCCGATCTCGCTGCTGTTCGAAATCACCTTCGCCCTGTTGTTCCTGGCCGCCGGTGGGCATCGCGTCCTCCTGCTGGTCATCGGCAAGAGCTACGAGGCCTTCCCCGTGACGCACACGCCGGATCTGGGGCATCTGGCCGCGGCCGTGCTGTCGGCGGGCTCCGTGATGTTCCTGTTCGCGCTGAAGCTGGCCGCTCCGATGTTGGCGGCCTTCATCATCCTGGCGGTGGTGCTGGGCATCACGGCCCGCATCCTTCCGGAGATGAACGTTTTGATGACGGCACTGCCGCTCCGCGTGGCGGTGGGGCTGTTCATGGCCGCGGCGCTGATGCCCGCGCTGCACGGGTTCGCCTCGGACCTGGCCGACTGGTTGAGCCGGAACCTGATATCGACCTGACCGCGCGCCGACCGCGCGACTAGAGACCCATGGCTGACAAGCCCGCATCCGAACGCACAGAGCAACCGACGGCCGAACGGCTCAAGAAGGCCCGCCAAGAGGGCCAACTGCCGGAGAGCAAGGAGGTTCCGTCGGTGATGATGATTGGCGTGTTGCTTCTGGCGCTGACGCTGGCCGGCTCCTCGCTGCTGACCTGGTTCGCCGAGCAGGCGAGGTGGGGCCTGTCGCTCCAGGCGACGGGCGCCGGGGGCGACGTGCGGTTCGACAAGGTCCTGGCCGACAAAGGCGGCTCGACCCTCAAGACGGTCGTGCCGTTCCTGCTGGCGGGCGTGGGCGTGGCGGTCTTCGCCAGCTTCGTCTCCAGCGGCCTGGCCGTCTCGCCCAAGGCGATCGGCTTCAAGCTCGACCGCATCAACCCGGTCAACGGACTCAAGCAACTCTTCTCGGTCAAGGGCCTGGTGCGCGGGCTGATGTCGATGGCGAAGATGGCGCTGATCATCCTCATCGCGTGGTACTACCTGCGGAACCGCCAAGATGACTTCCTCGCGCTGCGCTGGGGCGCGCCGGGGGCGATCATCGCGGGCATCAGCCGCCTGGTCATGGGCGTGTCCGGTCGAATCCTGCTGGGGCTGGCGGTCATCGCCGGGATCGACCTGATCTTCCAGCGCTGGCGACACAAGAAGGACCTCCGCATGACGCGACAGGAGGTCAAGGACGAACGCAAGCAACACGAGCTGTCGCCGGAGTTGCGCGGTCGCATCCGCGGCGTGCAGCAGGAGATGGCCCGCAAGCGAATGCTGCGCGACGTGCCGCAGGCGGACGTGGTGGTGACGAACCCGACGCACGTGGCCGTCGCGCTGCAGTACGACGCCGAGAAGATGGCCGCTCCCGTCGTCATCGCCAAGGGCCCGGACCTGCTCTGCGAGCGGATCAAGACCGTCGCCCGCGAAAGCGGCGTGCCGATCGTCTACCGCCCGGAGCTGGCGCGGGCGCTCTATGCCGCCGTCGACGTCGGCCACCCGATTCCCGAGACCCTGTTCGTCGCCGTGGCGGAGACTCTCGCGATGATCTACCGCCTTCGCCGCGGCCGTAGCCGCGCCCTGCCGGCCGGGGCGCCCGCGACATGAGCCACGAGCCCAACAATCCGTCCGAGGGACTCGGCCCGTCTAGCCACCCGGGCTTCCAGCGGCTGCTGCGCCACAACGACGCCCTGCTGGCCCTGGGCGTGGCGGCCGTGCTGACGACGCTGCTGATTCCGCTGCCGACGTACCTGCTGGACATGCTGCTGTCGGTGAGCATCGCCGTGGCGCTGGCGACGCTGGTGGTGGTGCTCTCGACTCGGGAGTCGATCGAATTCTCGACCTTCCCGTCGCTGCTGCTGTTGGTGACGCTGTTCCGCCTGTCGCTGAACGTGGCCTCGACGCGGCTGATTCTTCTGCACGGGGACGCGGGCAAGATCATACAGACATTCGGACACTTCGTGGTCGGGGGCAACATCGTCATCGGCCTCGTGGTGTTCCTGATCCTGGTGATCATCCAGTTCGTCGTCATCACCAAGGGCGCCGAGCGGATCAGCGAGGTCGCCGCCCGGTTCAACCTGGACGCGATGCCCGGCAAGCAAATGGCGATCGACGCGGACCTGAACGCCGGCATCATCGGCGAGAGAGAGGCCAAGGAGCGCCGCGAGAAGATCGTCGCCGAGAGCGAGTTCCACGGGGCGATGGACGGTGCGAGCAAGTTCATACGCGGCGACGCCGTGGCGGGGCTGATCATCACGGGCGTGAACCTGGTCGGCGGGTTCGCCATCGGCATGACGCAGGGCCTCACGGCCGGGGAGTCGATCAGCACGTACGCCATCCTGGCGGTCGGTGACGGGCTCGTGACGCAGATTCCGGCGCTGATCATCTCGACTTCGTCGGGATTCCTGGTCTCGAAGACCCGCACGCAGAGCTCGCTGAGCCACGACCTGGCCCGCCAGTTCCTCATGCGGAGCCGCCCGATGACGATCGCGGCGTTCCTCTTCGCGGCGATGCTGTTCGTGCCGGGCTTCCCGAAGCTGCCGTTCATCGGCCTGGCGATCGGGGCGGGTCTGCTGGGGCGGCGGCTTCGCTCGATGGAGCAGGAGAGCCGGAGCAAGAAGGTCGAGCAGAAGGCGAAGGAAGAGAAGGAGGACGAGGGCCCCGTCGAGGAGCTGCTGGACGTCGACCGCATCGCGGTGCATGTCGGCCCGCGGCTCATCAAGACGGTCGACCCCCGGCGGAAGGACTCGCTGTCGCATCGGATCGCGCCGCTTCGCCGGAAGTTCGCCCAGCAGTACGGGTTCATCCTTCCGCTGGTCCGGCTGCGGGACAGCGTCACGCTCGACGCGAACACCTACGAGATTCGCGTGAACAACCACGTGGTCGCCACCGGCCAGCTCGAGCCGGACCTGTACCTCGCGATGGATCCGGGCACGGTGGCCGAGCCGATCGACGGCCGGAAGACGACCGAGCCGGTCTTCGGGCTGCCGGCGCTGTGGATCAAGCCGGAGCAGAAGCAGGACGCGGAGATGGCCGGCTACACGGTCGTCGAGCCGGAGTCGGTGCTGGTGACGCACCTGTCCGAGACGCTCCGCCGCCACGCGGACGAGCTGCTCACGCGCGACGACGTGCAGCAGCTCATCGAGCGGCTGCGGGAGAGCCAGCCGGCGCTGGTCAGCGGCACGGTGGGCGAGTCCGTCACGGTCGGGTTGCTTCAGCGGGTGCTGCAGAATCTGCTCAAGGCGGGCATCCCGGTACGCGATCTACCCCAAATACTGGAGACCGTCGCGGACAACGCCGGACGCACCAAGGACCCCGCCACGCTGACCGAACTGACGCGAAAGGCGCTGGTCCGGACGATCACCGAGCAGCACGCCGAGGCGTCCGGGCATATCCGCGCGATCGTCTTCGACCCGTCGCTGGAGTACGAGCTCCGCGGCAGCATCAGCGCCGACGGCGGGCAGGAGTCGCTCAACATCGCGCCCGAGCGGGCCATGGAGCTGGTGCGGAGGATCGCCGACGCCTGGCAGAACGCCATGGCACAGGGCCACGACAAGACCGTCCTGCTGTGCGATTACCGCGCACGGCCCCACCTGGCGGCGCTGCTGGAGCGCCAGGTGCCGCAGCTTCCGGTGCTCGCCTACGACGAAATCGCCATCGGAACCAAGATCGAACCCGCCGCCACCGTCTCGCTGGACGGCGCGGCGGCGCCCGCCCAAGCCGACATGCAGGCCATGGCCGCCGCGGCCGCGGGCGGATGAACCGGTAAGCCATTATGCGACAACTGGCTGTGAGAATCGCGGTGTTGGGCTTCTTCGGCCTGGGCCTGGCGGGCTGGCTCAGTGGGCAGGAGGCGCTGACCTGCACGCTCCGGGCCCTGATCGGCGCCGCGGTGCTGTTCGTGCTGGCTCGCGTGGCCGGGCGAGCGGTCGTGGCGATTGTGGCCGACGCCGCCAAGGGCGGTCACCGGAACCAGGCGCGGAGCGGCGAGGAGAGTAGTACGTGACGGATGGTGCTGACAAGACGGCCGTCAAGGACGGTCCCCACGGGGACCAGGCACCCGGGCTGCGAGCGCGGATCTCCGCCGCCTACGCCCGACAGGCCCGCGAGGCGCAGGAAGAGAAGTGGATCATGGACCACATCCCGCTGGTCCACCACATCGTCAACAAGGTCGTGGGGCACGTCGGCGCCACGGCCGAGGGCGAGGACCTCGTCTCCGCCGGCACGCTCGGGCTCATCAAGGCCGCCAAGAGCTATGACCCGTCGAAGGATGCGGTGTTCAAGACCTACGCCTACATCCGCGTCCGCGGAGCGGTGATCGACGAGCTGCGCGGCAGCAGCTTCGTTCCCGCGGCCGTTCACAATCAAATCCGCCGCATCCGCGAGGCCTACCTGGAGTACCAGTCGATCCACGGTCGCGCGCCGGAGGACGACGAGCTGGCGGCGGAGGTGGGCATCTCGTCTCAGCAGCTCTATCGGACGCTCGAGGAGGCCCGCCGGCAGCAGTTCCTGTCGATCCACGGCCTGAGTGACGAGGAGCCGATGCTGGGCTCGTTCCTGCCGCAGGACGATGCCCCCGGACCGGCCGACGAGGCCGAGCGTCGCGAAACGCTGGAACGACTGTCCGAGGCCATTGCGGATCTGCCGGAACGGGACCGGCTGATCCTGCTGCTGTACTACGAGCGCGACCTGACGATGAAGGAGACGGCCGCCGTGCTGGGCATTACCGAATCTCGGGTGAGTCAGTTGCACGCGGGCGCCTTGTTCAAGCTGGCCGCTAAACTCGGAGCGAACCATGAACAGCGCTGACGACTACTCCGTGCACGGGCCGAGCACGCAGCACGAGGTCTCGGGCCTGCCCCCGCTGGCCAGCACCGACAACCGCTCGGACCAGAAGGCCGCGCGGGGCAAGCGTCGCAAGCGGCGGAAGGACCGGGACGGGCGCCGCACCGACGAGCCCGAAGACACCCAGGACGAGCGGGAAGAGGGCGACGACGCGGCCGCCAAGCCCGACAACCCGCACAGTGTGGATTACTTGGCCTAGCGCCGGAGAAACGATGAGCCCCGACAGCACGGTAGTGAAGCGGCAGTACGTGCAGGCGACCGGTCGACGACGCGTCGGGCCGCAGTCGGCGGCGCCCCCGTCCGCCGCGAAGAAGGCCGGCGGCGGGGCCGCGGCGCGCGTCGTCGAACAAGACGAAACCGGCGCGCTGATCGAAGTGACCTGCCCGTGCGGGCAGAAGGTGTACGTGCATTGCGACTACGCCCCGACGGGCTGACCGCGGGGACGAACGCGAACCCGACATGTGTCGAGGAGATGACAAGATGCGAGCGATGGCATGGATTACGGCGACGCTGATGATGTCCGCGGCGCTGGCCGGCTGCAACTGGATGGACACGCAAGGCGGCGATCTCGGCCCCGAGCCGCCCCGCGTGCAGGCCCCCCCGGAGGCCGACGGGCAGGCGACCTACCTCAAGGACATGGTCCGCGGCAACGACGAGACGCCGGGGCCCAGCGCGGTCGACAGCGCGATGGTCTGGGCCCGCAAGTATACCCAGGCGACCGAGAGGATCGTCGCCTTGGAGAAGGCCAACCGCTCCCTCGAGAGCCAGCGGCAGGCCCTGAGCCAGAAGGTCGACTCGCTCGAGCAGGACCTGGCCCGCGCCCGACGGGAGATCGAGGACGCCAACGAGATGATCCTCGCCGTCCGCGAGGAGAACCGGAAGTGGAAGGACAACGTCCTGGGCTTCCGCGGCGAGTTCCTCGAATCGCAGCAGGCGATGATGGACTACCAGATCCAGATCATCAAGCTGCTCGGCGGCGAGCCGCGCCCGGCCGAGGGAAAGCCGCAGGTCAGCCGGGGAGCGGGCACGGAATGAACGCCCTCCGACCCATCCCGGCGGCATGTTGTGCGGCCGCGATGCTTCTCGGCGGGTGCCTGGGCGGCCCCGAGCTGCCGGAGCCGCGCGTGCGGCACCATCTGTCCTCGGCGCGGGACGTTCGATCGCTCGGCCGCGTGATGCTCGTCGAGCTGGAGCACGACGACGCGCACACGAAGATGGCGCGGGAGATGACCACCGCTCTGTACGGGGCGTTGCAGTCTCGGGGCCTGTTCCACGTGTCGACGGTGCGCAAGGACGACCCGATCTGTCGGGGCATGCCGCTGGACAAGGAAGAGCCGCTGACGCTGGAGGAACTCTCCCGGCTCCGGCAACGGCTGCGCTGCGACGCCGTGCTGCTGGGGCGGATCCGGGCCTACAGCCCGCACCCGCGAATGCGGACGGGCCTGTACCTCAGCTTGCTTGACCTGCGCGACGGCAAGGTGGTCTGGGGCGTGGACCACGTGTGGGACACGACGGACGTGACCACGCAAGAGCGGATCAAGGCGTTCTACCGCGAGAAGCTCGGCGAGAGCTACGGGCCCGCCGACTGGAAGTTGGCGACGATGAGCCCGAAGCACTTCGCCAAGTTCGTGGCGGAGGAGACGGCCGGTACGTTGCCGTCCGGGGCCGGCGGAGGCGAATAGACGTTCATCGGCCGAGCCGGGCCACGCCTTTAGGTGAAAAGCGAAAAAAGAAAATAGGAACCGGAAACCGGCTCAAGATTCGCCGGCCCCGTCCGAGAATAGGATCGGATGGACGGCACACGAGCCACAACGGGATGTGACGAGATGAGAATCGACGGCACACACGGCCTCAGCCCGCAGCCGTTGACCGGAGCCGAGGTGTCTGCCAAGGACGCCGCCCGCGCCAAGGGCGCATCCGGCGAAGTGGAGCAGGGCGCCGTACGCATGCAGTCTCAGTATGCCCGGTACATCGACGCGGCCCACGCGACCGAGACGGTCGATTCCGAGGCCGTGCGGGAGGCCCGGCAACTGCTGGAATCCGGCCGGTTGGACACGCCGGAGCGTGCCCGCGCCGCGGCCGAGGCCCTGCTGGACTTCGGCATATGACCCCTCCGCCGGCGCGACGCCGAAGCGCGCCGCGCGGCCTCACCGAATGCATCGAACCGAGAGGTGAAGCCCCATGTTGACGATCGGCGCCTGTCCGCGACCCGACGCACGGTCGCTCGAGCGGTCCGCCGCCGGGGATGGATGGCAGGAAGCCCGGTGCGCCTTCATCATGTCCACGGGGCGCGTCGGCACGATGAGCTTGGTCAAGATCCTCGGGCTCTCGCCGGACGTTGTGGCGTATCACGAGCCGGCGCCGCGGTGCGAGGTCGAGCACAAAGAGGCCTACCAGCAATTGGGTGACTCGCTGGAGGGCTATCGTCCCCTGTTCGCCTGGGCGCGGGCCGAGCCCATCCGCGCCGCCCGGACAGAGGGCCTGCTGTACGCCGAGCACGGGTACTGGACCCCCTTCACCGACCTGATCGCGGAGATGCTCCCGAACGCCCGATTCATCAACCCCGTTCGCCATCCGGGGGAGTTCATCCGCTCGGGCATGCGGCGGGGGTGGTTTGCCGGGCACGTGTGCGACCCGATTCGTCCGGTCCCGGCCCCGGGCACGCCCGCCGCGCAGGCCTGGGAGGGGTGGAGCCGCTTCGAGAAGGTGGTGTGGGTCTGGGAGATGATCAGCTCGCATCTTCTCTCATGCCAGCGCAGATACGGTCCTGACCGTTGGCGGGTGTTGCGGTTCGAGGAATGGACGCGCCCGGGGTTCCGTGGCTGGGGCGACCTGTTCGAGTGGCTGGGTGTCCGGGCGCCGTCCGAGACGCAGATTGTCCAGGCCGTCCGAAAGCCGGAGAACACGCAGAATCGCGGGGAGTTCCCGAAGTACCCCGACTGGTCCGACGAGCAGAAGGACCAACTCCGGCGAATCGCCGGCCGGACGATGGCGCAACTCGGATACGAATAGCCGCATTTCCTTCCGCCTGATTATCCTGGCTTGCCCATATTGCCGCCCCGGTGCCGTTCGTTCGGGCGTTCCGATGGCCTCTTGCGTACGGGTAACCTACGTCTTGAACGGCATTTATCGGGTCTTACATCGTAGTTACACCTCACGCGGACCGGTCGCGACTGCTATCGCAGTTTTCCCACTTTTGTTTACCCATCTTCTCAAGTTGTCCTGGGTCCGTTCGATAATGGGTATCAGACGAAGTACCTGGCGGGCCTGCGTAGGCCTGCCTCGGCACCCCCGACCCGGCGGAGGGTCAGGGGGGTAAAAGGCCTCTTGTAGAGGAGATGGGACATGCTTGCGATTAAGAACAACCTTATGGCGGAAGTCGCGGCTCGCCAGCTTGGCAAGAGCTATGACTCGCTTGCCACGTCGGTCGAGCGGCTTTCGTCGGGTCTGCGGATCAACGGCGCTCAGGACGACGCAGCTGGCCTGGCCGTCCGCGAGCTGATCCGGGCCGACGTCGCCCAGTTAAAACAGGCCAGCCGGAACGCCGCCGACGGCATCAGCATGCTGCAGACGGCTGAGGGTGCCATGGGCCAGATCGACGACCTGCTCGTCCGCATGAGCGAGCTGGCCGAGCAGGCCGCCACCGGATCGTACTCCGCTGAGCAGCGCACGATCATGAACAATGAGTACTCGGAGTTGTCGGACGAGATCACCCGCATCGCCGGGAGTACCGAATTCAACGGCAACCAGTTGCTGAACTCGACCACGAACATCGATATCCACGTCGGCAGCGGGTCCATCACGCTGACGCCGGAGGTGATGACCGCCGCCCAACTGGGCGTCAACACGACCGTCGCGACGACCGAGACGTGGACGAACACCAAGAGCGTGGCCTCGGCCGATGACACCTACGTCACGATCGACTCGGTAGGCAACAAGGACGAATTCCACTTCCAGTTCAACGGTGAAGCCGCGGTGGACATCACGTCCCTCGGCTCCGACGGCGCGATGTCGCTGAACGAGTTGGTCGATAAGATCAACGACGAGGCCGGCTATGCCGCCGCCTTCGCTGCCTACGACAGCGACTACGGCACGTACTCGCTGCAGCTCAAGGCCCAGACCCCCGGGGCAGCCAGTAACGACCTGACGATCACGGATACCAACAACCCGGACAACCTCGCCGCGGCGACCTTCACCGAGACGACCGACGGTGTGGACGGCACCGGAAACGACCTGACCACCACCGCGGGTGCCACAAGCGCCCTCACCGCCGTCGAAACTGCCATCAACAACAAGGACCTCTACCGCGCCAAGCTCGGGTACACGATGAACCGGCTTCAGGCGGCCGAGTCCGTCCTCGACATCCAGGCCGAGAACCTCCTCTCAGCCGAGTCGCGAATCAGCGACGTGGACGTTGCCACGGAGATGGCCGCGATGACGCGGAACCAGGTGCTCACCCAGGCCGGCATCAGCATGCTGGGTCAGGCCAACATGATGCCGCAGATGGCCCTGAGCTTGCTGCAGGGCTGACAACTGAATAACGGCCTTGGAAGGCGGCCCCGTCTAACATAATGAGACCGCACCCATGCCCCGACCCAGGCGGGGTCCGCCTCCCAAGCTTGTTCGACGCCCGTCCGGTACCTCCGGACGGGCGTTTTGTATACGGCCTCGTACACTGCATGTTCGGGCGGGCTCAAGTTCGCGCCGCTTCCCTCGATAATGACGACAGACGGGACCACCGGCGGTCCCAAGCGCGACCCCTGCCGGAGGTTGAGCCATGGGCATGGCCCTCTCAGGCGTCTATAGCGGCATCGATACCAACAGCATCGTCCAGCAGCTCATGGCCACGGAGCGTACGACGCTCAACGCGCTGGAGGACAGCAAGAGCGAGTTGAACCGCGAACAGGGCGCCGTCGACGAGGTCGAGAAGCGTATCAGCCAGTTGAAGGACGCTGTCGACTCCCTCCGCAACGTGGACGAGCTGCGCCGGGTTACCGCCAGGAGTTCGGACGAGGACGTGGTCAGCGTCTCGTCGGAATCCGGCGCCGTGGAGGGCAATCACACGGTGGAGGTCAACGCCCTGGCCTCGGCGCATCGCATGGTTCACACGGCGGGGCTGGCGTCGCTGGAGACGACCGTGGGCGCCGGACAGTTCGTCTATACCTACGACGGGAGCACGCGGACGCTGACGACCACGGATTCCACCACGCTGGAGGGTCTTCGTGACCTGATCGCCAACGACGCAGGCAACCCCGGGGTCTCGGCGAGCGTCCTGGAACAGGGCGGAACGTATCACCTCGTGCTGGCCGGAAAGAATCCCGGAAGCGACTACAGTGTGACGGTCGAGGCGGAGACCACGCTGAGCGACTTCGCATCAGCCGATTTCACCACGACGCGCACCGCGCAGGACTCGCAGATCAAGGTCGACGGGTTCCCCCCCGGCACCGGCGAGTGGATCGAGCGGAGCAGCAACCAGATCACCGACGTCGTCCCCGGATTGACGTTGAATCTGGAGGCCACCGGCAGCGTCAGCGTAACGGCCACCCGGAAGACCGGGCAGCTCAAGCGAGACCTGAACAACTTCGTCTCGGTGTACAACGGGATCGTGGACAAGCTCGATCAGTACACGGGCTACGACCGTGAGGCGAAGACCAGCGGCGTGCTCCAGGGCGACGTGACGCTCAACACGCTCCTGCACGACATCCGCCGGGCGTTGACCGGCTCGGCGGCCGGCTTCGACGCCGACGCCGACGCCTACACGATGACCGGCGAGATCGGGCTTGAGTTCGACCGCGAGGGGCACCTGGAGTTCGACGCGGAGGTCTTCGACGAGGCGCTGGACGCCGACTACGACGCGGCACTGAACGTGCTCGGCGCGGTCGACACGGGAAGCACGAACAGTGACGACGTGCAGTTCACCAGCGCATACCAGACGCAGGGCGGGAGGTACGATCTTCGGATTCAGTACGACGCGGCCGGCGAAGTGGACTGGGCGAAAATCAAGCTCACCGACGAGACGGGCTGGCGCTACCTCGCCGTCGACGGGATGACGCTGACCGGCGTGACCGGGGAACCGGAACAGGGCATGGAGTTGACGGTGGTCAACGCGGGCACGTCCGAGACGCTGGACTACCAGGTGCGCGTCCGCCAGGGCTTCGCGGGGGCGATTTACGACGACACTGACCAGATGCTGGACCATTCGACCGGCGTTTTCGCCGTCAAGGACGGGCGCATCGACGGGCAAATCGAGCGCATCGAGGACAAGATCGAGCGCGAGAACGAGCGCCTGGAGCGCAGGGAAGAGCAACTCCGGGAGAAGTACGCGCGCCTGGAGACGTCGCTGGCCGAGCTCGGCTCGTTCCAGGCGCAGTTCCAGAGCATCTTCGCCTCGATGGGCTCGAGCTCGGGCGGCATGAGCAGCATGCTTCAAAGCATGTGATCAATACGCAAGGGAGCCGGGCCATGAACGAAATCACAGCGTACCAGGAGAACGCCGTAACGACGCAGTCTCGCGGTCGGCTGATCGTCATGCTCTACGAGGGCGCGATCAAGTTCCTCAACCAGGCCCTCCGGGAGATGGAGGCCGAGAACTGGGCCGAAAAGGGCAGATACATCGGCAAGGCCCAGACGATCATCCACGAGCTGGACGCGTGCCTGGACATGGAAGCCGGCGGCGAGGTCGCGGAGAACCTCCGGCGCCTGTACCAGTTCATGTCGCGCCATCTCCGTCAAGCCAACAGGCGCAAGGACGCCAAGGCCGTCCGGGACGTGATCGGCCTGCTCGAGGACCTCAACGAGGGCTGGAAGGCGATCATGTCCTGACGCCGGCGGCCCCCGCGTCCGCCCTTCCTCGCGCCCGCGGCCCTCTCGCCGCGGACGCTGTCGCGCGCGGCGTTCACCGTGGCATATTTCTCGCCCCGATAAGGGGTTCCTGCTAAACCCGGCCTCTCTGCTGCCGATACCATCATGGGCAACGGGTGCGGTTGCCCGTGTCCGCCGCCGGCGGGCGCGAGGCAGCCGCGAGTGGCATGCGGCGCCGTACCGGCCCGCCGCAGGCATTTCTCGCGAGTGACTCCGGCGCGGAACTCGCCCCAGGGCGACCGGAAAGGAAGAAGCTCAATGGACATCCATGCGTTGGTCGTGGACGACTCCGGCATCATGCGGAAGATGGTCATGCGGTCGCTGCGGGAGAGCAAGCTGGCCAACTTCACCTTCACCGAGGCGGCCGACGGGTCGGATGCGCTGGAGAAGTTCGATCCGGACTCGATTCAGATGTGCTTCGTCGACTGGAACATGCCCAATATGAACGGGGTGGACTTCGTCCGCGCGGTGCGTGAGCAGGAGAGCAACCACATCCCCGTCGTGATGGTGACCACCGAGAGCACCATGGGCAAGGTGGAAGAGGCGCTCGACGACGCGGGGGCCGACTGCTTCATCGTCAAGCCGTTCACCACCGAGGTCCTTCAGAAGAAGCTGACGCCGCTTTTCGACGCGCTCGCCGAGGCCCAGGCCTCCGGCGGCGGGTTCTTCGGGAAGCTGGCGGAGAAGTTCGCGTAGCACGACACGCCGGCCCCCGCCGGGAAGATCACAAGCAGGAGACAGCCCGTGAGTAGCACTGCAACACTGCCCCATTCCGACAGCGTCATCCAGGCCTCGGCCGACACCTTCCAGTCCCTCTGCGGCATCGAGCTGTGCCCGACAGAAGACGCTGCCGAGACCAACGACGGAACGTTGATCGCCGTGATCTCCTTGGTCGGCGACCTGGACTGGAGCATCTTCCTGGGCCTGCCGCGCGATACCGCCACGGCCGTGTGCGCGCAGTTCGCCGGCTTCGAGATTCCCTTCGAGAGCGAGGACATGGGCGACGCCGTGGGCGAGTTGGCCAACATCCTCGCCGGGCAGACCAAATCGCTGCTGGACGCGGCCGGCGTAAAGGCGGAGATCTCCCTGCCCAGTGTCATGCGCGCGGAGAGTCTTTCGGTTCTGCTGCCGCGTCATGCCACGACCGTCAAGTATGACTTCGACAGTGATCTGGGGCCCCTCTGGACCGGGATCATCGCCGACAACGGCTGATGCAGCGGGCTCTGCACGGCACCAGGAAGCCGAAATGAGCGAAAAGACAACACCGGAGATGCTCGAGAACCTCGGGGCCGAGGCCCTGGCGACCGATACGTCCAGCCAAGCCGACATCGTCGACCTCGGCACGCAACTGGAGAAGGCCCTGGCCGGCCTTTCCAAGGATGATGCCCCGCCGCGCGACCTGGCCCGGCTGTCGCTTCAGGTTCTTCGCGTGGTGTACGAGGGGAAGGTGCCCGACGGAGCCGGCGCGATGGGAGCGGTCGCCGCCGCCCTGGTGGCGGCCGGGGGGCACCTGGCGGGCGCCGAGGATGCCCAGGTGGACGAGGCGATGCGGGCCCTTCAGGCCCAGCTCACGCCGCCGGCCGAGCCCGAGCCGACCGAGGAGCCGGAGGATGCCGAGGCGGCCGAACCGGCTGCCGAGCCGCAGCCCGAGGAGGAGCCCGAGGCGGCGGAGCCGCCGGCGGAGCAAGAAGAGCCGCCCCAGGAGCCGACGGCCGTGCTGCCGGAGGATGCGGAGGCGGACATCCTCGGCGAGTTCATCGTCGAGTGCCTCGATCACATCTCGGCCGGGGAGGCGGCGCTGCTGGAGCTTGAGAGCAACCCCGACGACGCGGAGCAGGTGAACACGATCTTCCGCGCGTTCCATACGATCAAGGGCACGTCTGGCTTCCTCGGCCTGTCGTTGATCCAGGAGACGGCCCACAAGGCCGAGAACCTGCTGGACCGCGCCCGCGAGGGCGAAATCCGGGTGGTGGGCGGCTACGCGGACCTCGCGCTGAACTCCTGCGACAAGCTCCGGCAGATGATCGAGGGGCTCCAGGGCGTGCAGCCGGGCGAGCCGCTGGTAGTCCCGGACGATCTGCCGGAGTTGTTGGAGCAACTGGCGGACCCCGAAGCGGCGGGCATCTCCGAAGAGGCCGATTCCGGTGGCGGCATGCGGGTCGGCGACATCGTGGTCGGGCGCGGGGTGGCCGGGCGCGAGGATGTCGAGCGCGCCGCTTCCTCGGAGGGCGGCGAGCCGATCGGCCAGAAGCTGGTGCGCGAGGGCGTGGCTTCCCCGAAGGACGTGGCCGGCGCCCTGCGCGCCCAGAAGGCCCAGCGCGGCGGTGCGGCCGAGGCATCGGTCCGGGTCGGAACCGACCGGCTCGACAGCTTGTTCAACATGGTCGGCGAGCTGGTGATCGGCCAGTCGATGATCGCTCAGGATTCGTCCGTCACGGACGGCACGAACCATCGCCTCTCCCGCAACGTCTCGCATGCGGGCAAGATCATCCGCGAACTCCAGGACCTCACGCTCTCGCTGCGGATGGTGCCGCTGAAGGGGGTCTTCCAGAAGATGGCCCGCCTCGTGCGCGACCTCGCGCGCAAGAGCGGGCGCGACGTACGCTTCGAGATGCAAGGCGAGGACACCGAGATCGACCGCAACATGGTCGAGGCCCTGAAGGATCCGCTGGTCCACATGATGCGCAACGCCGTGGACCACGGCGTCGAGCCGGCGGAGGATCGAGCGGCGGCCGGCAAGGAGCGCACGGGCACCGTGCAGCTCCGGGCGTACCACTCGGCCGGCAATGTCGTCATCGAGATCGTCGACGACGGCAAGGGGCTCGACAAGGACGCCCTCATCGCCAAGGCGGTCGAGCGGGAGGTGATCGAGCCCGGGCGGGAGCTTTCGGAGTCCGAGGCGTTCATGCTGATCTTCGCCCCCGGCTTCTCGACCGCCCGACAGGTGACCGACGTGTCGGGTCGCGGCGTGGGCATGGACGTGGTCAAGCGCGCGCTCGAGTCGCTCCGCGGCCGCGTGGAGGTGGCCTCCACCAAGGGCGAGGGCACGAAGTTCACCATCCGCCTGCCGCTGACCATGGCCATCAGCGACGCCATGCTCGTGCGCGTCGGCGGGGAACGCTACCTGGTGCCGACGGTCTCGATTCAGCAGAGCTTCCGCCCGGAGCGGGGCACGATCTCGACGGTCACGGGTCGAGGCGAGTTGGTCAAGCTCCGCGGCGACCTGATGCCGGTCTTCCGATTGCATCGGCTGTTCGGCATTCCGGAGGCCGTGACGGACGTGTATGACGGCCTGCTCATCGTCATCGAGGGCGAGGGACGCCACTGCGCGCTGATGGTCGACGAGTTGCTCGGCCAGCAGCAGGTGGTCATCAAGTCGCTCGGACAATCGCTCGGCGAGATTCCCGGCGTAACGGGCGGGGCAATCCTCGGCGACGGGCAGGTGGGGCTGATCCTCGACCCGGCCGGGCTGCTCGACCTGGCCGACGGGGGCCGAGAGGACCTGGCGGCGGCGTAGCCGTCGCCAAGACGAAGGACGCGTCAAGGAGACAGACAATGACGGACACGGCCATGAAGGCGGCGGAACGACAGGCGGACGGGCGGGCCGGCATGTACCTCGCGTTCGTGCTGGCGGACGAGGAGTACGGCCTGGAGATCCTGAAGGTCCGAGAGATCATCCAGATGTGCAAGATCACCCCGGTTCCGCGCACGCCGGACTACGTCAAGGGCGTAATCAACCTGCGTGGCAAGGTGATTCCCATTCTGGACCTCCGACTCAAGTTCAACATGCCGGAGACGGAGCACACGGAGCAGACGTGCATCATCGTTGTGGACGTGGACGGGCTGGAGACGGGCGTGATCGTGGACCAGGTGTCCGAGGTGCTGGACATCCCCGCTGACGACATCGACGACACGCCCGCCTTTGGGACCGACTTGGACACTGAGTTCATCCTCGGAATCGGCAAGGCGCAGGGCAAGGTCAGCATCCTGCTGGACATCGCCAAGGTCGTGGGAACCGGCGATGGCGCGGCGGGATTGCGCCGGGCCGTCGAGGATGCGGGGCAAGAGGAGTAGCACCAGGGAACAGACAACCCCCTGCGCGATCCTGGGTCAGGATCGGGTCACATCGTCGCAGGGACGTGCGGTTGGGGCCGCACGAGGAACACGGGAAGGAGACGGGAAGATGGGTCTGAATCGACTTACGTTGAGGGTCAAGTTATTGGCCGTCGGGGTTTTGCTTGCGCTGACGCCGATGGTCGTCATCGCGGTAGTCGTCTCGCGGCAGAACGGCCGCATGACGGACATCGCCACGGAGGCCAGCACCGAGCAGGCCTACACGGACCTCGATCACATCGCGCGGAACGTGCGCGCCATGTGCGAGGCCCAGCAGCAGTTGCTTCAGAGGAAGGTCCGATCGGACCTGAACGTAGCGCGGGACGTTCTGACCGACGGCGGCGGCGCGGCCCTCTCGGACGAGACGGTTTCGTGGGAGGCGGTGAATCAGTTCACGAAGCGATCGCGCACGGTCGAGTTGCCCAAGCTTCTCGTCGGCGAGACGGTCGTGGCGCAGAACAGCGATCCGGACGCGCCCACGCCGGTCGTGGACGAGACGCAGCAGCTCGTGGGCGGGACCTGCACGGTCTTCCAGCGGATGAACGAGCAGGGCGACATGCTCCGCGTGGCCACGAACGTGCTCAAGGAAGACGGCACGCGGGCCATCGGCACGTACATCCCGGCGACCAACCCGGACGGCACTCCCAACAAGGTCGTCCAGACCGTGATGAGCGGCAAGACCTTCAGCGGCCGGGCGTTCGTGGTCAACGCGTGGTACATCACCGCCTACGAGCCGATCTACGGGCCCGACAAGGAGGTCATCGGCGTGCTCTACACGGGCGTGAAGCAGGAGAGCGTGGACACCCTCCGCAATGCGATCATGGACATCCAGGTCGGCAAGACCGGGTACGTCTTCGTTCTGGACACCGAGGGCCACTACGTCATCTCCAAGGGCGGCAAGCGCGACGGCGAGAAGATCTGGAACGCCAAGGATGCCGACGGCACGCTCTTCATCCAGGAGATCTGCAACAAGGCCAAGGCCCTCGGGCCCGACGACATCGCCGAGCAGTTCTACCCCTGGCAGAACAAGGGCGAGTCCAAGCCCCGGATGAAGCTGGCGCGGATCATGTACTTCGAGCCGTGGGACTGGGTTATCGGCGTCAGCTCCTATGAGGACGAGTTCTACGAGGCCCGAGACGAGATCGCCGCGCTGGGGGCCACCAGCGACACGACCCTGTGGATTACGGCGGGCGTGTCCGTGCTCGTCGCGGCCGGGGCGTGGTTCCTGATCTCCCGCGGCATCGCCGGAAAGATCATGAAGATCGTTGCCCAGCTCCGCGAGGGCTCGAACCAGGTCGCCGGGGCTGCCGGGCAGGTCTCCAGTTCCAGCCAGTCCCTGGCCGGAGGCGCCAGCGAGCAGGCGGCAAGCATCGAGGAAACGACCTCCTCGCTGGAGGAGATGACTTCGATGATCAAGCAGAACGCCGGCAACGCCGAGGAAGCCAAGAACCTCGCCGGGCAGGCGCGCGAGAACGCCGACCGCGGCGGCGAGGCCATGGACAAGATGTCCAGCGCCATCGACGACATCAAGACGTCCTCGGACGAGACCGCCAAGATCGTCAAGACGATCGACGAGATCGCCTTCCAGACGAATCTGCTGGCGCTCAACGCCGCGGTGGAAGCGGCCCGAGCCGGCGAGGCCGGCAAGGGCTTCGCCGTCGTGGCCGAAGAAGTGCGGAACCTGGCCCAGCGTTCGGCGGAGGCGGCCAAGAACACGGCCGGCATGATCGAGGCGTCCGTCAAGAACGCGGACAACGGCGTGGAGATCTCCAAGCAGGTCGGCGAAGTGCTGGATCAGATCGCGACCGGTAACCGGAAGGTGAACGACCTGGTCGCCGAGATTGCCGGGGCCAGCAACGAACAGGCCCAGGGCATCGAGCAGATCAACACGGCCGTGGGCCAGATGGACTCGGTGACGCAGTCCGCGGCGGCGAGCGCCGAAGAATCGGCCTCGGCCGCACAGGAACTCAGCGCCCAGGCCGAGGAACTGCGCAAGATGATCCAGGACCTCGAGGAGATCGTGGGTGGCTCCGGCCGTGCGAGCCGGGCTTCCGCCGCCGAGAAGGTCCGGTTCGAGGCGGACGTCGAGGAGTCGTCGGGCCGCGGATACAGCGGGCGAAGGCCCGTGGATGCTCACGCGGCAACGCCCGACTCGCAGCGTCGTGAGGCGGAAGCGGCCATTCCGTTCGAAGAGGGCAAGGTATCGGACAAACTGTCGGGTTTCTAGCAAAGCCGGGGGCGGTCTCTGTCGCCGCCTGACGTGAAGGGGGTCGGCCCGTGGTGCCGTGAAAAGGCGCCGCGGGCCGTTCTTGTTGGGAGGAGTCCTTGCTTATCTCGGGCCTCGAGAGGGCCGATACAGCAATGGCTGGAGGCGGTGACGTACGGGTCGGAGCGTAGGCGGCGATTCGGAGCCATGCTCGCCGGGCGATGCAGGGCAGGGCTTGCGGGAGCGCTTCAGGCAAGCATCAGTACACGGCTGGGCGCGGCCGGTTGCCGGCCGGCGACAGCTCGGACCCGAGGACGGATCAATGAGCGTGGAGGCCCTCAGCAACGGCCTGACGGAGGAGCAGTTCCAGCACATCAGCCGCGTCGTCAAGGACCTGTGCGGGATCAACCTCCACGACGGGAAGAGGCAACTCGTCAAGGCGCGGCTGACCAAGCGGCTGCGGGCGCTGGGGCTGCCGAGCTTCGAGCACTACATCAACTACGTCGCCTCCGATGGCAGCGGCGCCGAGCTGACGGCCATGCTGGACGCCCTCTCGACGAACCTCACCAGCTTGTTCCGCGAGCGGAAGCACTTCGACCATCTGGCCGAGAACGTGCTGCCGCAGATCGCCGCCAAGGCCCCCGCCGGCGGCGGGCGGCTGCGGATCTGGTCTGCCGGGTGCTCCTCGGGCGAGGAGCCGTACTCCATCGCCGTGATCGTGCGGGAGGCCATCGGCGATATCGACCGGTGGGACGCCCGGATTCTGGCCACGGACCTTTCGACCAAGGTGCTGGCCCAGGCCCGGCGCGGCGTCTACGAGGAGCGCCGGGTGGAGCCCGTGCCCCCCGGCCTGCGGGCCCGGTACTTCACCCGCGCGGACGCCGACGGCAAGAAGCTCTACCGCGCGGGCGAGGCGTTGCGCCGCATGGTCGTCTTCGCCCGGCTGAACCTGATGGATCCGTGGCCGATGAAGGGCCCTTTCGACGTGATCTTCTGCCGCAACGTGATGATCTACTTCGACAAGCCGACACAGGGGCGTTTGATCCAGCGATTCTACGACATTCTCCGCCCGGGCGGCGTGCTGTACATCGGCCACTCGGAGAGCTTGACGCGCGTGGACCACGGCTTCCGGTACCTGGCGCCGACCGTGTACGGAAAGCCGTGAATGCAGTGAGGGAGTGGACGTGAAGCACATCGTGGGCGTGGCCGAGATGCATATCTCCAAGTGTGCGGGCGATGTCATCGTCACCCACGCGCTGGGAAGTTGCCTCGGGATATGCGCTCACGACGCCTCGGCGGGCGTGGGCGGCCTGATCCACGTGATGCTTCCCAGCTCGCGGGTGAACCCGGACAAGGCGAAGATCAACCCGTGCATGTTCGTCGACACCGGCGTGCCGGAGTTCTTCCGTTCGCTCTACCACGCCGGGGCGCAAAAGCAGCGGATCATGGTGAAGGTCGCCGGCGGCGCGGCGGTCAACGGAAACGGCTCGGACAGCTTTGCCATCGGACGGCGGAACTTCGTGATGCTCAAGAAGGTCTTCTGGAAGAACGGCGTGATGATCGAGACCTCCGATGTCGGCGGCAAGAACGCCCGCACGATGTACCTGGAGGTCGGATCGGGGAGCGTATGGGTAACGACCGCGGGCCGGCGCAGCGACCTGTAGCGGGCCGCTCGTCGAGGGCGGGGCGCAATTTGCGTAGCCGCTTTCGTAGGTCGATGTAACGGAGTGGAGGCGAGAAGATGGCATACAACGTGCTGGTTGTGGACGACAGCGCCGTCGTGCGGGCGATGATCCTGCGCACCCTGAAGATGACGGGTCTGGACATCGGACAGGCCCATCAGGCCTCCAACGGCCGCGAGGGCCTGGAGGCGCTGTCGGAACACTGGATCGACATGGCCTTCGTCGACATCAACATGCCCGTGATGAACGGCGAGGAGATGATCGAGCGGGTGCGGCAGAACCTCGCGTGGGAGGACCTGCCGATCATCGTGGTATCGACCGAAGGCAGCCAAACCCGGATCGAGCGACTGCAGAGCAAGGGCGTGCGGTTCATCCACAAGCCGTTCACGCCCGAGCTGGTCGCCGAGGTCGTTCAGGAACTGCTGGGGAGTCGCCATGAGCAACAGGCATGACCCGCTGCTGGACCGGGTGGCGACCGCCACCTTCGAGTCGATGGCCTTCCTGCTCCGCCTGCCGGAGGAGGAGGCCCCGCCCGAGGCGCTCCCGCGCGTGGTCGCCGGCGTGGAGTTCGCCGGACCGTTCCGCGGGGAGCTGCTGGCCTCCGTTAGCTGGAGCATGTTGCCGGCCCTGTCGGCCAACATGCTCGGCATGATGGAGGAGATGCCCGCGGAGGAGCAGCAGTACGACGCGCTCAAGGAGTTGGTGAACGTCGTCTGCGGCAACCTCCTGCCGGAGCTGGCCGGGCACGAGGCCGTGTTCGACGTGCAGGCCCCCGCGATCCTCTCGCTGCAGGAGCTGCCCGAGAGCCGGGAGCCGCTCGAGTGCGTCGGGCGGGTGCGGATGGCGCTGGACGAGGGGATGGCGGAGCTGGTGCTGTTCGTCGAGTCCGGGGCCGCACTGGCGGCCTGAACGGCGCCTGGACACGGGGCAAGGGAGCCAAGGCGTGATACGTGTTCTGATCGTGGATGACTCGGCCGTGGTGCGTCAGGTGCTTTCGGCGGAGCTGTCGAAGGCGCACGACATCGAGGTGGTCGGCACGGCCATCGACCCGTATGTCGCGCGCGACAAGATCGTCAAGCATCGCCCGGACGTGATCACGCTCGATCTGGAGATGCCCCGCATGGACGGGTTGACGTTCCTGTCCAAGCTCATGCGTCACCATCCCCTGCCGGTCATCGTGGTCAGCTCGCTGACGCCCTCGGGCAGCGCCGCGGCCGTGCGCGCGATGGAACTCGGCGCCGTCGAGGTCGTCGGCAAGCCCGGCTCGGCGTATTCCGTGACGGAGATTTCGCGGATGCTCGTGGAGAAGGTCCGCGTGGCGGCCCGCGCCCGATGCCGCAAGCGCGAGGCGCCGAAGCAGCCCGCCCCCGCGGCCGCGGCGGCGCCGCCCCGCGCGCTGGTCCATACCACGCACAAGGTCCTTGCCATTGGAGCATCCACGGGCGGCACGCAGGCGATCAGCTCGCTGCTCCGGTCGCTTCCGCAGGACATCCCCGGCGCCCTGATCGTCCAGCACATGCCGGAGAAGTTCACGCGCTCCTTCGCCGAGCGGCTCAACGAGACCTGCCGCATGGAGGTGCGGGAGGCCGGCGACGGCGAACCGGTCGTGCCGGGCGTGGCGCTGATCGCCCCCGGCAATTACCACATGACGCTCACTCGCAGCGGCGCGCGGTACTTCGCGGCCGTCAAGAGCGGGCCGCCCGTGCATCATCAGCGTCCGAGTGTCGACGTGCTGTTTCACTCCGTGGCGCGGCAGGCCGGACCGAATGCCGTCGGGGTGATTCTTACCGGTATGGGGGCCGACGGTGCCCGCGGCATGGCCGCCATGCACGAGGCGGGCGCGCAGACTCTGGCCGAGAGCGAGGAAAGCTGCGTGGTCTTCGGCATGCCGAAGGAGGCGATCCGTCTCGGCGGCGTGGATCAGATCCTGCCGCTGGATCGGCTGGCCCCGGCCGTGATGGACACGCTCGCCCGGGCGGGCGCCGCCGCCTGACGGGGCCGCGGTCCGAAGCGGCGCTACTTCTTCTGCTGTTCGGGGCTTTCGGCCTTGGCCTCGTCGCCGACCCCGCGGATGGCCCACCGCGCGAGGCGCATGCGGGTGTTGCCGGTTTCGTCGACCTTGACGACGACCTCGTCCTCACGGACCTCCACCACCGATCCGCAGATTCCGCCGATCGACGTGACCTTATCGCCCTTCTTGAGGTTCTCCAGCATCTCCCGCCGCTTGGACTCCTGCTTGCGGCGCGTCCGCCCGCTCCAGAAGTACAGCAGCAGGAAGCCGCCGAGAACGACGAACAACATGATGTGCGGGCTGCCCATGGCGCCGCAGGGGCCGGGCGCGACGGGTTGGCCCTCGTCATCGCTGCCGCCGTTGTCCTCGCCGTTCCCACCGTCTCCGCCTTCGTCGGCCCCGCCGTCGCCGCCGTCATTCTCGGAATCCGGAACGGGGGCGTCGCCTTCGCGGTCCTGGCCCAGCGCGTCGCCGGTCGGCAGGAGCGCCACGGCCGTCACCGCCAGCAGGAAGGGGAGGATTCGGGCCAGCATCGTCTTCTCGCGGGAACTCATCGCCGTGCCTTTCTCTGGGAGCCGCAGTAAAACGCTGATTGTCCGGGAGCCGGCGGGCCGGGTCAACCCGAATCGCGACGG